>DUBS01000033.1 GCA_012960225.1 Gemmatimonadota bacterium | reverse complement strand
TTGAGAAAGATCTGAGCATGTTGCTGAGGCTGTACCGCACCCCCCATGGCCCCGAAGGTCATGAAGAACTCCCCATCCTTGAATGCCATCGCCGGAATGATGGTATGGAATGGGCGTTTATGAGGTTCAACAACGTTCATGTGGCCTGGCTCACGCGAGAACAGGGCTCCTCTATTTTGCAGTGTGAAACCAGTACCGGGAGGCACTAGCCCGGAACCGAATCCTGAATAGAGACTGTAGATGAAGGAGGCGGCGTTGTGATCCTTGTCCATAACCTCTAGTAGGACAGTGTCACCGTTTCCATTGATCCCCGACTCTGGTCGTTCCATAGCTCTGGTTGGGTTGATCCGTTCGAATTGCTGCCGACCGTACTCAGTCGAAATTATTTCTTTGATCGGGAGATCGTTGAACTCCGGATCAGAGTTCCATTTATCGATATCAGCATAGGCCAACTTCTTTGCTTCGATGACATGGTGCAGATATTCAGCGGAGTTATGGCCCATTGAGCCCAAGTCTACATTTGCCAAGATCTTGAGCATTTCGAGAGCAGCAATGCCCTGTCCATTGGGTGGTAGTTCGTAGAGCCTGTAGTTCTTGTAGTCTGCATAGATGGGCTCAACCCATGTAGAGGTGTGATCTTCAAAGTCTTTCATGGTGAAAAAGCCATCATGTGCGTCTGAATAGGCAACAATCTTTTTAGCGATCGAGCCCTTGTAGAACGCGTCCCTGCCTTCCTTACCTAGTAGCCTGTAGGTTTCAGCTAGGTCAGGGTTCCGGAATACTTCGCCAGCTCTGGGCGCTCTCTTGCCATCGATTAGCCACGTCTCTCTCGTGGATGGCTCTTGGTTGTTTTCAAGAGATCTCCACGCATCGGCGATAATCGGAGAGACTGGAAAGCCATGTTCTGCGTAATGAATTGCAGGCTCTAGTACTTCAGCCATGGTCATTGTCCCGTACTTTTCCAAAACTTCGAACCAGCCGTCGACCGCACCGGGCACCGTCACGGAGTATATACCCCCGATCCGGTTCATATCATGCTTTTCCAGCTTCCCGTTCAACGCATCCAGCGTCATAGCGTAGGGTGCACGTCCGCTCGCGTTTAGACCAACCAATTTCTTCTCTTCTGCCAGGTAGACCATGATGAAGGCGTCACCGCCCAGGCTTGTACTGTGAGGCTCAACTAGTGTTAAGACAGCAGCGGTCGCCACTGCAGCATCGATAGCATTTCCCCCTCTCTTTAGGATATCGAGCCCTGCATTAGCGGCGAGAGGCTGGCTGGTGGCGACAACCCCACGCAGGCCTGCTACGGGTGAACGCAAGGTCTCGTAGGGGAATCTCACGTCATCTCCATTCTGGGCCGCTACTTGAAAGCCTAGGCTAAGGAAGAGTGCGGATAGTATGACCACTGAGGCGGCGCCCCTGCTCTTTAGAAGTGACTTCAGCATGTCTCCCTCTTCGGCTCACGTGACGGACAGTATCTACTATAGGGTTAGGTCATATCAGAGGATACGGATCCATGGGAGCTTCTGGCAATCATTAGGAGTCATGCCCCTTAAGAGTCAGATCCTTAACCATCACGTAGTACAAAGCGTCCCATGGTCATGCTACTGATTCGATTCTGGATTTGCGAGTAACTCGTACATTCGTCGGATCGCTGGCAATGGCGCACCTGGGCCACGCAGAGATGGATAATCCGATGAGTGATCGGTTAGGTCAATCTGCTCTGCTGCTTGTTCGGCTGTTAGTCCCCCGGAATACGCATCACTGGTACGATTCCAGAGGTCTGTGAGATAGGCTTGAAGATGGCCAATCTTAGCTAGGTCCGAAAACGGAGATCCATGTCCTGGCACGACGATACCGAAGTCCAGCGTCTTCAGTTCCTCAAGTGTCTCCACCCAATCCGATGGAAAGCCGTCTCCCATATAGGGGATTCCAGGCAATAAAAGATCACCCGTAATCAGAACGCGTTCTTCTGGAAGATGCACGACGATGTCGCCACCGGTATGACCTCGTCCGAAGAAGAGCAGTCGGATTTCCCTATCTCCCCGAAATAATGTCATCCGTTCAGAGAGTGTTGTATTCGGAGGTGTTGGGCTCAATCCCTCTTGGCCGTTCAAGAATCCTGGTTGACCGGCCATGATTTCTCGGAAGTAGGTATACGTCCGACCTATTGAGCCTTCATTCGTCAGCATCTCTCGTGTGAACTCGTGACCTATGATCTCAATGTCACCAGGATAGATTTGGTTTCCATGAGCGTGGTCAAAGTGGAAGTGCGTGTTGACCACGTATCTGACGGGCTTATCAGTGATCGACCCGAGCTCTTCGATGAGTGCAGCGGCAGCGACAGGCGAGATATGCGAGTCAACGAGTAACACATCTTCCTCGTTAATAATGACCGCGGCGTTTGAGCCTACAGCCACGTTTCCAGTCCCTCGAGCTTGATAGATCCCCTCCACTACAAGCTCGAACTCAAATGCTGCTCCATCGAAATCTGAGCCTGGGAGGGTAGACAGACCGAAATCAGGGTCAGCCGTTCGTGGTTGGCAGGCTGTGAGCATCAAGATACCCGTCAAGAATCGAGTCTTCATTTTCATAGGATCATGATCCGCTGAGCTAAAGGGAACTACACCGATCTTGCCACTGTTCGTGCTATGCCAGCAATACTGAGATCCTTACTACGATTGCGTTGGCTGACCCAAGAACTCTGACCCAGAAGGCCAGGATGAATCCATAGGGTTAGATAGAACCAGTTTGTTAACCTATGGAACCCGCCTGATCTCCATACGTTTGATTCGATTTGCAGCTTCGACCGTCTTCACACTGTTGAGTGTGAAATTCCCATACAGAAACCGCTGTTCTATTCGAGCCAAGCTAAAAAATTGAGCGGTCTCTGTATGTGCCACCTCGTTTCCTCCTGTCTCGGCATCATAGAAGAACAGGAAAAATTCGAATGACGCCCCTTGTTCGGTAGAGTGATTCCTGAATGAAATATCATACTTACCTCGGGTATGACTTCCTTCCTCTACAGAGGTTAAAGACCATGTGATGGACGAGGCGATGACTTCGTTTCCTAGATCTTGATTCTCCTCCGAGCGTTCCCTTGTGTCGAGTTCACCAGGAGCTAGCACAGCCTCGCCTTCGCAGGCAATAACAAAAGGAGAAAGGATCAAGAACCCCCAAACGCACGCTAGTTTCATTTGCTTCAACGCACCCTCCTTGGGGCCTAGGGCAAAGATTGAATTTGATAATGAGGCCTGGGAGGTATCCGGTCAAAGGCCTTGGCACCTCACAAGTTTGTCTAGATTGAACGATGGGTTTTTCTATAATTGTGACCGTCAGCAGATTTCGAGATCTTTTAATTGAACTTGGTCGAATGGTTTGTCCCGGATAGATTCCATGTGAGCCACTTTTCAGGTGGACAATACCTACGAATGGATGACTTCTTGAGGCTCTCGTGATACCGGTTGAGCGCAGGAAGACCGCGGCCGTCAATATCGATGGCGTTGTGATTGGCGGTACGGCACCAGTGGTAGTGCAATCCATGACCAATACCGATACCGCGGACGTTAACGGGACGATCACACAGATACGCCAGTTAGTTGACGCAGGCAGTGAACTCGTCCGAGTTACGGTCAATAATGATAGCGCGGCGCGTGCGGTTCCAGAGATTGTGAGTCAGCTTCGTGAGTCTGGGTACCCAATACCAATTGTTGGCGACTTCCATTACAACGGGCATCTCTTGCTCAAGAAATTCCCAGAAACTGCGAATGCTCTCTCTAAGTTGCGGATCAATCCGGGTAACGTTGGCACCAAGCATCGCGATAAGAATTTCACTCAGATCATCGAGGTTGCAGTTGAACATGACAAACCTGTTCGTATCGGTGTGAACTGGGGCTCACTCGACCAAAGACTCCTCACAGAATTGATGGATGAGAACGCTGGGAGACAGACGCCAAAAAATGGTCGTGAGGTTGTTCTTGAGGCGATGGTACAAAGCGGGCTTCGTTCAGCAGACTTAGCTGAGCAAAATGGCTTAAGGCATGACCAGATTGTTATCTCGACGAAGGTTTCGTCGGTAAGGGATTTAGTCTCCGTATACCGTATGCTGGCAGCTCGATGTGACTATCCACTCCACTTGGGGCTAACTGAGGCCGGGTTGGGAGTTAAGGGAATTGTCGCTACTACCGCTGGGCTATCCCCACTCCTCCTAGACGGGATTGGGGATACAATTCGTGTTTCGCTAACCCCGAAACCAGGCGGAGACCGCGCTGAGGAAGTACGAGTGGCACAGCAAGTTCTCCAGTCCCTCGGAATTCGGCATTTCGAACCTCAAGTGATATCCTGCCCAGGCTGTGGGCGTACCACGAGTACGTTTTTTCAGGAAATGGCTGAGGAGATCACAGGGTATATCCAGAAAATGATACCCCAGTGGCGTATCTCCTATCCAGGCGTAGAAGAAATGGACGTCGCAGTAATGGGTTGTGTGGTGAATGGTCCAGGTGAGTCTAAGCATGCGAACATCGGGATATCACTACCGGGCACGTTTGAAGAGCCGAAGGCACCGGTATATATAGATGGTGAGCACTCCATAACCCTTAAGGGTGAAGGGCTCGTGGAAGAGTTCAAGGAAATCCTGTTTGATTACGTCAAGGAGACCTACGGGACAGGTGTCTAGTGGAACAGTAGGACCTGTCCCCTAGGGGTGACGCTCATGTCCAGCGAATGTAGTGTTACTGGATTAACTGATATAGAAATCGGCATAAACTAGGCGTTCTTCAGAGCTGAGGTTTGTGGCATAGCCTTTGCTCTAAGATGTAGTTGTCCTTGCAGGTGATATGAGATTGGAGGGCTGAGATAATGAAAAGGCGTGAGTTACATAAGCTTTGTTGTGGCCTTATCGCACTCAGCGTAGCGCTTACTGTGCCCGATATTTCTTTTGCACAATCCGGGCGGGGCGGCGAGGGGTTCCTATTTCAAACACCAAAATTCTCGTTCGCGTTCAGTTTGGGGTACTCGATCCCAAATGCGAAGAGTGAGATCTTCGACTTTGCCCAAGAACAACTGACGCTCGAGAAGAGTGATTTTCACAGAAGCTATCTCGGCGGCGAAGCTGCTATCCAACTTACAGATCGTCTCGATTTAGTATTTGGAGTCGGTCATGCAGAGAGTTCTCTCCCTTCTGAATTCCGCGACTGGGTAGACGGGGATGATCTGCCCATTGAACAGGAAACGATTTTTTCCACGACTCCGGTCACGGTCAGCGCCAGATATTACTTGAGTGATCGAGGACGACAGATTGGACGGTTTGCTTGGATTCCGAAGCGGTTAGTGCCATTTATAGGTGCTGGCGGTGGCGTCATCTGGTATAATTTTGAGCAAGTGGGTGATTTCGTGGACTTTGAAACCCTCGACATCTTCTACGATCGTTTCATGGGCAAGGGCACGGCGATACAGGCTCATGCTTTCGCGGGGATGGATATTTCACTAAATAAGAGTCTGTTTCTCACGACAGAAGGACGCTATCGCTGGGGAAGAGGCGAACTTGGTCGTGATTTTGTAGATTTCGATGAGATGGATCTCGCTGGCATACAGTTCACCGTGAGCATTGGGGCCCGATTCTGATCGGGAAAGGATTAGAGTAATGACATTATCCCACTTCTCTTTCCGGACATTCCCACTCCTCGCAGTCGCTTCCTTAATGGTTTTGGCTACGAGCACTCCGGCTTCGGCACAGGAAATGGATGGACGTTGGTTGGCCTTTGTAGGGTGTTGGGAACCAACCGGCCAAGGTGCCACCGACGGGGTTCTATGCGTCGAACCGACAGATGATGGTGTAGAACTTTACACAGTATCAGGCGGTGAAGTCGTTACGAGTGACTTATTGGTAGCGGATGGAACTAACCGCCCGAGAAGCATAGAGGGTTGCGAGGGTTGGGATTCCGCCGGGTTCTCTCGAGATGGGCGCAGGGTGTTCACGAGATCCGAGTTCATATGTGGGGAGGAGATCGCTCGCACTGCCACCGGGATCATGTCTTTAGTGGCGCCGACCAAGTGGATTGACGTGCGCTCGATGGACGTAGGTGGAGAACAGGTGGCCTGGGTGCAGAGTTACCGTCTGGTAGGTCCTGAACGCATGCTGCAAGAGGGTGTCGAAGACAGCAGCTATTTCACACAGGATATGGGGATGGCCCTCCAGGCAGCTCGGATGTATGCAGCTCGGAATATCTGGCTTGAAGATGTTGTGGAAGCAGCTGAGCGAGTGGACACTAAAGCTGTGGAGGCTTGGGTAGCTGAGCGTGGCGAGCGTTTTGCGATTGATGCAGATGCCCTCGTGAAACTCGCTGATGCAGGGATTGCCGAGAGCATCATTGACGTCGTGGTTGCGGTATCCTATCCGAAAACGTTTGCAATCGCTGGTGAAGCCGGTGCTTCGATGGGCGGCGACCGGAGGTCTTTCGATGGGCGATCGGTGCGTCCTATTTATGGTTATGGCATCTACTCTAGGAGCCCTTTCTATAACTACGGGTATGGTCCGTATTCGTACTACGGCTATAGCCCATACAGCCGATATTCCTATGGGTCTCTCTATGGTTACGGCTACCAAGGATACTACTCGGGTTACTCTTCGGGTCGTTACTATATGCCGACCATGGTGACCGTGAACCGGAGAGAATCCAATCCTGAATCTGGCGGCCGTGTGTATAATGGCCGGGGATATCGGGCTGGTGATCAGGGCTCACGTACAGGGCCGACACAATCGGTAGGAGGTTCTTCAGGAGATACCGGCACAGGATCGGCTAGTGGGGGATCATCGACTGGCCGCACCGCTAAACCCAGAGGGGGCAGAGGCGGCGGCGGCGGGACTTCCTGATAGAAAAAGTGGTCTTATAGACATAGACGGGGGCCGGCGGGCCCCCGTTTTTTTGTGCACACGTAGAGTGCGCGAGTGACTCTGACGAGCTTGTGCTATGTTACCAGAGAAATGAGTAGAGGAGTGGCCAACCCTAAGCCTGGTGCGGATTTTATCCGCCAAATTGTGGCAGAGGACACCGAGAGCGGACGCTACGGTGGTCGAGTTGTCACGCGCTTTCCCCCGGAACCAAACGGGTTCATGCACATTGGTCATGCGAAGTCAGTGTGCCTCAACTTTGGGGTCGCGAAGGAATTTGGAGGTGTATGTCATCTTCGCTACGACGATACGAACCCTAAGGGCGAGAATGAAGCGTTTGTCGTTGGATTTCAGGAGGACATCCGCTGGCTTGGCTTCGACTGGGGTGAGCACCTCTATTTTGCGTCAGACTACTTCGAACGGATGTATGATTGTGCGGTAATCCTGATTGAGAAGGGCTTGGCCTACGTTGACTCAGAGAGCGAAGAAGAAATACGTGAAGGGCGTGGCACAGTAACGAAAGTGGGCACACCGGGTCGGTATCGTGATCGCACAGTGGATGAAAATTTAGGCCTCTTTCGCCGTATGCGAGAAGGTGAGTTCGAGGGTGGAACACACGTGCTACGTGCTAAGATTGATCTAGAGTCTGCGAATATGCTGATGCGAGATCCGGTGCTGTACCGGATCCGGCATGCAAGCCATTACCGGCAAGGGGATGAATGGTGCATCTACCCCATGTATGACTACGCCCACTGTCTTGAGGATGCCTTTGAGGACGTGACTCATTCGATATGTACACTCGAATTTGAAAACAATCGAGAGTTGTACGATTGGGTTCTAGACAGTGTCGGATTTGAGGAACCTCGGACTCATCAGTATGAGTTTGCTCGCCTAGATCTCGAACATGCTGTGTTATCGAAACGGAGAATTATTCCGCTTGTTGAAGCAAACGTTGTAAGTGGCTGGGATGATCCAAGGCTATCCACTGTCAGGGGGATTCGTCGTAGAGGTGTGCCCCCGGAAGCGCTTAGGATGTTTTGTGAAATGATCGGGGTCGCTAAGGCACAATCAGTGATAGACATTGGCAAGCTTGAGTATGCGATCCGAGAGGTGCTCAATCAGGTTGCCCCGCGGGTGATGGCGGTACTAGACCCGATCAAGATTGTACTGACTGATTACCCAGATGGTCAGACTGAAGAATTTGAGGCTCCTTATTTCCCGCATGATGTGCCACGGGAGGGAACTCGGACGGTGCCGTTCTCAAATGAGTTTTTTATCGAACGGACGGATTTTGAAGAAGATCCGCCACCTGGTTTTAGGCGACTTGTACCTGGTGGGGAGGTCAGGCTCCGGCATGCGTACGTGATACGGTGTGAGAAAGTGGTTCGTGATAAAGCTGGCCAGTTAGTGGAATTACACTGTACTCATGATTCCGAAAGCCGTGGTGGGAAGGGAGCTACCGGGCGAAAAGTTAAGGGCACGATCCAGTGGGTATCTGCAGCCCATGCTCTGACTGCGGAGATTCGGCTGTATGACCATCTCTTCTTAGAGATGCCAGAGAGTGATGCAGATGAGGACGAGGAGATTGTCTCACGCATAAACCCTGACTCTTTGAGGATCCTAAAGGGGGCTAAAGTCGAGCCATCTATCAGTGATGACTCACCTGATACACGCTACCAGTTTGAACGAACCGGCTATTTCTGGAAAGATCCAGTCGATGGGGTAGGGGAAGAGTTGGTTTTTAATCGTATCGTATCCTTGAAAGACAGCTGGAGCCGTAGTGCTGCCAAATCAGATGTGAAAGTTCCGAGAGGCAAGAGTGGCCCTGGGAAGGTCGTGAATAAGCCAAGGAGGCCTGAAAATCCTACGGTAAATGAATCACGTGAGGCGGCCCGTGCAGCTGATCCTCGACTCATGGCTCGCTTCGAACGCTACGGTGATGACCTGGGACTGACTTTCGAGCAGGCGGATCTACTGACGACGTCTCTCGAGGTCTCAGATTTTTTTGAAAAAGCCCTTACCGTATATGATGAGCCTGCTGAGGTGGCGGGCTGGCTAACGACAGACGTACGAGGCCTGCTGGGAGCACGCAGGTTGAAAGATCTCACGTTTGATGGCGAAGGCTTAGGTCAGCTTGTTGCTCTTGTTGCTGCGGATCGACTCTCGCGCAGGGCTGGTAAGGACGTCCTCGCACGTATGATTGACGAGGGTGGTGATCCGGACCAACTCATAGTGGAAATGGGACTAGAGAAAGTCTCTGACCTCAGTGCGCTTGAGAGTGTCATTGAAGAGATTCTTGCAGCATGGCCGGAGAAGATCATTGAATACCAAGCAGGGAAATCAGGACTAATCAGTATGTTTGTTGGGGAAGTAATGAAGAGCACGAACGGGGCAGCCGATCCGAAAGTGGCTCGGGATCTGCTCTTAAGGAAACTCGACGGGTGACCCCTCCGGTGTATTGCACCCTTATCCGAAACTCGACGGGGTGTATCCTCTCGTATTCTTAGCGAGAATGTTGTTGAGAGAGTATGGATCGTGATCAGGCCTGCGCAAACCTTTTGCTAGGGTCTTTCTTGACACTCTTCCGAGGCGCACATTAGGATAGCGCTCAAGCCAGGATTCGGGCTAATTCACTGCTCTTCAGAGATTCCATATTGGCCCGCTCAGACACAATTTCTCAGCCGCAAATCGATGCCCCAGAAGCACGGGTAGAGACACTCCCTGAACTCGAGAGAGAAATCCTGGACTTCATGGTCCAGTACCTACGGTCTAATACGTATCAACCTTCGATCCGCGAAATCGGGAGACATTTCGGGATTAAGAGTACAAAGACTGTGTCGGAGCACCTTCAGGTCCTTGCTGACAAGGGCTTTCTTGAACGAGACCCGTCCCGTTCAAGAGGGGTGAAAATACTTGGAATTGATCTCAATACTCAGACTGTCTCTGTCCCCTGTTTTGATCGAGTCCCGGAAACTGTTTCTGAATTCCGGATCGAGGATGCAGAAGTTCACCTTTCGGTCGACCGCAGGATGGGTGGACTCGAGGGATCTTTCATAGTTTTCGCTGCGGTTAATGACCTTGCTTTACTCGGTGTTGAAGAAGGGGATCACATCCTCATCTCACCGACTAGTATGGAGCAATTAGAGACTGGAGCGATAATCGCTGCTGATCTTGGTGAGGGAATTTCGTACTACCGTTTTACCGAAGCGAGAGCAGGGGCTAGGCTTGAGTCACTCCAGCCAGGGAAGAATGAGAGACCCATAGAGCCAATAACACTAGACTTGCTGGGACGCGTTATCGGCCTATACAGAAGAATGGACAACAGGTCCAAGGTCAATTTGACACAACACTAGTGATTCGCGATTGCCCCTGCTTAGCCATTCCACTCTAGAACGCTCTGATGACGACCAGATTTGGATGGGGCGTGCCCTTGAGTTAGCCGAGATAGCCGCATCCACCGAAGAAGTTCCTGTGGGAGCAGTATTAGTTCGTGGAACAGAGGTACTGGCTGAGGCTCATAACCGAACTGTGGCCGATGCTGATGCCACCTCGCACGCAGAACTTCTGACAATTCGTTCGGCTTCGATGGTACAGGGAGACTGGAGACTCCTAGACACCACGCTCTATGTGACTCTAGAACCGTGCGCTATGTGTGCTGGGGCCATCGTTCTGTCTAGGATTCCTCGGGTGGTCTACGCTGCGGCGGATCCGAAGGCAGGAATGGCCGGCTCCCTTGAAAACCTCCTTCAGGAACCAAGATTGAATCACCGGTGTGAACTCACCTCTGGGGTGCGTGCCGAGGAATCCGCAGAGTTACTCAGGGCGTTCTTCAAACGTTTGCGATGATTTCTTAAACCGAGTTTTGGCTCAGGTGCCTAATCCGCGCTCGAGACTGCTCTGCCACGGAATTGAAGGAACAGGAATAGCAGGAACACACCCCCAAGTAATGCTCCCCATGGAGGCAACCCATATGCGGTACCAACATTCCCTAGGACCATCCCGATGAGTCCTACGAGGATCGCATATGGCATCTGGGTTCGAACGTGGTCCATATGATCGCAGGCGGATGCTGTGGATGAGAGTACAGTAGTGTCTGATATGGGTGAGCAATGGTCTCCAAAAATTGCACCAGCTAGGACGGACGCCGTTGCTCCTAAAAGGATTTCCATTTGGTCGCCACCGGGGTATGTGGCAGCCCCACCCAAGGAGACAGTGAGGGGAATTACAACCGGGAGCATGATTGCCATTGTCCCCCACGAAGTTCCTGTAGCAAAAGCCATTGCTGCACAAGTAACGAAGACAATCAATGGGATCAACTGCAGGCTGACACGGTCTGATAGTAGCAGGGATAAGTACTGCGCGGTGCCTATTGCTTCTGTTACCGATCCGAGCGACCAAGCCAGAGTCAATATGATCATTGCGATCATCATTGCCTTCATGCCTCCGAGCCATGCATCAATACATTCCTGCACGGTTAGCATCCTCTGTCCAATTGAGATCAGAATAGCAACCAGACACCCGGCCAGTGATCCCCACAACAGGGTAGAAAACGGGTCAGCTTCAGCGAACACCTCTCTCAGAGAAGCATCCGGACCGACGCTTGTGCGTCCAGTTGTGTAGAGCCCTGCCAAGACAACCACAATCACGGTTAGTACCGGGACGGCGGCGTTCCACCATCGATAGGTTAGGCCTTTCTTCGGACTCATTAGCTCTGAAGACGTATCAGTAGCAAGCGTTGCACCTGGCCTATGAAGCTCACCTTTGGTTGCTGCTCGCAGTTCCGCTTCTGCCATCGGACCAAAATCACGATTCATTACCGACGTCATGAGTACGAAGAGCAGCGCCAGTAGGGGGTAGAACAGGAAGGGGATGGTCTGGAGAAATAGGTCAAAGGGGTTTTGGGACAGGATCACGTCTGCCCCATTAGGGTTCTGTTCAGCTGCGATTCGCAGCCCATCCGAAATGAGGCTGATTTCATAGCCAACCCAAGTTGATATAGGCACCAGTGCTGCAACGGGGGCTGCTGTCGAGTCGACTATGTAAGCGAGTTTTTCACGCGATATTCTGAGCCGATCGGTGATCGGTCGCATTGTATTTCCAACAATCAGTGTATTCGCATAGTCGTCAAAAAAGATCGCTAGGCCTGCTACCCAGGTAGCGATTTTTCCTCGTTTGGCAGTCCGAGCGAAGGGTGTGACACTCTCGACGATGCCCATGGTTCCACCGTTGCGAGCAATGATGCCTACCATACCTCCTAGCAGGAGTGAGAAGACGAGGATTGCGACATGATCAGCGTCAGTAAGCGCAGGGACTACGAATTGGTCTATCAGTCGACCTGTAGCTTTTAGAGGATTAAATCCCGCGACCGCCAGAGCACCGAGCCACACTCCTGCAAAAAGGGCAGTGATCACTTCTCGGAAGATCAGTGCTAGCAAGATTGCTAGAATAGGAGGCAATACTGAAAACCACCCAGGGATGAGGGTCGGTTCCAGTTCGTCCGAGCGGTCGCCGATGAGTACTTCAAGGGGAAGTTGCTCTGTAGATCCTATCTTAAGGCCTGTCACCACTGAAACACCCTGAGGCAAGATCGTCCCTTCAGCCAAGATCAAACCGGTTGCGCTTCGCACTTCATACTGCGTCGAAGTTTGATCTGCACCCTGTAGGGTTAATTCAAAGGGGACATCGGTCAGGATGACCAAGGGAGGATCCAAGAGCTCTTGTGCACCCACATTTGTAGGAAGCAAAAGGATCCACAGGGTAGCTATTAGTCTCAAAAAGGGCATGTGATAGTGATTCGGGTAAGAAGCTGAATGCTTAACTATCTCTCAATTATGCGTTTGAGAAAGATGGGAAATCAATCATGGGGAATTCTATAACCTGGTGACAAGATGTACAGCATAACCCTGGCTGGTCGTTGACCGATCGGCTATGAGGGTTGAACTTTTCGCCGCGAACGATCGACTGAGGGCCCTGACTGGTCCTCACCGGACAGCGCAAAATGGATAAAAACAACCGCACACGAGTGATGGACGAATCTGACGTCCATGGAGCGGTTGCTCGAATGGCCCGCGAGATCGTGGATTTTAACGACGGTACAGACGATCTTGTCCTGATGGGCATTCAGCGCCGCGGAACACAAATTGCGGCATTGTTAGTCTCAGAGATCGAGCGGACTGAAGGAGTCTCACTTGAGGCAGGGTTTGTAGATATAACCCTGTATCGAGACGACCTTATGGTGGTCGGGCCAAGGCCTATAGTAGGCGAATCAAAACTGCCTTCCAGGGGGATAGACGGACAGAAGGTGGTCCTCGTTGACGACGTTCTCCATACTGGGAGAACGATACGCGCCGCTCTAAATGAACTCACGGACTGGGGGCGCCCTAAGTTCATTCACCTGTGTGTTCTAGTTGATCGGGGAGGTCGGGAACTCCCGATCCAACCGGATATCATAGGTCAAAGCGTCGAGTTACTGGAAACTCAAAGCGTCGAAGTCCACGTTCCTGAAATTGATGGCGCTCTCGGGGTCGAGATCGTAACGGTTAACTCGGAAGCTATATGACTGCTGCGATGGCTTCGTCACCAGTCCCTGCTCTGGGGAAAGACCTTGTTGGCCTAGAGTCTCTTTCTCAGGAACAGATTCTGATGATTCTTGATACAGCTGAACCATTCAAGGAGATCTCAGAACGACGGATCAAGAAGGTTCCGGTCCTTCGTGGTAAGACGATCGTCAACCTATTCTTCGAGGCATCAACTAGGACCAGAATCTCATTCGAATTTGCAGAGAAGCGTCTCAGTGCTGACACGGTCAATATCTCAGCTGCAGGCTCTTCGGTTAGCAAAGGAGAGACGTTGGTTGATACTGCACGGAACCTAGAGGCGATGCGCATCGATATGGTTGTGATGCGCCACGGATCTTCTGGAGCGGCCAAGTTCCTTGCAGATAGGATTCCGTCGAACGTGATAAATGCTGGAGATGGGCGGCACGAGCACCCAACCCAAGGTCTATTAGATCTATTAACGATTCGCGACCACTGTGACCGTGTGCAGGATCTGAAAGTTTGTTTAGTGGGTGATATCCTGCATTCACGTGTTGCTCGCTCGAACATCTACGGACTCTTAAAACTTGGTGCAGAAGTCGCAGTATGTGCACCCAAAACGCTTCTCCCTTCTGCTATTGGTGATCTCGGTGTCAAGGTGTTCAAGAGGATTGAAGAAGCCATCGAATGGGGAGACGTGCTTAACGTCTTGCGACTACAGCTTGAGCGTATGGAAGAGGGTTACGTGCCTAGCTTGCGCGAATACAACAGGATCTGGGGTGTCACAGCTCGGAAACTAGAGTTTGCCCCACAGGATTTATTGATTCTGCATCCAGGCCCAATGAACCGGGGGGTGGAAATAGACTCTGACGTTGCAGACGGGCCGCACTCAGTAATCCTTAACCAAGTCACCAACGGTGTAGCCGTGCGCATGGCGGTTCTTTACCTACTGTCCGGTGGACAGCCTGGTAGCGCCGAAGCAGCGAAGAAGGAGGCGGGAGCATGAGTGCAAAGGTCCTCCTTAAGAGCGGACGGGTAGTGGATCCAAGTCAGGGTTTAGATGAAATACTTGATCTCCTGTTAGTCGACGGGATTGTCGCATCAATTGGGAAAGAGATTTCCGGCCCAGAAGATGCGGATGTCATAGATTGTTCTGGTCTCATAGTGTCACCTGGGCTGATCGACGTGCATGTCCATTTACGGGAACCAGGAGAGGAACATAAGGAGACGATCGCGACTGGCGTTCAAGCGGCTGTAGCGGGTGGGTACACCGCGGTATGCGCTATGCCGAATACGGATCCGCCGATCGATGATCCTGCTGCAGTCGGGTTTATTGTGGCCGAAGGCAGGAAGGCTCAAGCTGCCAGGGTCTATCCCGTAGGATGTATCTCGGTACAGAGAGCAGGGGAAAACCTGGCACCCATCGGAGAGATGGTCGACGCTGGCGCAGTAGCTATCACTGACGATGGAAATCCTGTTATGAATTCTGGGCTGATGCGGCTTGCGCTTGAATACGCGCAGGCATTTGGCATTCCTGTCGCAGACCATCCAGAAGACCTCGGCCTATCAGCGGGACGCCATATGAACGAGAGCATCGTATCCACGCGTCTGGGTCTGGCGGGTAAGCCGAATGCAGCGGAAGAGGTTCATATCGTTCGTGATCTTTTGCTAGCTGAGTTGACCGGTGGCCAGATACATCTCCAACATATTTCTACAGAGTTTGGTGTGGACGCGATTCGACAGGCGAAAGCTCGAGGTGTACGGGTGACAGCTGAGGCGTCTCCGCACCACTTGGTCCTCACAGAGGAAGCAGTTGAAGGGTATAGGACTGAAGCGAAAATGAATCCACCACTTAGGACTGCAAAAGATGTCGCTGCTGTACGAGCAGGATTGGCGGACGGTTCACTCGATGTTATTGCGACAGACCATGCCCCCCACCATTACGATGAAAAGGAGTCAGCGTTTGAAGATGCTCCGAATGGTCTGGTGGGATTAGAAACAGCGGTAGGGATCATCATGACAGATATCGTAAGTGAAGGAGTGATCGATATTGTGACTATGATCGATCGCATGAGTTGTGGGCCAGCCAGGGCGTTTGGCCTCTCCGGGGGCACGCTATCTGAGGGTGCACTAGGAGATGTCACGGTGATCGATCCAAACCTAAGCTGGACTGTGGACCCAAATGCCTTCCGATCGAAGAGCCGAAATACTCCCTTTACCGGGCGAGAACTTAAGGGAGCTCCCCACAGGACGATTGTGGGCGGTCGCACCGTCTGGACACGATGAGAGGTGAGAAGCCTACTATACCTTGGGATCAGCTTGAAATAAAGAAATCAGAGAAGCCAGGGAGGTTCCTTCATCTGCACCGCCTACCGTGCTTCTGTCGAGATCACTTCAAGAAGTGAGTGACCTCGCATGTTTTTCAAGCTGACTCTTCAATCGCGCAACACGGTTCGGATGGATCAGCCGCTTGGTCGCAGCTCGATCCAAGAGCTTAACTACGCTACGGAGCTGTTCCTGGGCATCTTTGGCGGAAGTCGTCGCATGGACTCCTTTTACAGCTGTGCGTATTTTGGCACGCTCCGACCGATTCCTCAGTCGAGCCTTGCCACTCAACTCCATCCGCTTTTTTGCACTTTTGATATTCGGCATCTGTTCCTCGAGGCGGAATACGCCTTTCATTTCCTAGCGAGCAAAGCTAGGAACGACTCGGGACAGGATCAACGGGCAGCGAGCAGTTAGGTTACTCACGACATGCAAGCAATCCTTATTGTTGCAGTACTCATTTTCTCAGTCGTCGTGCATGAGGTCGCACATGCATGGCAGGCCCGCCGTGAAGGAGACGACACAGCGGAACAGCTTGGCAGGATCACGCTGAATCCGATCTCTCACCTAGATCTGTTCGGCTCGTTCATTGTTCCGCTTATCCTCTACCTTGCGCCCATTCCTTTCATATTTGGTTGGGCAAAACCAGTTCCCGTCAATCCGTCGAAATATAGGAGCCCCGTATGGGGAGACATCCGAGTCTCTTTGGCTGGGATCGTATCCAATCTGGGGTTAGCCGTGCTCGCGACTCTTGGGGCGGCGGTAGTCCTCAAGGTGACAAGCTTAACTGGGTCACCTCCAAGCAATCTCGCGGAGACCTTAAGTTTGATGGCCTACTATGGGATCCTTATAAATCTGGTGCTTGCCTTCTTTAACCTAATCCCGATCCCACCTTTGGACGGATCACACGTTCTTTTTCACATACTTCCGAGGCCGATCGCAGGTTGGTATGCCCAAGCGGGTCGCTATGGATTGCCTCTATTGATTTACCTGCTTTACTTCCGTAGTGACCTCTTCACATACCTCATGTGGCCAGTGGAGTTTTTCTTGAATCAAGCTGACGCGTTCATCCGCTTATGGATCTGAGATTTGCCGAAGGTGCCATTGTGCGTGACGATTTTTTCCTTGTGGAGATTGAGCGTTTTCAGGGCCCATTAGATCTGCTGCTGCATCTGATTCGAACCCAGGATATCGATGTATTTGATATTCCTGTGGCCCGGATTACTGCCCAGTTTCTTAAGGCGATTGAGGGACTAGATGCGGGAGACTTAGACAGCGCTGGTGAATTTCTTGAAACGGCAGCGACACTCATACGGATTAAGGCTCAGATGCTCTTGCCCCGGGAAGGCGACGATGAGGATGAAGACCCGAGAGCAGAGCTAGTACGTAGACTTCTTGAGTACGAGCAAATCCGGGAAATATCACAACGCATGAGAGCATCTGAGGCGGATCGCGGACGGCGCTTCTCAAAGGGATTCATCCCTGCTCGACCCAAGCTTCTTCATCAGGAGATGCCACTTGAGACAACTTGGGCGGACGTCCTTAGTGCGGCTCTTGCTGTGGAGATGCCAACACCTAGGCTGGGACTACATAGGGTCACTACACGAACAATCTCTATGCAGGAAAAGGTCGCCTTAATTTTGGACCGACTGCAAGATGAATCCGGTATCGAATTTAGTCGTCTTCTAAAGGGTTTCGGAGACACCATGCATGGTGTCATGACGTTTCTGGCGAGTTTGGAACTCACACGTAGGCGCGTCCTTTTTCTAAGGCAATCCCAGCCTTTTTCAGAGCTTTGGCTATACCGACGTGAAGAGGATGAAGATGGGGTCAGCACAGATATCGGAGTCATAGAGGTTGATTCATGAATACACCCCAAATAGTTGAGGCTGTTTTGTTTGCTTCGGACGCCCCTCTAACACCAGGCGAGATTGCTAGGGCGGATGAACGTTTGGATGAAGATCAAGTGGAAGAGGCGCTCCAGATGCTTAAGGCCGAGTACGATGATGCACAGCGTGCTTTCCATCTGACTGAGATCGCGGAAGGTTACCAAATCCTCACGCGCCCAGAGTTCGCACCTTATCTAGAACGTTTCGACAATGTCCCGAGAGCCAACCGGCTTTCGGGGCCTTCACTAGAGACGCTTGCCATTATTGCCTACCGTCAGCCGATTGGTCGGATAGAAATCGAGTACATCCGAGGCGTGAATTCTTCAGGAGTGATCCGTACCCTTCAGGATCGGAGCTTGATTGATATTGTCGGAAGAGGTGACGGCTTGGGTCGCCCTCTTCTGTACGGGACTACACAACACTTTCAGGAACATTTTGGATTCGCCTCGCTAGATGATCTTCCACGCCCCGATGAACTACCGATCATTCTCAAAGACCGGATGCCACTCCAGGAAGGTGAGGGAGACTTAGATAAGGAAGAAACTCCGGCGATGTCAGATTTGGGAGAAAGTCCTGCAGAGGAAGAACCTGATAACTTTGTGAATGAGTCTGCCAAAGACGTAACACTCTGATAGAGCAGTGACTGAAGGTATTCGCCTCCAGAAGTATATTTCCCGATGTGGCCGAGCTTCACGTCGTGAGGCTGAGGTGTTGATGCTAGCTGGTCGAGTTCGGGTGAATGGAGAATTCATCTCTGAACTGGGAACGCGGATAATCCCAGGGCGAGATACCGTCCAGGTAGATGATGATGTGCTGGAACTCACCGCGTTACGGTGGATTGCTTTCCACAAACCTACTGGGGTACTGACGACGCGTAGGGACCCACATGGTGGGCTCACCATCTACGACGTGCTTCCGGAGGAGTGCTCAGCCCTGCGTTACGTGGGGCGCTTAGATCGAGAGAGCGAAGGACTGTTAATTCTGACTAATGACGGTGACGTAGCTCACGGTATTCAGCATCCAAGTCGACAGGTCGAGCGAGTCTATAGAGTGGTTGTAACGGGTACGTTAGTTCAATCTAAATGTGCTGCGTTACTTCGAGGGGTACAGCTAGAAGATGGAGTAGCAAGAGTCAATTCAGTCAATGTGCTGAATAAGGATGAGTTTAGCACAACCATCGAGGTAGTTCTAACTGAGGGTCGAAAACGGGAAGTGCGACGAATGATGAATGCTATCGGCCACGGAGTCCTAAAGCTTGTGAGGATCCGTTTTGGGCCGGTGAAGCTTGGGGAACTGCCGGTAGGGGAGTGGAGAGATTTGGATGAATCCGAGAAGAAGTCTCTGAGAACTCTAGCAAAAAGAGGTGAGAGTTAATCAATGGAAGGAACGTCGATTCTTCCACATCTCGGGGTGGAACAAGAGCAATACCGTGAAAATCTCAAGCCGTCCGACCAGCATGAAGAAGGAAAGAACGGCCAGGGCCGGGCTAGATAGCCAACCGTAGTTATCAGTTGGGCCTACGTCGCCAAAACCTGGACCTACATTTCCCAGAGTCGCGATGCTGGCCCCAAGTGCGCTCAGTAGATCCATTCCCATGAAGGCGAGTAGGATCGCACCAACTAGGCAGAGGATAAGATAAACGATGACAAATCCGGTCACATTCGCCAAGACTTCTTGCTTCACTGGGTTCTTACCGATCCGAGTTACCAGTACCGCCCTTGGATGAAGATGTTTTCTGAGTTCATTGGTGACCTGTTTCAATAATAGAAGCACGCGCATGGCTTTAATTCCTCCACCGGTCGAGCCAGCCATGCCGCCCACAAAAAAGAGAGCGAAGAGTATCATCTGAAGCCCAGGAGCCCACAGTTCATAATCAGTGCTAACAAAGCCTGTGGTTGTCGCAATAGCAGTTACATGGAAAAACGCGTCGCGCATGGCTGGTTCGATACCAGCTGATGCACCTGAACTCAGATTGAGTACTGCGATAAGGAATCCGGCGGATAGCAGTAGATAGGTAAAAAAGCGCCATTCGTGGTCGCTTCTGTACATTGGTTTACCAACAGCCGCTCGGAAATGAAGGAAAAAACTTACTCCGGCCAGATACATAAAGAGTATTGTCACCCACTGGATATACGGAGAATCAAAGGCCGCGAATGATGCATTTTTTGTACTAAATCCCCCTGTCGCCAGGGTTGTGAAGCTATGGTTTAGTGAGTCAAACAGACTCATCCCACCAAGCAGATAGAGCACGATTTGTATTGCTGTTAGCCCGACGTAGACGAACCAGAGGAGCTTGGCAGTTTGGGTGATCCGGGGCTTCAGCCGTTGAGGTGTAGGGCCAGGCACTTCCGCACGGAAGAGCTGCATTCCACCCACGCCCAAGAAGGGCATCACAGCAATCACGAGTACGATAATCCCCATGCCCCCCAGCCACTGCGTCAGCGAACGCCAGAATAGTACTCCGTGAGGTAGCGCCTCTATATCGAGAAAGACCGTTGCACCTGTTGTTGTAAACCCGGACATCGATTCGAATACTGCTGCTATAGGTGACTGGAGTGTTTCGGTCAGGAGGTAAGGGAGGGCTCCGAAAGACGCGGTAGCTGTCCATGCGAGAGTAACAATCGCGAAACCTTCCCTGGAGGTTATGCCACCTTCAAACGTGGTAAGTCTATACAGCACGCTTGCTACCAAGAGGGTGATTGCCCCGGAACCTAGAATTCCCCAGAAGTCACCGTCACCAAAGAAGAAGGCTACTCCCGCTGCAGAGAGCATCGACAGGCCGACAAACACCTGGAGTAAACAGACGACGTTAAGAACGCGCTGGAGGGACATCAGGCGAAGAGCTTCTCGACCTCGGGTATCGCAGATGGGAGTGCAAACACGATTACATCGTCTCCGACCAAGATTCGGTCATCACCACCCGGCAAAATCATGTCATTACCGCGAAAGATAGATCCAATGATCGCGTCTTTTGGGAAATGCGTTTCTTTCAGTTTGTGGCCGGCAATCAAGGACTCTGGCTCGACTGTGAACTCGATGGCCTCAGCTTCGATGCCTGTGAGGTTAGCAACTGCAACGACCTTGCCGCGGCGGATATAGCGGAGAACCGCGTTCACGACAGACATACGAGGGGACACACTTGCATCAATCCCAACACGTGGTACGAGACGCAGATATTCGAACTTGTGTACGAGGCTCACGACCTTTCGCGCCCCACCGGTTTTAGCTAGCAAGCTGGCAAGCAGGTTCGTTTCATCCCTAGCTGTGGCCGCCACGAAGCCATCAATGCCATCAACGCCTTCCATCTCAAGCAGGTCCACGTCCGTAGCATCTCCATGCAGCACAAGCGCCCGAGGGAGGTGCTCAGCAAGCTCGATACAGCGTCGCCGGTCGTGATCCAGAATGGTGCACTCGACCCCTTGCCTTTCAAGCATTTGTGCAAGGTGCTCTCCCTCAGTGCTGCCACCTGCGATCATGACTCGGCGTAGGACCGATGGTTCGTAGCCCGCCAAGGGAGCAAGGTCGCCGATCTCTGCTGTGGGTGAGAGTAAGTAGACCTGGTCACCAGCCCTGATCACTGAAGTTGCCCTGGGAATTTCGGTCTTCCCATTTCGGACAATAGCTACAGTGACGTAGTGATGGCCCTCTAGCTCTGCAGCGAGCCTTTCAAGCGAACGTCCCTCGACCAGGGCACCGGCCTTTACTCTCAGTCCGATGAGTCGTATGCGACCACCGGACAGGGGTACTACGTCAGTCGCGATCCCACTACTTAACAGGTCGAATATCTCTCTCGCACATTCCCTTTCTGGGTTGATCATTAGATCGATTCCCATTTGTTCCCGAGAAAGAGCTGAGCCCTCACCGTAGTATTCTGGATTCGAGATGCGTGCGACAGCGTGCTTCACTCCTAATCCCTTGGCTGTCATAGAGGCGACAAGGTTCACTTCGTCTTTGCTGGTTACAGCAAGAAGCATCCCCGCGTCAGCGATTCCAGCTTCTTCTAGAACCGGCAGTGAAGCTCCGTTTCCAACTATAGTCAGCACATCAAGTTGCTGTGATACGAACTCCGCCCTGTCGGAGTCCGATTCGATTAGGATTACATCCTGAGTTTCTTGTGAGAGGCGTTTGGCAAGGTGAAACCCGACCTCGCCTGCGCCTAGGATGAGCACTTTCATCGGAAATTTCTCTTTCTGAACTCTATTTCAACATTCCAGGTCAGGGAACGGAAGCTAGCTTCACACGATCATAGGTCTAGATACGATTTGGATTTATGGGATCTTTCAAGTCCTGCGCGGGTCGTCGTGCGCGGGTATCTTGTAGCGAACGGGCCCGTAGCTCAGTTGGTTAGAGCATCCGACTCATAATCGGCAGGTCGAAGGTTCAAGTCCTTCCGGGCCCACTTGAAAACAATCTTCTAAGTATCGGCTTCCTGGAGTGTTGTTTCAGAAGGCTTATAAATGTCTACCTCGAACGAAATCTATTTAATAGGGGCTATTCCAAGTCCGTATCGGGATTTTTACGAAGCTTTTTGGTTTGACTACGCTGCCGTTTATGCTCGAGCCGCCTCTTTTTTTCTCGCTTAGGGATAATGGTTCGGAGACGGGGTTCTGGCATCTTGTTATGAGCTTCGAGTTTTTCTCGTAGACGACTAATTGCTAAATGTCGGTTCCGAAGCTGACTCCTCTCATCGCGAGCTACTGAGCTAATTCCGGTTGCTAGGTGTACGATCCTGACAGCGGTCTCCGTCTTATTCTGGTGCTGCCCTCCTGGCCCACCAGCGCGAAATGTCTCCACCCGGCACTGTGCGAGCAGGACCTCATTAGACTTCGGGATCGTGATTTCTGCAGGGATTTCCTTGTCCATCCTATTATACTTGTAGTTGATTAACCCGGCGGAACTGAAATAGCATGGCACCGACCCCTCTTTATTGGATATCTTCGGCACACGTTCTGCCCTCGACGTTGTGCCAAATATATCTTATCGACCATGATCTTTAACGAGCTGGAAAAGAAACCAGGAGCCAGATTTCTGTTCATTCTGGCTTGCCTAGTCGTGATAGTCTACGGTTTGCAGTTTGCTGCTCCGATCCTTCTTCCTTCAGCACTTGCTCTTTTCTTAGCTGTATTAAGCTTGCCGGTCATGACGTGGCTCGTGAATCATAGGGTTCCATCCGGTTTTGCAACGCTTATTACCGTTTTGGTCAATGTAGCTGTCATAGGGCTATTCATACTCCTTGCGAGCCCGTCGGTTGCTGAATTGCAAAACAACCTTGATCAGTACGCCTTCGATCTCCAGGAGCGCTGGAGCCAATGGATGATCTGGCTGGAGAATTCGATTGGTTTCGGGATCAGTGACTATTTAACGGTTAGCATAATTGACCCGGGAGCAGTGGTGGACATCGCTCGCGGAACTATCGGGCGTATCGCTCAATTTCTTTCCACCACATTTGTCGTGTTTCTCATCATGGCTTTTATGCTCAGCGAAGCTACAGTTTTCCCTAAGAAATTCCGTTACATCTTGGGTGTACGTGGTGGAGACGAAGACCGATTCACTAAGATCGCAACTGAGATCCAGTCCTATCTAGGTATAAAAACCGTAGTATCCCTGGCCACCGGATTGGCATTGGGAATCTGGGCATACGCGTGGGATCTTGATTTCCCGGTATTACTAGGGATGATCGCGTTTTTTCTTAACTATATACCAACGGTGGGCTCGATCATTGCAGCGATCCCGGCGGTTTTATTGAGTGTTATTCTTTACGGAACGCTCGGTCACGCGATTGTCGTGGCCGGTGGATATATCTTTGTAAACATGGTTGTTGGTAATATCATCGAGCCAAGATGGATGGGTCGAAGTCTAGGGCTTTCGACACTCGTTGTTATCCTATCTCTTCTGTTTTGGGGATGGGCCTGGGGCCCTCTAGGTGCTCTTCTATCAGTACCACTGACTGTTGGCGTCAAGATTCTGCTCGAGAACACAGAAGATCTTCGATGGGCGGCAATCCTCTTGGATAAAGGCCCCCCTCCCGATACAACGTCCGTGAGTGACACTGTTAGAGCAGATATCTGAAGATGGCACGAATCTCATTTGAAGAGTTACCAGACCACGGGCGGCTATGGGTTTTTCCATGCAGTCGTGCTCTCTTGGGTAGAGAGGCTGAGATTCTTGTCGACACAGTCCGCTCCTTCTTAGACGATTGGAAGGCACATGGGGTTCCTCTCCGCTGCGCAGGGGAACTTCGAGACAGCCAGTTCTTGATTGTAGGTGTAGATGTCGACTCTGAATTACCCTCTGGATGTTCTATTGACGCTCTCGTGAACCAACTTCGGACGCTTGGTTCAGATATTGGAGTCTCATTGGTCGACCACGCACCGGTCTGGTATCGAGAGGGGACTGACATCCGAAATGTATCAAGGTCTCAGTTCAGGGCACTCGCTGAAGCTGGAACTGTCACTTTGGCGACCAAAGTGTTTGATACCAGTCTTACAAGAATCCATGACCTACGTTCAGAGGATCTCGAACGTCCAGCTTCAGATATGTGGCATGGGCGAGTCTTCTTTCGAGATCAGGCCACTGCTTAGTCAGATAGTTATAATGGGATTACCGAGTACCACCATTTAACTGCTCAGCAAGAAACCGCGCACCCTCTACTTCTGCCCAGAATGATGGTTTCCTAGGTGTTCCTTCGAGGAATCCAACGTGTCCACCAACTGGGTGAATCACGAGTTGGATCATCGGATTGTCTAATGCTTCCGTTCTCGGTATAGCCTGGGCTGGTAAGAAAGGGTCGTCCTCTGCGTGAATTAAGAGTGTAGGAACACCGATGTCTCCCAAGAACTTGAAGCTACTGGATTCTGCGTAGTAAGTAGCTGCATTTTCGAATCCACCCAATGGTGCGGTGGCAACGTCATCGAATTCCCAAATCGTTTGGGACTTTAGCACGATATTCAAATCAAGTACTGGGCTAAGAAGTTCTTGTTTTAGGCGGACTTTATGCTTTAGTGATCGTAGAAAGTAAGCAGCATAAAAGCGCCCCATCCGGGACTGTTCCAGAAATTGAGAGCCAGCGGCGAGATCATAGGGAACTGAAATCGCTACTGCAGAGTCAAGTGTCCCCTTGATACCGGAAGATTCTTCACCTAGGAGCTTGAGCAGGATGTTTCCTCCGAGCGAAAATCCGAGAGCACCTATAGGCCTGCCCGGGAAGCGGTGACGAAGAAGCTCGATTATGAATTGAGGGTCGCTAGTTTCACCCGAGTGGTAGTAGCGAGGTCTCCGGTTGGCTTCACCGCTACAGCCTCTGAAATTCAGAGCGACTGGCCAAATACCCCGAACGAAAAGCTCCCGGCAGATGTTCCGGACGTACCCCCTGGAGCTAGAACCCTCGAGGCCATGTAGTACCAGTGCGATTGGTGAATCCGACGAAGGCTCCGGCCCCCAATCCAAGTCGAGGAAATCTCCATCAGGTGTATCCAGCCGTTCGCGACGATATGCTGGGCCATTCTGAGATCTCAATATTCTGGCCATGAGGGTTTGGGCGTGACATCCGCGTGCCCAGCGAGCAGCACAGAATGGAGCGGGCTTAAAGTTCAATTCATCCACTTACTGACAACTCCCAATTTGGTGATTCGAAGTGATACTGGTCTACGTTAGTATCATAGGGATGAGGTTACCGCTTCGGTGAGTGAACCAAATCAAGGTGCAGTGACGTGGTAACCTCTATAGTAACTAAATGGGTGCATCGCGAGGAACTTGATGAGTGCCGTGACACTGAAGTTTATTTTGTGCTGTACACTCCCTATTTATTCTCCTGGGGATACGGTTCCATTCAGCCAGAATTGGTACTCAGGAGAAGAAGTTTCGGGTATCCCGAGGACGATCAGATGGGTTTTCCAACGTCCAGATCTCTTCAGGTACAACAGAGTGGAGGGATTCTCACCAGGCGTTCGGGCCCAATTTCGACCACAAAGTCCACTGGGTCCAATTTCAGTTACAGGGACGGCTAGTCTCGGGCTAGCGAACCTGAAGCCAAATTTGAGATTGGACTTTACCCGAGAAACGCTACAAGACAGGATCACATTCAGTGGGTTTCATGAACTTACTGCCATCGATGAGCGCGCGGGACACTTAAGGCTTGGGAACTCGATAACTGCTCTTATTGCTGGACGGGACGATGGTGACTACTACCGACGGTCTGGCGCGTCTCTGGAATGGGCACGTTCCTCAATGGAGCAGAGCTCTTTTCGGATCCGTGTGTTTAGCGAGTATCATCGCCCCGCAAAAGTCGAGTCGGACTTCACTATTTGGGGACTTATTAATGAGAAGTCAGAGTGGCGGTCTAACGTAGGGGTGGACACCGGATGGTTTCTAGGAAGTTCAGTAGAGGTTACTTCCAAATGGGGCTCAGATCCTTTTTCCCCTCACGGTGTAATGTTGGCGTCCCTAGAGGGTGGGGCAGGGACAGCGGAATATGCGCGCGCGAACTTACTTGGTAGCCTGGATATTCCGATCGTCCCTGACATGCGGATCAGTTTAGAGGCTGGGGTTGGCACAAGTGTTGGTGATCTTCCACTACAGCGTGGTTGGTATCTTGGTGGACCAAGCACACTGCGCGGTTTTCCACCGCGAGTTCTTGGAGGAGCACAGTTTGCCCGTGTTCGAGGAGAAATCGCTCGATCCTTCTCTATTGGTGATCTCTCCCTTTTCACAGACGGGGCTTGGGTGCCTTATGACCACCATTTTGACGGGGAGACAGACAATCATGAAACTCTTTTTTCCGCGGGATCTGGCTTGTCTATCCTTGATCAGTTGGTCCATTTGGACGTGTCCTGGAACCTGCGATACTTCCTTCTATCCTCTGTAAGGTTCGACGCATACCTAGACCTCGTGCCTTTCTAGTTTCTAGACAATGCTGCTATCTGGGGACAGAATGCCGGGTCCCTTAATTAGGATTAGGGATAGATGCGCAGTTAGATGCCAAAGTAATGCTCAAGGATTAGGCGGGTATAGCATGTCCAGCTTGTGCCGGTTCGCATTGGTTTTCGTCACTCTTTGCTCTTGCTTGGGGTGTCAGATTAGCACTTCGACAATCGAAGGGGACGACGCGATATCCGTGCGCACGAGCGATGGGTTGCTCCGAAATTCTAGACTTCAAGCTATTGTCGATCTCCAAGTAAACCGAGACGCACTGGGTCTAGCTGAAACGCTTTTTGCAACGGACCCTACTCTGAGAGCTAGAGCGGCATTCGCTCTTGGATCTATTCAAGAGCCCTCCACATTTTCGGTCCTGGTGTCCAGGCTACAAAGTGAAGAGGACGCGGCAGTACGACGGGATATCGTGTTCGCGATTGGCCAGCTTAACAATGAGTCCTCAGTCCCTGTTCTAGTAGAGTTACTCACACGAGAAACACAGCGCGACGTCAGGTATCGAATCCTAGAAGCTCTAGGTAAGATCGGGGCTGTTTCGGCATCTAAGGCACTTCTCTCGGCCGATGTACTAACGGACGAAGAACCCCTGAGAGTCCTTGCGCTCGCAGTGAATGGAGCAGTCTTTAACGTGAATCATGCGGACAGCCGTGACTTGCTATTCAGTAAATTAGATGATTCCAGCCCGGATATTAGAGTCGCTGCGGCATACTATTTTGGGCGTGTAACAGACACATCCCTGTGGTCATCGAGAGTGTTACGTCTCCGAGAGGTTCTGGATCTGTTTGCGGAAGATGACCCGGCTGCCCTGCATCTTATCGTGGCCCTTGGTCGGCTAGGAGATGATTCAGATGTCGGACGGCTAACCCGATGGGCTGGTGCAGCTCAGGACTGGCGCGCGCGGGCTGAAGCACTAGCAGGCCTCACTGGGCGAGAATCTCAACCGGAGGTGCTCGAGGTTCTATTGAATGGCCTTGAAGACTCTTCCGAGCATGTGGCTGCCAGGGCGGCAAGTAGTGTTGCGAGAGTAGACCACTCTCCTGAAATCATTACGCGTATTAAGAGTTGGATTGATTCTGATCTAGAACGTGGAAGTGTAACCGGACCACTTTTGCGACTATTAGGTCGACAGAATGAAGGCCCATTTGTATTCAATTGGTTGGATTCACTGAACTCGGATGACTCGGCAGGTTGGAAAATAGGTGTAGCCGCCCTTAGTCAAATCAGAGGGACAGAGGCGCTCCAGAGGCTCAGTGAGGCAGCTCGGTCCTCTTATCCAGAGGTCAACACTGCCGCGGTTCAATCTTTAGCGAGTCGCTGGTCTGGGGATAGGCAGAATCCTGATCTCAGACGAGTCTATTACGAAATTTTTTCGGGTGCAGTACAGAGCGACGATGCTAGCGTCTACAGGACTGGGTTAGAGATGCTTACTGACCCTCTCTTCGGTGAGTTCGGTAGTGCTGGAGTCCTGGGTGATGTATACCGGGAATTTGCGGCTGGATCAGAGATCCGAGAGGCTGTCGAAATCTTGGGTTTGATAGCGATTACAGGTGATCCGGATGCTCACTTGATTCTCCGAGAAGCACTGGGACACCAAATTGGTCCAATAAGGCGGACCGCGGCTATGGAACTTGAACGACTGACGGGAGAGGCTTCAACTGTTGATATCGGAGTTGATGATGGCTTGGAGTTACCTCCTGAAGTATTGCCTGCGCCGCCAAGCTACGATCCGACCCAAATCGACTGGGGCTACTTGGGACGGCTTGGTGAAGCTCCTGAGTTGGTGGCTGAGACGACTCGGGGACGAATTAGAATCAGAATGTTTACGGAGCATGCACCTCATACCGTTCAAACAATTGCCCGACTCAGTGAAGAAGGACGTTATGATGGTGTGGCCTTTCACAGAGTCATCCCGAATTTTGTAGTTCAGGGGGGGGACGTGGAGGGTTTTTCTGGTATGGGTGGCCCAGGATTTGAGATTACAACCGAGTTAAACGGGATACCTTTCCAAAGAGGGTCTGTGGGTATGGCAAGGCTCGGGAAAGATACTGAGGGTTCACAATTTTTCATCGCTCATACAATGCTTCCACACTTAGACGGTGGGTATACTGTGTTCGGATGGGTTGTTGAGGGAATGGACATCGTGGACCGTATAACTCAGGACGACCTTATTCTCAGCGCGAAGGTCGAAGTAAGGGACTGAACTGCTCATTCTAGGCCTTACTGGGTGGTACCCAGTAAGTGAGCTGTTCCCATTGCACCTTTTAACACTAAACGGTGTTAGCATGTATTCTCCTTAAATTATTGACTGATTCAGGTTCCATGTTTACAGTGTTAACATGGGGACTCAAAGAGACAAGATACTTGCGTGTGCGTGTGAACTCTATTTAGAGACTGGCTTATCCGGTTTCTCAATGAGAAAACTCGCAAAGAATGTTGGTGTTACCGCCCCGGCCCTTTACCGACACTATGACGGTAAAGAAGAGGTACTCGGTGATGTTGTTAGGGAAGCGTACCATGCTTACCAGGGATACGTATACCGGGCACTACAGGCGCCCACACCGATAGAGCGTTTTTTCCAGGCGGGTGAAGGGTATCTCGATTTCGCACTTGAACACCCCCGTTGGTACAAGATCATGTTTTCTGGCCCGGAACGCCTTGGAATGAAGGAGCTTCCGGATGACATAGAAGCAATGGGGTTGGGAGTCCATCAGTTTTGGGTAGACCGAGTTCGCGAATGTATGCAGGTCGGCCTCCTCAAAGAGTCTGATCCACTCCAAACCTCATTGACGATGTGGGCTCATGCGCATGGGATGGTTCTGCTTTACCACCAAGGCATCTTCCCAATGGACCGAGAGGAATTCCAATCACTATTCGAGCAATCGGGTGCTCGAATGATGAGCGGCTTCGCCACCCCCAGCTTCGCAGCTCAACTAGAGAAACTCTATATACGAGGTCAAGCAGCGCCTTTGGCGTGAGATCGAATAGGAAGAGGAAATAATGATACGGATACAATCCTGGAAGAACGTTCTCGGTATCGTTCCTGTATGCTTGGTCCTAGGGGTTGGACTGGGTTCAACTGAGGTAGAAGCCCAAGTTAACCGGGTAGTTTTCGGGATAGAGGACGCTGTTCGAACTGCGTTAGGAGCGAACCCTGATGTTGTGGCGGCGCGTCTCGGGCTCGCTGAGGCAGAGGAGCGTGTCTCGGAGGCGTGGAGTGAGATCTACCCGAGCGTAGATCTGAACGCCAGCTACTCGAGAAACATTTCACCTACTGTCAATTTTCTTCCTGCGTCGATCTTCGATCCTACCGCGGGGCCAGACGACTACCTACCTGTTCGGTTTGGGGCTGACAATCAATGGGCCTCAACTATCTCTGTAGAACAACCACTTCTACGCCCCTCGGTTTTCGTGGGAGTGGGAGCTGCGTCCCGCTTTGAGCAACTCCAATCAGAGGCAGTTCGCGGTCAATCTCATGCAGTCGCGACTCGGGTGCGACTATCCTACTACCAACTCCTGCTCTCGAGTGAACAGCTGCGACTAACAGAGAACTCTGTACGACGAGTACGTGAATCTGTTCGCGAAACAAGAGTGAGGAACGAGGCCGGGCTTGCTTCAGACTACGATTTACTGCGGCTTGAGGTAGAGCTGGCGAATCTAGAGCCAAACCTCAGGCGGGCAGAGAATAGCATTCGTGAAGTCCGCCGTCAGTTGGCAATTGAGCTAGACGTGTCCGACCAAGAGGAGATCACGGTGACGGGGGCGTTGGCCAACATGGATTTGGACAATCTTGAGAATAATGATGCAGATAACCGTGAGATCCTAGAATTCATGGGATTCCAAGCAGGAGATTTGGAACTATCGGAACGTGCTCTTCGGATGGCAAGTGAATTGAGATCTGACCTGAGACAGCTGGAGTTAAATCGGGATTTAAGGCAGAGTGAAGTGAGATTAGAGCAAGCAAGCTACTTCCCGGAGGTGACACTGTTCGGCAACTATATCATTAATGCTCAGGACAATGGGAGTCCGAACTTCTTCGCCCGCGGCGACGGGCAGAGGGCGTACTCTCGCATTGTTGGCGTCAGAGTGAGCCTGCCAGTGTTTCAGGGCTTCAGACGGGTGTCTCGAATCGGTCAGAAGCGAGCAGCACTTCGATCCGCAGAGGTCCAGTCTCAACGCGGGCGTGATATGGCCCAGGCCGAGGTGAAGAGCCTCTTGGAGTTGTCTGTAGAAACATTGTTACGAGCTCGGGCTCAAAGGCTGGCGGTACAGCAGGCAACTAGAGGCTTTGAAATAGCGAGCGCGCGGTATCGAGAGGGACTCGGAAGCCAGTTTGAGCTTATAGATGCGGAGGTGGCGCTGCGTCAGAGTGAATTTAATTATGCGCAGGCCGTCTTCGATTACCTGGTCGCACGTGCACAATTAGATGAGGCGACTGGGTTGGTTCCATTGGTCGATCAAGAAGCAATCCAAACAGCTGAAGAGGGTTACGAATTACCATGAAGAACTCGGACACTAGGAAGCGAGGAGTGCTATCTCTTATAGCCGCACTTGCAGTTAGTGGATGTGGAACTGCTCAGGCAGATGGGATAGATGGAACGGATTCCGAGGAATTTGTTCGTATCATCAATGTCGAGGTATCGCGGATTGAGACCGAGAAATTTATAGAAGAGATCAGGTTGACAGCTGCAGCTGTGGCCAATCAAGACGTGATGGTCTCGGCTGAGGAAAGCGGAGTGATCCGAGAAATTTTCGTTGATAAGGGGGCACAAGTTGAAAGTGGCGCGCCACTTGCCAAGATCGATGATCGTATACTCACAGCACAAGTGGAGCAGGCTCGCGCTGTCGCGGAGCTAGCGGGACAGACTTGGGAGCGACGCAAACGGTTATGGGAAGAAGATCGGATAGGCTCTGAGATCACCTATCTAGAGGCTCGGTTTGGTGCGGAGCAGAGCATGGCCGCACTCAGGGGTCTTGAGGAACGGCTAGCTCGGACAACGATTCGGGCCCCGTTCTCAGGGATTTGGGATGAGCGCCACGTAGAAATTGGATCGATGGTGGCTCCGGGACAATCAGTGGGGCGGCTCATTGATCTCGATCCAGTAAGAGTGGTCGCGGGTGTGCCTGAAAGATACGTCCCGGACGTTTGGGTCGGTGCAGAGGCGACTCTCGCTTTTGACGTATTCGCTGGGGAACGATTTACTGCTCCGATCCGTTATGTGGGTTCTACTGTGAACCCTCGAAATCGGACGTTTTCAATTGAGGTCATGGTGCCCAATCCCAGTAGACGTATTAAGCCTGAGATGGTCGCTAATATGGCGGTAACTCGCCAGGAAGTTGAGGAGGCGATTGTCGTGCCCCAAGACGTGCTTGTGCGAGTTGAGGATGGTTACGTCGTGTTTGTGATAGCTGAGCGAAGTGAGGGAACGGTGGCTGAAGTCCGCTCAATCACCCTAGGACCGACACGCCGTAATCTTGTAGTCGTCGAATCAGGTCTTGCTCCTGGGGAAGAGTTGATCGTTGTAGGTCAAAAATCTGTAGCAGACGGTGACAGGGTGAACATTGTCGGAGGGAGGCGGTAGAGGCGTGCGTGAAGACAAGAAAACCCATCAGAGAACGGGAGTGTCAGAATCCGATGTGCGTAGATCGGGTTCTGACTCCTTAGCACGATACAAGGAGTTCTTCCCAACGAGTTTTGCGATCGAGCACAGAACTTCTGTTGTCATATTGTTGGTGATCATTGGTGTCATGGGTGCCTTATCGTACCAGGCAACTCCCAAAGAGTCTTTTCCACAGATTCCGATATCGATGCTTGCTGTAAATACAGTCTACAGTGGTGTGTCCCCGGGTGACGTCGAGAGCCAAGTAACTAGAGTGTTGGAGGAAGAGCTTTCCACCATCAGCGAACTCAAAGAATTATCGTCCACATCGGTAGAAGGTTACTCAAGTATAGTGGCAGAATTTGAGGCATCTATCGATCTGGATGACGCGTTACAAAAGGTTAGAGAAAAGGTGGATCTAGCGAAGTCAGATTTGCCTCAGGACGCGGAAGAACCTTCGATCCTTGAGTTTAGTTTCTCAGAAATGCCGGTTATGCAGGTCAACTTGGCTGGCGAATATGGATTGGTGCGTTTGAAGGAATTAGCTGAGGAACTTCAGGACCGACTAGAAGCGCTGCCGCCGGTTCTACGAGCGGATCTCCGCGGTGGGTTGGAACGGGAGGTCAAGGTGGATGTCGACCTTGGAAAACTGCAATTCTATGGCATTGCGCTCAGCGATGTAATCGACGCGATCCGGAATGAGAACGTAAATATTCCAGGCGGTTCCATAGATGTTGGTGATACTAAATACCTGATACGTGTAGACGGAGAGTTCGATGAACCCACCCTAATAGAGGACATAGTCGTCCTTATTGAGGAAGGGCGACCAATCTACGTGAGGGATGTGGCAACTGTAGATTTCGGTTTTGCTGAGCGAGAAAATTTCGCTCGCATGGATGGTGTCTCAGTCATCACTCTTGATGTTATCAAGCGGTCCGGTGAGAACATCATCGAAACGGCTGAAGGAGTGAAGGCTGAGGTCGCAGCGATGGAATCACTCTTTCCACCTACGACCAAGGTCACATTTACCTCGGATATGTCCGGCGAAATCGATCAGATGGTGTCCAGCCTCGAAAACAACATTGTGTCAGGGCTCATTTTGATCGTAGCTATACTTCTTTTCTTCCTTGGTGCGGGGACTTCAGTGTTCGTCGCGATCTCGATTCCTGCGTCAATGTTCCTTTCGTTCATGATGCTCAATATCCTGGGTATCTCGATGAACATGATTGTGCTCTTTAGCTTGATCCTTGCCCTGGGTATGCTCGTCGATAACGCGATCGTGGTTGTCGAGAATATTTACCGATTCTTGGAAGAAGGGTGGGATCGAACATTGGCTGCGAAGAAGGCAACCGGGGAGGTTGCTGGACCGATTATCGCCGCGACAGCGACCACGCTAGCAGCTTTCACACCGCTTCTATTTTGGCCTGGTGAGATAGGTAGCTTCATGGGCTACCTCCCTAAGACGCTGATCATCACGCTAACCAGCTCTCTTTTTGTAGCTATAGTCATCGTCCCAACATTGAGCGCCATGTTTATGCAGCTTGATGGTGTGCCACGCAGGAGGATGCGGCGGGCTATGCGTTGGACATTAATTGGTGCGACCCTGGCAACCCTACTCTTTATCTCTGTTGGTGTGAATTCGCTCTCTGCTGTGCTGCTATCAATCACGATCGTAGCTCTGTGGGGCCTTTACCGTTTCATCTTGGAACGGTTAGCCCGGAGTTTCCAGAACAACTTCCTACCGAACGTAATGAAAGTGTATGAGCGCCAACTTCGGTGGGCGCTTTCACACCGTGCTAAGATGCTAACTGGTACTTTCGTTGTCTTCCTAGCGACTGGTGTGGGCTATTGGTTATTCGGATTGGGCACGGAGTTCTTCCCAGAGTCGATGCCTCCAGGGGAAATGGTGGTTGAGGTTGAAACACCTGTTGGAACAAGGGCAGAGGTAACGGACGCATTTGTTCGTGAACTTGAACAAGAACTCAATGGGATCGGTGGGCGTTCAGATTGGGTGTCGGTCGTGTCGGTTACCGGAAGTGGTGGTGGTCGAGGGGGCGGAAATCCAAGAGGGGGTGGTCCAACAGGGCCGGAGGGTGGTCGCTTAAGTGTATCCCTAGTCGATTTTCAAGATCGACAACGTGATGCCTTCGAGACCTTGGCTGAAATGCAGGCAACAGTTGGTAAGCAAATCGCTGGCGCTACGATAACAGTCGATAAGATAGTAGAGGGTCCACCCCAGGGACTACCGGTAAATATAGAGATTGTCGGTGAGAACCCTGATGAACTTAAGGAGTTATCCGATGAACTACTGGGTATCCTTGAAGGTGCGCCGGTATACCCAAAACTGGTTGGTCTAGAGAGTGACTTTAATGAAGCACGCCCAGAGCTAGCTGTAGCAATAGATCGAGAGAAGGCAGCTCTCTACGACTTGAATACTTCGAGGGTAGGGAATGCCATTCGTGGTGCGATCAACGGTACCGAAGCGGCTAAATATCGAACTGGTAATGATGAATATGACATCATAGTTAGGCTTGCGGACCCTTATCGGAATGAGCTGGAGGGTCTCCGCGAACTTACGGTGATGGCAGAGGGAGGAATCCAAATTCCGCTCGTATCAATGGCGACCTGGAGTGTTGAGGGTGGGGCAGGCGCGATTCGCCGAAAAAATCAGGAACGTATGGCGACGATCACCTCAGATGTGGCAGCTGGCTATACGAATAATGCAGTAATGGAAGAGGTAAGAGAAACACTGACCGAGTTTGAGGGCCGCCTTACTCCTGGGTATACCATGCGTTATACCGGTCAATCCCAAGAGCAGGATGAAGCACAGGCATTTCTGAGTGGAGCGTTCCTAACCGCCTTGATGCTGATAGGGTTCATTCTCATTAGCCAGTTCAATTCAATCGTTAAGCCCCTCATCATCCTGACTTCAGTAATTATGTCCACGATTGGTGTGTTGCTCGGACTCATGATATTCCGGATGCCGTTTGGGATCATCAATACGGGTGTGGGCATCATCTCGCTTGCGGGGATTGTGGTAAACAACGCGATAATTTTGATCGACTACATTGATGTCCTGCGAGAGCGCGATGACATGGATCTTCAGGATGCACTCGTGAGGGGTGGAAAAACCCGCTTCCGACCGGTTGTTCTTACTGCATTAACTACAGCTTTAGGTTTGGTACCTCTTGCCATCGGATTGAACTTTGACTTCTTCGGACTCTACGGGTCCTTAGACCCGGATTTTTATTGGGGAGGAGAACAGGTGGCTTGGTGGGGTTCTATGGCTGTAGCGATCATCTCGGGGATTCTATTTGCGACATTTCTCACTCTGATCTTAGTTCCAGTCATGTACTCTCTGGTTGATGAGTTGGAGAGTTTCTTGAAGCTCCATTTCCTTCATGCTGAAGAGTCTGAATTGACTCAGGATGGGGGTGTGCCCAAGCAAGGACAGGTTCCACCTTTTGCTTCTCCGGATCCGGCAGGGATGCCGACTTGATAGGAGCAGGCTGCTTCGTCCCACGGCGAGATCTGACCCGGAGTCAATACAGACGACTCTTATGCCGTTGTTCGACTGGGGTATGAAGTGACTCATTTAGCTGTCAATGTTGCGCCTCTTAGGAGAAGTGTCGCCCGGGCGGTGTGGATGACATCCATGGCAGCGACTTTCTCGGCCATCTCTCTTTCAGCGCAAACATCCAAGCAAGGACTTCTCAGCCTGGAGGATGGCCAGATCTTCTATGAAGTAATCGGGTCGGGTTCTCCAATAGTCGTTATTCATGGCGGACCAGGGTTAGACCATAACTACCTTCAGCCCGGCCTCGATATCCTTGCTAGCCGAAATACTCTCGTGTACTACGATCAACGAGGTACAGGACGATCCGAGGCTACACTAGCCCCGGATGTTATAAGCCTCGATACGTTTGTAGACGATGTCGATGTTCTCCGACAGACGCTTGAGTATGAGAAGGTCACATTACTTGCCCACTCGTTCGGAGCCCTGATCGCGTTAGGCTACGCGATCAAGTATCCGCTCAATGTGAATGGGCTTGTTTTAATGAATCCCGTAGAACCTGGGAAGAAATTTTCAGGTGCTACTGCAACGCGGCAATCTGCTGCTCAGAGTGAGCAAGATGTTACCGAACTAGAAAGACTTATGGCTTCCGAAGGTTTCCGGGCTCAGGATCCTGTAACTATTAGCCAAGTTTATCGTGCATCTTTCAGGAGTATGTTTCGGGATAGGGAGTTGGTCGATGAGCTAGACTTGAACCTTTCTGTCAGGACTGCCCAGAATGGTCAGGAGGTAGCGAGACTCCTTGGCGAGGACCTAGATGCAATCGATTGGTGGGGCCGACTTCCTGAGATTGAAGTACCCACCCTAATTGTGCATGGTCGTTACGATATTCCGCCGGTAGCGATGTCGCGAGCTCTTGCAGATACGCTTCCCTTAGGTTTTCTGGCTGTGCTCGAGAGCGGACATTTTCCCTATGTAGAGGACCAGGCGGGACTGGTATCTACTCTAGCAAAATTCTTAGCAGAGTTACCAAGGTGAGTAAGGGCAAAGTCAGAAGGGTCGTCATAGTTCTTTTAAGCTATGCTGTTGGATCAGTAATTGTTTTTCTAAGCGCATCGGTGTTATCCAGAATTTTGGCGTTGCCTGACCTCTTTCCCCGCGCACTACTTATCGGCTTGATTCTTGGAGTACCGATTTCGATCACTGTCGCGTGGATATACCCAAAGATTGGGTTGAGTGGTGGTTCGCAGCCGGATGAGCACAGTGTGAATACTCTTGTTAGCGAAAGCCATACAGAGGGCTAGCATGTGGTTATGGCTATTGAAGATTTAATTGAGCCTTACTCTTCTCTTTGTCTGGTCTTTTCTACGGGTGAATAGTCCGTCCCCGGTGTTCCTTGGAAAAGACTGAGTAACCAGACCAGGAATCTCCTGAGCATTATTAGGGTGTGATGTCGACAGCGTAACGGGTAGTGAACGCGATGAACTTACTCACCTCCGTCATGTCATTTCCTATAAAACGGATTGTGTGAGCATCTACCCGATTCACGTTAGGGAGGTAGGCCATAACCTCAGCTGGTAGATAGTTCTTGAATGAGATTTCGAGCTCAATAGGACCTTCCAAAATATAGGGCTCGAAATCCTCCACACGGCTGAGTGCCGCCCTGACATGGTTACGAATGACCTCGTAGGCAGCTTCAGGCATCAGTGTGCGGGCTGAGTGAAAACCAAGAGCCCATTTGACTATAGCTCCTTCCATGTCTCCCACTACGCGATGGGCTTCTTCAACGACTGCGTCGTCTCCCGAGATCATCACTACCGGGACCCCGAAATCTCCTGCAATAGCAGCGTTGATGCTGGCCTCGAGCATCTCAATCCCGTTCAACCGAATTGCTGTAAGATTGGCGCTCGAAATAGTGTGCGCTCGAACTCCTTTAGTGTTCGTTGTACTGGAGTGATATCCGATGAAGATCACGGCATCAAAGGTTTCATCGATACCCTCCATCATCATCAGGGGGCGGGGCCAAGAACGGATGAGTTGGATATCATCGGGCAGTTGTTCGATGAGCAGGTTCTCCCCATTCCCGTGAGAATCGGAAATCAGGATTTCGGTAGCACCCATCTCTCTAGCGGCTTCAATCGCAGCGTTTACTTCATTGGTCATGATTTGGCGAAACCTCTGATACTCGAAACCGCTTGGCCCGAGTTGATCAGAGGTCACCGCACCAACCAGTCCCTCCATGTCGGCTGAGATATAGATTTTCAGGCCATTGTCTTGGGCAACAATGACATCTGGAGATATGAGCCCCATAAGCACGATCGAAAGGGCAAGCATCTTGGTTCTATTCATTGTACCTCCAATATCAGGGCGCTGCCGTGAGTGCATCAGCACAACGTTTTACGACTTCACGAGCTGAAAGGATTTCATCGATTCCAGATACTGAGCAACCGGCTTGCCAATAGTCTTTAGTGCCTTGCTCATCAAGTGAAGTACGCTTGAGTTCGAATGTAGATTTTAGGGCGTAAATCGTCCGCATAAGGTGTTTTGTTCGTCGACCTCGGAGCATCCACCGTGCTAGTAAGCCTGACTTGGTCCCTTGACGCTGCACATAGGGCGTGTTGATCACAGCCACAGGGATGCCGCTGAGCCGCTCAGTCAAAACTATGTCGTCTTCTTCAGCGTCCAGGATAGACTGTTTGTAAGGTGTGCTTGCCCGACATTCAGTGGTAGCGATGAAACGCGTGCCCATTTGCACGCCAGCATATCCGAGTCCGAGCGCCTCTACGAATTGTTCCGGTGTGCCGATTCCTCCAGCACATACCACGGGAAGGCCCAAATCACTGATCTCTTCAAGAAGAGGAGCTTGTCCTAGAGCTCCCGCGTGGCCACCCGCTCTCCTGTTCACCGCGATTAGGCCGTGGACGCCAGAGTCCACAGCTTTCAGAGCCCATTTGCGCTCGGTGATGTCGTGATAAACCACTCCCCCCACGGATGATACGCGGTCAACCACCCAGCGAGGCTTGCCAAGGGATGTGATAAAGAAGCGGATGCCTTCCTCAAGAGCGATGTCGATCCACTTAACCATTCTATTGTGATAGATCTTGGACGAGGCTTCAATGAGTGCGTTCATTCCGATCGGGCGGTCAGTAATTGATTTTATTAGCCTGAGGCCTTCCCTGAAATCGTGCCCATGTACATAAGTCAGTGACGAAGGCTGCACCACACCGATCGCTCCAGCATCTGAGGCGGCAGCCACAAGTTCTGGGTTTGAACATGGGTACATCGGACCACAGATGAGTGGGATCTGAATTGCCGCGTGATGAGTTAGAGGGGTGTCATGTTTCATTTAGTACTCTGCTTCTCCGGGACGGGACCAAGCCGCCAGTGTGCACGGACTTCAGCCACCATGTCTCCGGAGCTATCACGGATCCTGGCGTCAACCCAGTAATCCATCGGCTCATACACCTCGGGGATTTCACAAGTCGCCTCTGATTCAATAGTGCCACGAGCTTTCTTCATATAGGACACGTCCAGCCCGACGAGAATTCCGCGAATGGATTCGGGTAGTGCTCCTACCAGGGCGAGTCCGGTGGTTAGTTCTCCCAGATTCGCGAGTGCAATTGCGTGAATTGACTGAAGATGATTTCGAACAGCCCGGCGTTCACGGAGTTGGGCTTTCACATGGCCTGGCTCAAGCATCAGGATTGTTGCTCCAAGCTTCCCCGTATAGGGTATTTTCCATCCCAGGATCTTGTTGAAGATCCAGCGTCCTCCGGGGAAACGTAAAAGGCGCACCCATAGGATCCGGAGTTGCGTACCGGGAGACTCTTGAGTTCGTGCCATCCAGTGGGGAGTTAAGGTTCTCAGAGAAGGCGCTTATCTTCGGGGGTACGCATCGGTTCGGCAACGCGTGGACTGAAGATGAGCATATTAGTTGATTGTGCTAACGAAGCTGTTGACCTATAGGGGCTAGTATGACAGAGGTGACTGAGCACCACTTAGAGGTGACCCGCACAGCACGGTACTACCGGGTGGGACACTGCGATCAAGAAGGAGAACTTTGGTACGTGCTTCACGGATATAGACAGACAGCTTCTAGATTCCTGAATCGTTTCACAACATTAGCGAATGAATCGAGAATGGTTGTGGCCCCAGAGGCACTAAATCGTTTCTATCTGGATAAAGAGCCAGGGCGCCACGGGCCTGAGTCCATCGTTGGTGCCACTTGGATGACTCGCGAAGATCGGGAGTTTGAGATCCAGGATTACGTGCGTTACCTAGATACTGTCGTGGAAGATATCGGTCCTGTCCCTTCCACAACCGTGCTTGGTTTCTCTCAGGGTGTTGCCACTGCTGTGCGATGGGTTGTTCTCGGTAGGATTCAACCAGATCGGTTGATTCTGTGGGGAGATTATCTCCCTCCAGATTTAGACATGGAGCTAGCAAGTAGCACCCTTAAGGATACCGAACTCATCATTGTCAGGGGCAATGATGACCCCGCTCTCGATGAAGAATCTAAAATGAAAGAAGAAGAGCGGCTCCAGAGTGCCGGGATTACTTATCAGGTTCTCGTTTATTCAGGTGGGCATGAGATTGATCCGCAGCCCCTGAGCCAACTTGCGACCCAGTCCTAGTATATTTCGATAGCTTCGACGTGGGACTGGGGCAAAGAACGGGTGGAACTCTTTGATATGGGCAGAGACTAGAAGTCACCTACAAAAGTGATCTCTTGGATCAATTCGTGGCCGGTCTCACGAGCGACAGTGTCCCGCGCCAGATTAATCAGATAGCAGACTTCGTTAGCCGTAGCGCCACCAAGGTTCACGATAATATTTGCGTGTTTATGAAAAATCCCAGCGGCCCCGTAAGTTCGCCCCTTAAGTCCACATTTGTCGATTAGCCGACCAGCTCCGATGCCATCAACTTTCCGGAAGATTGAACCAACACAGGGGTAAAGCCAAAGATCAGGATGTCTTGTGTCGCGCCATTCAAGGTTTTCACGCATGACGCGCCTGAGGTCAGCAAGTGGAGTAACCTCTAGCCGGAATGTCGCTGATAATACGATGTCGCTTTTGGTCTGCAGGATACTCTCATCGTAACCGAATTCGAAATAGTCAACACTCACTGTTTTGAGTTCGCCTTCTTCCGTGAGGACTTCTGCCGACTCCAAGACTTCTTCGATGAACAGCGTGCGCTCACGTTTCGGTGCAGGGGAGAGGAAGTGGAGATTTTGCCAGAGTGCGCCGCCTACGGTACTCGGAATTCCGACGAAATGGTGGAGGCCGCCGAGATTTCGGGCTACAGTGGCATCAATTAGGTCCGGAAATGTTTCTACACCTGCACCTGCCTTAACGGTGACATTGTCGAGAAACTCTATTCCCCCGACCTCGCTTCGGATGACTAAGCCGCGGAATCCCTTGTCACCAAATAGGATGTTCGCGCCCCGCCCCAGCAGGAAGTAGGGCACTCCTGCTGCTTTTGCTGCGAGCACGGCCTCAGCCAACTCGCTAGGGGTACGTGCTCGGTATAGGAGGTCTGCTGGTCCCCCGATTCTGAAGGTCGTCAGAGGGGCGAGTGGTACATCGAGTTCTAGGCGTTCTTCACTCAGTGTCCCACGGAGGGCCTTAAGGAAATCGAGGCTCGATGTCATACTGGGTAGACCTTTTCAGGATACAAACTGTGGTCAGCATCCGGCGAAGGGTATGGCAGTGCACCTCAAAGATAGCCGTGGTTTTGAGGGACTGGTAGCTTGCCGGTCTTCAGAGTGACACCAATACAAGTTTGGGGCCAAAATGTATGAGTAGTCAGGAATGTAGGGATTTTGCAACCCTCTTCGATCATGAATTAGACCGGCTTGAAGGTGAGATAGCGCAGTACTCGAATGAGTCAAAACTGTGGACTGTTTTGGGGAATCAGAAGAACTCTTCAGGCAACCTCGCACTGCATGTGTGTGGCAACTTGATGCACTACATAGCAGAGGGTCTCGGAAATTCCGGTTACATCAGGGATCGTGGGACTGAATTCTCTGAGCGCGTTACTCGCGTTGAACTCATTAAGCGTATCCGTGCGTGTAAGATGGCCGTTGCTGCCGTGCTTGAGACTCTAGACGATTCAATGCTAGACGAGATTTATCCAGCGAAAGCACCAGAGCGGATGGGAAGGATTTGTTCACGTGCCTTCCTGCTACATCTGATTTGGCATTTGGGCTGGCATCTCGGGCAGATCTACTATCACAGGCTTGGGGGTGGAGGCCAGACAGAATCAGTTTAGATGTCGCCTGAGAACTCGGCCTGCTCGAACGTCTCTGAATGAACTCTCTTCGACGGTGATTTTCCCGTTGATAACCACCCAGTCGATTCCGACCGGATACTGATGAGGTTGCTCGAATGTTGCCTGGTCCTTAACGATTACTGGATTGAATACGACGACATCTGCGAACCATCCCTCTTGGATTTGACCGCGCATGTTGAGACCAAGTCGTTCCGCCGGTAAGGCGGTCATTTTCCGAACTGCCTCGACCATTGAGAGGGTCTTTTTATCACGTACATAATGACCTAAAACTCGGGGGAAAGTACCGTACCAGCGCGGATGTGGATGGCCTTCACCAGGTTGGGTGAGACGGCCATCGGACGCGATCATCGTGAAGGGATGGGCCATGATCCGCTCCACATCTTCTTCACTCATTGCATGAAAAATCGCACTTGCTCCTCCTCGGCGTACTGCTTCAATGACGAGTCTGGCTCCAGTCTCTGGCGTGGAAGGTAGACTCTCCCTCAGGGCCCAATCATGCAGTGTTTTCCCTTCCAGAGTTCTATCCCAGCCTACGAGAGCAAATTGCACACGACGTAAGTCATTGCCACCGCGATCATTTATGATGTTGAATGCGATGCCGTTGAGAATGCTGTCGGCTAAGGTTGAGTCATTCATTCGAGCTAGGAGGGCCGCATCTCCTCCCGCCATTGCCCAAGCTGGAATAAGGATTCCGATTCCCGTATAGCTGGCGGTATAGGGGTATTGATCGATCATCGCATCGGTGCCGGCTTCCCTAGCAGAGTCAACCATAGCGAGCGTGCGGATCGATGCCCCCCACATTGGTTGTCCGACCACCTTATGGTGAGTAAGCACGATCGGTAGCTGTGCGCGCTTCCCGATTTCGAGAGCTTCGCTAACACCATCCAGAAGCCCGAGTCCTTCTTCCCTAAGATGTGAGGTATAAAACCCTCCCTCTCGACCTGCGATCTCTGCAAGCGCGATTACCTCCTCAAGTTCCGAGAACGCCCCAGGTAGGTATTTCAGTCCGGTCGAAATACCCCAGGCACCCTCTTCCATTGCCTTTGCTACCATACTCTTCATGCGGTCTAATTCAGATGGGGTTGGAGCACGATTTTCGAGTCCCATGACAGTCTGTCGTACTGTATTGTGCCCGACTAGGAATCCAACGTTCATTCCTACCGAAATCTGTTCTATCGCCTCTAGATGTGCCTCGAAGGGCCAGGGACCACCACCGTCCGGACCACCAAGTGCGGTTGTCACCCCTTGCCTGACATGACTTTCTGAGCCCGGAAGGCGGAGAAGAGGATCAAGGTGTGCGTGGAGGTCAACGAATCCCGGGCTGACAACCATCCCGGTAGCATCAATAACATAACTAGCACGATCTGGATCCAAGCTGGCTTCCGATACCGCTACTATCCGATCTCCTTGAATTGCCACGTCAGCTCGGAAAGCAGGTCCTCCACTACCATCTATCACAGTACCACTGCGAATGAGTAGGTCCCAGTCGTTCGTGTTTGCTTGTCCTAATGCGAGGGACGGGTGGAAGAGGACTGGGTTAGCGAAAACCAACACTAGTACGGCGAACCGCATCTCTTTCCTCCATGAGTGCGTTGAATGCCCAAGGTGTCGTCTCAAGTAGCGTCCCGCTACCCTCATGTTATTCTGGGTGACTGGTATTCGATCTCTGAAAAACACTGAGAGGGATGGCATATCACAGATATAAGAATATACTGTATATATAGATGTATAAGCTATTGATATATAATAGGTTATAAGTCATACAATGACCCCACAGATCTCCTAGATAGGGGTGAATTGAGAGAGCTTCCCAAGGGCCTCTAAGCAGTAGACTTGCCCCGCTTGGGTGCTCTCGTCAGGATCCTGTTCCCGTTCCTGACTTTGCATTTTCCGGGAAAGAGGGCACCCCAGCTCCGATTGACACATTCGGACACCATCGGCAGCTTTACGGCTCGTCTAGACGCGGTCAGACTGACCGCAAAGGCCCCATGAGGGGCCATTTTCTTGAGCCCGCGGTAATGCATGTTCAAGACACCACGAAGCCGGCTTATCCTGATTATTCTAATAACCGGGATATTTGGCTGGCAGCTATATAGTGAAGGCCTTAAGCTCGGGCTTGATCTCCAGGGTGGTATGCACTTGGTGCTGGAGGTAGATGACCCTGAGGAAACCATGACGGTTGAGGCTAAGGCCGACATGATCGATAGGGTCGATCGTATCATTCGGACGCGCATCGACGAATTTGGTGTGGAAGAACCGCTTATCCAGAAGGTTGGGGGTGAGCGGTTAATTGTTGAGCTTGCCGGGATCTCAGACCAAGATCGCGCAAAAGAGATCGTTCAGCGAAACGCTTTCCTTGAATTCAAACTCGTTTTGCTGACGACCGACATGACGGCCGCGTTGAGCAGGATCGACCGAAGCGTCGTGGCGGCACTTGGGATCGATTCGATTAGAGCTTTGGGAGCGGACGTGGTCGCCTCGGAACAATCGGAGATTGTAGATCTCCTGTTTGGTGGTGGGGACACGACAGTGACTGCAGAGCAAGTCGACACCGCTGGAGTCGTCGAAGAGGCACCAGAGGAAGAAGACCCGCTCGATAGCTTCCAGCCATTCTCATCGAAGCTCAATATGGGCGACATCCCGGGAACGTACCTCATCGCCCTTGAAGATATACCGACAGTTGAATTATTCCTCGCCATGGACGAGGTACAGCGCGCGTTGCCTCGTGACCAAGCTCTACAATGGGGTATGGAGCTCGTGGGCCGAGGCGCCCGTACCTATAAATATTTATGGGTACTTGAGGAAGACCCATTCCTAACGGGAGATAGATTAGAAACGGCAACCGCGGGCCGTGATCCTCAGTTCAATCAATCACAGGTTCAGTTTGAACTTAGTCGCGCCGGTGGGCGGACTTTTGGGCAGTTCACGGGCCAGCATATTGGGGATAATCTTGCCATTGTGCTCGATGGTCTGGTCCAGAGTGCACCTGTTATCCGAGACCGGATTGGTGCCCGTGGTCAGATCGATATGGGTTCTGGGACACCGCTTGAGGAAGCTTCCGATCTAGCGCTCGTCCTACGAGCTGGAGCACTGCCTGCGAAGATCAACATTATAGAAGAGAGAACTGTTGGGCCGTCATTGGGCCAAGACTCTGTCGACGCTGGGAAAATCGCCGGGATGCTGGGGATTGCCTTGGTCGTGCTTGTGATGCTGACTTATTACCGGGTCGCCGGGATGCTGGCTGTGGGAGCTCTGGGGGTCTACGTGGTACTTGTGCTTGGTGGCCTTGCAACTTTAGGCGCGGTGCTAACGGTTCCAGGTATAGCCGGCCTAATCCTTTCAGTTGGGATGGCTGTGGATGCCAACGTCCTAATCTTTGAGAGGATCCGTGAGGAGTTAGCTGTTGGTCGGGCAACCAGAACCGCGGTAGAAGAGGGTTTCCAACACGCAAAATCCGCCATCGTGGACGCAAACTTGACCACGCTTATCACGGCTCTAATCCTTTTCCAATTCGGGACTGGCCCTGTACGTGGTTTTGCAGTAACGCTCTCAATCGGCATCGTTGCATCGTTTTTCTCCGCCCTGTTTGTTACGCGCTCCTTCTTCCTCCTGTATCTGCAGGGGAAGAAAGCGTCTGACCCGATTAGCGTCTAAGGAAAGGCGATGCGACTCTTTCATAACGCATCCTACAGGTTCATTGAGGCTCGACGTAAGGCATACTTTGCTTCCGGCATAGCCCTAGGGGTAGGCATTGTGTTTATGACCTTAAATGTCGTGAACACTGGAAGCTGGCAGAACTATGGAGTTGATTTTACAGGCGGATCACTGATCCAAATCCAGGTGGATGAGAACCTGACTGCTGGGGATCTTCGTGATGCGCTCGGTGGGGCAGATTCGCCGCCGATCACACGCTTCGGTGAAGAGAGCGAATTTGTTGTGCGAGCCCCTGTAGCGGAGGACGGATCAATAGGTGCGGTTGCTGATACTATTGAAGCGCAACTCGCGGCTGCTTTTGGTCAGGACGCCTTCGAGGTGGTCCGGACTGAACAGGTCGGTGCTAAGGTAGGGGGAGAACTGCAATTGAAAGCTTTGTATGCGATTCTCTTCTCATTCCTGCTTACCCTCATTTATCTGGCCATCCGCTTCGAGCTTCGCTTTGGTATGGCAGCGGTGATCGCTACACTGCACGATATACTGATCACCCTCGGCTTTCTCGCTGCTTTTCATGTCGAGATTGCATTACCTACCGTCGCGGCGATCCTCACTATCCTGGGATATTCTTTAAATGACACGATTGTGGTCTTTGACCGCATTCGTGAGAACATGCATACGAAGGGTGCGCGGAAGCGTAATCCAGTTGACCTAGTCAACCAATCGATTAATGAGACTCTCCCGCGTACAGTCCTCACATCTGGTACGACTCTGGCAGTGCTCTTAGCGCTCCTTGTTCTTGGCGGTCCCGTGATCTTTGATTTCACTGTGGTACTTATTTTGGGTGTGATCATCGGTACCTACTCCTCGATTTTCGTTGCTTCTCCAGCGCTGATTGAAATCCAGAATCGTTGGGGGTTGGGAAGGGTCGGTGAGAAGAAGAAGAGGCCGCAGCCTGCGACGGTGTGACCGAGGACGTTGTCTGAGTACTTCGACAGTCACTGTCACCTAACCGCCTCTGCTTTTCACCGGGACTTAGACGAGACACTTCTCCGGGCTCTAGAGAATGGCGTAACCCGATGGGTCACCATTGCCTCGAATCTTGAGGATACCCAGGAAGCACTTGCTCTCGTAAAAGATCGGCCAGGCGCATGGTCAACAGCGGGGGTACATCCTCATGAGGCAGGCGAAGCACCAGAGGATGTTATCGAGCGGATTCGAAAACTGGCTTCTACTCAAGAAAAAATAGTAGCGATCGGAGAGACCGGACTAGATTTTTACTACGACAATGCTCCTAGGGATGTTCAGAGACGGCTTTTTGCAGCGCACCTTGCACTTGGATCCGAACTCGATCTTCCAGTTGTTGTTCACGCTCGTGCCGCTGATGGCGATATAGCAGAAGCCCTGAGATCTATGCCACCTGGAACATCCGGAGTCCTGCACTGCTTTACTGGAGGGAATCTCGCTTTTCAAGAGGCTCTAGAAGCGGATTGGTACGTCTCATTCTCAGGTATCGCTTCGTTCAAGAGCTTCGAAGCTGTGGAATTACTTCGAACTGTTCCGAAAGACCGATTACTGATTGAGACGGATTCTCCATATCTCGCTCCTGTACCACAACGCGGGAAACGGAATGAGCCAGCATACGTACCATATGTAGCTCAGGCAGTTGCTTACCACCTGAAGTCTGACCCTCTTGAAATCGGGCGTTTAACAAGTGAGAACGCCTGTCGCTTCTACGGCGTGCGGTAGGGGGATAAACTCCACGATGACTAGACGGATCAATGTGTTAACTGATGTGGTCGCGAATCAAATCGCGGCAGGGGAGGTCGTTGAGCGACCTGCATCTATAGTTAAAGAATTGGTCGAGAACTCTCTCGATGCTCGTGCCTCGCGGGTTGAAGTTTCCCTGTTACGAGGCGGGAAAGGTGAGATACGCGTCAGTGACGACGGAATTGGTATGGGTCGCGAAGACGCGCTGCTAAGTCTTGACCGCCACGCTACGAGTAAGATTTCATCATCCTCAGATCTAGCTAGCGTGCGTACCTTCGGATTCCGTGGTGAAGCACTGCCCTCGATTGCTGCGGTAAGTCGACTCAATCTCGATACTCGGGAAGCTGATCAGGGAGTAGGTACCCAGGTGGTGGTGAATGGTGGGCGTATCGATACGGTCGAAGATAGCGCTCGCCAGAGAGGGACTACGGTTGAGGTTAGGAATTTATTCTTTAATGCTCCTGCCCGTGCCAAGTTCTTGAAATCGGTGAGCGTTGAAGTTCGAATAGCTAGCGACGTCCTGACGGGACTCGCATTAGCAAACCCACGAGTCAGCTTTTCTCTCACATCTAATAAGAGGAGTCTACTTGACCTTCCTGCAGTGGATGATGCTGCTGCACGGGTAAGTCAAGTTTGGGGTTCAGATCAGGGAGGCACACTGATTCTCGCGAGAGCTGAAGGCTCAGGTCTCGAGGTCAAAGGTCTGATTCAGCGCCCTGATGCAGCGAAACCTGGTCGCGGGAGGCGTTACTTGTTCGTGAACGGGCGCCCATTCAAGGCTCCGAAACTTGTTCAGGCGGTGGAGCGGGGGTACAGCACTACCATCCCACAGACAGCACGACCCTGGATGTTCCTTTACCTCCAAGTCTCTCCCGGTGTCGTAGACGTCAATGTGCATCCAACTAAAGCTGAAGTACGGTTCGCTCAAGATTCTCAGATAGAGGATCTAGTGGAAAGAGCGGTGCGGTCTGCGTTGGAGGATGAAAAGAGCTCTGCAACGTTCGATAGAGAGCTCGAAACTCCCCGCTTGCTTGTTCATGAACCACAGGAAAGTCTAGAGCTGAGCGATCCGCCTACGGACGCTCAAATGGCTTTATTTCTGGCAGGCTCTGAGGTTGGGGATCTTACTGAGGGACAGTTAGTGAGTAAGCCTGAGGAGTCGCGACCAAATCTTTGGCAGATTCTCAACACCTACATTCTTGCTGAGACACGAGACGGCCTCCTGATAATAGACCAACACTCAGCTCATGAGCGCGTGCTATTCCAGAGACTGATGGACGCGTTTGAAGCGGGTGGGCGGGACGGACAAAAGCTTCTTTTCCCCCTAACGATCCGATTGACAACTCCAGAGTTGAACTTGGTAGAAGAACTTCGCGGATTACTTGATCGATCTGGTTTCGAGGTTGAACCATTTGGTGGTGACACGGTGATCTTGAGGGCAGTACCTAACCCGCATCCTTACTTCAATGCCGAACGTGCGTTTCGGGAGATGATCGATGAGCTAACCCACGGTTCCGACTTAGTCCGCTCAGCGAAGAATCAGCATGAAAAGATCGCGATGACATTTGCCTGTAAGGGCTCAATCAAAGCCGGTCAGCAGCTGGCCGATATCGAGATGCAAGAGCTTTTTGATCAATTATTTTCTACTGACCTCCCGCATCATGACGTTCATGGTCGTCCGACGATTATTCGGCTTTCAGGTACGGAGCTTGCGAGGAAATTTGGGCGATGATCTCCGAACTCAAGCCGACCTTCATTGCACTGACGGGACCGACAACTTCAGGCAAGACACAACTTTCCTGTGCACTTGCTCAGATCCTTGAAATCGAGATCATCTCAATGGATTCCCGACAGGTATACAAGGGGATGGATATCGGTACTGACAAGCTGCCTGCTGATGTAAGGACAAAGGTCCGGCATCATGGGCTTGATCTGGTTCAGCCAAATGAGCGGTACTCGGCCGGACAATTCGCACGTGATGCACGTGTCTGGATAAGAGAGATCATCAAGCGCGATCGGGTGCCGGTACTCGCAGGTGGTACCGGCTTCTTCCTCAAAGCGATCACAGAGCCAATTTTTGCTGAACCTCCAATAGATTCAGCACGCCTCAAAATGCTTCGCCGGTACTTAAGTACCATTGACCACAGAGCACTTGCTAAATGGGTTGAAAAATTGGATCCAGAGAGGGCTTCTTTGGCGATTGATGGTGGTCCTCAGCGTATGAGTCGCACTATCGAAGTGGCTTTGTTAACGGGGTGCCCTCTTTCCAGTTGGCATAGGGAGTCACCTCTAGATGCTGCTGCACTTACCGGCCTCATAATTCAGCTTGAGCTTTCTCGCGAAGAGATGGATAAGAGAATCAATAAGCGTGTGACATATATGGTAGAGCGAGGCTTGGTCAGTGAGGTGCGCAGCTTGCTTGAAGCCGGTTATACTTTTGATGATCCGGGAATGACTGCAACTGGTTATCGTGAAATAGCGCAGTACTTGGAGGGTGATCAGACGCTTGAAGAAGCCATGGAAGAGATACGCAGGAATACACGACATTATGCTAGAAGACAGCTTACCTGGTTCCGTAATCAACTTCCGTCATCAGCTCGCATCATTGATGCCACAGCCTCCAAAGATTTTCAGGCCACGGCAGTGCTTGATGCGTGGGTTGAGGTTCATGAACAGACGGGCCCTCAGATCCGAGGCGATGAGCCCAGCTTATGAAGATTGGAATCACCTGCTATCCGACTTATGGGGGATCTGGGGCTGTAGCTACACATCTTGGCCTTGAACTGGCAGAGAGAGGCCACGAGGTGCACTTCATATCATACGCTCAGCCCTTCCGTTTGGCGCATTTTCATGAACGCATCTTCTTCCATGAAGTCGAAATGGAAGATTATCCCCTGTTCAAGCACCCTCCTTATTCATTGGCTCTGGCAGTTGCTCTGCATGACGCAGTTCGAAAATATGAACTTGACCTTGTTCATGTGCACTACGCGATACCGCATGCTACGTCTGCCTGGGTGGCCTGTGAGATGCTCGAAGGCGAGAGGGACCTGAAGATCGTGACGACATTACATGGCACCGATATCACGCTGGTTGGTCTTCACCCCTCGTTCCAAGCCATCACACAGTTTTCGATTCTTCGCTCACATGGCTTAACCGCTGTTTCGGACTTTCTAAAGCGAGAGACTGTGCGTGACTTCTCAGTGCCAGAAAGCCGTATCGAAGTAGTACCAAATTTTGTCGATACAAGGATTTATCGACCGGGCCTAGAGCCCTGCCATCGGGCCACACTCGCCCCTGACGATGAAAGAATCGTCATGCATATCTCGAACTTCCGACCTGTTAAGCGAGTGGAGGATGTAGTAGAGATATTCGCACGTGTTTTGGGAGAGATTCCATCCCGATTAGTTCTCGTAGGTGATGGTCCGGATCTTCCACGTGCACGCGTAAGAGTCGAGGAACTGGGGATCCGCGACAGGGTCGTGTTCCTTGGGGAGTACACACCCGTGCAAGAATTACTATCATGCTCGGACTTATTCCTCCTGCCCTCCAGGAGCGAATCGTTCGGGTTGGCTGCGTTAGAGGCAATGGCGTGCGGATCACCGGTAGTTGCATCTCGCGTGGGTGGCTTGCCCGAGGTGGTCATAGATGGAGAAACCGGATACTTATGTGAGGCTGGTGACATCGATGAAATGGCAGCCGCTAGCATCAAGATTTTGAGTGACGACAAGCACCGCCAGGAGCTATCCGATGCTGGACGCGCTCTCGCGGTGAAGCGTTTCTCCTCTGAATGCATTGTGCCTCAATACGAAGAATATTATCGGCGAATCCTGGGATCTCGGTCTTCATGACAATCCTGGAAGCACTCGTGCTTGGGATACTTCAGGGAGTTACTGAATTTTTGCCCATCTCCAGCTCTGGCCACCTGGTTATAGCGCAAGCAATTCTAGACATCGAAGTGCCCGGTGTTCTCTTCGAAGTTTGGGTGCACATGGCCACGTTGCTATCGATCCTCCTGATTTATCGGAACCGAATAGCTGAGTTATCAAGAGGGATTCTGGGTAAAGATCGCAGCGCCCTTGAGTACATGGGCTTGATTGGGTTGGCAACCCTTCCTGCCGTTGTTGCAGGCCTTTTTCTTGGTGATCTGGTGAAGGTGATGTTTGATAATCCTGTGATTCCCGGGGTTGCTCTTCTGGTGACAGGAGGAGTCCTTTGGACGAGCCGGGGAGTCTCTATCTCTTCCGTGGAAGATCGTCCTCGGTGGATTGGTGCACTAGTAATCGGCTTGGCCCAGGCGTTCGCCCTGATTCCCGGTATCTCCCGCTCCGGGACAACGGTGGTCGCGGCGCTGTGGTTGGGCCTAAAGGCCGAGGATGCAGCAGCTTTTTCTTTCCTTATGGCTATACCTGTGATCCTCGGAGCTACTCTCCTTCAGTTGCCCGAGATCGGAGCGTCACAGTCGCTTCCAACTCTGACACTCTTATTGGCCGGTGCGGCTGCAGCTTTCACAGGTGTTCTGGCGATCCGAACCTTTATCACCACTCTTGGAAAGGGCTCCCTTCATTTGTTTGGCATTTATTGCTGGATTATAGGAGCGCTCTTTCTCTCCTACTTGTGGGTGAAATAGGGAGCTGACCTAGATATGTGTATTGCTAGGTGTTGAACCACTGGCAGGGTCGCCCAGTCTCAGAATGGGCTGAAATATGGGGTATCCCGTCTCTGGAGATATACCGCCGTATTAGCTCCACTAATGACCGTCTGATCGACCTGACTGAAGCTGAACCGGTTTCATTCAGCGTGGTGATTGCAGATGAACAGACAGCAGGACGTGGACGCGCTGGGAGTAAATGGTACTCACCGGATGGGGCAGGACTCTTGATGTCTGTTCTTCTACCAGCCTTGTCACCCCCCCAACTGTTTGTCCCTCTGATAGTAGGAGTTGCGGTTGCCCGAGCTATAGAGGTTTTGGCTGATGGTTTCTCCACTCAAATTAAATGGCCCAATGATGTTCTTCTCGAAGGGGGTAAGGTTGCCGGAATCCTTTGTGAGTCAGCCGGTGAGTGGATAGTTACAGGGGTAGGTGTGAACATCCGGACTCCGGTAACTGGGTTCCCACCAGAATCCACAGGCCGTACTTCTTCACTTGAGGAGACTTGCCAGTTGACCCTGGAACCCAGCTACGTTGCAGAAGCTTTGATTTCTGAATTACACAAGGTTGAGCCGGTATTTGATGATCCTCGGTATCTTGATCAGTTGCCTTCTGGACTTCATGAAGAACTCTTGAGCCGAGATGCACTTTTCGGGTCAGAGGTGACGACAGAGCAGGAGGGAGGTGGTGTGGCACGTGGCATCGACGAACAAGGCGCACTCATACTGGAGCGCGAAGACAGTTCCCGGGTACGGGTAGTATCAGGAAGTGTGACTCCGAGTTAACCCTGGGCGCCCAAAGCAGATCTTGCTTAGAGAGGTGATATGCAGCTGGTTGTTGATGTAGGAAATACTGAAACCGTGATTGGACTGGCTTCAGGTAAGAGAGAATTGGCCGGCCACTGGCGGATCAGCTCAAGTGTGTCTCGGACGATTGATGAGATGACAGTATTGGTTCGTGCGTTCTTATCTAATAATGCTTTGGGCGATTCCAAGATTACGAGAGGAGTAGTCGGCTCAGTCGTTCCTGCCGCCAACAGAGTATGGACGAAGACGCTACGGAGAATTGTGACGGGAGAGGTGCTGGTAATAGATCCACGATCTGATCTTCCAATCAAGCTTGATGTAGAAGAGCCGATGTCGGTTGGGGCAGATCGGATCGTCAACACTCTTGCTGCCCGTGAATTATACCATCGTGACACGATCGTTGTGGATCTAGGCACAGCTACGACTTTCGATTGCATAACAAAGGAAGGAGTCTTCAAAGGAGGAGTGATCTCTCCGGGACTCCTGACAGGCATCGACTGGCTCGCTTCAAGAACGGCGAAGTTACCGCGCGTTGAGCTGACCCCCCCACCTGCGGTGATTGGCCGAAGGACTGAAACTTGTATCCAAAGCGGCATTTTTTATCAAGCGATCGACTCTATAGATGGTATGGTTCAACGGTTGAGAGAGGAATGGGATCGCCCGGACGCATATGTAGTAGCTACCGGAGGTTTCGCCAATACTATCGGGCCACATTTGGCAACGATCGACAGGATTGAACCGTTTCTCACTCTCTTCGGTCTAGCGATGGCTGGCGAGTATTTAGAGGGGTAGATTTGAACTTGAATTCACTCCGACTCTGGCCTCGAACCCCATGACTCTATCCCCTGTATTCCGATCCCAGGACGCGGTGGGCCTGTTAGAGAAACACGGTGTATGGACTCGTCTTGAGAGTGATATGGAAGCTCAGGCAGAAGCGGTGCGGATTGTGCAAGCAGATCTCCGAACGCTGATTGCGGAACAATTCCTTACCAAAGCGCCGCACGTTCCATCGGCAGCCGAAGCTACGACTCCAGAAGGGCTTCGTTTTCTTCAGGAATATTTTTTCCTCATTCTTTTCCGGTCCATCTTTGCCACGATAGGTGTTCCGGAGGCGCGCTTGACGCTCTATACGGAACTGAATTTTTGCATCAAGGGAACGATAACCGCGGCTGACAACATTTTTGATGACCAGGCCAAGACTCTTTTGCCCCTTGCACCTAACACGGGCGCCCGCTTCATGTCAATTCTTCAATTGATGTCATTCGAACGCTTGTTACGAAGGGCACTTGAAAGGGGACGAGTCAAGGAGATTGTCAATGGAACTCAGTGTGATGCGATACAGCGCGAATTGCTTGATCGCATGGCCTTGATCGGTAGGCTAGAGGGATCGGAAGAGGAGGGTGTCGAAGAAATCGCTAGGCCAGAAGTAATGCTTGACAGTGTTCACCGCATTCGTGGGGGTGACCTCTTCGCACTCGCGTTTGCAGCACCGGAGGTGCTAGAAGAAGGCGGATTGAGTGAGAAGTTGTCTGCAGCAGAGTACTCGGTTGCACAACTTGGCACGGCATTCCAAATCGTTGATGACCTTACTGACTTCGAGGTTGATGTTGGCCGACGGAGTAATAATCTGCTTGTCTCGCAGATTCACCACCACGGATCGGAAAAAGAGAAAGCGGCTCTGGCCAAATTGCGGGCGGGTGAAGGAGTGTCTGAGGGTCTTGTCGAATCTCTATTTTTGAATTCGGCTGGCTTAGTACTCGACATCGCCTATTGCGAAGCAAGAGCAGCATTCATGGGGCTCGCAGACTTGGGCTACTGGTTCGATCCATCACTTGCGGAACAGGTTGTGCACGCCATTGTCGGTCTCGACGGTGTTCTGCGTATGGAGGTACTGGTTACCGGCGGTTAGCCAGCTGTGAATGTCGAATTTGGTATCGTTGGAGTCATAGGCAGCGATTCGAGAACGCTAGCGCTTGACACCCTGGCTCTATTTTCGATCTTACCTCGCTCTTAGCACTCTCCTTATTAGAGTGCTAAAGTGCTAAGCCAAGAACTGATCTAATCAGTTTAAGGCCCATTTCCACGTTGTTAGGAGGAGGCCAGATGGGTAATGGCGCAAGCAATGTCAGGCCGCTGTCTGACCGCGTCGTGGTAAAGCCACTTGAAGAAGCAGAACAGATGAAGGGTAGTATCTACATCCCGGACACTGCTAAGGAGAAACCGTCGCAAGGAGAGATCATTGCGGTCGGACCTGGCAAGATGTCTGATGAGGGTGCACGGATTGAGCCTGACGTAACAGTCGGGGATAAGGTTCTTTACGGGAAGTACAGCGGTACGGACGTCACGCTGGACGGTGACGAGTATCTGATTCTGAGAGAATCAGACATCCTCGCGATCGTTTCTTAGCGCAACGCAATTGACGAACTAGGAGATACGAATCATGGCAGCCAAAGAGCTCTGGTTTGACGTTGAGGCGCGTGCGCGCCTCAAAAAAGGCGTCGATAAGCTCGCCCAAGCCGTAAAAGTGACACTCGGCCCTAAGGGTCGAAATGTGGTGCTGGATCGGAAGTTCGGCTCCCCGACGGTGACCAAGGATGGTGTATCGGTTGCCAAAGAGGTGGAGCTCGAAGACGCAGTTGAGAACATGGGCGCACAGATGGTCAAGGAAGTCGCGACTAAGACTTCCGATGTTGCAGGTGATGGAACCACCACCGCGACTGTTCTTGCTCAGGCAATTTTCGGCGAAGGCCTTAAGAACGTTACGGCAGGGACAGATCCCATGGGTATACGCCGTGGGATCGATCAGGGTGTGGGTCTCGTAGTTGAAGAGCTGAAAAGAATTTCAACTGACACACAGGGTAAGACTGAAATAGCTCAGGTTGGAGCGATCAGCGCAAACAATAATGCTGAGATCGGCGACCTTATTTCAGATGCAATGGAAAAGGTTGGGAAAGATGGGGTGATTACGGTCGAAGAGGCTCGTGGCCTTGAAACCACACTTGATACTGTTGACGGTATGCAGTTTGATCGCGGCTATCTCTCTCCATATTTCGTAACAGATCCGGAGAGGATGGAGGCAGCGCTCGAAGATCCGATGATCCTAATCTATGATAAGAAGATTTCGGCGATGAAGGATCTATTGCCAATTCTTGAAAAAGTGGCACAGATGGGTAAGCCACTCTTGATTGTGTCCGAGGATGTTGAGGGTGAGGCTCTTGCGACTCTGGTCGTCAATAAGCTTCGGGGTACGCTGAAGGTAGCGGCCGTGAAAGCGCCGGGCTTCGGTGATCGTCGGAAAGCTATGCTCCAAGACATCGCGATTCTCACAGGTGGACAGGTGATCTCGGAAGAGGTTGGCTTTAAGCTAGAGAATGCGGTGGCGAGCGACCTTGGGAGCGCAAAAAGTGTCATAATTGACAAGGACAATACGACGCTGATTGATGGTGCTGGGGAAGCGGACAAGATTAAGGGGCGGATCGACGAGATTCGTGTCTCAATCGACAAGAGCACCTCTGACTACGATAGTGAAAAGCTTCAAGAGCGCCTTGCGAAACTCGCAGGTGGTGTTGCGGTCATCAGTGTCGGTGCGCCGACAGAGACCGAAATGAAAGAAAAGAAGGCACTCGTAGAGGATGCACTACACGCGACTCGGGCCGCTGTCGAAGAAGGCATCGTTCCAGGTGGTGGTGTTGCTCTGCTTCGCGCACAGGCGGTACTCGCCGATGCTGAACTTGAGCTCGAGGATGAGATGATCGGAGTGCAGATCCTCTCCCGTGCTCTTGAGCAGCCGATACGGCAAATTGCAGAGAACGCTGGTAGTGAAGGTAGCATCGTAGTCGAGCGTGTCCGGGCCGGTAGTGATGGGTTTGGCTACAATGCTCAGTCGGACGAGTATGAAGACCTTGTGAGCGCGGGGGTTATTGACCCGACAAAGGTTGTGCGTACCGCACTCCAGAATGCCGCATCAATCGCAGGGTTACTTCTCACGACTGAAGCGGTAGTAGTGGATCAGCCTCAGGACGAAGCAGGACCGCCAGCAATGCCTGGTGGTGGAGACATGGGTGGGATGTACTAGACCAAGTCTTCATAGAGAAATGCGGCCCGGTCACTGTTTCAGTGGCTGGGCCGTTTTTTGTCACGGGATTCCGACTTACCGTTGGCGCTTGCTACTGCAGAGACTGATTGCGTTTGCACAAGCTCTTGAGTTACAGCTAGACATTGATTTGGGTGTCTCTGAATCGCCTGAGATTTTATCACAGGATGGATCTGTATAAGATTGGCTGTGCTTCGGTAGCAACAGGACAGGAATTACAAAACGATTTCCTATCCTGTAAGGGATAGTTGGCCTATCTTTGTTTGTCAGAGCTAAGTGAGATTGCAGTGTCCCTCGATACCACTTCTGCCAGATGAACCAATTCTCCTCAACGTTGCTTACTGGAGGCCTTGCACTGCTCTTGTGGGGCAGTGGTGGTGGGCAGTTGAGTCAAACCCAGACCACTGATCCAACTCTGCTAGTGTCAGGTTATGCTGAAATAGTTGGGTCCGACAGTGAGTCAACGAATGACGAGATTATTCAGGCTTACTGTGTACGTTGCCATAATGAAAGGATGCTACGCGGGAATCTGTCCCTTGAAGACTTCCGAATGTCGGCTTCTCATGAGGAGGGTGAGACCACTGAGAAGATGATCCGAAAGCTTCGAGCGGGCATGATGCCTCCGCCTGGGGCCCGGCGTCCCGCTGGGGATACGCTCGTAATGCTTGTGCAAAGCTTGGAATCCTCAATGGATATGGCAGCTGCTAAGGCTCCGAACCCTGGTGGGCGCACGTTTCAGCGATTAAATCGAGCCGAGTATCAAAGCTCGATTGAGGACCTCCTCGGTCTGAGAATCGATGCGGGGAATTACCTTCCTCTCGATACCAAGAGTGCCAATTTCGATAATATTGCTGACGTCCAAATGGTCTCTCCGACGCTTTTGGATGCCTACTTACATGCTGCAGCTGAAATTAGCCGCTTAGCAGTGGGAGATGCGGAAGCAACTCCGAGTGAGACTCAATACCGGATTCCAAGGTGGGCCTCACAACTTGACCGGGTTGATGGTGCGCCTTTCGGGACTCGGGGTGGAACGGCAACCGAGCACCATTTTTCAGCGGATGGAGAGTACGTATTCCGTATGTCTTTCCATCATGAAACGACTGGCACTGCTGTAGGCAATGGTCGGTCTGCTTTGCACACGGCCTATGCTCCAGAGCAGATAGAGGTATCGGTCGACGGTGAGCCGGTAGCGCTGCTTGAGATGGACCGTTGGATGCACGTGTCGGATCCAACTAGTGTTGAAATACGAACGGAACCGATTTTCATAAAAGCTGGAACACATGGCGTAGCGGCGGCATTTATTCGACGTGCTGAAGGGCCAGTCCAGGATCTGGTATCCCCTCACGATTGGTCATTAGCCAGTACTGCCATTGCGGGCACGTACGGTGTCAATTCTCTGCCGCATATGCGAGACTTCGTTATCTCTGGTCCTTTTAACGTTACCGGCGTATCGGAGACCAAGACACGCACTCAGGTCTTCACATGCCAACCGTCGACGGCTCTTGAAGAGCGCACGTGCGCAAAAAGTATCCTTTCAGGTTTGGGGACTCGGGCATTCCGACGCCCTCTTACGGATGGAGATCGTGAAGCTCTGATGCTGTTCTATGAACAGGGAGCTTCTGCCGGAGGGTTCGAGATTGGTGTGCGCACAGGACTAGAAGCGATACTAGCTAGTCCTCATTTCGTTTTTCGTTTTGAAGAACCACCTGGACCGGTAGCTGCAGGCGAGAGCTACAGGATTAGTGATCTAGATCTAGCAAGTAGACTTTCTTACTTCGTTTGGGGGGCCCCGCCTGACGCTGAACTGCGTACTCTAGCAGAGGAAGAGAGTCTTTCAGATCCGGAGACACTTGAAGCTCAGGTTTATCGTATGCTTTCAGATAGTAGATCGGCGGCGCTTGGACCTCGATTTGCAGCGCAGTGGTTGAGGCTCCAAGATTTGGACAAAGTCCACCCCGACGTTCGACTTGATCCTGACTTTCATCAGCAATTAGCAGATGCGATGCGGCGTGAGACAGAACTTCTGTTCAATAGTCTTATAGCTGAGGACCGAAGTATCTTTGATCTCTATGAAGCAGACTACACTTTTGTTAATGAACGACTTGCCAAACACTACGGATTTTCGGGAGTTACAGGGGAGGAATTTCAACGCTTCACTTACCCAGATGATAGCAGGCGTGGTGTCTTTGGACATGGCAGCATTCTGACTTTGACATCGCATGCGGGCCGAACGTCACCGGTACTGCGCGGTAAGTGGGTGATGGAAGTCTTGTTGGGTACTCCGCCACCTCCACCGCCACCTGGAATCCCAGATCTGGAAGAGACAGAAGGCAGCGAAAATGGGAGGCTGCTTACGACGAGGGAAAGGATGGCTCTCCACCGGGAAAATCCGTCCTGCAACTCATGTCATCGTTTCATGGATCCCATAGGCCTGGTATTAGATAATTTTGGCGTAAGTGGGAAGTGGCGAGCCCGCGAAAACGGAACAGCACTCGATACGAGAAGCGAGCTTTACGACGGCACCCCCATTGAGACTCCTGGTGACTTAACCCGGGCTTTGTTAGATCGACCCATACCTCTGGTAAGGAATTTTACTGAAAACCTCATGGCGTATGCGCTTGGTCGGCGCCTAGAGTACTACGATCAACCGACTGTTAGGGATATCACGAATCAGGCTGAAGTGAATAGCTATCGCCTCTCATCGTTTATCCTTGGGATCGTGAAAAGCGATGCTTTCCAGATGCAAAGAGCAGGGGGGAGCGTCCAGGTTCCTTTGGGTGAACAAGAGAGCCACTGAGGAGATTAGCGAGAATATGAACTTTATTACGGGTAAGCAGATCGGAAGACGAACGTTCTTGCGCGGGGTAGGTTCTACCGTGGCACTCCCCTTTTTGGATGCGATGGTTCCTGCGGGTCGAGTATTATCTGGTTCCCAAGCACTCGCTGATCCGACACGTCTGATTGCTATCGAAATTGTCCATGGCGCTGCGGGAAGCAATGAGTGGGGAGCTACTCAGGATCTCTGGTCACCAGCTGAGGCTGGTCGGGAATTCGACCTGACTCCTAGTTCGCTCCTGCCGCTGGAGGATTACCGCGAATATCTGACCATCATCAGTAATACTGACGTCCGCCAAGCTGAGGCATCTAAGCCCAAGGAGATTGGGGGTGACCATTTCAGATCCAGTGCCGTATTCCTGACGCAAGCTCACCCCAAGCAGACCGAGAGTTCTGATGTATATGTAGGAGCGTCATTGGATCAGATTTATGCGACTCGCTTCGGGCAGGATACTCCCATTCCGTCTATGCAACTCTGCATCGAAAATGTTGATCAAGCAGGGGGGTGTGCCTACGGATATGCATGTGTGTATACGGACACGATTAGTTGGGGTTCTGCTTCTGATCCGCTACCAATGATCCGTGATCCGAGGATCGCGTTCGATCGTCTTTTCGGGGCTGGTGGAAGTCCGGAAGCTCGAGCGGCCCGCCGTCGCACAAGTCAGAGTATTCTCGACTGGATTACTGAAGATATAGCTGACCTAAAGCGCACACTTGGCCCTAATGATCAGATCCGATTGGATCGGTATCTCGAGAATGTCAGGGAGCTTGAACGACGAATTGAAGGTGTCGAAGTAAAAAACCGTTCCGGGGAGGTCCGTGAACTTCCAGAGGCACCGGCGGGTGTCCCCGATTCCTTCAGTGAGCATGTTCGGTTGATGTTTGACCTCCAAGCTCTCGCATTCGCATCCGATATGACCAGGGTTTTCTCACTTAAGCTTGGTAGGGATGCCTCGTCACGTGTATATCCAGAGAGCGGAACTGACACCCCGTTCCATCCAGGATCACATCATGGTGGGAGAGAGGAAGCAGTATTGGATTTTGCGACGATCAATAAGTACCATGTTGGCATGCTTCCTTATCTCATGGATAAGTTGAGCGAGGTCTACGAGGGTGATACTCATCTGCTTGATAAGACGATGATTATCTATGGTTCACCAATGGCAGACGGGAACCTTCACAACCATCGCCGATGTCCCTTGATTACTCTTGGTGGTGCGAATGGGGAGCTTGACAATAACCTCCACGTGAGGGCACCAGATGGTACCCCTATGGCAAATGCTATGTTAACGCTGATGCATAAGCTTGGTATGGGTGACGTTGAGGGTTTCGGGGATAGTACTGGAGAGCTGTCACTCACGGCACCCACGAGCAAGGGTTAAGGGGGGCATTTTGGGACTAAGTGCAGACCACGCTTCCAGGAAGTTATCAGTGAGGGCTTGGGTCTCTATGGGCCTCTGCTTTTTCCTGTTTGCAGCCGTTCCGGCAGATGCCCCCATTGCAGATGCATCCATGCGCAATGATGTGGCTCAAGTGAGGTTATTAGTAGCGAACGGTGCGGAACTGAATGCCGCTCACGGAGATGGCATGACTGGTCTTCACTGGGCTGCTGAGAATGGGAATCCTGAAATTGCGAGCATCCTTCTGGAATCTGGAGCAGATGTTGAGGCCGTAACACGGCTCGGGGCGTACCGCCCGCTTCATCTTGCAGCTCGCCGGGGAGATGCGTCAGTCATTCAGCTTCTGCTGGATGCGTCAGCAGATCCTGAGGCCGAGAGTGCGACAGGGGGCGTGACACCGCTCCATTTTGCCGCCGCGTCCGGAAAGGCAGCATCAGTCCAAGCGCTGATCGATCATGGTGTCGAGCTTGATGCGAGAGAGTCAATATGGGGTCAGACTCCTCTAATGTTTGCCGCAGCAACTGGACGCACAGAGGTCATCCGATTGCTTCTTCAAGTTGGAGCCGACCCGGCTTTGACAGCTACGGTGATCGATATGCCATCACGTGATGAGTTCGATCGCCAGGATCAACAGGCTCGGCGTGCGCGGCTGGCGGAGACTGAACAAACAGTTGGTCGAACAGGAGAAGTAAGGCAAGGAGTTACTGAAGAAAGACGACCCGCCTCTAGTTCCGGAGAAGCTCAGAGTGAACGAGAGCTGTTACTGGTCCAGCAAAGGGACAGGGTCAATCAACCACTCTCTCACGCTCAACTAGTGGGAGGATACGGTGGGATGACTGCTCTTTTAATGGCTGTTCGCGATGGCCATACCTCAACAGCCTTCGCTCTTCTGGATCATGGAGTGGAAATCGATCAGGTGAGTGCAGGGGATCACACTTCTCCTCTCCTCATGGCGCTTATTAATGGCCACTTCGGTCTAGCGATGGAACTTTTCAACCGTGGTGCTGACCCAACGATCGCAAGCGATGCTGGTGCAACACCACTATACATAGTATTGAACACAGAGTGGATCCCTAAATCACGGCATCCCCAGCCTACACACCGTCTTCAACAGGAAATTACATACCTGGATCTGATGAAGATATTCTTGGAAGCAGGAGTGGACCCTAATGCGAGGCTCACGAAGCAGCTTTGGTACACCACATTTGGTGATGACTACCTAAGGACCAATAGGACTGGGGCGACTCCATTCTGGCGAGCTGCGTACGGCTTGGACCTTAGGGCCATGAGGTTACTGATAGAGTACGGAGCTGATCCGAATATCCCGACGCAGAAAACTGCCGGGAGAAGTTATCGTGGAGGGGGTGAGGTCCAATCTGACGTGCTGGATCCTTCTGGACTTCCTCCTGTGCCCGTTGGAGGTCCTGGCGCCTGGCCAATTCATGCGGCGTCAGGGATAGGATACGGCGAAGGGTTTGCTGCGAACATCCATAGGCACGTGCCAGAGAGTTGGGTTTCTTCAGTGCGCTACCTGATCGAAGAGCTCGGGGCTGATGTCAATGCCAGAGACCATAATGGGTACACAGCTTTGCATCACGCAGCAGCTCGGGGAGATAACGAGTTGATTCTTTATCTGGTGTCGCAGGGAGCCGATGTCTCAGTAGTTAGTCGCAGAGGTCAAACGGTTGCAGATATGGCGAATGGTCCGGTTCAGAGGATCATTCCGTTTCTTTCTACGGTAGCGCTCCTGGAAGGACTTGGTTCTCAGAATAACCATAACTGCGTGGCTTGCTGACCTAAGAAGAGCAATGATGGGGATCGCATCCCTACGGGCCTCTTACGAGGGAGTCCCCAATACGATTGGGAGCCGAGGTACCGAGGATTAGCCACTCTAACTCGACTGAATAGACTGGTTTTACCCGGCATCAAACAGTGCCCTTTTCCTGGTCAGTCCGGATATTGATGTGTACCGTTGCAACGTGGAAATACTCCTACTTTGAGGTTACACAGATGCACTGTCGTTGGTTTATTTTCGGAATGGTTAGTGTGGCTCTCACAGTTGTTCCAGCGAGCGCACAGATAACAAATGGGGAACTATCAGCTGCTAAGCAGGTGCTTAAGTGGCGCGAAATAGGCCCAACGATTATGAGTGGCCGCATTTCAGATATCGCTGTCGTCGAATCGGATCCGAGCACTTTCTATGTGGGCACAGCGACAGGTGGAATCTGGAAGACTGAGAATGCAGGCACGACTTTTGAGCCACTTTTCCAACGAGAGAAGACTTCCTCCATCGGTGATGTGACGGTTTCACCATCGAACCCGAACGTTATTTGGACTGGCACAGGTGAACCCCAGAATCGCCAATCTTCCCCCTGGGGGAATGGGGTATACCGCTCGACTGATGCAGGTGCGTCTTGGACCCATGTTGGCCTGGAAAACACGCATCACATATCCAGGATCGAGGTGCACCCCATGGATCCGGAGGTCGCATATGTTGCAGCTGTGGGACACCTATGGGGTTCGAATACAGAACGAGGAGTCTACAAGACAACAGATGGAGGACAGACCTGGGAGCATGTTTTGTTCGTTGATGAACATACGGGCGCGATCGACTTAGTAATGGATCGCAATGATCCGATGACACTGTTTGCTGCGATGTACCAGAGACAACGTCGGGCCTGGGGCTTTAATGGAGGTGGACCTGGTAGCGGAATTTATCGAACGGTAGATGGCGGGACTTCCTGGATAGAACTAACTGATGGGCTCCCCCAGGGAGATAAGGGTAGGATTGGTCTGGATGTCTACAGAGGCAACGGGAATCTCGTTTGTGCTCTACTTGAAGCGGATGCTCGGACACCAGGTCAAGGTCGGGGTGGTGGCCCTGCCCCGAGTGAACAGAAGAACGGGGTGTATTGTTCAAGAGATCGTGGTGACAACTGGCAACAGATTTCGCCTACGAACAATCGTCCGATGTACTACTCACAGATCCGGATCGACCCGAATGACGCAGAACGGATATACCTGGGTGGATCAGATCTTTACCGTTCTTCTGACGGGGGAAGAAGTTTCACAAATGACGCGGCAGCAGGAGTGCATCTCGATCATCACGCGCTTTGGATAGATCCAAATAATTCTGATCATCTACTGCTAGGAAGTGACGGTGGTCTGAGCGTGAGTTGGGACCGTTCAGATAATTGGTATCAGTTCAGAAACCTACCGATCTCGCAGTTCTATGAAATTGGTATAGATAGTAGGGTTCCCTACCATGTGTGTGGCGGGCTCCAGGATAATGGTTCCTGGTGTGCACCATCAGATACATGGTCAGATCAGGGCATCCGTACTCGAGACTGGTATAATGTTGGAAGTGGAGATGGGTTTTTTACCGTAATGCATCCGGTAAACTCGAACGTCATGTTTGCTGAATCTCAGGGTGGTAACCTGACTCGTTTGGATCTCACGACGATGGAGCGGTCACGAATACGCCCAATTGGTCAATCGAACGAAGATGGCGAACAACCAGATCTGCGCTGGAATTGGGACTCCCCGATCCTGTTGTCTGCTCATGATGAAAACACCATCTATGCTGGCGCTAACGTTCTCTTCAGATCTCAGGATCTAGGACAAACATGGGACCCGATAAGCCCTGACCTTACTTATGAAATCAGTCGGGATTCCCTCTCGATTATGGGTGTTCTTGGTTCAGAGCCTCAGATGTCCTTGAACGACGGTCAATCTAGCTACGGGAATCTTACCTCGATCGGGGAATCGCCAATGAATAGTCAAGTTATATACACTGGCGCAGACGATGGGCGGGTTCAGCTTACACAAGATGCTGGCAATACTTGGACTGATCTTACGGAAAATATTGAGGGTCTTCCAGACAATGTGTATGTGACACGCATCGTCGCATCACATGCGGATGCGGGAACGGTCTACATAGCTTTTGACAATCATCGTTCCGATGATTTTGCTCCATATCTCTTCGTTAGTACAGATTTCGGAAATGAATGGCGTGCGAGGGTGAGCGGCTTACCTCAGTCTTCTCTCAATGCTCTTACTCAACACCCACGCAATCCGAATTTGATTTTTGTTGGAAACGAAATTGGGGTGTACGTATCGGTCAATGCCGGGGGCCAGTGGGTCCGACTCGACAATGGGCTTCCGACTGTGCCGGTAGATGATATCAAGATTGAGCCCCGAGAAAACGATTTAGTGATAGGAACGCACGGGCGGGGTATTTGGATTATGGATGATATCACTCCGCTTGAAGAGCTCACTGCCGAAGCGATTACGGCAGAGGCTCATCTTTTCGGGATTCAGCCAGCGATCTCATACAATCGGTACACACCTCAAGGATGGACACCAGGCATCTTCTCTGTCCCCAATCCACCGATGGGTGTACGCATGAGGTATCACTTGGCGGAAGATATAGACGAAGTGTCTCTATCGATCACGGACCTGAGAGGGCAGTCGATCCGCAGGTTGGAGGGCACAGGAAATGCAGGCCTAAACGAAGTGATCTGGGACTTGAGGATTCAAGAAGAGAATTCTGGCGATGATGTAATGAATTCGGGGCCAAGGGTGCTCCCGGGGACATATTTGGTGCACCTTGAAGCAGGAAACAGTGTCCTTGAAGGTGAGTTTTCAGTTCACTTAGATCCCCGCGTCACTATTAGTCAACCCGTGCTACTGGCACGTCAGGATGCGATGATTTCTTCATACCGCTTATCTGGGGTGGTTTCCGAGGCTAACTCTGCCCTGGGAGAACTGGAGGTACAGCTTGAAGATGCCTTGGGCTTACTAGATGAAGTGAGCCCAGAAAGTGAGGACCTGAAGACCGAGATTGAGCGTCTCCTAGGAGAGGTTGGTCAGATTGAAAATGATCTAGGAGAAGGGGGCAGGGGTGCAAACATGGTTAGTCAAATCGAAGGAGTTACTGGCGCTCCAACTGCCAATCAGTTGCTTCAAATTGAAGAATCATGGGATGAAATTCCCGCGTTTATTGATAGACTGAACATCTTAATCACTTCTGAAGTTCCGGCTCTTTATGCACGACTTGATGATGCGGGTATTCGCCCGAACCCTGGGTCTGTGATTGAAATGCCAAGGCGACGGCGCTAGGTGATGACGAATATGGAACAAATTCAATTAACCCTGCCGAACGGGGATGTCCTGACGATGGAGCGTGGTGTCACACCGGGCGAAGTCGCTAGCTCGATCGGTCCTGGTTTAGCTAAGGCAGCCCTTGCCGCAGTAGTCGATGGGGAAACAGTAGGCCTAATGGATCCTCTTGAGAGTGATGCAGACATTCGGATCTTGACGTTGAAGGACCCTGAATCACTTCCCGTACTAAGACACTCTGCAGCTCATGTGCTCGCGACTGCGGTCCGAGAGTTACTTCCAAGTGCTGGGATTGGCTTTGGCCCAGCTATTGAGGAAGGCTTCTACTACGACTTTGACGTAGATACACCGTTCACGCCGGATGATCTAGAAGCATTTGAGAAGAGAATGGCCGAGGTCACTGTAGCCGACCAACCGTTTGAGAGGCGGCAAGTGACAAAGGATGAGGCTCGCCAGCTTTTCGAGGATGATCCACTCAAACTTGAGCGCTTAGAAGAATTCGGGGACGATGAGGTAATCACCGTATACCAGAACGGACCATTTCTAGACTTGTGCAAAGGTCCTCATGTGCCGAGCACGGGAAAACTTGAACATTTCAAGCTTCTTTCTGGTGCAGGTGCCTATTGGCGCGGGGATGAAAAACGTCAAATGCTCCAGCGGATTTATGGGACTGCATTCCATAGTCGCCCAGAGCTGGATGAACACTTAGATCGGCTTGAAGAAGCAAAGAAGAGAGATCACCGAGTCATAGGAAAAGAACTAGATCTCTTTAGTATCCAGGAAGAGGTCGGCTCTGGCCTCATCCTGTGGCACCCCCGGGGTGGTATCATCCGTCACACGGTTGAGGAATTCCTAAAAGAAACGCTTCTCAAGCACGAATACGAACTTGTGTTTACTCCTCAGGTTGCTAGCGAGGAGCTCTATCGGATGAGTGGACACCTCGAGGTGTTTGAGGAAAATATGTTCCCGGCCATGGAAGATGGTGGCGCGCGTTTTCGTATGAAACCTATGAATTGCCCTCATCACTTTATGATCTACAAGACGCAGACTCGCTCATATCGCGACCTTCCACTGCGCTTTGCTGAACTTGGAACTTGCTACCGTTACGAACGTTCCGGGACCCTACACGGCATGCTTCGCGTGCGCTGCTTCACTCAGGACGATGCCCATATATTTGTGAGACCTGACCAAATCGCTGAGGAATACGATCGCCTTCTGGATCTGGCGGACTACCTATTGAAGATCTTTGGTTACGAATATCACCTTGCCCTTTCTAGCCGCCCAGAAAAAGCAATTGGTGATCCCGAGGTATATGACCAGGCCACTGAGACATTGCGAGGAGTATTAGAGAGGCGAGGAGCGGACTACATCTTAGATGAGGGTGGAGGCGCCTTCTACGGACCCAAGATTGACGTGAATCTCGTTGATGCGATTGGTCGAGAATGGCAGGGAGGTACGTTCCAGCTAGACTTCCAGATGCCCCATCGGTTCGGGCTTGAATATATCGGTGCCGATAATAAACCCCACGAGGCAGTCGTAATCCATAGAACCTTGCTCGGCTCTATGGAGCGATTCATCGGCGGATTGATAGAGCATTATGGTGGTGCGTTCCCCACGTGGATGGCGCCCGAGCAGGTCCGAGTTCTTCCCGTGGGCGAGCAGTGGAATGAGAGTGCTCGTGAGTTTGCACAAGATTTGGAACAGGCGGGCATACGTTCGTCTCTAGAAGCACGAGATACTCTCGGATACCGAATTCGTGATGCAGAGACATTGAAGATCCCGTATATGGGAGTTATCGGAGAACGTGAGGCAACTAACGGCACGGTTGCAGTACGAAGACGTGGAATGGGAAAGAAGCAAGAAGTGATGGACAGGGGCAGCTTCATTGACAGGGTATCAGACGAGATTCAAAGCAAGTCTCTTGGCTAGATATTACCCTAGTTACTAGACCAGGAACTCCAAAGGTGGCGGAAGATCTATCCATATGTGCTTCGGACGAGGGAGGCCGTTGACCTGGCATCTGACTTCTCACAGATTCTCATTCCGCTGCTTGCAGCGGGTCACAGCCAAGAAGTGGATCGCAGTGACCGGCGGTCCCGCCTTCAGGGCTCCTAGAGAGCTGACGTGAGGGTCGCGAAGGTCGATACTTGGATTGTTCCAAGAATCGCATCCTGTGGTCGCGGCTCGAGACTTGTCTCGGGCCTTTTCTATACAACGGATTGATTGGAGGTCAACAGAAATCAGCAAAGAACGTAGTCGTGTAAACGAGCAGATTAGGATCAGCCCAGTGCGGCTCATTCAGGATGATAACGAACAAATTGGTATTGTTTCGATGGATGAAGCCCGTGAGCGCGCGGCTGAAAGAGGGATGGATCTGGTAGAGGTTGCACCGGAAGCTCGACCGCCTGTAGTCAAGATGATGGACTACGGTAAGTACAGGTACGAAGCTGCAAGGGCTGCTCGAGAATCGAGAAAAAAGCAGCATGTCATCCAGGTTAAAGAGGTTAAGTTTAGACCCGGTATTGAAGATCATGATTATAAATTCAAGTTGCGCCATGCTCGGCGTTTTCTTGAAGAGGGTAACAAGGTCAAACTGACGATGATGTTCCGTGGTCGGCAGGTGACACACCCTGAGATTGGACGCGAAGTGCTTATTCGGGTTGCAGGTGACTTGGAAGACTTGGGGAAACTTGAGACGAGCCCGAGTATGGAAGGACGGTTGATGTCAACGATTGTAGCGCCGTTGAACACTAAATAGCGGAACCGGGCCCTGGATTGATTGGTCCGGGGAAGACGGAGGTCGATATGCCAAAGATGAAAACGCACCGTGGAGCCGCTAAGCGCATAAAGAGAACTGCAGGGGGCAAGCTTAAGCGGATGAAGGCGTTCAAGTCCCATATCTTGACAAAGAAAGACAGGAAGCGGAAGCGTAGGCTTCGCAAGTCTGATCTCGTGTCAAGCGCAGACCTTAAGCGCATGAAGCGAATGCTACCCTACGGATCCTGAGGAGTTAATCATGCCCAGAGTGACCTCTGCTGTCGCGCGTAATAAGCGAAAGAAAAAGGTCCTGAAGGTAGCTAAAGGCTACTTCGGGGGTAGGAAAAATTTATATCGTACTGCGAAAGACGCAGTGGAGAAGGGTTGGGAGCACGCGTACAGGGATCGGAGAAAAAAGAAAAGAACCTTCCGACGCCTCTGGATTGCACGTATCAATGCGGCCGTGAGAGAGCATGATCTATCATATTCTCGGTTTATTAACGGACTGAAGGAGGCTGGAGTTGAGCTTGACCGCAAGGCGCTTGCTGACCTTGCAGTACATAACCCTGAAGCATTTGAACATGTTGTCGATCGGGCCAAGACGGGCTTAGCGGCTAAGACGGGATGATGGGATAGGGGACCTGAGTTTCTAGGGTTGATCTAAATATGGCTCCGCTGCTTAGGCTGCGGGGTCTTTTTCCAGTGAGTCATTTTGTATGGCCGGTGTGGGATTGCGACCGAATACACCGCTGATAGCTTTCGCCACTATTCAGGCAGCGTATTTACACGGGATCTCGAATGACCGATAAGAGTCTGATCGCCGTTCTCAAGAAGCTCGAGACTGAGGGTCTGGCCGCCGTTCGGGACGCATCTGACCTAGGTGCCCTAGAAAAGGTGCGGGTAGAGTTACTCGGACGTAAGGAAGGCAGCATTTCTGTAGTGCTCCGGGGGTTGAGTAATGTGCCGCCAGATGAGCGTCCAACTGTGGGCCAAGAAGCAAATCGAGTAAAAAAAGTATTGAGCGGGGCGCTCGTCGAACGTGAAAACTCGTTCATCGAGGATATGAGCATTAGTCATGAAGACCTGACTCTTCCTTCGCGGCCAACTTGGGAAGGTGCGATCCATCCTATTACCCAAGCTGTAGATGAGATTTCAAAAATCTTTCGGGATCTGGGATTTACACGGGCGCGTGGCCCAGAGGCGGATACTGAGTGGTACAACTTCGAGGCATTGAATACTCCGCTGGATCATCCGGCTGCAGACGAACAGGATACGCTATATCTCACGGACTCGGTTCTCCTGAGGAGTCACACTTCTCCTGTGCAGATGCGAACGATGGAGAAACACGATCCGCCAATCCGGATTATCGCCCCCGGTTGGGTCTACCGCAGGGATACCTATGATGCGACACACACACCGGCCTTTATGCAAGTAGAGGGTCTCGTTATCGACGAGGGTATCACGTTTGTGGATTTCAAGGCCACACTGGCTGAATTCGCTCGGCGTTATTGGGGCCCTGACACAGAAGTTCGTTTTCGCCCTTCGTTCTTCCCATTCACGGAACCCAGTGCCGAAGTTGACGTTAAGCGTGTTATCACACGGCAGGATGGGATGCGGGAGGAAATGGAATGGTTGGAGATTATGGGTGCAGGAATGGTTGATCCTGCAGTAATCGAGAATGCGGGGTACGACCCAGAACGTTATACCGGTTTCGCATTCGGAATGGGTCCAGGAAGGATCGCCATGATCAAGCATGGCGTTAATGATTTGAGACGTTTCTTTGAGAATGACGTCCGTTTCCTAGGACAGTTTACGTCGTGAATGCCTCCTATCGATGGCTCTTAGACTGCGTACCAGGGCTACAGCTCACACCAGAGGAAATTGGTGAACATCTTGCTTTGCGCGGAGCACCTCTTGATGGAACAGTTTCTCCGGGAAGAGGACTTGAAGATGTCGTCGTGGGTCGAGTAGTCAGTGCCGAGAAACACCCTAACGCTGATAGGCTAACACTGTGCGAAGTCGATAGCGGAAAGGGGGTTGTATCCGTTGTGTGTGGAGCTCCAAACGTTCTGGAGGGGGCCTGGTATCCGTTTGCCCCTGTAGGAGCGGTTCTTCCGGGAGACTTGAAGCTGAAAAAAGTTAAGATTCGAGGTGAGGTATCCCATGGTATGTTATGTTCTGCAAAAGAGTTAGGTCTAGGAACTGATCATGGAGGAATCTATCAAATCCATGGTGAATTTATACCAGGAGAGTCGTTTATAGAGGCCATGGGGCTGGACGATGTCACGATGGATGTAGAGATCACTGCAAACCGCGGTGATCTGCTATCGCACCTGGGTATTGCAAGGGAGCTCGCTCACGCTGGTAGAGGAACTGTGCTAGTTCCCGATTTCCCTGATGATCCCAAGATTTCACTTACCTTTGAGCGAGATCTGGAGGAAGCGCGTCTTGGTGCTGTTGGTATACGAATTGAGGATCCGGACCTATGTAGTCGGTACCTTGGGGCTGTCATTCGGGGGGTATCGGTGGGCGAGTCTCCGGCATGGCTACAACAGAGACTTCGAGGGGCCGGTGCCCGTCCGATCAACAACGTAGTTGATGCCACCAACTATGTAATGTTGGAGTTGGGCCAACCACTTCACGCCTTCGACCTGAACAAGCTAGAAGGGACTTCGATCGTAGTTCGGCGAGCCGGAGAGAAGGAGAGCAGATTCGCCACGCTCGATGAAGAACACCGCGCTTTGTCATCTGACATGCTTATGATCTGTGATCTACAGAAGCCCGTTGCAATCGGCGGGGTTATGGGTGGGCTTGAATCGGAAGTCACAAATGATACGGTGGATGTGCTTCTTGAGGGCGCGCTCTTCAATCCTCAGTCAATTCGTGCTACTCGCAAGAAATTAGGCCTATCGACTGATGCGTCGTACAGGTTCGAGAGAGGGGTTGACCCTGAAGGGATCGAACTAGCTGTGTCCAGAGCCGCCGCGTTGATCCTATCGACTGCGGGTGGGGTGATTGATGGCCCAGTCCTTGATTGCTGTCCAGTCAAGTTTGAAGCGGATGTGGTATCACTCAGACTTTCGCGAATAGAGCATGTTCTCGGGGTAGGCTTCACCAGTCTAGAGGTCCGAAGTCTATTAGAGCCGTTGGGATTCCAGTTGGCTGATGAGGATGAAGGAGTTGTCAATGTGAGAATTCCGGGATTCCGATCCTATGACGTAACACGTGAGATTGACTTGATCGAGGAGATTGCACGCACGCACGGCTATGACAAGTTCCCGGCAGAGATGCGTCCTTACAGGCCGAGTAACGTTCCGGATCACCCTATATTTGAGCTAGAAGACGAGCTTCGTAGGGTCTTGGCAAGTAGAGGGTTGTTCGAAGCTCAAACACCCGCATTTGTTCCAAAATCAGAAGGTGACGTGCAGGTAGCGAATCCGCTTACATCCACAGAACCCTTTGTACGGAGAGCGATCCTACCTTCTCTGCTCCGCAGGGTTGAGCACAATTTTGCTCATGGCAATCGGGACGTCCGGCTTTTCGAGATCGCGACTTCATTTCGGAAGACTGGAACGGGGGAGCCTCCTCGTGAAGAGACACATCTTGCTGTAGTCATGACCGGTAGACGTGAACCCTCTCATTGGTCTAGGCAGGATGAATTTATAGCGGTCTGGGACCTAAAGGCGTTGCTCGAGACAGTGGCGCGCATCTCATATGCTGGCGCAGCTGAAGTCACTATCGAGGCTGACGTTGTGGCGCCCTTCCATGAGGGAACCGGTTTTGCTGTAATTGACGGAACGGACCTGAGTGTGGGTCACGGCGGGCTAGTCTTGTCTAGCGAGATCGACGCTCCCGTCTGGGCCGGAGATATTTGGGGATTCGAGATCACACTTCCGTCGAACCCCCTGAGATTGCCCACCCCTGAGCATGTACCTCTCCCGACTTTTCCAGCTATCGAACGTGATTTAGCACTCGTTGTGCCGATAGATCACACTGCGGCCGAGCTCGACTTGTTGATAAGAAACTCTGGGGGAGAGTTACTTGAGTCTCTAGAAATGTTTGATCTGTATTTTGACCCCGAAAATGACAATGGCGTTCGGTCACTAGCATTCCGGCTACGCTTCCGATCTGCAGATCGAACCCTAAAGGACAAGGAAGTGGACAAGTCTGTGGACTTGATTCTCCGTAGGCTCAAGGAGGAATTGGATGTCGAACCCCGAGGGTAACGGAGAAGGGCCAGAGCAAACTGCCTTCGTCGAGTTGGAGAAGATTGTTGAGGCGGCCCTTCGACATCTAGCAGAGGTGACCCTCCGCGCTGAGATGGCAGAAGATAGGAACGCGGAATTCGAAACACTCATCAAACGTTTTGCGGGTGATGAAGGTGACGCTGGCCAAGTACTCCATCGGCTTGCTCAACTAGAGGAGGACAACGAGGAAATGCGTTCCCGATTAGAGGCAGGTCAGGTTAGCGTCAATAAATTGATAGCGAAGATACGCTTTGTGGAGGAAGGACAATGACTCCCTCAAAGATTGCGGTCACAGTCCGAATAGCGGGTGAAGAACATACGATCCGAGCGGACGTGGAGCCTGAGCATACCAAGCGTTGTGCAAAGATGGTGGACGACCGAATTCACGAGATCAATGTCCAGACCGGGCTAGTGGACGGTGACAAGGCAGCGATACTTGCGGCTCTCTCGATCACCGATGAGTACTTTCAGGCGCGAGAGGAGATTGAAGAGCTGCGTAGTGAAATTGCTGGTAGAGCAGAGAAATTGGCGCGTCGTATCGAAGATGATATTCCCAATCTGATTCCCGACCTCGAGCTAGGACTCTGAAGTAGATACACGATCACTACCATCTCTAACCCGCCTGCTCCTAGCTTGCGTCCCGGTTAACCTGTCCTCTATTCTGAAGCGATAGAAAGACTCGCCCGTGTTTGTAATGCGGTTGAGTTCCAGATTACTCATTCTCGACACGTTACTCGTGTCGATTCCGGAGTCAATAAATGGCCACCCTGCCATTATTATGGGCGGCGGCTGGCCTCGTTTTTGGGGTTCTTGTCGGATTCCTCGTATCGAGGAGTCGGTCGCAGGCCCTATATGAGCTTGAGAAGGCAGAGTCTAAGGACGAGGCCTCCCGCATCCTTAACAGGGCGCAGGAAGAAGCAGAGAGCGTTCGTAAAGCAGGTGACCTAGCCGGTCGCGAAGGAGCTTCTCGACTACGTGAAGCCTGGGAGAAGGAAGAGGATCGCCGTCGCGAAGAAATTGAACGCTCGGAACGCAGACTCCAGGAGCGCTCCGATGCCCTCAGTCGAAAGTCGGATGACTTCAGTTCGCGAGAAGTAGATCTCGAGAACCGAGACACCGAACTTGAGGAGCGCGTAGCTGCGTTATCTCGAAGGGATGCTGAGCTCCGTGAAGCAGACTCAAAGGTTCGTAACCGTCTCGAGCAAGTAGCAGGGCTTACTAGTGACGAAGCCAAGAAAGATCTAATCGAGGACCTGAAGGATGAGGCCCGGGCCGAGGCCGCCAATGCTCTGAGAGAAATACGCGAACAGGCTCAGCAAGAATCGGACCGTGAGGCCAAGAAGATCTTGACCCTTTCTATTCAGCGTATGGCTGCTGATGTAACAGCTGATACTACCGTTTCAGTTGTTCAACTCCCGTCCGACGAAATGAAGGGTCGTATTATCGGTCGGGAGGGACGAAATATACGGTCCTTTGAACAGGCGACGGGTGTAGACGTGATTATTGACGATACACCCGAAGCAGTAGTTTTGTCGGCCTTCGATCCAGTCCGGCGCGAAGTTGCTCGCATTGCTCTCCAACGCTTGGTCGAGGACGGAAGAATTCATCCTGGGCGCATCGAGGAGATCGTTGGAAAGGCGGCAAAGGAGATCGATCAGAAGATGTTAGATGCTGCGGAGGAAGTACTCTATGAACTTGGCATCCATGGGGTGCATCCTGAGATCGTCAAGACGCTTGGTCGCCTCCGTTTCCGCACCTCTTATGGTCAAAACCAACTCCGGCATGCCAAGGAAGTAGCGCAACTCGCTGGAAATATGGCTTCGGAAATTGGACTCGACGTCCAGATTACCAAACGTGCAGGCGTGCTACATGACGTGGGTAAGGGCATGACACATGACCATGAAGGGACACACGTCGAACTTGGTTACCGGCTATGTAAGAAGCATGGCGAGGCGCCCATCGTGCTGAATGCAATCAGAGCCCATCATGACGAAGAACCCCACCACTTCGCTGAAACCTTCCTGGTTTCGGCCGCAGATGCGATTAGTGGATCACGTCCGGGAGCTCGGCGTGAAATGTTCGAAGGTTATGTGAAGCGTTTGGAGAAACTCGAAGAACTCGCTATGGAACACCCGGGAGTAGAGCGATGCTTTGCGATCCAGGCAGGTCGTGAGTTACGGGTCATGGTAGAGCCCGACAAGGTAGGAGATGATCAGATGGCTAAGCTTTCTGAGGCTGTCGCAAGGCGCATTGAAGGTGAACTCCAATACCCTGGGCAGATCAAGGTTGTTGTTATCAGGGAGACGCGGGCCATTGATTTAGCCAAGTAAGAAACAGCCTGGCTTCAGAGGTGTTACTTTTCCTGTCCTTTATCTAAGTACTTCTAACACGGTTAGTGCATGGGTGCACAGATCATATCCGGTAGGGACATCGCCGATGAAATCCGAGCAGAGCTCAAGGATAGAGTTGCACACTTGAAGGAAGGGTCAGGTGTAACGCCTGGTCTCGCGACGGTATTGGTAGGGGAAAACCCTGCATCGCAGATGTACGTGGGGATGAAGAACAAGGCAGCTGCGGATATGGGAATAAACTCTCGTCAGATCACACTTTCGGTCGACACCTCTGAGGACGAACTCCTTGGAGTGGTTTCTGGGCTAAACGCTGATCCCGGGATCCACGGGATCCTAGTACAGCTTCCGCTTCCAGATCATATCGACGAAGGGAAGGTGCTAGAGGCTATACATCCATCGAAAGATGTGGACGGCTTCCATCCGATCAATGTTGGCCGATTGGCGACCGACTCAGGAGATTTTTTCGCACCTTGTACACCTGCAGGTGTGATTGAAATGCTTACCCGAAGTGGGCATGATCCAAGTGGCAAGCACGTTGTCGTTGTGGGGCGCTCGAACATTGTCGGTCGTCCATTGGCCGCGCTTTTACTACGAAAGGCTATCGGGGGAAATGCTACGGTAACGGTCTGTCATTCTCTTACGGTTGATCTCGGGTCTGTGACTCGAAGTGCTGAGATCTTAATTGTTGCGATGGGAAGACCGGAGATGATCACGGCTGAAATGGTTGCTCCAGGAGCCATAGTGATTGATGTCGGCACAAACCGAGTAGATGACCCCTCTCGCGATAAGGGCTACAGAGTGTGTGGTGACGTGCTTTTCGATGAAGTCGCAGAGGTTGCTGAAGCGATCTCTCCTGTACCGGGTGGGGTCGGACCTATGACGATCACGATGCTACTCGCCAATACCGTGAAGGCAGCCAGTCTCAGAACGACCTCAGGGTAAGTCGCATTCCTTGTGCCTAAGCAGTCGGATCTCGGTTTGTTCAGTGATCTGAATGAAGAGCCGTTTATGGATCCCACAGCTCCTACGCCTGAGCGAATTTGGTCAGTCTCAGAAGTAAACGGTGCGATACGAAAGCTGATCGAAGGCAGCGTTGATACTCTTTGGGTGCGAGGTGAGGTCGGAAACTGGAAGCGCTACCCATCTGGCCACTGTTACTTCTCGGTCAAGGATGACCGGTCAGAACTCCGCTGTGTCATGTTCGCACGTAACGCCGCCGCTCTTCCAACAGATCCGGACGACGGAATGGAGGTCCGGGTTTTTGGAAATCTGACTCTGTACGAAAAAAAGGGTGCCTACCAAATGTCGGTGAGGCGACTCGAAAGTGAGGGTGCGGAAGGACTTTGGCGTATCGCTTTCGAGAAGCTAAGGAGTCAACTCGAAACAGAAGGCTTGCTTGATCCGGCACGTAAGCAACCCATTCCGAAGCACCCAGCGGTGGTGGGCATAGTGACATCAACGACTGGTGCTGCCCTTAGGGATATGATTTCAGTCTTGAGTAGGAGGGCCCCATGGGTTCGTGTCCTTGTCCGTGGGACTAGGGTACAAGGAGAGGGTGCGGCGGATGAGATTGCTGAGGCGATTAATGACTTGGTAGCCACTGGTGAGCCTGAAGTAGTCATCGTCGGTCGAGGTGGTGGCTCAATAGAGGATCTTTGGGCTTTCAACGAAGAAGCAGTAGCGAGAGCAATATCGGGATCTACTATCCCAATAGTCTCAGCTGTGGGACATGAAATAGACGTCACCATTTCAGATCTTATAGCTGATCTTAGGGCGCCTACCCCGTCTGCTGCTGCAGAGGAAGTCGTACCGGACGGAGTGGGCATAAGGGAAGGATTGAGTCAGATGCCCGTGGAGTTAGCCAAGGGCCTAAAGGGCATGTTTAAACGCAGAAGAACTATGATGGAACATGCCTTGAGTCGCCTAGGGCTAGATATAGATCGGAAGATACAACCTGTACAGCAGAGGTTGGATCATGATTTTGGTAGACTACAAATTGGGCTGCGAGGTGTCCTGGATTTACGTAGGCAGCGCCTTATGGGTGTGGAGGGAAAATTAGATGCACTTTCGCCTTTGGCTACGCTGAAAAGAGGATATTCTGTCGCACGCACAGGGGATGGTCAGATTCTCAGATCGGTGAGTGACTTTGTAAAAGGAGACAGCTTCATGCTTCGCGTCAGTGACGGAGAAGTTATAGCAGAGACAACGGAATTACGGGGAGAAGAATAATGGGCGAAACAGAGAATAACCCCGATAAATTGGATGAATCGAAGGTTGAAAGTCCTTCACTTGAGGAGCGTTTGCGGCGGCTGGAGGAGATACTGTCACGGCTAGAGCAGGACGACGTTGCCTTGGAGGAAGCTCTGGAACTATTCGAGGAAGGTGTGAGTCATGTTCGAGACGCTGAGCGTGTTCTTGCTCAGACCGAGCTTAGAGTCCAAGAACTGCTTGGGGATGGGGACGTTCAGGATATGGAGCTCGATTAGGTTTGGACTACCTCGAGCTTAAGGAGTATCTCGGGGCTGAGATGCTCTGTGTCGATAAGGCTCTGGATCAAGCTATAACGTTCATTGAATCCGAACTGGAATCTGATATCGGAGATGCAATCCGTCATGGAGTAATGAGTGACGGAAAGAGGCTTCGGCCAATTCTCTGTACTACAGCATACCGAGAATGCGGAGGCCAAGCTGAAAAAACCGTGTATGATCTCTCGGCTTCTCTTGAGATGATTCACGCGTATTCCCTCATGCATGACGACTTACCGTGCATGGACGATGCAGAACTCAGGCGTGGGCAAGCCACAACGCACAGCGTATTCGGAGAAGATGTCACGATACGAGCTGCCGCTGCTCTGATCCCTGCTGCCGCTCGCCAGGCCCTACAGTCTGCACGAAAGCTGGAGTGTGGGGCCTCTGGTGCAGCAGTGGTTGTGCAGGAACTCCTCGAGGCTGCCGGAGCAGGAGGTATGGTGGGGGGACAGTGGTTGGATCTCTTGGGTGAAGGTCAAACGCTGAGTCCGAAAGAGTTAGATGAATTACATGGGAGGAAGACGGGAGCCTTACTCACTGCATCACTGGTGATGGGTGCTCTTGCTGCCGCAGCAGAGACTGAGACAGTGTCTGCGTTGGCGAGCTATGGACACTCAATCGGTCTTGCCTTTCAGATTACCGACGATGTGCTCGATGCCACGCAGTCGGCGGAGTTACTAGGAAAGAATCCTAGTGATGTTGATCTCGATAAATCCACATACGTTGGGCTGTACGGACTTGATCAGGCGAAAGAGCATGCTCGTGAACGCATCGCCGATGCTTTGGGTGCACTCGAAAGCATCGATATCGATGCCCCTGTATTAACTGTTTTAGCTCGTTATGTAATCGAACGAGAGAGATAACTCGAACACTTTTGGCCTGTGCGGCACGGTCTGTGCAACTATCTTTGACGTCGGCCTAGAGAGGATCTAAGAGAAGGAGTGAATTCTGTGGCCTTACTGGATGAAATCTCTTATCCAAGAGATCTCAGACGCCTTGATCGAGATGACCTACCCGCTCTCGTTGATGAGCTACGCACACGTCATATCGATGTTGTATCGCAAAAAGGCGGCCATTTCGGTGCAAGCCTTGGTGTCGCGGAGCTTACAGTTGCGCTTCACTATGCCTTTGATACTCCCTGTGACCAGATTGTTTGGGACACGGGACACCAGGCTTACATCCACAAGATTCTGACAGGTCGTAACGAGCAATTACCCACCATCCGGACACAGGGTGGGCTGGCTCCGTTCTGTAGGAGAGATGAATCGGAGTACGATACCTTCGGGGCTGGGCATGCTGCGACGTCGATCTCAGCAGCTTGGGGTATGGCTGTTGGACGTGATCTGACTCAACAGGATTTCAGTGTGGTTGCTGTTATAGGGGATGGGGCAATGGGATGTGGCCTCGCATACGAAGCGCTGAATAACGCAGGTCATACCGACCGAGATTTTGTGGTCGTCTTGAATGACAACGATATGTCTATCGCACCTGCTGTAGGGGCGATGAACAAATATCTCACCAGCATGATTACCAATCCGGCCTACAACAAGGTGAGAGGTTTGGTGAAAGAAGTATTACACCGGACCCCGGCTGCGCTTGGGGATGTGATGGAAGAACTTGCCGTTCGTCTAGATGAAAGCGTGAAACATCTCCTGACTCCGGGGCTGATTTTTCAGGAACTCGGATTCCGATATGTTGGTCCGGTAGATGGTCATGAGGTGAAAACCTTGGCGGAAACCCTGTCGAAGGTGCGTAAGATGAAAGGGCCGATTCTAGTTCACGCGCTTACACAGAAAGGGAAGGGGTTTTCAAAGGCCGAAAACGATCCCTATACGTGGCACGCATCAGGCCCATTCGACATAACGACCGGGAGCGGTATAAAAAAACCAGGAGGACTTCCGCGATATCAAAAAATATTCGGTAAGGGGTTGGTGCAACTCGCGGAAACGGATCCCTTGATTGTTGCTATAACGGCCGCCATGCCGGATGGGACGTCTACCGACATGTTCGATAAAAGATTCCCGGACCGGTTCTTCGACGTTGGAATCGCAGAAGGACATGGGGTGACGTTTGCGGCAGGCCTGGCTACCCAGGGTGTGAAACCAGTTGTAGCGATTTACTCAACATTCCTGCAACGTGCGTACGACAACATTGTGCATGACGTGGCACTTCAAGACCTGCCAGTCGTCTTTTGTATGGACCGAGCCGGTGTGGCTGGTGAAGACGGACCTACCCATCACGGTGCGCTTGATATCACCTATATGTTGGCGGTTCAGGGGATGACTGTGACTGCTCCGAAGGATGGAGCAGAAATGCTCGCTCTCGTTCGTCTTGCAACTGAGAAACATGATGGTCCCTGGTGCGTTCGCTGGCCGAGAGATGCCGTACCATCAGATGTCCCTCACTTGAATGAGATTGCACCTGTCGAGCCCTACACTTGGGAGATCCTGAGGAAGGGCTCCGATTGTGCCATTCTCGCCGTAGGCAGCATGGTGCTCCCTGCTCTTGAGGCTGCTGACGTGCTAGGCGCAGAAGGCGTGAAGTGCACCGTGGTGAACTGCAGGTTCCTCAAACCGTATGACCGCTCAGTTTTCAATGAGGTCATGCGTAATCATCCGACGGTGTTAACCATCGAGGAAGGTCAGGTGGTTAATGGTTTCGGTGCATTTATGGCGAAGGAACTCAATGAATTGAATTTGAAGACTGCGCCACAGATGAGTGCTATGGGACTACCTGACTCGTTCATCGAACATGGAGCTCGGAAGGATCTTCTGGCTGATATCGGTCTTGATGTAGAGGGAATGGTCACACGTATCAGGACGCTCGCAGGGGTGAAATCTGCGAGTCTTATGGAGACTGCATGAGTTCCTCGCAGAGTTTCCCCCTCACTGATCTGATCAGACGTATCGGTGTGGTGCTGAGCGGTAGAACCCGTGCAGGCTCGACTGCCATCAATCGTTTGATCGATTTGTGTGAGGCACGGGACGTATCGTTGGCATTTGAGTCTAGGAGTCCAGGCCTGCCTGAGGGGTCGAACATACTCGATTTGGATCAATCGCCAATCGATTTACTGCTAGCTCTAGGCGGTGACGGTACCATGCTCCGTGCGTCACGACTTGCCATAGGATCGAGACTTCCCGTTTTCGGCGTGAATACTGGCCGGTTGGGTTTCTTGACGACTACTCCGGAAAAAGAGCTCGAAGTGGGGCTTACAGCGGTTCTTGATGGTCAAGCGCTCGTGGAACGACGTTTCACTCTAAGTGCAATTGTAAGAGTGGCGGAAGGTGAAAATCTGGGCCCGTTCAACGCATTGAACGACGTTGTTGTTCATCATTCGGGTGCAGCCCGTGTGACTCCGATTAGACTGACAGTAGAACGACCGGAAGGTCAGGAGGAGATCGGGAGCTTCACGGGTGATGGCGTGATTTTGGCATCCCCAACCGGCTCAACAGCGTATTCTCTTTCAGCAGGTGGTCCGATTGTGGCTCCAGACATTGAGTGTATGGTTGTCACGCCGATCTGTCCGCACTCGCTTTCTGTTCGCCCACTGGTTGTTGGGTCTCAAGAAAAGGTTGCTGTCACAGGGCTGGATCCTGGACACAATTTACAACTTACCATTGATGGCCAGGTCGAAGGCAAGCTTGGTTCTCAGGACACAGTTGTGGTTTCAAGAGGAGAGCACGAGGTCTCACTGATCCAGCTTCAAGGTCAGACATTTCTCGATACCATGCGCAGGAAACTGAATTGGGCATCGAGACCCCCGGAGCGGGCTTAATCCTTTAGTTGGCACTGCCCCAAAATCGTTGGAAGAGACGGATCCCAAACTCTACTCTGGTCGTGATAGGTGTGTGCCCACCATTCCCTGCGAGCGTGTAGATAACTCGGCCATGAACTTCGGCAGGCCGTTGTTCGCTGGCGGATCCGAGACCATTAAGTGTTGAGTACCTGAGTCCGAGTCCAAGCTGATGAAACGTTCTACCGCTTTCATCCTCTAAGTCTTCGACGAAGACCGGCGCTACTTGTGCGGTGCTGTTCCTGTCCTGGTTACCGGTAAGTTCGTAGCTATCCATAGCTTTGGAGTAGAAGTGGTACGTACCGAACCCGTAAAGCTGTGGTGAGAAATTCCATGAAGGTTCGATTTCTAGCCTCATATACGATGCCGGGCTCCAGCGTACTTCACGCAAGGTAGATGCTAAGGGCATCACTATTTCTGGTGGAGCGACCCTTCTCATGAGTGTGGTGGGCATCTGTAGTCCATAACGAGCTGAACTCCGAACGCCGATACGGGAGCCGATACCCAAGAATCCTGAAACGCCTACTTCGATGTCTGTTTGCCCATCGCCCGTAGGTAAATCCAAGAAGATGTCGTGGGCATCAACCGTCCCCGTCCCAAGGCGCACCAAGAGGCTCCCCATAAGCCCATACCGAACAAAAGGTGAGATTTCACCCGAACTTGGTCCTCCACCGTCTAGTAAACGCACAAGTGCAGACACCTCGATATCACCGAGTTCCCAGATCCCGTCGATGTCCTGCAGCGGAAATCCATCTATTCCGATCCCATTCGTCGTGGGTAGAGCGAAAAGTGCCGCTTCAGTGAGCCAGTCCGTCGCGAAGACGAGGCTGGATCCGATTGAGTTGAGTCCGATGCTGACCATCTCATAGTCGAGCGCGGCCAAGGCACTTGATAGAGAGGCGGCAACTGCTGAGCCTTGCATCGGAAAGAACCCGGATGAAGAGTACGCTTCCTCGGTAACCCCACGAAAACTCTGCAACCTTCCAGCGAGGGACTCAGCGTGTGAGCAAGCAGCGCTCCCTGAAGAGTTGGAACAAAGAGCGTCAGCATGGGCTCGCACCGAGTTGTAAGCCGATTCGAGAGCATCAAGGAAGCCAGTCACTTCCGTGCCGTTCGATATTCTCGGATTGAGCCCAAGGTCACTGCCCAAACTGTCTGGGCGAAAGCTCATCTCAAACACCGTACGGTTCTTAACTAACGGAGCGACCACACCGAGGGTGAGCCAATCGAGCACACCCACATGGGCTCCCATATCGATACGTGTGACGTCGTGTACCACCAAGCCGTCAGCCGCGCCGAGGACCCCTGAATAGCTCGGGTCACCAGTCAGTGCGCGGATCTGTTCTTCGAGTTTTCCAATTGCAGGGAAGAGAGAGGTTCCCGCCTGATCTGTGAGGTCAAGGCCAAGAAGTTCCTCTTCCTCCACAAGTACTGCACCGTCTAGCCGCTTCCCGAACCGACTATTCCAACTGTCGAATGACGGGTTAAAAAGCACACTCACATGACCCCTAGGGACCAACGTATGGCTAGGTGCTTGAGAGCACAGTTCACCCGTACTGAGGGCGAGAAGAACAGGCAAGAAGGCTAGGGTCCGGCGCATTCAGGTCCATGTTAGTGGGCGAGAGCGCCAGAAGGCAGCAAAGCCCCGATTGACCGCGAAACATAAGGGTTTATACGCAACGGAGGAACTCACGTTAGAAGGGCATAGGAGCATTGACCGCTAAAATCGTATATTCTAGCTTCGTGACTACTATAGATGCGGGAGTAGCTCAGTTGGTAGAGCTCCACGTTGCCAACGTGGTTGTCGCCGGTTCGAGTCCGGTCTCCCGCTCTGTACACGAGGAAAGCCCGGTAAGGCCTTGCGGTCCTACCGGGTTTTTCGCGTCCATTATAGCAAGCCGATTTATGAATAAGAAACTCATAGCGAAGTCACAGAATCACTTTGGCTCGACCGTGCCCGGGCTACCGTTCCTGTCCTACCCGGGTGCCTTGTTGTTTGCAGTGTTCTTGGTCGGATGCGGAGCAGGTTCCGGTGAGCCAGAACACACGATCATTCCGCTTCCGGCATCCGTAGAATGGACAGTAGCTGATACGTTCCACTTCACAGAGGAAACACGAATTCTCTTTGATTCTACTGACACGGAAGCAGAGCGGATCGGTGAGTTCCTCTCAGGCCTCATCGGAAACAGCACCGAGACTATGCCGGCTGTTGAGGCGTATTCGACTGACGTTGCTGATGGCGGCATCTACCTGACAAGGGAAGGGGCGAGTTCTTCACTCGGATCCGAAGGCTACGAACTGACGGTCACTGGATCACAGGTGATCGTGCGAGCTATGGAGCCCGCTGGACTGTTCTACGGTGTTCAGACAATTCGGCATTTACTGCCTCCAGTGGTGGAGTATACGGCGGCATATCCTCGGCCATTGTTCTTGCCTGGCGTGCACATTACTGATCAACCACGATTTCAGTGGCGCGGGACGATGCTCGATGTAGCCCGGCACTTCTTACCACTTCACGATGTGAAGCGCTTCATAGATCTTGCCGCCCTCTACAAACTGAACCGCCTCCATCTGCACCTGTCTGATGATCAAGGATGGCGGGTTGAGATCCCGGGATGGCCTAACCTCACAGAGCACGGTGGTTCAACTGAGGTTGGTGGAGGAGTTGGCGGTTATTACAGCACAGATGAATACACTGAACTTGTAGAGTACGCCCAAGAACGCTTCGTCACAGTCGTACCCGAAATCGACATGCCCGGGCACACGAATGCAGCACTCGCCTCGTACGCCGAGTTCAACTGCGATGGCATCGCACGGGATCTGTACATCGGCACCAATGTCGGCTTTAGCACGCTGTGTGTGGATAAGGACATCACCTACGAATTCCTGGACGACGTCATACGAGAGATCTCCTCACGTACTCCGGGCCCGTACTTCCACGTAGGCGGTGATGAAGTCGAAGAATTGAGTGAAGAGGAGTACATCACTTTCATCGAACGGATGCAGTCGATCGTAAACTCACACGGCAAACGCATGATTGGTTGGGACGAGATCGCGCTGGCGGACCTTCAAGTAGGATCCGTGGTGCAACTCTGGAGACCCTACTGGCCGTCAGATGAAACGGAAGACATGGATTCTGCTCAAGCGGCGCTCCGAGTTGAATTCGAAGCCGGTATCCTCCGTGCCGTCGATGCCGGCGCTACCGTGGTCTTGTCTCCAGCGGATCGACTCTATCTGGACATGAAATACGACACTTCTACCGTCTTGGGACTGACGTGGGCCGGTATACCCGACGAGCGTGGATCCTACGACTGGAAGATCTCAGACAAGTTCAGTTCACTACCGGAAGGTGCAATCGCCGGTGTAGAAGCGCCGCTTTGGTCCGAAACACTCGGAACGCTTGAGGATTTCGAGTACATGGCGTTTCCGCGTCTTGCTGGAGTTGCAGAACTTGGTTGGACATCCGCTTCACTTAGAGAATGGGAGGAATACCGAATGCGTTTGGGAGCTCAATCTGCGCGTTGGACGGTGCTTGGGCTCAATTTCCGGCGCTCACCACTGATTCCTTGGGAGGTAGGTCCAAGCGAGCACTGAATGAGTGAACCTGGGTCTGTATTGTCGCACACGAGCTAAGAATTAGCTTTCACCCGCAAAGAATGATTGCACACGTTGTATTTTCAGCATCGGCGCCGTGGCCAAGCGGTAAGGCAGAGGACTGCAAATCCTTTATCCCCGGTTCGAATCCGGGCGGCGCCTCTTTCAGTAAGAGAAGCACGGAATGTTACAAAACGAGGAGATGTCCGATGAAAGTATCCAAATCACTCCCAATCTTGCTTATCTCGATGATGTTGGTTGCGTGTGGCAACCGGGTCTCGGTTGAGATGGGAGGGGATGAGGAAATGGCTGCAGTGGCTTCGCCGATAATCACTGCTGAGTCATCTGCTGAAGACAAGATCATGAGTGCATTGAGCGCTGCGCCCGACATAGTTTCTTCAGGTGCGACGGTGCTCGACTGGCCAGCTGCTGACGGTGAGGATCCAGGGATGCTCAGAGAAGGAGACAATGGCTGGACGTGTTTCCCGGATCGCTTTTTCACGCCTGGTTTGGACCCCATGTGTTTTGATGGCCCCGCGATGGAATGGGTGGGCTACTGGATGGTCGGTGAGGACCCACAGATGAGTGCGATGGGTCTTTCGTATATGCTGATGGGCTCCTACGACAACAGCAATACGGATCCTTTTGCAGGGCCGCCTGAGAATGAAGCAGATGGTATCGTCACAGGTCCTCACGTCATGGTCTTTCCGGTTGATGCTACCACGTTGGCTGGCCTGAACACGGACCACATGACGAATGAGCCTTATGTCATGTTCCAGGACACACCGTTTGCTCATCTTATGATGCCAATAGCAAACTTCGACGTTCCAGGAAGCTGAGGCCGAGTTTGTTGGCTTAGCCTACCCTAAGAAGTGATAGGTGGCCTCCTATGGAAAGACTGTGGGAGGCCACTTTTTTCATTAGGGTAATGAGCCTGTTTTGGGCAGAAACCTGTCAGGGTCCTACCCTGACACCGGAAAATCCTCTTTAAGTGCAGGTGATATCATTTTTTCGGGTGCAGCAGGCAGTGTATATCACGTCCGGTAGGCCCCTGGCTCTCCACTCCTTTTCACCAGGTAGATTGAAGTGGTATTTCTAAGTATGAAACTAAACCTCAAAACTGCTCTTATTCTGTGTGTGTTGAGTGCAGCTTGCATGCGTGAGGAAGCTGCAGTCTCTGACTTGTTGCTGATTGGTGGGCAGGTCATTGATGGGTCCGGGTCCGAACCAGTTCTGGCTGATCTCGCAGTTGCCGGAGAACGCATTTCATTTCTAGGTGATGCGGCATCTGCTGGTATACAGGCAAGGGATACCGTGCAGGTTGAGGATTTAGTAGTTACGCCTGGCTTCATCGACATGCACTCGCACGCTGAACTGGATGCGGACCACGGCCGGGACGCACGTGCGTTCTTATATCAAGGCATCACGACAGTTGCACTTGGCGTCGATGGGGGCGGTGGGTCGGATGTCGCCTCCAGGCTGGAAGGCTGGCTTCAGGAAGGCATCGGTGTAAACGCCTTCTTGTTCGTCGGGCACAATGCCGCTCGGCGTTCTGTGATCGGGATGGAGGACCGAAGTCCTACGAACGAAGAATTGATCGAGATGCGCTCATTCGTTCGCAAGGGCATGGAAGAAGGTGCATACGGCCTTTCTTCTGGCCTCTTCTATCTCCCGGGTAACTACGCCGAAACAGAGGAAGTGATAGAACTGAACCACGTAGCCGCTGCCTACCCTGGAGCGATCTACGATACTCACGACAGAGATCTGGGTGCAGCGTATCCATCCTTCGGATACCTGAACTCAATCGCTGAAGGGATCCGCATAGGTGAAGAGGCCGGCACCAAAGTCATCTTCAGTCATTTCAACGCTCAGGGCGCCCACAACTACGGGCGTGCCCCGGAAGGGGCGGCCTTGATCCAAGAGGCAAGAGAGCGGGGCGTCGATGTCGCAGGCGCACATCATTCCTATACAGCGACTCAATCGAACCTACGGTCGTACACGATCCCTGGCTGGGTAGTAGCTGGCGGTGACACCGCGATGGTTCGTCGCTTCAATGATCCCGACACGCTTCCCATCATCGACCTCCAGACCCGAGAAATGCTCGAGATCCGGGGAGGGGCAGGCAACATTCTGTTTGTGGACCAACGGCCTGACTTGAATGGCAAGACTCTTATGCAGGTGGCAGATGAACGGCGCTTATCAGCTCCTGAGGCCGCACGCGAAATTCTTCGTGCCGGCAACGCTGGTGTGATGAACCTGAGGTTGTACGATGATGAGAACACGCGGCACCTCGCCCAAATCGATTGGATGATGACCTGCACCGACGGCCGTGATCCCGGTCCCACACGTCCGATCACACATCCAAGAGCGTTCGGGTCATTCACGAAGAAACTGAAGGAGCTCGTGATCGATGACGGACTTATATCTCTGCCATTCGCAATAAGATCGATGACAGGGTTGGCTGCGGATTTTCTTGGATGGACAGATCGCGGCTACTTACGTGAGGGCATGGTCGCCGATATCACTGTACTGGATTTATCCGAAGTTCAGGACATGGCCACCTACGAGGCACCACACCAATACTCAGAAGGCACGGTGCATGTGCTTGTGAATGGAGTATTCTCGATCCGGGACGGTGAGGTTACCGTGGAGCTCGCAGGGAAGCCGCTTATGCGGGCAGGCCAAGTTTTCGACGGCCTAGATTGAAGAAGATCCAGAGCTAATGAAGAAGATCCTCTCAGAACTCAGTGCGATCGACAGCCCCCAGGAACGGGGTGAACGATTTGTATTCGTAGTAAAGCGCATCTTAGAGACTGCGCCGGAGTTTCGATCAAACTTCAGAAATGTGTGGCTCTGGAATGAGTATCCTGATCGAAGAGGTGCTGACCTCGGCATA
>DUBS01000032.1 GCA_012960225.1 Gemmatimonadota bacterium | reverse complement strand
CCTCTCACCACTTCCTTCCCCACCAATTTTCGGGCCTTTCAAAGCAAACGCGGCTAGAACCACCAAGCCACCTGCGACCGCCTCCAATTGCTCGTCACTCAACTCAGCATCTGCCGCTAAATCCTCAGCACAGAACTCACAACCATGTTCTGCACCCAGAGCGATGAGTGCGTCACCATCTATCTCTTCACCTATTCTTGCCTGTAGTTCTTCACTGTCTGTGACTTTCTGAATGAATTCTTCAAGGCTCTCTTTGCTCATGGTATGTCTCCTGTCGTAAGCAGAATAACTTCATGCCTTCATTCTGCCCTGCCCCACTCAGACCCGCAACTCAGGACGCGCAGAACAGTGCTGGGTGTGGCTGGGTGCCACGGAGGGGGGACTAGGGGTATCTCAGTGGGTGCGACGTAGAGCAAGAAGCTATCTAGCACTCGAAGACTAAAGTCACGGTCCCAATTGCGATAGCGGAATCACAGGTAGTTCGATCCGAGACTGCCGAGCCGAGCCGCGGTGTATGGTAAGAGTTGTTGCGAGACACTGCTCAGGATCACCGTTCGTGCAAAGATCTGGGTGCAATTCGAAGTTGCCCTCGTCCGCTCCAGCGATAGCAATCCGAATGCGGTGCCCCTCACCGAAGACCCAACTCGTGGGTTGTAGGTCAAAGCGAAGGTTCAGGATCCGGTCGTCAGCAAACGCATTAGCGTCGTAGTCTTCGGCTCTAAATCCATACCACGGAAGTTCAGGACGCACGGGTCGCTGGCCTCCGGTCTGGAGCATGGGGTCTGCCATCTCGTGGAACCCAGCTCGCAGTTGTCCTTCTGTCACGTAGTGCACCGTTCCGTCAGGAGCCACGTCACTCAGGTAGACGAATACATCTGCATCAGGTTGATTCGCACTCACCCAGAGGTTCACCACTGGGTGGCCTGTGACCTCCATATCCGTGTTCAGCGGCTCCGTCTCGTAGACCAAGGTTCTCTCATCTAACTCTGTCCGAACCATAAGCGAATCCGGGGACCACATGAGAATCCAGCGATTCATTTTGTTGGATCCGTAGTCGGCGCTATGGTCAAAATCCACGTCGTAACGATCCGATCCAGGCTCTCCCTCATTCGGTGTGAGGGATCCAGATGCTCCAAGGTGGAGTGAGTAGATTTCCTGCCTCTGGAGTGGCCAACTCTTCTCCCGACGCCATCCCCGGTTCATGACGTAGAGTAGGACCGGCTCTTCTCCAGAGATCCCACTATCGATGCCCTTGAGGCACCAGTCGAAGAAGCGAATCTCTTCCAGCACGATATCAGATGCTAGGTCTCCGTCATACCGAAGTAGGTCTTGGTAGGCCGATGTCACACCTGCTGGTACGTGGAACCGGGGGCCTATCATCATTCGCATTCCTGGACCCGGCTCCATGGAGCTGAAGAGTTTTGTTGTGCCTCTTACAAAACCGTCAAACCATCCTCCGAGGTTGAGGACGGAGACGCCGGACTCGGCCACCCTATCAAGCATTGCACCTGGGCTGGTGTCGCTGAACGAGAGCGTGTCCTCTCCGAAAACTTGGGTTGCATCCCAGAAGCGCATGTCGGGTTCCAGTAGGCGACGTCCTAGGATGTTGTTCTTATGCTCGGTAACGGCCCGGGCGAGATAATGTTGGTCGCGGGAGTGGCCGTCCGGGTACGTGAGTTCGTCTTCGTCGGTGAACAGTGTGGTATCGCCAGCAGAGGTTAGAGGAATTTCATCAAGCCATCGTTCGTCGCCGTCCTCGTCGATGACGGGTGCCGCGGGAAAGAACCCGTTTTCTTGATCATTCTGACTCAGATTGAAGGCCTGGAGAAAGTCGCTGTACTCCGAGAGCCAGCGAATAGCGGTGATCCCCCCGGGTCGTGTTCCCTCGGTGAAGGTGTCGAACATGATGACCCCCGGCGCGATGCACTGAAGACCATCAGGTGCTTGGCTTGCCGTAGCGTATTGGCTCCATGCCACATAGGAGTCTCCCCGCATTCCCACTGAGCCGTCCGACCACGGTTGACTAGTGATCCAGTCCACGATCTGCGCTCCGTCTGACCCTAGCCTGGGCATAAGCGGGGTCTGGCTCCCGAACGATGCTCCGGTTCCACGCATGTCGACTACGACGTACGCATACCCGAGGCCGATCATCGTCCGCACAGACGGGAACAGAGATCGGTCGTAAACAGGTTCCTTAAGCCCCAAGCGCCAACGGAGGCCGATCCTCTGCCACCAAGGCATACCAGGCTGCGCAAAAGCGCGGCTGTAAGGCGTATACTCTAGAATTGTTGGGAAGCTCGCCCTGAGCGAGCCGCCATCATCTGCGGCGTCCTCCGGAACAAAAATGTCCACTGCCAGATCAGTCCCGTCACTGAGGCGTACGAAGCGACTCTCCTTTCGGAACGAGAGGAACTGGACGCTCACGTCGTAGTCGGCATCAAAAAAGGATCCGACCAGCGTGGTCAGAGGCAGCTCTTCGGGTGTCCGATTGGCTACTAGGCTGGCCACTACCAAGAGCAGCAGCGTTAGGATTCCGAGGGGTACGGCTTTGCGCATTGCTTAGTGTGGTCTGGATTTGGCAAGAAGAGAGTTTGTCATCACGGGCGATCCCAAGAATCCCATATCTACTAGTGTTGCCTTCATTCTGCCCCGCCCCACTCAGGCCCGCAACTCAGGACGAGCAGAACAGTGGATAGCTGGGTGTGGCTGGGTGTGGCTGGGTGCCACGGAAGGGACTAGTTGCCGTCTTCTAGGCCGGGGGGGTGCCTCGTTGCCTTTCTTCGAAGAGAGATTCAGGTTACTGACAAGAGCCCGCAAGGACGAGCGGGACGCGCAATCAACCGATGAGGGAGCCAAAACATGACAACGAGAATGAAACCGATACTCGGAATGTGGGCCACCCTGATGGTGCTAAGTGTTGGCGCGGCATTGTTGAGGCCGGAGGTCTGGGCCGGAGACAACGCGATGT
>DUBS01000031.1:1889-18466 GCA_012960225.1 Gemmatimonadota bacterium | reverse complement strand
CACGTTCGAGTAGCCCTACGCGCCCCAAGTTATGGGAAAGTGTCAGCTTTATATCAGGACTCACTTCACGAAGGATTTCGGCGGCGCGCTCTTCACATTCGGGGGTGAGTGGAGAGAAGACAGCAGAGATGGCCACGGAGTCGATTCCCTCATCTTGGAATCTTTTGGCTGCCTGCCGAACATCAGATTCGTTCAGGGGCATGAAAGGGCGGCCATCATACTCGTGCCCACCTTCCACCATGATGACGCTACCGCGTACGTGGTTAGCTAAGTCTTTCGGCCAATCCGCGAATGGTGGAAGCGCTGCACCGCTGGGTAGCCCTATCCGGAGTGCGCCGATGTGTTCTAGGTCACGGCGTTGGACGACTGCATTCGTGAAGTGCGTCGTCCCGATCACAACGGCGTCGAGTCCTCCGGGATCGCCTCCGAGTTCATCAAGCAGGGCAGTTAAGGCAGAGACGATACCCGACGTCACATCTTCGCTCGTCGGTCGCTTTACTGCAGCGAGCACACGATCCGTATCCACCAGCACAGCGTCGGTGTTTGTGCCACCTACATCGACCCCAATGCGTCTCACGTTTCTTGGCCCTCAGCAAAGACGGACTCGAAGTCAAGGTCGTATCCAAACGCACGAGGACCCACGTGTTCGAGCCCCTTGGGTGTTGTTTGGATCTTGGGGGCTCTCAGCACGAGAATCTGAACACGCTGACCGTAGCGGATGGCTTCTGTTCCGATTGCCTCACCGGTTGTTGAATCCAGAACGGTGATGATATCGGGCACCATGACTCTCGGTTCCTCGTCGATCCAGCCGATGCTGAACTCGTTTTGGAAGTCGAGACTCATCTTATGGCCCTTGTCCTCTTCAAGGCCTTCCAACTCTACGCTTCCACGGAGGAACCCTTCGGTGGTTCTCCGGTTGACCTCGACGATTTTTCCCTCAAACAGGATGCGCCCATCTTCGCAATCGACCACGGCTTGGACCGGATTCTCTTTCGACTGACGAGCTTGATGTACTGCGTGTCCTATGCCTATGGCCTGGGAAACCGTCCGGAGTATGCCCCACTCCTTCACTTCACGGCCGGTACGGGGCGCCTTGCACGTTGCTGCAGTTGAACCCACCTCAGTACAGATTTTTCGACTGACGCGCTCCATCCATTTCCAAGTCGGTACTTTGGATACCACAGTCTCGACCCCTCTTGGGTCGGCTAAGGTCAGCGGGTAGGGGCGAAGATCACCGATCGCGAAGCTACTCATCTGAGCTTCCGGGTACGCTCTTCCCATTGTATCAGCATCTAACACAGGCAGACCTGTAAACGATGCAACCATAAATGGTTGGATGGCATTACTTCCACCAATTTCTAGTGACATAACTGCGTCAAAGCCGTGCCCTACATATTCCTCCATCATTTGCACAGCACGAGCTGCCACTCGGGGGTCGGTTAGTCGTTCTTCTCCAACCAACGGTGCACCCATCGTCGAAACCACCGCGATCCTGGCATCATCGGCAAGATCGTCAGGATCCATGAGCGATGTAGTCATTCCACTAGAGTAGAGCTTTTTCATCGCGAGTAGTGCGTGATAGGGATCGCCGCCACCGCCGGCGCCCAGGATCCAAGCTCCTGTAGCCAGTAGCTCGAGGTCTCGTTCTGTTATTTCTCTCATTTAGGACATCTAGTAGCTAACTGGTCGATTATCGGGCGAGGATACCGGAGGCCCTTAAGCGTCACAAGGTAATAGAGGTTTTCGTGGACACAGTGCCCTCGGACGACATAAGCTGTCGGCCATGAATTCAAGCCTCGCTATCCTGACCATAGGGCAGACTCCACGGAATGACATCCTACCGGAACTGACATGTTGGTTCCCGGATACGATCCAAGTGCAGGAGCTTGGGGCCCTAGATGGTGAGTCTGAAGATGGGATTGAACGACTGCTCCCCGAGGCCTCTGACCATCGTCTCGTTACTCGGCTCGGGGATGGCAGGCAGGCGGTCGTCAGAAAATCCTGGATTGCGCGTCGGTTACAAGACATGCTCGATGGGATCGACCCCGAGGACTATTTGGCCGTTGTTTTACTTTGTACAGGTGAATTTTCGGATCTTCACTTCGATGGGCTCTTTCTCGATGCACAGCATCTAGTTGATCACGGCACCGACGCGATTTGCGCCGGCGCACATCGTATTGGCGTCCTTCTTCCACTAATAGAACAGAGCCAAGAATTTCACTACAATACGAGACCGGACCAGGAACTGCGATTCGCTACTGCCTCCCCTTATGAGGGAGATGAGTTTCCCGCTGCAGCCCAAGCCCTAAGCGATTGCGACGTCATCGTGATGCATTGCATGGGCTACACGGAAGCACAACGCACTTCATTGGTTGCATTAACCGGAAAGCCGGTGCTGCTCGCTCGTAGACTCGTCGGAGCTGGGATCGCTCAGATCTTATGAACGATTTCCCACACGATCAGGTAAGGAGGACGGCTAAGGAGCATCCCTCGATCTTCGAACCAGCTACCCTGGTCTTGGGTCTGCTAATGGCTGTCCTCGGTGGCGTGATCGGTATTCAGCTTCTTACCCGTGTTGGAATCACGCCAAATAGTTCGGTAATCGGTGCGGTCGTGGCGATGACGTTAGCTCGCATCCCCTTAGCAGTGCTTCGCCCATTCGGCAGTCTAGAGCGCCAGAACCTCCTGCAAACGGTCATATCAGGTGCAACGTTCGGAGGCGCTAACGCTTTGCTACTCCCGATCGGGATCCCTTGGCTCTTGGGTAGGCCAGACCTCGTGCTCCCGATGTTTCTGGGCGCATTTGCCGGACTAGTAATCGATGCGACGATTCTTTACCGCCTTTTTGATTCACCGGCTTATCCTGCTTCGGGACTTTGGCCGTCCGGTGTTGCCACAGCTGAAGTCCTGATCGCTGGTGACCAAGGAGGGCGTAGGGCAGGGCTCCTCTTAGCGGGTGGCTCTGTGGGCGGGATCGGACAGCTCTTCGGTATCCCGATGGACGTGTTTGGGGTCTGCTGGATAGGGAACGCCTACGCGCTCTCGATGTTTGCACTCGGCTTGCTACTCAGAGGCTACATGCCAGCACTGATTGGGGTCGATCTGAGTGAGATATATATGCCCCATGGATTGATGATCGGAGCGGGTGCCGTTGCCCTAATTCAGGTCGTGATGATGGTAAGAGGCAATCTAAGCAGCAGCACCGGAACTAAGGGTTCGCGGCGCACGAACCGGGTATTGGTGATTGGTTTTATGGCATTTGCTTTGGCAGCAGCTGGGTTGCTTTTTTCCGGTGGAGCGGCTTCCGAGATGAGTGTCGGCATGATTCTCGGGTTCGTCGTGTTTACTGCCTTTGCCGCCCTGGCCTCGGAACTCGTTGTTGGACTTTCAGCGATGCACGCCGGTTGGTTTCCTGCCTTTGCCACAGCATTGATCTTTTTGGTGATTGGGATTCTGGTTGGATTTCCGGAGATTCCCCTGGCGCTTCTTGTGGGATTCGTTTCCTCGACCGGTCCGGCATTCGCCGACATGGGCTATGATCTCAAGGCTGGCTGGATTCTGCGTGGTAAGGGTCAGGATCCGGAATGGGAACGAGCTGGGAGAAAGCAACAGTATTGGGCGGAACTCATAGGGTTCGGAGTAGCTGGGGCACTCGTACTGATGGTTTATGAGAGCTATTTCCAGGCAGATCTCATCCCACCTCTCGATCGTGTAGTTGCAGCTACGATCTCAGCAGGAGCGGATCCGTTGCTTGCCAAATCTCTGCTTATTTGGGCGATCCCTGGAGCGTTGATTCAATGGGTAGGAGGTCCATCACGGCAGTTGGGTGTCTTGCTCGCTACCGGGCTATTGATCCTGAATCCGATTGCGGGCTGGACGGCGGTTGTTGCATTAATCATTCGTTGGACATTGACTCGAAGATATGGAAAGGATGCGGAAAGCCCGATGTATATCGCGGCAGGTGGCTTCATCGCTGGATCTGCTCTGACCGGCTTCGCGAGTGGTGCCTGGCAGGCGAGACGCTAGACAAGGAACTGACACATGAAGAGACTTTGTTTTCTACCCATTATAGGTATGTCTGTGCTCACGCTTCTGGGCGCATGTGGTACACAGCCTGGAAGCGTATCCTCTGATTTGATCTTTACAAATGCGTACCTGGTTGATGGGACGGGTGAGCCTGGGCGGATGGCCGATGTTCGTGTTCGCGGTGATCGCATTCTGGAGATTGGAAGTTTGATACGAACGGATGCGGAGACCGAGATCGACGCGACCAATTTGGTGCTAGCACCTGGCTTCATCGATACACATAGCCACCATGATGGTGGACTCGAAGAAGGCGGTGCGCTTGCCGCGGTGAGCCAGGGCATTACCACAATCATCGCGGGTCAGGATGGTGGCTCACCGCTGCCTCTCTCCGAATTTTTTACCAGGATGGAGACAGCAACGGTCGCCGTGAATGTAGCTGCGTACGTGGGGCATAATTCGATTCGTAGAAGGGTGATGGGCGATGATTTTCGGCGCGAAGCCACCCCAGAAGAAATTGATGAAATGAAGGTACTGCTCGATAGTGAACTCCAATCAGGAGCGCTCGGGCTATCCACCGGCCTCGAGTACGACCCGGGCATCTACTCAAGTACAGACGAGGTCGTGGAGTTGGCCCGTAGCGCTGCTTCCGTCGGAGGACGCTACATCAGCCACATGCGAAGCGAGGACCGGGCGTTCTTTTCAGCTCTGGAAGAACTCCTGCACATCGGTCGGGAGACGGGTATCCCGGTGCAAGTCTCACATATGAAGCTTGCGATGAAGAGCTTGTGGGGAGAAACAGGCAGGGTGCTTTCTATGCTCGACGCGGCCAGAGATGAAGGCATTAATGTCACAGCCGACGTCTATCCGTACGAATTTTGGCAGTCAACCATGACGGTTCTTTTCCCTGATCGAGAGTTCACGCGAGAGGCTGCCACGTTCGCACTTGAAGAACTCGCACCTCCGGAGGGGATGTTTATCGCGGCGTTTGGTGCTGATCCTTCTTATGTGGGGATGTCGCTGGCCGAGATCGCAGAGCTTCGCGGTAAAGATGCAGTCACTGTCTACCTAGAGTTGATTGCTGAAGCGGATGCCAGCGATGGTCGTGAGAGCATCATAGCAAGGAGTATGACCGAAACTGATATAGCCGAGCTTCTTTCCTGGCCATATACAAATGTCTCAAGTGATGGAGGCCTGAATGGTCGGCATCCACGCGGTTACGGGAGTTTTACCCGTATACTGGGGCGGTACGTGAGAGAGCGTGGCGAGCTATCTCTCGAAGCTGCTATCCGAAAAATGAGTTCGTTGGCGGCAGAGAATACTGGACTCTCGGAGCGTGGTGAGATCAGAGAAGGCTATTTCGCTGACCTCGTGCTCTTCGACGCTGAAACGGTTCTAGATCGGGCCACACCAGATGAACCCAATTTGACGTCTGTAGGTATCGTCGGAGTTTGGGTGAACGGGGCTCAGGTTTACAGCGCGGAAGGAGTTACTGGCAATCGACCAGGGCGTGTACTTCGAAGGGGAGACAATTGATGAAGCAAGTATTTAGCAAATACACCCGACTGTTAACTGCGGCCCTTGCACTACCCATGATTGCCTGTGCACAAGGGGAGCTTGATTCGGCTGCCATCGATAACGTCTTCGCAGACTTCAACGCTGAAACTCCAGGATGCGCTCTAGGGGTCGTACAATCCGGTCAACTTGTTTACGGACGTGGCTATGGTATGGCCAATCTCGAACACGATATCCCGATCAATACCACATCTGTGTTCAGAATCGGATCAGTTTCAAAGCAGTTCGCAGGGGCAGTCGCTGCGCTTGCTGCGATGGAGGGATATCTCGACTTAGAGGATCCACTCCAGAAATGGATCCCAGAATTACCCGATTACGGAGAGCCGCTCACGCTACGGCATACGTTGAACCATACCAGCGGATTGAGGGATTACATCACGCTGATGAGTCTCAAGGGACTTCGGGGTGATGACTTTTACACAGTTGCTGATCTCATCGAGGTTCAAGCACTACAAGAGGAACTGAATTTTTCATCGGGTACTGAGTACCTGTACAGCAATTCAGGCTATGTGCTCTTGGCAGAGGCTGTGGCACGCGCAGTAGGCAAGCCGTTCAAGGACTATGCAGAGGAGGTTCTGTTCCGACCACTGCAGATGAGTCATTCACACTTCCACGACGACCACAACCACATCGTCCCACTCAGAGCAGACGGATATTCGCCTCGCGGAGATAGTTTTCGAACAAATATGACAACGCTCGATATGATTGGGGATGGCGGTGTGTATACCTCGATCGATGACATGGTTCATTGGGTTACAGCGCTCGAGCAGGATGGGATTAGGTCTGGCCTCACCCCAATACTTGAAACGAGAGGAGTCCTCAACTCCGGAGAGGAAATTTCTTATGCACTTGGCCAGAGTCACGGCGAGCACCGTGGCCTGACGACGATCGGGCATGGCGGCAGTTGGGTAGGATTTCGGGCCGACGTGCTTCGTTTTCCTTCTCAGAGTACCAGTATCGTCACACTTTGCAATCGGTCAGATTCTGGTCCTTCTGGTCGGGCGATCCAGGTCGCTGACATCGTGCTTGCTGAGCACCTGGCCCCGGTCTCCGAAGAGCCAAGTCTTGAGGCTGAGGACAGACGTGAAAGAGGTGAGCAAAGCGAAATAAATGATCCAAACTCTTACCTCGGAACGTATTACAGCCCTGAGTTAGACGTGAATTATGAGTTCACGAGTAGAGACGGATCCCTAGTTGTTCACATGGGATCCAACGCTGAAAGTGAACTACAGCGAATTTCAGGAGACACACTCGCTGCCGGTAGCCGAACCTTTAGATTTTCTCGTGAAAGAGGTGAGGTTACCGGATTCGAACTAGACGCAGGACGGGTTGTACATCTCCGTTTCATACGGCTTAACTGAATACGTTAAGCCGAAACATCTCAGTTACAGTCCAGCTGGCTCCAAGAATCGGGGTGTCGGTTCACCCGCGAGTAGTGGCCCCAGGTCGTCTAGCGATGCAAAGCCAGGACCAGGATTCGCTCTCCAGGCCAGATACCCTTCATAAGCCTCCTGGGAGTCCCAGGCTTCGACGAGCAACAAGGTTTTCCCATCTGGATCAGCGAATACGGAAAGGTCGTAGCATCCTGGGTATGCTCGGGTATCTGGCAAGGCTTTTCTGAGCATAGCTTTTAGGTCGTCTACCCGACCTTCTTTAGCTTCGAGTTCGAAGAGGACCAAAGTCATATGTTTTTTCCTTTAAGACTGTTCCTTAGGGATGGAAGGGCCAGAATCTAGGATGAGTTGCGATCCCATGATATGCCAACTCTTAACCCCCAGGGATGTACTCGAGCAACTCCAGACTGGTGACAGTCGTCATCGGCATGGTCATCGATGCACCATCTGGTCCGGACATGGTCATCGTCATCTCATTCGTGGTGATCGATGAGAGTACTAAGCCGCGATCTAGTTCGAAGATCAGTGAGCCGGTCATCTCGGCATCTACGTCCATCTCCATTGGTAGTCCTTCCAGACCGTCAGGAGCATCAGCGACGATCTCTCCGGTGCTTGAAAGGAGTGCTACCGTCTTTCCGTCACGCTCCTCTACCTGGTCGAGAACGAAAGTAAGGTTATTGGTCACCTCCCCCAAAAGCGGATTGGGCATGGTGAACGAGGTTTGCCATGAGTCGCCTGGACTGATCGGGTCCGTGGGAAGTATCTGCATGCCCTGCTGTGCAATTTCGATGAGGATGTCAGCGTTAAACATTTCATCTAGCATCGGTGCGACTTCAGGCGGGAAGGAGGTTCGCATGGCCTCAACGAGCTCTTCGATCCCTTGCACTGACTTCACAGTGCCGTCTGGTTGGACGACCATGGAATAACTCTGCCCCACCATAGCTGCTGCCCCCAGGATCGCCGGGTCACTGGGGATGTCACCAGTGTCTGAATCGTAAAGCTGGTTTCCAGCAGGGCCGATCCCTTCCATACGCATATGCTCGGTTGTGACCATAAGCGTGGCATCTCCACTCAGATCGACACTCTGTACTGTCTGGCGCATTCTTACTGTCTGGTCCATTACTTGTGAGCTGAAGCCACCAGGCATCAACATTTCCATACGGTTAGTCATCTGCATGACGACTTGGCTGCCCTCCTGGAAGCCCCACTTCAGCATGATCTCCTGTGCAGAGACAGGCGCAGGGGTCGACATGGCCAGGATCGTCCAGATCGCAAACAAACTGGATCGCCTTATTTCTGGATGGAAATCGAAGGTCCTCATATTCGTATCAGGATTAGTGGATGGATTATCTGCATTCCAGTGAAATTAAGCAGGGAAGCTTATGGGAGGGCGTTTCATAATGCTATCCAGAAGGTGCGGGGGCAGGGGAACTAAGTACTAAGCCGCCTCAGCACTGTCGCATAGTTGTCGAGGATTTCTTCCTCTCGTTCGTGATGTCCGTCACGGATGACCCATTTCCCGCCCACCATGACATTCTGAACGGGTGTATTCTCGCCCGAGAAAATCCATGAATCGAGGATCTCGTCACCGGTTCGTCCTATGAGGGCAGGGTGATTATCATTGAGACTAAGGATGTCGGCGCGCTGGCCTACTTCGAGCCCCCCTGTCGATCTCCCGGACGCCTGTGACCCACCGGCCCAAGCATGTTCAAGGAGTGCTCTTCCCGTGGATCGGTCTTGAGTGCCAGCTGCGATGTTTCGTTCCTGCCGAGCGATTCTCTGTCCATATTCGAGTAACCGAAGTTCGGCGATGGGGCTTACACTGACGTGGGAGTCCGTGCCCACACCCCAGTTGCCTTCGCCCCCGGCATAAGCCTCGAATGGAAACAATCCGTCACCCAGATTCGCCTCAGTAGTCGGGCAAAGTCCCACCACAGCCCCTGAAGCCGCGAGAGCGGTTGCCTCTTCAGCTGTCATGTGGGTTGCGTGGATAGTGCACCAATGTTTATCGACCGGTGCGTTCGTGAGGAGCCACTCTACTGGACGCGCGCCCGACCACGCCACGCAGTCGTTCACTTCTCTCGTTTGCTCGGCTACGTGAATATGAATTGGCCCTTCGTTATCAATATCCCGGAATGAGCTGACAGCGCGGGCAAGATCTTCGGGAGCAGCCGCTCGAAGTGAATGGATAGCTAATCCGATCCGATATTGCGGGTTCTTCGCTGTGGAGTCACGCAGCGCAGCCAGGTCACCGATAAGGTCATCGGCCGCGGCTACAAAGCGTTTTTGTTCCGGAACTGGTGGCTTATTACCAAAATCCGAAGAGAGATAGAGCACAGGGAGGAGTGTGGTACCGATACCTGCTTGATTAGCGGCACCCAGGATTCGTCGGCCCATCTCCACCGGATCTTCATAGCGGCCGCCATCGATGCGATTTCGGAGATAGTGAAATTCGGTCACTGAAGTGAAGCCATGGCGAAGCAGTTCCACATACAACTGAGAGGCGATCGCTTCCACATCTTCCGGAGACAAGCGTTCCAAGAATGCGTACATGTGTTCTCGCCAAGACCAAAATGTGTCCGTGTTGGAACTACCTCGCTCGGCTAACCCGGCCATCGCACGCTGAAATGCATGTGAGTGAAGGTTGGGTACTCCTGGCACAGCGATGCCGGGCACGTTCTCGCACCCAGTGGAGGATGCTTCGGACGTGATCTCCTGGATCCAACCATCCTCTGAGACGGCAATTCTGACGGAGGCCTGCCAGCCTGAGGATAGAAATGCAGAGTTAAAAAATAGGTCGGTCATGGCCATCGAGTGTAGATTGACATCGCAAGTTAGCGCCAATGGGGAGTTGATGTGGTCTCCTGCGATCTACTAATAGAAAATGCTATGCTCGCTACGATGGATGAAAGCGAGCGAAATGCTTTGCCGTATGGGGAGATCGCCGATGGTGCGGTAGCGATTTCAGGAGATCGAATCGAGTGGATTGGGGCTATGTCCGAGCTCTCTTCAGGACTAAGGGAAGGTGCAGCGAACGTCCTGGATGCCAAGGGGCGTTGGGTTACCCCCGGGCTGATCGACTGTCACACTCATTTGGTATTTGCTGGCAATCGAGCCCGAGAGTTCGAAATGAGACTTCGGGGCGCTAGTTATGAGGAGATCGCGCGTGCTGGAGGAGGAATAGCTTCAACTGTTACAGCCACACGCACAGCGACAGACGAAGAACTTTTTTCGGATGCTTCGAAGAGACTTAGCACATTGGGGTCATTCGGTGTAACAACGATTGAAGTGAAATCGGGCTACGGTCTTGATGTCGAGACAGAGTTGCGCATGCTGCGTGTAGCGAGAGGTCTAGGTGTAGAACACCCAGTGACGGTTCGGACAACATTTCTTGGAGCCCATGCTCTTGCTCCCGAGTACGTGGGTGATCGTTCGGGATACATTGACCTCGTCTGTGAAACCATGATCCCGAAACTGACAGACGAGGGATTGGCTGACGGGATTGATGCTTTTTGTGAAGGAATCGCGTTCACTCCCGAAGAATGTGAAAGAGTATTCGCAGTTGGGACTCAGCACGGGCTTCCCATTAGAGTGCACGCAGATCAGCTATCGGACTCCGGGGGGGCAGCTTTAGCGGCACGAGTTGGAGCTATGTCAGCAGACCACCTTGAGTACGCTTCAGAGGATGGAATCCAGGCGATGGCAAACTCTGGAACGAGTGCTGTGTTATTACCGGGTGCTTTCTATTTCCTGGGTGAAGAGCAGGTGCCTCCAGTTGATGCGCTACGCTTGCATGGCGTTCCGATCGCGATCGCTACCGACTTGAATCCGGGGTCCTCCCCGATCAACTCGCCGCTCACTGCCATGAACATGGCTTGTGTCTTGTTTGGACTTAGCCCAGAAGAGGCGCTAAGCGGTATGACCTGCAGCGCCGCCAAAGTTCTTGGAATGTCTGGTGATCGGGGTGTGTTGAGAGCGGGCTCCTGCGCTGATTTGGTGGTCTGGGATATTGGTCACCCATCCGAACTTTCCTACTGGATCGGGGGGAATCCCTGTGATGCGGTAGTTCAGGCAGGTACTCTGAGATCGTATTAGTGTTCTTCAGTTTCTAGGGCGTCGCGCTCGCCTTGCCGTAGAAGAGGGACGGGATGACTGGCGGGGCGGTTTCGGGCTCACCTTTGGAGATGTTCTTGGCGTTGCCCGAGCCCTTGGTGCTCTGGATGGGGAAGGGGTGGCCTTGGGCGTACGATTGGGTGCAGGTCTGGTCTGAGGAGTTCGTGGAGAAGCTTCAGGCAGAGTTTGCACTTTCGGAGAACGCCTTCTACCGAGTGAAGGATTATTGAGGGTCCCGTTTCCGCCTGCAGGGTTACGGTCAAAGCTAGGGTAAGGGGACCGGTTACGGCTCTTAGGCTTCGCCCTTGGTTTGGTTTTCGAGTTTGGGACTGTACCTCCTCGAATGCGGTCTGATGGCCGAGGGGTTCTAGTGGTCGCTCCCTTCGGCGCTCCGCCTGCTCTTCGCGGATCAAAGGAAGGGTGATCTGATGGGGGACGCACAAAGTCAGATGGTGGGGATCCAGATCCCCTGGCCCTAGGTTTTGCTTTTGGTTCTTCAGGATCTCGGGAATCCAAAACGGGGATTGCTGGCCACCTCGTCGGAGGACTTGAGTTCCGTGGAACGGCGGAGCGACCTGGAGCTCTGGCTGTACCGTCTCCCCTGGGTGAGCCTACTCGCGAGGATGGACGACGTGTGGCTGTTCGACTGGGGGGCTTAGGTTCAGCAATTTCAGGGACGGCTGGATAGGAAGCAGGGGAATGCCCTCCGAAGCCCGGCTCATCCCAGTATCCATCCCAGAATGGTGCCCACGGATCTTGGGTCCAGTGGGGTCCCCATGGGGGTATGAACGGATCCCTCCAATATGTGAATGCGTGGCGTGGAGGAGGTCTTGAATGAAAGGAGCTCCATACCAAGAAGCGATCCCAGGGGTGATAGGTTGACCGGTACGCTAGGCCAGTGAAAAAATCGCAGCCCCATAGCCAGTCATTGAAAAGCTCCCATGTGTAATCCCAGCAGGCGGAGTATCTCGGGCTGAAATACCGAGTCGGGTGATTGCCCTTGGGTCCGGAATAGGTGCCATACCCGAATTCGGCGGAGGGTGTGTGGAAGGTCGAACCCACTCGGACATAGCCAGAGGGTGTGTGTGGGAATACTTGCAGCGAAAACCCGCTGAACACTGAATTGCTGACAATTGGACCGGTGACGACGCTGAATGACACTTTGGTCTGGGCTTCTGCTCCCATCACAGGTAGCCCAATTAAGAAGACCAAAACAGCGCTGGCCCGAACTCTAGTAGGCACCTCTATTCTCCCTCAAAGGTTGGTACTACAACCGCAAGATGCACGTGCTATACCAGGCTGGCACTATTGTAGCTAAACTATTATGGCACAATGTGTTATGGGTGATATCGTGAGTATAGTACTACATGAAGTTATGTCCGATATATTGGACATCTGGAGTAACGAGAGGACACCTTTTTTCTTGGGTCCACAGGATGTGTAGAGGTCTTGGTCGATCCTTAGTCCAGGGTACTCATTACGGAACGACTGTGTGTATAACACTTGATCGTAGGCATTATTCGTAAAAGATTTATTCTGTCCGACCGATGCGGTATGCGTCGGTACCAGTGTGGCCTCCTGGCCAGCTGAAGAGGACCGGTCCACAACTCCTGATTTATTCGGGGTTTCTACCGAAGGCGTTTGTGAGGGGAATAGCTCTCAGGAGGCGCCAGGTAACGTGCAAATGGATTCAGACGTGTCAGAACCATCAGAAGTTCAACCGACATTAGACGGCTTCGCTGAGCCAGAAACTCAGGCTGAGCCAAAAACTCAGGCTGCGCCAAAAACTCAGGCTGCGCCAGAGGCTCAGTCAGGAGCCCCTGAGGCTAAGCAGAGACCACAGAATCAACAGGGTAAGAGTGGGCAAGCCCCCCCCCACCGCCGGCGCCGGAGAGGGCGAAGGCGTCGCAAGCCTCGCGGGCAAAGCCAACACCATTACAGTGAAGAAGAACTCAAGGCCCAGCTTCCAGAAGATCCCGAACAGCTCGAAGCAGAATCACGTCCTCTAGGAATCCTTGAAGTACTGGGTAGCGGGTCAGGTTTCGTGCGCCGGAGGGAATCTGGATACATTCCGGGCAATGATGATATTTACGTCGGATCACGAATGATCCAGCGGTATGGCCTGCGCACTGGTGATGAATTGGTTGGAATCGTTGGTCGCAGTGCGCGGCCAGGGAAGAGTCCTCCGTTAGCACACCTTGCTCGGGTCAATGACCATCCTGCTGACGAAGCAACAAGGCGGCCCGACTTTCAGCAGTTAAGCGCGATGCACCCTGACGACCAACTTGTTCTTGAGTGTGGAAGGGAATTCCTTGGACAGCCAGATTACACCAATCGAGTCATTGATCTGATTTGTCCGTTCGGTAAGGGTCAAAGAGCGATGATCGTTGCACCGGCCAAGGCTGGAAAAACGATGGTGCTTCAGGCAGTGGCTGAGGGCATTGTAAAGAATAACCCAGAATGTCATCTCCTTATTCTTTTGGTGGATGAGAGGCCCGAGGAGGTCACGGAGATGGAGCAGTGTGGATTTGGTGAGGTGATCGCCTCAACTTTTGATCGCCCAGCCGAACGACACTGCCAAGTCGCTGAGATAACACTCGAGCGTGCACGCAGACGTGTAGAACAGGGAGAGGACGTCGTCATCATCCTCGACTCGATTACTCGTATGGCGCGTGCTTATAACTCGGTCAAATCAGGCAGTGGCCGGACACTCTCTGGTGGTCTCGATTCGAACTCGCTAGAGAAGCCGAAGCGTTTCTTGGGGAGTGCACGAAAGATCGATCCAACTCAAGGTGGTGGCTCTCTTACGATCATTGCTACCGCATTGGTTGATACTGGATCTCGGATGGACCAAGTCATTTTCGAAGAGTTCAAGGGCACCGGAAATAGTGAACTTGTACTGTCTCGAGATTTAGCAGATCGGAGGATCTATCCGGCGATCGACATCCCAGCGTCAGCTACGCGGAAAGAGGAGCTGCTTCTGGATGCTGACGCTCTCTGGCTGTCGCATGCCATGAGGCGCCAGCTCTCTGGGTCTAACTCATCAGATGGAATGCAGGAGTTGCTTGGAGCGATGAAAAAGACTTCAAATAATCAGGACCTTATTGATTGGGCTCGTAATCAATAGAATCATTAGGACCTTGCAAGAGCTGAAGTAATCGACCCAAGCTCTTTTCTAACTCTGCGCTTTGAACTCGGTCCATAAAGAGGGCCCAGTAACCCATCAAAGGGTTTGCGCCGAGGTCACCAGATTCTCGCCAGATAATCCTGGTATCCCCCTGTTCGGGACTCAATTCGAGCATTCCTTCGATATGCATCGCGCCAGACTGCATCTGCACTTGATATCGAATCACTTTTGCTGCTTGAGCTTCTACGATCGTGAATGCCCCGGTCCCTAGTTCTGGATCATCCCAAGTAAACCCTGATCCAGCCCCACTTGGTGGTCCCATGATCTGTACACCACTATCGGGCCAGATCGTCCATTGACTCCAGTCTGAAGGGGAATCCAGACGTAGAAATGTGTCTTCAGGGGATGCCGGCAAGCGTGCTGATGCTTCCGCACTCCAGGTACCAGGTAGAAGTACACCAATAAATAGAAATAAGATCAGGAGAACTGCAGCACTTCCTAGGATTGTCACTCCTGGACCCAAAGGGCTCCTCATTCTCTGCTGGTCTCACTAAGCTCAAGATGGGGCAGCTCTAGGGAGCCCGTATGGTGGCATCCATCACATGCTATGGGGTGAGGGTATCTTAGAGGGCCTGATTTCACGGATAGCGTGATTTCGCATTTAGGACAGCTGCCGTTAACGGAGTGCAGTGTAAATTGCTCTAACCAGCGTCTGCGTGAAAGGATGAATCCCCCTGTAAGTGCGCCGATTGTCCATACACCGTGCGGGGGAACGAAGATGGCGAAGCTCGCTATGACTGAGAATAGAACTAGAATCCTTACAGCGCCCCCCACTCGCCATGCTCTCGTCCTAGGCAGGAGGGAAACCACACATTGTGTGGGAGCAAACCCGAACAGCTTGATCAGACCTGCTACTTCTTTGCGCTTACTTCGGCCTGGACGAACCTTGGACTCAGACAAGAGAGATCAGGAATCAGGCTTAGCTGTGCCCAGTTAACGCGAACTCACGGAGACGCTCACCGGCGGCTTCGAGTGTCTTGATCGTCTTGCAGAACGCGAACCGTACAATTGAACGTCCCCTTTCCGGGACACTAAAGAAGCTCGAACCTGGTACAGGAGCTACGCCTCCATCTTTGGCGAGCTTCTTGGAAAAAGTCGTGTCGTCCTCTGACGAAAGACCACTGAAGTCTGCGAGCACATAATACGCGCCTTCTGGCGTACTAAACTTGAAGCCAGAATCCTTGAGTGCTGAGAGGAAGACATCGCGTCGCTCCCGATAATCTATTGTCAGTCCCTCGTAGTAGCTTTGCCCTAGTTCTCGGATACCAACGGCGCATGCTTCTTGCAGAGGTGCTGGCGCACCGACAGTCAGGAAATCGTGCACCTTGCGGATGGCATCAGTCAGATCAGGCGGGGCGATGATCGTACCTATTCGCCATCCGGTCACGCTGAAGGTCTTTGAGAGACCACTTATGATTATGGTCCGATCCCGCATCCCATCGAAGGTAGCCAGAACGTGATGTTCTCCTTCGTAATAAATGTGCTCGTAGATCTCATCCGTGATGGCCAAGATGTCGTATTGGAGACAAAGGTCAGCGATCATCTGAAGCTCTTCGCGATCGAAGACCCTACCTGTCGGATTATTAGGTGTGTTGACCACGATAGCCCGAGTTCGATTGGTAATGAGGGCCTCTAAGTGATCTTTCTCAAGGCGATATGCTGGAGCCTCTAATGTGAGGAAAACTGGCGTGGCATCTGATAAAACTGCATCGGGTCCATAATTTTCATAAAAAGGCTCTAAGATAATCACTTCATCACCGGGTTCGATGATAGAAAGCATCACAGCCGCCATGGCTTCAGTGGCGCCGCATGTGACAGTGATCTCTTGTTCGGTATTAACTTCCATGCCATAGCGTTCGGCGTATTTCTCTGCGAGCGCTTGTCGAAGATTTACCGTCCCCCAAGTGATCGCATACTGGTTGATGTCCGCACGAATGGCAGCACATGCGGCTTCCTTAAGGATTTCTGGTGCAGAGAAATCAGGAAAGCCTTGAGCGAGATTGATAGCATCGTGTTCGTGCGCCACTCGTGTCATCTCACGAATAACGGACTCGGTGAAGAGATGGGTCCGGCGGGCTGTTCGTGCCTGAGAATTAGCCATCTTAGTTCTGGGGAAGTAGGAAAGTACTGATCAGGGATCTGTAGCGTCGAAGGTCAAAACAAAATATTACCTAAGTCATACTTCAAAGAGCGGGTCGGATCATATAGCAGGGCTGACTCATATCCGGAAGAGGTAGCTGAGTTTAAGGAAGAGCCCTTCTTCAACCGGGTTCATCGTTGAAATT
>DUBS01000031.1:0-1870 GCA_012960225.1 Gemmatimonadota bacterium | reverse complement strand
CCCTCCATCAGTCGACTGAAGCCGATATAGAAGATGGTTCCCGGGGAAGGCTCGTACTGAAGTAAGAATTGTCCCTGAAACTCCCCGGTTGAGCGAGGGCCTTGGGCCTGGCCGAAGATTGCCAGTTGGTGACCAGTAGCCGGGTCCTTAAGTGCTTCACGCTCATCGAGGTCATATTGCAGGATCACCCGCGCCATCAAAGCTCTATTGAAGAGGTATTGGGCTTTGATATTTGTTATGTGCACAGTCGAATAGATCTCTTTTGGAACCATAGTTTGCAGTTCACTTGAGCTTCTAGAAATCTTTGAGAACGTATGGTTCAAGGAGAGTTCTAGGCGGTCTGTCGGGCTCCATTGAATCTCGGGTCGTGCTTGTAGCTCGAATCCCCGAGAGGCTTCCGCAAAGATAGCTGTCTCTCGGGCCATGAAGCTCCCGTTAAGGCTAAATTTGTTGGTGATCCTCATCCTAGGAAAAACCATGAACGCCTTCAGGTTCTTGAGTGCTTCCGGTGTCAGGAAAGGGCTTTGGGATCCATCTTCGTCTAGGGTCGCATAGTTGGTATACCGTTCAGGTTGGAAACTAAAATATCCGTTCCTGATCATGAAAGTGAGAGTTCTCCCACCCCGGAATGTGAAGCTCGGCATGACGCTCACCTCGTGCTCGAATAAGCCGGATCCATTCCAAAAATCATTGTGGTCGAAGAAGTTCTGGGCGGAAGCAGTGATCGACGTTCGTTCGAGGATGGCTCCAGGGGGACCGAATCGGTTCACCGTCATCCTGGCATCAAGCTGGGTGTCGCCTGCACGTGTAATGAATCCACTTCGTGCCCTGAAATCAGGGTGAATATCTGTAAAGGTCACATTCCAAGTGAATTCTCGACCTGACCGATCAACAGACGCCATGATAAGTGGCCTAAGCCCGGTGGATTGAGAGTCCACATCCGAACGGTCCACACTGCCAGCCACCTGAGTAGTTAAGGTGTAGCGACCACCCAGCAGGAGACGGACGTCACCCGACACCACGCGATTGAATGCTCCTGAGCCGTCTGTCATGTCCCGCCCGGTATAGAGCACCCCGATTGTCGAGCCAGTACCGATATCCCCGCGTGCGCGGAGCATATTGAAGCGTGCCCTGCCGCTGCCCCCCATAATTGAGCTTGGACTGTCATCCAGTGCTCCGATATAACCGATATTAAAGTTGCCGAGTTTCCCGGTGAGTTTTAAGCCACCGACTGGGTCAACGATTTGCCTAGTGTAAACAAGCCGTTGAGGTGTATTGAAAATTTCCGTGCCGTTGAGGAAAAAGGGCCTCTTCTCGGGAAAAAAGAGCGCAAACCGCTCATTGACTGTGATCTGGCTAACATCAGCTTCGATTTGAGAGAAATCCGGATTGTAAGTGCCATCCAGCACCATATTCTGCGTGACACCTATTCGGGTATTGAAACCGAATTCACCATCTGGGTCACTCTTGAGGAAAGTTCCCGTGGTATTTGTCGCTGCCCGAATCCCAGTCGCGACTGGGTTTAGCTCGACCAAACGCCGAGGGTGAATCTCTTGTAGGCCGACGAGCCGTCCACTCTGTCCGAGAGAACTTGATACATCCTTCGTAAGAGGCGCCCAAGATTGGCGGAATCGGGTCCGCTTAACCTCTCTGGTCACCTGGATGCCCCAGGCCTGTTCCGGGATTTCACGGAAGCGTAGGGACACGTATGGAATTCGGATTTCTCCAGTCCAACCCTCACGGTCGACGATCCCTTTGGAATCCCAAATGAAATCAGGATTAAAGTCAACCTGAAACACCCGCCCACCATAACTGCCCCCTCCGAAACCGCCGCCGCCGCCACTACTTCGTCCGCCACCACTTCGTCCAC
>DUBS01000030.1 GCA_012960225.1 Gemmatimonadota bacterium | reverse complement strand
AACCACACGGGAAGCTGAGGAACTTGCCCGGCAGGAGCGAGCCCTCGCGGATGCTATGAGAGAGGAAGACGATCCGGATCTTCGTCCACGGCAGCAGGCGGAACTAAGGGATCGTGCCGAAGATCTTGATTCGAGGATGGAGAGGCTAGAAGAACGCCTCCTGGAGTTAGATGAGAGAGAGGCCAGCGCCGGCGTGAATCAGGCCCAACAGTCAATGCAGCAGGCACAGGCTGAGATGGGGGAAGCTCAAGAGAAGGCGACTCAGGGTCGGAATCAGGAGGCAGGGCAGGAAGCTGATCAAGCGGCCGCCGCGATGGAGCAAGCTTCTAAGGAACTTCAAGCGGCATTGGACGATATGGCGCAACAGCAGTCAGAAGCGATGCAGGGTGCTCTAGAACAGACTGCAGACGACGCTCTATCACTAGCTCGTCGCCAAAGTGAGCTGGGAGAGGAAATGCGTGGCGCAAGCCAAGAACAGGTCGCCAGCATGCGTGGAGAGGAGGCTTCTTTGCTGCAAGGGGTGGAGAATATGGCGAGGAGCCTACAGGAGGAGAGTGACGGGGCTTTCAGCGGGAACCCAGCACTTGCGGCTCAGATGGGTCAAGCGATGGAATCGATAGAGAACACAATACAAGCCATGGGAGGACGGAGGGGGTCTATGCCTTCGCCGTATGCCCAGGCAGAGCAGACGGTAGGGCAGCTAAATCGGCTGGCTTTGATGGCTATCGCATCAGCCGAACAGATGGGTCAAGCGCAGCAGCAGTCGGGTGAGAACGCGGCGGAGCAGCTTGAGCAACTTGCTCAGGAGCAGGGCGAGGTTATGAATCAGACTGGGCAGCTCATGCCGATGGAGTTAGGACAGCAAGCTATGGCACAGCAGATGCAGGAGCTTGCCGCAGGCCAGGAGTCCATCGCATCCGACTTGGGTGACCTTGCGGAGCAACCCGGTTCCGGTGATGAGACGCTAGGCGACCTAGAGCAGATGGCACAAGAGGCAGAAGCACTTGCTCAAGCGATGATTGAGGGTCGACTAACTCCGGAAACAGTCCGTCGTCAGGAGCGGCTCTTCCACCGCCTATTAGATGCTGGACGTTCTTTGGAGAGGGAAGAATTCTCGGAGGAACGAGAATCCGAGGAGCCGGGTGCATTCGAGCGCGGAGAAATCATGCCGCTGACCCCGGATCAACTTGGGGCACTGCGTTATCAACTCCCAGATTCGGACCAACTCCAACGTCTGAGTCCTGCTGTGCGCCAGCTTGTGATCCAGTATTTCGAGCGGCTGAATCGAGGAGGTGTTGAGCCAGGAGGTAGGAGGTGAAGAACCAACGATTCGTTCGAGCCATTTTGGTATGGAGCATTCTTGTGCTTGCTTGCCCGCTTGTTGTTAAAGCTCAGGGTCGGCGGGGCAGTGAAGAGAGTCGCTTACTCAGGGATGCGGCGGCTCTTGAGTCACGCGGTGACTACGAGCGCGCAGAAATGGTACTCCGGCGGCTCTTAGATGTCGATCCTAGCTCGACGGGTGGCCTTTTTGCTCTGGAGAGGGTGTTTCGGGCACAAGGCAAGCCTGAGAAGATTTTGCCGGTAGTGGATATATTTATTGATACCAACTCTTCCGCTTCGGGCGTCCGCTATGTAAAGCTCCGAGTCCTGGCGGATCTTGATTCGCTTGAAGCGCTTGAGGTAGAGGCAGCTCTCTGGTTCGAATCTGATCCGGAAAGCGAAGAGCCATATCGTGAGGTGGCCCGAGTATATGAGGATGTATTCGGTGTGGATCGCGCTATTGAAACACTCAGGATTGGGCGTGAGGCTACAGGTAAGGACGATGCCCTCGCCTTGGAAATTGGAGACCTGCTTGCGGCGACTGGCATGGTGGATTCAGCAGTAGAAGAATGGGCGACCGCCGTTGGGGAAGATGGGAGTCAAGCGGCCGGTATCGTTAGGCGGATCAAGGAACTTGAAGACGGAAGGGAAAACGCCGGTCGCCAACTGGTAGATCACCTTGCTACCTCGGGTGTTGTAGCACGCCAACGTGCCGGAGCTCGTATTGCGTTAGACCTTGGCTTAGAGGATACCGCTCTTGATCTCTCCCGTAGGGTAGCGAGTGATCTTGAGGGCCGGACCCGAGAAATTTTTCTGTCTGAGGTAGCACGGAGAGCCCGTGAGGGAGGTCTTTCCTTAGCCGCATCCTGGGCATATGAACAACTGGGCCGAAGTGCTTCAACACCTTCAGAGCGTCGCCAATTTGACCAACGTATTATCGATGTGGCGCTTGCTGCCGGAGATACCACGGCCGCGCTCGAGGCCCAACGAAGGGTAGCTAATTCATTTTCACTTGAATCCATAGACCGCCGCAGGGCGACGGCCCAGGTGATCCGGCTGGAAACTGCTCGTGCCGATCCATCTCGTTTGACGCAACTCCTCCAAGTTTTTCGTGATGAATTTCCGAATGCGCCGGAGCTGGACGATCTTGCGGCGACCGTTGCCAAAGGCCTGCAGGTAAGGGGTGATCTTGTGGGTGCGGCAGCGGTTCTAGATGGAGTTAAAGGTCCTCAGAGTGGACTTGAGAGAGCATACCTTATGCTCGATATGGGTGAGATTGCAGAAGGACGGAGTGCGTTATTGAATGTGATCGAAGGGCTCCAGCCGACGGAAGCTACGGATGTGATCCAGTTCGTAGGTCTTCTGGGCCGACTCTCCGAAGAGGCAGCTGACGTTCTTGCACGAGCGGGAGTCCTCGCTCATCGAGGCATAGTGAACGAAGCCGTGAATGTTTTAGTTGATGGAACTGATGAACTGGAGGCCAAAGAACACCCGCCATTGCTCGCTGAGGCGGCCCGGATAGCAGATCGTGGCAAAGCTTTTGAACAAGGTGCTTCTATACGAACCAGACTAATCTCCGAATATCCAGAAGCACCGGAACTAGGCGATGCCGCTTTGGCATTGGCACGCTACCGAGCGCGCACACCCGATGGGATTGAACAGGCAATCGCCATTCTAGAAGAATTGATCATAACCCGGCCCAATGCAGCCGTGGTGCCGGATGCACGGGTAGAATTGGAAAAACTCAAGGGTGGGTGAAATGAGGAGAGGATATCTGAGCGTTTTTTGGAGAATAGGTTGCGACAGAAATACATGGTCGATGTTAATCCGTCCGTTTAGCACGCTGCTTCTGGTCATGACCCTACTCGGTGGTCTCGGTATCAGATCAGTGCAAGCACAATCCCTTTTGGTCCCGATGGATCGGCAGCAGCAAAATCATCTTCGTGCGTACGGATTGGCCTATTGGACGCTAGAACAAGAGGAAAAAGCTGAATGGCTCCTGAACTATAGGGGCGGCTCCTTTTTACTACCTGACCTTCCTTCGGTCCGGCGTGAAGCCGCATACCGAGGTGTATCGATTACCGGAGTAGATGCCCCTGCCGAAGCGCGAATTCGTGCGACAATCGAAGGGGCTAATATGGAAGCTGTGCCACTCGAACAAGCACCCAAAGTCGCAATTTATACGCCGCCCAATGCGACCCCATGGGATGATGCTGTAACAATGGTGCTGGAGTACGCCGGAATCCCATACGAGACGATTTGGGACTATGAAGTTTTAGAAGGAGGCCTCAATGAGTACGAGTGGATCCATCTACATCATGAGGATTTCACGGGTCAGTACTCGAAATTTTACCTCACATACGCCGGTGCCCCTTGGCTTCAGGAAGAAGTGGCTCGGAACCAAGAAGTGGCGAGAGCTGGAGGTTTCGCTGATGTACCGGAGCTAAAGAAGCATATTGCAATGGAGATCCGCAGCTACGTCGAGAACGGCGGGTTCCTGTTTGCGATGTGCTCAGCAACCGAGACGCTGGAGTTGGCACTCGCTGCATTGTCGGTTGACATCGCTGCTGCTTATTCGGATGGCACACCTCCCGATGCTGATGCTACGAGCAAATTAGATTGGGTTGCTTCAATGGCTTTCGAGAATGGTGATGTTCAGATCGCTCCTTCCATAAATGCGTTTTCGGACATCGATGCGCATCAGGTGAACACACCCTGGCGGAAGGAGTTGGGTGTGTACACGCTTTTTGATTTTTCGGCAAAATTCGATCCTGTCCCTGCGATGTTGACCCAGAACCATGAGTCCGTACTCCCCGACTTCTATGGGCTGACCACTTCATTTCGGGAGGATCGTCTAAAGTCGAATACTGTTGTACTTGGTCAGGAGGGAGGGTGGGCGAAATACCTACATGGCAATTTTGGTGAAGGGACATGGACATACTTCGGCGGTCATGATCCGGAGGACCCAGAACATCAGATCGGGGATCCACAGACTGACCTGGCACTCTATCCCAACTCACCAGGCTATCGACTAATCCTCAACAACGTTCTTTTCCCGGCGGCGAAGAAGAAGAAGCTTAAGACGTGACCTTGCTTCACGCCGCCGCAGTGGACTGATGGCGTCGGGCGGCAATGTACCGGAGGGGTTTCCGGCGCGTTTCTCTGGTGAGCGCATTACTGGGGAAGATGGATTCGAGCTAGATGAGCCAAGAGACCTGACGGCAAGTAGTTCACAGAATCCGCTGACACTCTCATCTGCCTCTCAGGCTACGATACGCGCCGAAATCGAAAAGGCGGGCGGGCGTGAAGTTTGCTTCTTGGCTGAAGTAGATGATGTGCGGGTAATTCAGGAACCTCGAGCGGTCGCTCGGGGGAACTTCGGAGCAGTTTTGGTTGCGGCCCGAGATGCAGCGATGGGTGGAGTTATGTTGCATAATCATCCCAGTGGAGCTCTTGAGCCGTCAGATGCGGATATGCGCATAGCGGGACAACTCTACGATCAGGGTGTTGGTACGGTGATCGTAGATAATGCTGCCAAGCATCTGTATGTGGTGGTCGAGCCACCAGAGCCCAAGGAACGAGTCGCTCTGAACCCAGACGAGCTAAGTGATATTCTCGCACCAGGTGGCTCTTTGTCAGAATTCTACGAAGCATTTGAAGATCGACCGGGACAGCGAGAAATGCTTGAGATCGTTACGCATCAATTCAACCAAGGCGGTGTGGCGATCATCGAAGCTGGAACGGGGACAGGAAAATCGTTGGCCTATCTACTTCCAGCAGCTTACTGGTCTCGAAATAACAAAGAACGCACGGTCATCTCAACGAACACCATTAACCTCCAGGAGCAACTTACCACTAAAGACCTTCCATTGGTGCGGGCACTTGGTGGTGACGTCGAATGGGCCTTGGTAAAGGGCCGCGGTAACTATGTCTCTATTCGAAGGGCGCTTCTTGCTTCGGATGCGCAACGCTCTCTTTTCGACGACGACCGGTCTGACGAGATGACAGCTCTTCTCTCTTGGTTGAAGACAACCACAGATGGCTCGCTTTCAGACCTTCCATTTACTCCAGAACCAGAGACATGGGAGGAAGTTCGAAGTGATCCCGATATCTGCCTGAGAAGTCGGTGTCCCCATTTCCAGGAGTGTCACTATCAGCGGTCACGGAGACAGGCAGCTTCGGCTGACCTGCTAATAGTGAACCATCACATGCTTTTTACGGACCTCGCCGTTAGGCGAGCAACATTGAACTGGACGGCTTCCGCGGTGCTGCCATCATACAACCGTATTGTTCTAGATGAAGCGCATAACATAGAGGACGCGGCGACATCGCATCTCGGTGTTGAGGTGACAAGGCGAGGACTTTATCGAGTGCTCTCTCGCTTAGAAAGAAGTGGCAGAGGAGTTCTATCAGCGGTTTATGATCAGATCACAACGGGCTCGGAGCAGGGGAGAGAGTTACAAGAGCGAATTGAGACACGTGTTAGGCCAGCACTTGCCCAGGCCAGATTAGAGGTCGAGGGATTCATAGATACCGTAGAAGGATTCCTTCCTTCGGATAAAAGCACAGTACGCATTGGTTCTTCGGGGGTGGGTGAGCTTGCAGAGAGAGACGAGGTGGGTGAGCCGCTTAGTGCTTCACTTAATGCTCTGACTACCCTAGAGCGTGAGCTTAGTGAGCTAGGGGCTCGTATCGAACTTGACGAGAACATCTCAGATGGCCTCGAGGGGAGACTTCTTGATCTTCGAGCTATTACACGACGGCTTGCGGTAGCACGACATGGATTCGGCCTCGTATTCACTCCAGGAGAGAAAACAAGTCGCTATGTTCGATGGCTGGAGCTTCGGGGACGAGGCAGGAGGTCCAACCTAGTCATGTCAGCAGCCCCGATCGATCTAGGTGGCCTTCTTGTAGAGTCGCTCTTTTCACGTGTGGAAACGACGATTTTGACATCAGCGACGCTTGCTACAAGGAAGAATTTCAGTTTTCTAAGGAAGCGGATAGGCCTGCATAAGGAACAACTTGATAGATATGATCTAGATTGTGATGTAAATGATCATATCATAGTGTCACCATTCAACTTCCAAGATCAGACAATACTTGCAGTTCCGACTGACCTTCCGGCGGCAGAGGAAGGATCCGGTGAGTTCTACAAAGCTATCGCGGAAGTTACAGAACAGGTGGCTACACTGAGCGATGGTGGCCTATTTGTGCTTTTCACTTCATACGCAGCACTTATACGCGTAGGAGAACTACTCAGACTTATCGGAGCAGACTCTAGGTGGCCGCTTTTTATCCAAGGGGAAGACGACAGGCATCGTCTTCTCCAACGTTTTGTAGAGCACGGCCACGGCATACTGCTTGGTACCGCTTCATTCTGGGAAGGAGTAGATGTTCCGGGTGACCCGCTGCGTGGGCTCATAATTCAAAAGCTGCCCTTTAAAGTTCCGACCGAACCGGTCACAGCAGCCCGTATGGAGGCGATCCAGGGAGCGGGACAAGACGGGTTCCAAGAATATATGTTGCCGCATGCAGCACTTCGTTTGAAGCAGGGCTTTGGCAGGTTGATTCGTTCGAAATCTGATCGGGGTGCGGTGGTCCTCTTGGACGACAGACTTGTGACCAAGCAATACGGTCATTACCTACTTAATTCGCTGCCTGGACCGACTTTGGTTAAGGGTGCCTGGCCTGACGTACAACGAAGGCTGAAGGCATTTTACAGCTAAGTGTGAGCACACATAGAAGTTTGATGGTTACGCTAGCGAGGACGGATGCCCTAAGCGTTTTTCGTATATAGCTTTGAGCAGTTTATTCGAATCTCTAAATCAGGATGAGCGAAATCAAAATGACTCAAACAACTCCTACCAAGCTTGTGTGTGTAGGTCGCAACTATGCGAAACATGCTGCCGAACTCGGGGGTGTTGTTCCTGACGAGCCTCTAATCTTCTTCAAACCGCCATCTTCGCTTATCCGGACCGGTGAGCCAATCGTCATCCCAGATGGTGTTGGCCGGGTCGATTTCGAGGGTGAGATCGCAGTTGTGATAGGGAAGGCTGCTAAGAATGTTAGAGCCGAGGATGCTTTGGATGTGGTACAGGGCATAGCTCCTCTCAATGATGTCACCGCGAGAGACCTACAGAGAATTGATGATCAGTGGGGTCGCGCAAAGGGTTTCGACACATTCTGCCCAGTAGGAGAGACGGTACATGTAAGCGAAGTGGACCTGAATAATCTCTCAGTCATCACTCGAGTAAACGGTGAGCTACGCCAACAGGGGCACGTGCAAGACCTTGTCTTCTCAATTCCCACCCTTATCGAATATATCTCGGGAATAATGACGCTAGAGGCCGGAGATCTCATCGCGACTGGGACTCCAGAGGGAGTGGGTCCACTTTCGGTTGGTGATACTGTAGAAGTGGAAGTGGGTGGTGTTGGTACGGTGTCAAACACGGTGGTTGCGGATAACTAAGTGCATACCAATCGACGTTTCTCCGCTCTCCCTGACTTTCCTCTCGCCGATATGGTGAGAGTCCAGCGGCATCTTGAAAGCAGGGGCGTTGATGTCATCAATCTTGGTGCAGGTGACGCCGATCTTGATCCACCACCGGCTGTGGTCGATAGGATGTGTCAGGCTGTGGGTGAAACAGCTTACTCTCGCTACCCATTTCAGGCTGGTCTCCCATCTCTCCGTGAGGCCATAGCAGTGTGGATGAAGGACCGGTTCGGAGTGACAGTGGATCCTTGGAAGGAAGTCCTCCCGCTCATCGGGTCAAAAGAAGGGATCGCCCATCTTCCCTTCGCACTGCTTAACGATGGGGACGCTGCAGTCATTCCTGACCCAGGCTATCAGGCCTACGTCGGTAGCGTGACGCTTGCAGGAGGTGAGCCTCTACTGATACCCCTCCGTGCTGAGAACAATTTCTTGATTCCATTAACGGATATATCGGGTGAGATCGCTAACCGAATCCGAATCCTATACCTCAATTACCCCAATAACCCGACGACTGCAGTTGCACCTGACAGCTATTTTGAGGAGGTGATTGCATACTGTGAGCATCACGAGGTGGTTCTTGCTCATGACCATGCTTATTCGGAGATAGCTTTTGACGGGTATCGTCCTCGGAGTGTACTTGAGTTTAAGGGGGCAAGGGACGTAGCGATTGAGTATCACTCATTCTCAAAAACTTATAATATGACCGGATGGCGCCTTGGCTGGGCAGTTGGGAATCCTGATCTCATCTCGATCCTCTCGAAGGTCAAATCATTTCTTGATACCGGACAGTTCTTAGCAGTTCAAGCAGCTGGGGCGGCGGCGCTTGCTTGCTGGAAAAAGTGGGTTCCTGGAAACGTTGCAACGTTTCAGAAACGACGTGACATAGCAGTGCAGGAGCTTCAGGATGTGGGGTTCGACATATCGCCTCCGCACGCCACCATGTATCTATGGGTGCCTGTTCCCACACGGGAGTCGTCGGAGGGTTTCGCAGCACGTGCGCTTGAAACTGAGGGAGTCGTCGTTCTTCCAGGGAGTGCCCTTGGCAGAGGAGGGGAGGGATTTTTCCGTATAGCATTGACCAGAACTGAGGCTCGTTTGGCGGAAGCAGTCCAAAGACTGGGACGCTTGTTATGATAGGTGGTCACGGGTTCCAAGGAATGATCTGGAACCGGCTTGACATCCAGGACTAGTAATATTCATGGATCAGCGAATGCAGAGGGGAGATCCCAACCGAGTGGAATACCCCAGCCGTACCAGGTCCGGATTCAGCTCAAGCCGGGTATGGTGGGTTTGCTTTGCAGCTTCCGTAGCGATCCACTTTTTGGCAGTAGCCATTTACCCCTTCTTTGGAAATACCGTCAACATTGATGCGATTTCTTTTAATTTTCCTAATGTTTCGGGTCGCACTGAGGGGATCCAAGTACTACGCCTAGTTGAAGTGGATGACCCGATTGCTTCAGAACGTCCGGATGACCCAGAAGAGATTGAGGACGTTGATGACCCGGAACCTCCTATGACCCCGGTTCCCATAGAAGGAACTCCGGATCCAGAGTTGATCCCACCACCCCCATCTGGAGCAGAACTTCTGCGACCCAACCTAAGCAACCCGATACTTTGGGAGGCACTGAGTTCTGGTGTCTTGGATATAACGTTAACACAGAGAGAACAATTGCTGATCGCGAGCGCTCTTGCTCGATGGAATGATTCCGCCGCGACTTCACTTGCAGCTGAAGCAGCAGCTATGGATTGGACATTCACCGATGACGACGGAAAACGTTGGGGAGTGTCCCCTGGTAAGATCCATCTGGGAGATATCACACTTCCTCTACCATTTGGTTTTGGGACTGTAGTTGGCAAGCGAGAAGAGGTAAATGATCGACTCTGGCAGTGGGATGAGATTTATCGGCAGGGGGTGAGAGCAGAGGTGAATGAGTCCTGGCGAGATAGAGCGGAAGCGATTCGCCGGCGTCGAGACAGGGAACGAACTGCAGTACAGCCTGACACGTCGCGCATTCCTCGTTAGCCGAGTTTCGTATATCAGAACGATCAGATGGTACCGTATGTAAGGTAGGGGCCCCATCTTACGAGCTTTAATTGCACCGGCACCGGAGCTGCAGTGTCCCAAGAGCTAGCACCACGTCTAAACCCCAGCGCCATCGAGCCTGCCCGATATCAGAAGTGGCAGGAAGGAGGCCATTTCCATGTTCCAGCGGAATACGTCCTAAAGGAAGGGCTATCCCCTTATGTGATCGTGATTCCGCCACCCAACGTTACGGCTCCGCTACATATGGGGCATGGCCTCAATAGCACGATCCAGGACGTGCTAATTCGGTGGAGAAGGATGCAGGGTCGCGCATCTCTTTGGGTGCCCGGAACTGATCACGCAGGGATTGCGACCCAGAATGTGGTTGAGCGCCGTTTGGCCACCGCCGGTTCAACCAAAGAGGACTTAGGTAGAGAGGGCTTTGTTGAAGCTATCTGGGATTTTGTAGATAAGACCGGTAGCCAGATCATCAATCAACTAAAATCTCTCGGTGCATCCTGTGACTGGGAACGAACTCGGTTTACGCTCGATGAAAACCTGAGTCGTGCTGTGCGTGAAGTGTTCGTTCATCTCTATGAACGGGATCTTATCTATCGGGGTGAGTACATCATTAATTGGTGTCCCAGGTGCCATACCGCGCTCTCGAACGAGGAAGCAGAGGGGCACGATAGCGAAGGCAAGCTATGGCATATCCGTTATCCGCTGGATGATTCCGGAGCCGAGGCTGCTCAAGCTTCTGTAGATGCAGGGGCTGATACCGTTGGACGTTTGGATGACGGTCGCTGGTACTTGACGGTTTCGACTACACGGCCAGAAACGATGCTTGGGGATACTGGAGTGGCTGTCCATCCAGAGGATGATCGGTATGTCTCATTAATCGGCTCCAGTATCGAGCTTCCTTTCGCTGGTCGCAGGATACCTGTTGTAGCTGATGAACATGTAGATCCGGAATTTGGATCCGGTCTTGTAAAAGTCACTCCGGCACACGACCCGAATGATTTTGAGATAGCAAGCCGTACAGGTCTGGATATCCTCGACGTGATGACTGATGACGCGAAGATGAATGAGAGCGTGCCGAGCGAGTTCCAAGGCATGGATCGCTTCGATGCGCGTGATGCTGTGCTAGATGGTTTGTCAGAGCTCGGACTTCTGGCTGGAGAGGAAGAGCATATGCATGCTGTTCCGCACTGCTACAGGTGTGACACTGTTGTCGAACCTCGCCTGTCTCTTCAGTGGTTTGTGAAAATGAAGCCTTTGGCTGAGCCTGCGCTCCAGGCATCACGTGAAGGGACAGTCACCTTCACCCCGGGTCACTGGAAGGGAGTCTATGAGCACTGGATGGAGAATATCCGGGACTGGTGTATTTCTCGACAACTTTGGTGGGGGCATAGGATTCCAGTCTGGTACTGTGCGTGTGGGGAGCAGATCGTGGCCCGTGAGGATCCAACCGAATGTTCGGTCTGTGGTTCAAATGAGCTTGAGCAGGACCCCGACGTGCTTGACACGTGGTTTAGCTCACAATTATGGCCATTCTCAGTATTTGGGTGGCCAGAAAAGACTCCGGATGTAGAGGCTTTCTACCCTGGTAACACGATGGTCACGGCGCCGGAGATTCTTTTCTTTTGGGTGGCTCGCATGATCATGATGGGGTACGAATTTTTTGGGGAGCCACCGTTCAGGGAGGTGTATCTTCACGGGACTGTCCGAGACATGCAGGGCCGTAAGATGTCTAAGTCACTGGGTAACGGTATTGATCCGCTTGAGGTAGTAAACGCCTACGGTGCAGACGCGATGAGATTTACAATCATCAGCCAGGCAGCGGTGGGGACTGATATCAATCTCGACCACGAGGATGTTGAAGCAACATTCTCTAATGGACGAAACTTTTCCAATAAGATATGGAATGCAGGGCGCTTTGCCCTTTTGAGTCTAGGTGACGCTCCTGTACGCCCGTTAAATGAAGTTATGTCTGATCTTGCGCTTGAAGACCGATGGATTCTGGCACGATTGGGTCATGCCACACGGACGGCTACGCGAAACCTCGAGCGGTACCGTCTTCACGAGGTAGCGGACGGACTCTACCACTTCTTCTGGGGTGAGTTTTGCGATTGGTACCTGGAATTGGTTAAGGACCGGCTTACTTTGGACACTGATGCCAAGTCACGGGAAGCGGCTCGCTCTACACTTGTGGCGGTGCTAGATGAAGCGCTTCGACTTCTTCATCCAATTGTTCCCTTCGTAACAGCCGAGCTATGGTCACTCCTGCCTTGGCCAGAGGGTTCCAGCCGCCCTGAGGATCTCATCATAGCCCCGTGGCCAGATTCCGGATCCTCCCGTGAAGATCCGATAGCTGAAAATCAAATGGAAGCGCTTCGCGAACTCATTATCGAAGTCCGTCGGCTTAGAAAAGAATATTCTATTCCGGAAAGGAAACGGATTGGTATCCATATCTGGGGGGGTGGGGTGGACCTAACAAATACGGTGATGTCGCAGTTATCAGCCCTAGAGCGGCTAGCTAGAATTGACCGAGTGGTGCCGGAGCCAGGAGCTGGAGTAGGTGCTAATGCAGTGCTAACCCGAGGTGGTGAACTCTTTATTCCCCTTGAAGGGATTATTGATCTTGATCATGAGCGGACACGCCTCCGAGAGGAAATTGAGAGGCTTAGGGCTCAAGTAGTGACCACCGCCAAGAAGCTTGAGAACCAGAACTTTGTTACCAAAGCACCAGAGGAAGTGGTCTCCAAGGAAAAGTACAAGCTTTCAAACTTCCAAGAACGTGCGGCTAAGCTCGAGGAGAAATTAGACGCGCTTGAGGTTGGAACATCCTGAGTACTTCAAAGACAAATTCCCGCCAACTGCTTATACAATTTATCGGTGCAGTGTCTGCAGCGCTCGGGATTACGCTTGCTAGTTCCTGCGCACAGCAAGGCACACCTCCTGGTGGCCCTGAAGATCTTAGGCCTCCCATCGTCGTCCGGACTGTTCCGGATACGTTTGAGTTGCTAGGGACACTGGATGGATTGATTCGGTTTGAGTTTGATGAGCGAATCAGTGAGCGTTCCAGCAGTGGGACGCTTGATAATGCAGTCATCATCTCTCCAAGGAGTGGTGAACTAGTAGTCAGGCATGATTCGAGAAGCTTGACCATAGAATTGCTGGGCGGTTTCCGACCTGATCTGGTATATCGTGTGACACTCCTCCCTGTTGTGCGTGATCTATTCGGGAATCAGATGAGAGATCCCTTCGAGCTAGTATTCTCGACGGGGGGCGAGACGATTCCGACCACGCTTGCAGGGATTGCTTGGGATCGCATTACTGGCTCGGGAGTGAATGACTACCAAGTCTGGGCAACTTCATTAGATGATGATTCTATTGTCCACGTTGCCGTAACGGACAACCAAGGTGTCTATGCATTCAGATACATTCCTGGTGCCAGCTATGAAATCACGGCGTTCGACGATCGCAACGCAGACGCCGTACTCGATATGATGGAGATACAGGGGAGCAGACGTCTTTTGATCGAGGATGGGGATACTGTTTTCCTCGACTTTCCCGTTCTTCAACCAGATACCACGCCGGCGACTCTAGTCACTGCTTCAGCGCTGGACTCGGTCACTCTCCTATTAGAGTTCGACGACTATCTAGATCCTGCACTAGTACTCGAGACGATCGGCCTGACCGTGACGAGTCAGGATAGTACGGTTGTCGTCGTGGATAGCATCCTTCATGAACATGACTATCTCGCGTACGTCTCTATGGTTATGGATTCCCTGGTAGCTCTAGACTCCCTGGATGCTGTTTTGCAGGCAGCTGCCATGGCTGCTGAAATTGCTGCAAAATCAGATAGTACGATCACTGATAGTATTGCCAGTGATGTTGGGGTATCTCAGGATGATCCGGAAATTTCGGAGGATATTGAACCAGTTCGCAGGAGAGGGCCTCCTGATCTGGAAGGTCGTTCTTCCTCACCTTCTTCTCGAGGAGTGGGCCTGAGCAGCGCGGGTGGCAGACAAGCAAGCGGCCCGGACGGAGAACCACTTCCCGCGAAGCGCATCGTGGTATTGTTGGGAAATTCTGTCTTACCAGACATCACTTTTAATGTGGCCATAAATGGGTTGCAAAATCTCTATGGGGTACCCCTAGGAGGTGGGGAAACCTCCTTCTTTATAGAGCCTATTGGCATTGCTGATACTGAAGACGTAACGGATTCCCTTCTGGTACCGGATACGGGAGTAGTGGATACAGCGGCGGCAGAGGTTGGTACCCGGTGAGTGACCCGAGGCGTGGAATTCCGTCGGTGGATGCTCTTCTTGCTTCACCCGAATTCGAACCAATCCTGAAGGGATTTCCTCGGCAGCTTGTGGTGAAGGTGACACGGATAGTGATTCAGGAGATCAGGAACAGGTTGCTTGCAGGAGATAAGGATATAGTAGAGCCTGATGGACTCTCTTACTACGCTCGAACGGTGGTGATTCGCTTAGAACAGGAAACGATGCCATCCCTGCGTGGAGTGATTAACGGAACTGGGGTAGTTCTCCATACGAATCTTGGACGAGCCCCGTTGGCAGAGGTTGCTGCTGACGCGATGGCTACTACTGCTCGAGGCTATTCGAATCTCGAATATGATGTCGAAGCGGGTAGAAGGGGTTCTCGGTACGACCATTGTGTGAAGCTTCTACGCGAATTGACGGGTGCGGAAGACGCCATCGTAGTTAACAATAACGCTGCTGCTCTCGTTCTAGTGCTTAACACGACAGCGAGAGGAAAGGGAGTTGCTGTTTCCCGGGGTGAACTCGTCGAGATTGGCGGGGGTTTTAGAATTCCTGAGATACTAGAGCGCGCAGGTGCGTTTTTAGTTGAGGTGGGTAGCACCAACCGGACGCGTCTATCGGATTATCAGAACTCGATCAAGAAAGATAAGGTTGCAGCGATCTTGAAGGTTCACCGGTCTAATTTCAGGATCACTGGATTTACAGAAGACGCAACACTCGCCTCACTCGCTGATTTAGCGAACGAGGAAGGAATCCCATTACTTCACGACCTTGGTTCAGGGTTATTTGTTGCTTCAGATGCACTAGCCCTCCCAGCTGAACCTCTAGCTGCTGATTCACTCAGTGCGGGTGCAGATCTTGTTGCTGTTTCGGGAGACAAACTACTAGGTGGGCCCCAGGCTGGGATCATTCTAGGTAACTCAGAGTTGATCAATTCACTGCGTCAAAACCCACTTTGTCGTGCGTTGCGTGTGGATAAGGTTACGCTTGCAGGTCTCGAGGCAACGCTTCAACTCTATCGAGATCCCGGACAAGCTCTTGAGTTAATTCCAACCCTGCGAATGCTGGGCAATACCCCGGAGAATCTCGGTAAACGATGTGAGGAACTCGCCGCTGAACTAACAGAACTAGGTATCGGGAGCAGTATCGTGGAGTCAGAGGGCAGAGTAGGGGGTGGGACATATCCGGGTGTGAAGCTCCCCGGTTTCGCCCTTGCCCTAGATGGTCCAGATGGTGCAGAAGCCTTGGCGATGCACCTACGTAGCGGTGATCCTCCGGTAATTGCACGGATCGTGGATCAGCGAGTCTTCATTGATTTGCGCACAGTGCTCCCAGGGCAGGAGAACGATTTAGTCAGGCGAGTCAGGGAGGCATTCAGTAATGAAGGATTCGATTCTTAGGACTAAGCTTGGTCTGAGCGCGTATTGTGATCCCCAGTATGCCTACCAGACTGATTGTCGTTTAGGGGGCAAGTTGGTCCTACAAGGTATCCGACGTTGACCTGATTTTTCAGCTCAGGTAGCTTTGGACATCCCCCTGTGTCCTATGACTGGAAACGTCTAATGGCCAGGAGGGTATCGTTTTTCAGCTGGTACTTTGTCCAGCTCTGACAAGCACATCACCTCAGGAGGTAACCGGCGTCATGATGACCTTGACGGCGACAGCAACAGAAAAAGTTCAAGACTTCATTCAAGAGCATGGTGTTGAGAGTGAAGCGGGATTGAGAGTTGCAGTTTTACCAGGTGGGTGCTCTGGATTCCAGTACGGCCTCAACATTGAGGACGAACCAGAATCGGATGATGAAATCCTCGATATCCGAGGTGTGAAAATTTTCATTGATCCATTCAGCGCACAGTATCTTGACGGCGTCGAGATCGACTATGTGACGAGCGTTATGGGCCAGGGTTTCACATTCAGTAACCCGAACGCATCGGGTGGATGTGGATGTGGGAGCTCATTCACAGCTTGACGGCTGTTCGCTGCGGTCGCGCCTGAGACCGTGAAGATCCGGGCCTTCACTGGTGGGGGGTTCGGCGAGAATACCTACCTAGTTATTTGCGGAGATTCATCTGCAGCAGTCGTAATTGATCCGGGAGCCGCTGCTGCCGAGGTGGTTCCCCAGATACAAGACGAAGGGCTTGATCTCCACGCCATTCTTTTAACGCACGCTCACCTCGACCATATAGAGGGTGTTTCGGAAATACGTGCGATATCACCTGATGTGCCAATTTGGTTGCACGCAGATGATCAGAAGCTCTATGAGGTGGCTCCCTTTCAGGCTCAGATGTTTGGCATGACGGCGACCCCCCAACCGCCCCCTACAAATGAACTAGTAGCCGGACAGCGATACGAATTCGATTCGTGTGCACTCGATGTGCGCTTCACGCCAGGCCATTCACCGGGTCACGTGATCTTTGTTGCCCCGGATGAGAGCTTTGCTTTAGTAGGGGATGTGGTGTTCTCAGGATCGATCGGTCGGACGGATCTCCCCGGTGGCAACATGGGTACACTCATGGATTCTATCCGAGAGCAGGTACTGACGCTCCCTGATGAAACAGAACTCTTCACAGGGCATGGACCACCGACCACTGTGGGGCAGGAGCGTCGAACCAATCCGTTCTTAACCCAACATTATGGTGGGGGACACCTTTGAAAAAAGGGGTAGAGGCAGGCTCTCCCTTGGTAGCTGCTGCATTTGCTTCGGGTGGTGGGACGAATGTTCAAGCGCTGCTCGATTACCAAGACAAGTTGTGTCCTTGGAGATTGTCACTTGTCGTCACGGACCGCGAGAATGCTGGAGTTCTTGAGCGAGCCGATGTGGCAGGGATCAGTACAGCCGTTATTCCTGTCCAGGCGCGAGCCTCCTCAGATGTCGCCCAAGACATACTCTCAGTGCTAGAAGTTCACAGGGTAGAGGTCATCTTTCTTGCTGGCTATCTTCGGCTCATTCCGAGTGAGGTTGTTCACCGATATAGGCGTAGGATTCTCAATATTCATCCAGCACTGCTGCCCTCGTTTGGTGGTAAGGGCATGTATGGGATGAGGGTGCATCAAGCGGTAGTCGATGCCGGTGAGTCAATGACTGGCGCTACCGTTCACTATGTCGATGAAGAATATGACCGGGGTACAATCATAGGACAGTGGAGGGTACCAGTAGAGCCTAACGACTCTGCTGAAGTTGTAGCTGCCCGCGTTTTGAAGATCGAACACCGTTTATACCCTCTTGCTGCACAGCACGTGTGCTCTGCCCTTATCGAGGGCCGAAATCCCGGCCCACTCGAGTTACCTGAACTATCGAGTACTACAACTACTGACCTAGAACACACAGAATAGGAGTAAGGATGAAGCGGGCGCTTCTCAGCGTATCCGATAAGACCGGAATCCTGGAACTCGCTACCGCACTTAAGGATCGCGGTTGGGAGATTCTATCCACGGGCGGGACAGCCCGCACACTCCGTGAGGGTGGCATTGAAGTGACCAGCGTATCTGAGGTCACAAAACATCCAGAGATGATGGACGGACGTGTGAAAACTCTTCATCCAGCGATACATGCTGGGATTCTTGCTCGAAGGGATAATGACGAAGATATGAAGGCCCTCACGGAACACGGTTATGGGCCGATCGATTTGGTTGCTGTGAACCTTTATCCGTTCCGGGAGACCATAGCAGCTGGTGATGTGACGATGTCTCAGGCGATGGATAAGGTCGACATAGGTGGTCCTACCATGATCAGGGCCGCCGCCAAATCACACACACAAGTTTGGGTCATTGTCGACCCAAACGATTACGACAAGGTCATCGCAGCGATCGACGGGGGTGAAGACTCGGAGTTGAGACGCCACCTTGCCGCGAAAGTTTTCAGCCACATCAGTGCCTATGATGAATCTGTAGCAGGATACCTCACTGGTAGTGTGGAATCTCAATCACTACCGGATAAGCTGGATGTGTCCCTGCAGCGAATCCAGACACTCAGGTATGGAGAAAACCCGGATCAGCAGGCAGCCTTTTACGGTCATGAAGACCCAGTGGGACTTTCTGCACTCAGGCAACTTCATGGTAAGGAACTTTCATATAATAACCTGCTGGACTTAGACGGAGCTCTACTCGCACTGTCCCCATTCGCGAACACCAAAGGAGCTGCGGTTTGCATCATCAAGCACACAACGCCATGCGGCCTCGCGGTCAGCGATACGCTTTCAGATGCTTACGAAAAAGCACTGGCCTCTGATCCGATGAGCGCGTTCGGATCCGCAATTGCTGTGAATCAAGAGGTTGATGCGGAAACAGCAAGACTGATGTCCGCTCTCTTTATTGAATGTCTGGTAGCTCCAAGCATTTCGGATGAGGCCATGACGGTTCTGAGCAAGAAGAAGAATATTCGATTGCTCACCTTTCCTGGTACATCCGAGGGGGAAGGGGCAGCCGACTTCATCGCGTCCCATGGTCTTATCCCTGAAGCTCGCTCGGTGAGGTCAGTGTATGGGGGCTTGCTCGCACAAACACCTTCTGAGCCACCGTCTTATGGGTTAATTGATACATCATGGAAAGTCGTAACTCAACGTCACCCCACCGAAGTTGAGATGGATGATTTGAGATTCGCTTGGGCGGCGATTTTCTCGGTGAAATCAAACGCGATCTTGATTGCCCGTGATGGCGGAGTGCTGGGGATCGGAGCGGGTCAGATGAGTCGGGTTGACTCTTCTAAGATCGCTGTACGCAAAGCGGATGAAGCCGGGTTTGATGTAACTGGTTCCGTCCTTGCATCTGATGCGTTTTTCCCGTTTCGGGATGGTGTCGATGCGGCTGCGGAAGCTGGCGTTAAGGCGGTTATTCAACCGGGTGGCTCGATCCGGGATGAGGAAGTTATTAACGCGGCTGACGAACACGGACTCGCGATGGTCTTTACTGGACGTAGACTCTTCCGTCACTAGAAAATTGATCGTCATTTCAAACTATCGGGCTTTCTATCCTTAATGATGGGATGACCGTCAGTTGAAGTAGCTAGCGGTCAGTTCCATCTTTTTCTGAGGAGGGGTGGCAGAGCGGTCTAATGCACCGGTCTTGAAAACCGGCGGGCGCAAGCCCTCGTGGGTTCGAATCCCACCCCCTCCGTAAAAGAAAGAGGCTCCGCCCGTTAAGGGTGGAGCCTCTTCGCTCTGGGTCTGGTCCCGTTCTTAGTACGCGACTGCCATACCATCCTTGTGAGGGGTTGAACCTCCTATCATCACTCCTGTCAGGATATTGAACATTATCCCCTGGGCACCTCCTACTCCTCCTCTAGTAGTTCTTCTTCTGAGCTCGTGACCCCACGCTTCAAGTTGGGTTAGGACTTCTTCATTGATACCGGGTTCAACGGTGACGCTGAGACCGCCTCCGTGATTAATTCTGGGGATCTCAACTGCCTGCTGCATGTTCATTCCAAATTCAACCACGTTGAGAAAAATCTGAGCATGTTGCTGAGGCTGTACCGCACCCCCCATGGCCCCGAAGGTCATGAAGAACTCCCCGTCCTTGAATGCCATTGCGGGGATGATGGTATGGAATGGGCGCTTATGTGGCTCAACAACGTTCACGTGGCCTGGCTCTCGCGAGAACAGAGCTCCTCTATTCTGCAACGTAAAACCGGTACCAGGAGCTACTAGACCTGACCCGAAGCCTGAGTAGAGACTGTAGATGAAGGAGACGGCGTTGTGATCCTTGTCCATAACCTCTAGTAGGACAGTGTCACCGTTT
>DUBS01000029.1 GCA_012960225.1 Gemmatimonadota bacterium | reverse complement strand
GCGCAAAGGGCGCAGATATACCAACCACGAGTGATTTAACACTTGGAGAGTTGGCTATAAATACATTTGATGGTAAATTATTTACTAAGAAATCAGACCTCGGAGGAGTATCCGTTGTCGAGTTAGGAGAAACTCATTATGCCCAATCGATCTCAATTGTTCATCAGCGTAGTCGTACTCACCGCCGTATTCAGCTGCCAGAGCCAACAAACGGAGTCACCTGAGCCCTCGGAGGCGGAAACTATGGTGGACCAGGAACCTGGTTCGAAATTGGCTCGTCTCTTAGCTGAAGGCCAGGCAGTCTTCGGGATGTTTGCGCGTCCGCAGAATGCTGAGGGTGGTCGGGCTGCTGCTGCCAACGAAGAGACGGATTTCATCTTTTATTCCCTAGAGTCTGGGCCATGGGATATACCAACGATGGAGTCCTTCATGACTGCTATGATTGAAGCGTCCGGCGAAAAGGAACCGCATCCGGTTACGCTTCGAATTCCGCCGATTCGTGAAGATCGTGAGGTTGCGCTCGCCCATATTTCTGAAGGTATCGCGGCTGGTGTTGAAGGAATTGTATTTCCCCACGTTGAGTCACTAGCAGATGCTGAACTCGCAGTGCGTTCGATGGGTAGCCGCCTTTGGCCCATTAGTCCCACTGGAGATCTCATCAATATCCTGCTCATAGAAGATCAGGTAGGGATAACTGCGTCTCGGGAGATTGTTGGGACACCAGGTGTAAGTGTGGTGATTCCCGGTCCGGGTGACCTTCGCAGGGCGTATGAGGGAGATATGGAGGCGGTAGAGGAGGCAATTCAGACTGTACTTGCAGCATGCAAAGAATTCGATGTGGCATGTGGGATTACAGCTGGTGTCGACGACATTGCTGAGCGCCTGGCACAAGGGTTTAAGCTCATTATTGTCAATCAACCCGAAGCGCTCTCGGTTGGTCTTGAGGAATCTGGTCGTGGGGGTTGAGCGAGTGGTTGCTACGGTGGGACCATACGGATTCAGGCTGCTTGCAGTGGGAGCTACTCTGTGTATGACTGCGGCGTGCTCTGACTTGCCAAACGACACTAGTACAGCTGATGTCGCCCCTTCCTCTAGGCTAATCCAGCTATGGTCTGCAGATACACCCGCGTTCGGTATCTTTGTCCCAAATGAGCGCCCAAGAGGCGAGGTGGCACCCGACGGCTCTCGGCTCCCGCCACTGTATACCTCCGAGGGAATTGTAAGTCTCGGTGAGAATCCTTTGCTGGACTACCTCTTTTTGAACCTTGAAGGAAGTTATGACGCAGAGGCTATAGCTGCGATTGCAGAGGGCCTTGATGAATCGAATTCGGAGGGAGTCCCCTCTCTGCTTGTCAGAATTCCATCCATCGAACGTGATGGTGCCGAAACAGCCCGTGCGCGGGTCCTTGAGGCACTTCAGTTGGGCGCTGATGGTGTTGTGATTCCCCACGTGCGCAGTCCTGAGGAGGCGCGATTGGCCGTGAATTTCTTCGCGGATGCTGGTGCTAGCGTTTGGTCTCCCGATAATCCAGATGGCGAGACACTAGCCATGATTATGATCGAAGATGCAGGGGCACTCGCAGCTGCGGGTGAGATCGCGGATACGCCAGGTTACAGCGTCTTGGCCTGTGGTATTGGGAGCCTTTCAGGTGATCTCGGGAGCCGCGAAGCAGGAGAAGCGGGTACACAGGAAGTGCTACAGCACTCGGAACGAGTGGGTCTCCCGAATATGATCACTGCCAATGCTCAAGATGTGGAACAGCGGCTTGAAGAAGGATTTCTTGGTCTACTGATGTCTGGTCCGGGCGCAGACGAGGCAATCCGTATCGGTAGGTCCGCCTCCGGACGTTAGCTGCCCTGGTATCTGGTATTGATAGAGCAGTGGTCTGGCTAGGCCGAACCCCCCTGTTCCGCTTCCGCCTTGTCTACCCCTGCGCGCAGTGCTGCAATTAACCGAGGTATCTCAGCCTCCGGGGTGGCACAGAGAGCTACTCGGACAGCACCCTTGAGGGGTATCACGTAGACACCCATCTCACGCATCACCGCAGCAGTCTTTTCTCCATCAGGAGTAAATACGACAACAAAGAACCCACCGTCGTAGCGAGGAACGTGAAGCCCTGCAGCACCTGCAGCACTATTAAAAGCTTCAACTCGGGTCCTTAAGAGTTCGACCAATGCGGCCCGATCAGTATCAGCGCGCTGACTCAGTTTAGGGTCTACAAGCAAATCTGTTACGGCGAGTTGGCCCAGATGGTTGGAGTTCGACCACGTCGCTCGGCACGTGAACCCTAGGGCATTTGCAAGCTTATTCCGTTCCTCTGGATCTGGATGCAGGGCAACGAGTGAACCGATTCGGGCGCCGTACTGACAGAAAGATTTAGAAGCTGTCCATGCCAAGAGCACCGTGGTCGTCTCTAGCATTGTGGGAACTGCATCAATCCAGAGGTCCGCGCTCTCTCCACCAAACCGGTGATAGGCTAGATCGAGAAGAACGGCTACTGGTGCTTCTTCTCCAGCTGTACGAACCACTTCGGCGATGCTCATCCACTCGCCCAAATCCAGAGAGTAGCCAGTCGGGTTGTGACAAGGAAAATTCAGGATCAGCAGCAATCGTCCCTGGGTGTCTATATGCTGACGTATTCCCCGTTTCATGGCTTCCAAGTCGAAGCTCAGGTCAGGAGAGAACATGGCAAAAGTGCTGACGTCTCTTTCTAGGTGTTGCGCGATCACGGGGTATGGGCCCCAGTAGTAGTCAGTCGTAAGGGCCTGGTGTCCTGGTTCTACGAAGTTCTTGATTGCCTGATAAATCGCGCCGCTACCCCCTGGAGTTGTTACTGCCACCGACTTTGGCAAAAGATCTGAATTGCCAAGGAGGTCTCTTCTAACTGCGTCTAAGAAGGGTGGAGACCCAGAGATGGGGGAGTAGCCTGCTGCCTTGCCAGTGGGCACGCGGGCTATCGCTTCAGCCACACTAGGCATGACAGCGATTTGACCCTCATCGTCCATCAAGGCACCCATTGTTGCATCAAGGATTGATTCTCCATCCGCCGCGCGTGCCCTGGCCTCACTATTCAGCCTGAAAATCGGGTCATTGCCCTCGCGGTCCTGAGAAGCGGAGGTTAAAGCACTAACCGAGGCCTGAGTCACCGACTTTCACCTGGCAAAGTGCCATCGAGTTCAGCGTAAACTTGCTGAATCGCCCTGGAAGCCTGACTCGTGAAAAGTGACCAGCTCTCGAGTTCACCGAAGTTGGCCTGGATCTGCGCATCCTCAAGGCCGTACCCCTCCTCGTACTGCTGAGTAGCTAGTTCGATGACACGGATTACGGCACGCCGATAAGTGTCTAGCTCTTCCTCGAGCACGGCGGAAGAATCAACAAATCCATGACCGGGGACGTAGGTATCGATATCCATCGCTTGGGCACGCTCGATCATTTCTACCCATTCCGAGGGGTAAGCTGAGCGCATTGCTGGGAAGACTCGGTTCAGATAGGCCTCACTCATGAAAAGAATTTTCTCTTCAGGCAGATGGACCACGAGATCTCCACCGGTATGGGCTCGTCCCAGGAAGAGGACTTCAATCGTTCGACCTCCTAGCTCCAGTACTTCGCGTTCCTCGATCTCTTGACTGGGGAGCATGATTGGAGGAGCTCCTGCATCTCTGTTCAGTGCGTTGGCCTCAAGTATGGCTGCTGAAGTTGGATGAGCTAGAAATTCAGCGTCGGAGGGGAATGCTGAGTTGCCGGCTGTATGATCCCCGTGGTCCGAACATATTACCACATGGGTTATAGGCTGATCAGTAATTTCAGCGATGTGGTCAATCATCCTCTGAGTTTCTTCCACGCTACCCTGGCCATCAGCAACGAGGACACCCTCAGTGGTCACGACGAACATGCTAACTGTCGCGAATCTCTCTTCGCCCGCAGATCTGAGTTGCTCGTATGAATACACTCCGGTCGCAAGCTCTTTAATACGCGGGAAATCTTCGTCGGTGTACCCGCGAGCATAGGGGTCTGCAGTTCGGATTACGTCCTCAGCTAAAACAGGATCAGCGCGGTCTGTTGTCGCTTCTTCTTGTGTGGATTCACCACACGCCGAAGAGATAATGGCTATAATCCACAGGAGATTTAGAACCCTAGGCGCCATGTTTGCATTCCATGTGTAAAATGGTCATTCAGACTTCCTGAGAGGAAACACAATGATGAATCGGAAGGTGGTTGTCACGAGTTTGGTCGCATTTCTTATAGCATTCATAGCGGCTAGGGCTATGCAGCGTGAACAAGCACCTGCAGTTACTCAGGTGACTGATGATGCAGCGCTACAGGCTGAATTGAGCATGGAGCGGCCGATCGAGGCCCTTAATTCGATCTGGATTGAAGAACTTACTTGGATCGAGATTCGGGATAGGATGGCTGACGGGACGAACACCGTGATCATCCCAACTGGCGGCATCGAACAGAATGGCCCTTATGTGGCCATGGGCAAGCACAACTATGTCCTTCAGGGAGCTTGTGAAGGAATTGCCCGTGAACTTGGTAATGCACTATGTGCGCCAATCGTGAAACTCGTCCCAGAGGGTGGTATAGAGGAGCCGACCGGCCATATGCGTTATCCGGGCACCATTAGTCTTCGAGAAGAGACGTTCCAGGCGGTCCTGGATGATGTTGCGAGCAGCCTACAAGCACATGGCTTCGAGCACATTGTGTTTATCGGTGACAGCGGCGGAAATCAAGATGGGATGAGGGTAGTGGCCGATCGACTTAATAAGCGTCAGGGAAAATCTACGGTCCACTACATCCCTGAATTTTACGATAACGCCGGAGTGCAGAGAGTCATGGAAGAAGAGTTCGGGATTCTTGAGGAATCAGAGGGTTTTCACGATACATATTGGCTTACCGCTATGCAAATGACTGTCGACCCCTCTTCGGTTCGCTACGAGGAGCGCGTTGCTGCTGGTCGTGCTTCAATTAACGGGGTTTCAATTGCCCCGCTTGAGAAGACAATTGAGGTAGGCACGAGGCTCATGCAGTATCGAATAGACAATACATCACGCCTGATACGGGCTGCGATCGAGGGTGCCCACTAATCGCTTGTGAGTAGCGAATAGTGAAGATTGGGTGAAGGTGGAGGTGCTAGCCCCCCGCCTTCCATAGGTCGTAACGCATTCTGAGCGTGATCACAGGGTTCCCATTCTCGTGCGGCTCGATGTCCTCATCGGTCGCGCTGATGTAAACCGCGTAGTCACCGTCGTTGAATGACGTCCCCTCGGGATCATCAGTATCAGCTTGGAGGATATATGCGACATGCGCATTTCGGCTGTTACAAGGTGCATCGGGAACGGGCTCTGTTTCACAGGTACAACGCACGTCTCCGCCCGCCTCGTCCGCTGCCTCCATGGCTGCCATCACTCGGTCAGCGAGTGACCCGTTCTCTGCCTCGAAGGCTCGTGCGGCGTTATGCACGACTGCGTCCGAAGCCAGAATATTGCCCTGAACAGAGTAATAGATTTCGGTATCTGTGACACGACCCTGCTGCGACAGTGATGCAGCGCTATTACCGCTGCCAGAAAAGCCAACTGATCGGCCCTGCATGTCTACGATACCAAATTGGCGTCGCTCAATGTTTGGATCTTGTTTGAGACGTTCCAGGATCTCAGCTGGATGGGCTCCAGCTTTCATTTGGGCATAGATGAGTTGCTGGTTTTCTCTTGTACCGTCGACACCGGCCTGTGCGGCTGCAACACCAATCCCTGGCAGTACGATTGCCTGGATATCCATAAGACCTTTCGCGGGAAAGCCAGCAAATCTGCCCTGAGCAACGCATGTTGCTGAAGCAATTACAACCTGTCCCGTTCTAGCGTCTACTGCGATCACTGACCATGTGGCGGATAGCGAGGTCGGCAAGAGTGTGCAGGCAGCGATAAACAAGACCACCGCTTGTCTCAAGTGTTGTATGATTCTTATGCTCATCTCCACTCTCCATCGATCCAAGTGCACCAGGGCTCAAGGAGTCCGAGCCAATCCATAGCTGGCTGTCCGATTGGGGCTCCTGGGGGAGCACTTACTGAGCTCGGCATTTGTCCTGCATTATAAGGCCTTCCGAGGAATCGTCTTATATCAAGCTGGAGCAGCACAGAGGTGTCAGAAGGCTCCATCTCCGCTAGGCGACTGACCAAGGTCCTAAGTGCCAATGTCGACTGCGCTCTCACTTGCATCATTGGCGCAGTTTCAGCTAGCGATTTCACTCTGTCAATCACCACGCCAGCAACCGTATTTCTGATCTCGGTCTCGTAAGTGCTGCTTGCTTCTCCCTCAAAAGCGGCCTGGAAAAGTCGTTGCAGGACATCGTTCAAGCCCGGCATTGCAGGATCCAGCATTTTCTGTTCCACAAGTCTCGCTGCTCGGTCTGCCGTAAGGATGCTGTTCACGGTGTGGCTCGCCGCTACGAATGCAGGGGTGAGTGCATCAAAGGCCGAACCAGTGTAGCGCGGGAAAAGCTCTCGCGTCCTGCCGTATCCTGGGGGTCTTGGAGGAATCGCCTCGAGAACGGAAGTCGGAAGCGCTAACTCGCTAGGAGAAAGAGTCCTCATCAGTGCATCCAATGATCGATTTTGATACTCGGAAGCAATACGCCAGACAGGTTTCAGGCCATCACCTCTAGCGGCATAGATATAGCCTACCCCACCCATCACCGATGCAGTGGATTCCACTTGATATCGATGATGGAGATACAGGGGTACTAATACCTCCTCAATTGTTGCCATGGGCATTCCGTTCTTGATAGCTGTCTCACCGAATCGGGACATGGCTACTGATCTCAGATCCATCATTCGGTCCAACTCGTCAGCCATGTCAGTGCCATTCGCCCATTGATCTGCTTGGGGCGTCGTCTGGATATCCTGGTTTGACATATAGCGCACATCGTCATCCCAAGCGTCTTCAAGAACTCTTATCAGGACAGCTTCGTTATCTCCTCCACCGACAAAGTCCTGATAACCGTAGGTGACAGCGACTTTGTCCCAGTCACCAATCCCCACATCGTAGACCTGAGAATGATCTAACGAGCCATCACCGTTAAGGGTGACGAGAGGATGTGGGTAATCCATCACTGAAATACGACCAGCAGTGCTGTTGTAGTAATTGTGGCCTAATCCGATTGTATGCCCCACTTCATGTGCCGCAAGCTGGCGGACACGGGCCAGCGCCCACTCGGCGATCTCAGGCGTCTCTTCATCACCATCTGTATAAGGAGAGAGCAAGCCTTCGGCTATCATGTAGTCCTGCCGAACCCTGAGTGAGCCAAGAGTTACGACTCCCTTAATAATCTCTCCAGTGCGAGGATCGGACACCGATCCACCGGTACTCCAGCCTCGTGTGGAACGATGCACCCAATTGATAACGTTATAGCGAGCATCCAATGAGCTAATGCTGTCTGGCCTCAATGTGACTTGGAAAGCATCACGATATCCTGCTGCCTCAAAAGCCTGATTCCACCACCTAGCTCCGTCCAGAAGAGCCGAACGAATCGGTTCTGGAGCTCCAGGATCCAGGTAGTAGATAATCGGCTCCATAGGGTCACTTACTGTTGCAGATGGATCTTGCTTCTCAAGCCGGTGGCGTCTGATAAAGCGCTGGGTCATTGGTTCGTCGATGGACACTGCATAATCCTGGTAGCTTGACGATCCGTAGCCAGAACGTGGATCAAACATCCGAGGCTCGTATTCATTATCTGGAAGTTGAACGAATGAGTGGTGAACACGGATGCTTGCCGCTTCTCCGGTCGAGGCAACGCTCCCCACACCCTCGAATCCGCCCCCACCTCTCCCCCCACGGCCACCACCACCACCACCTGCTTGTTGGACGAAGGTGAGTTCTACTTCCAACTCTGTATTTGTCGGAAATGATCCTGTCATGTCCATGTAGACTGAGCTGCGACTGTTATCTAAGCGATACGTTCCCGGACTCATCCGTTGGCCGGCATTCGTAGCATCTCTGATTAGAAAATCAGTTAGATCAACGAGCACACGTCCGGCAGTTTCTGCAGCTGGGGTGAAGCTCCAGAGGATTGATCTCGCAAACGCATCTCGCACTGCTTGCGTCTCAGCCGGATTGTCACTGTTTGCCCTGAAACGATAATTGGGCTGCACCATCAAGATTTTCCGACCTACTCGTTCAAATTTTACGATTCTCGAGCCACGCAGGGCCCCGCGGTCGAGACCGATATCATTTGATCCGAGGCCGGCACCAAATCCAGAGAAATGGATCATTTCTTCATCAAGTTCCGGAATCTCCATCCAGAGCTGACCGAGGTCCGCGTCCCAGTACAGAGGGAGAAACCCCTCAAGGCTATCCATACCATCGATTTTCTCCTCAATGGTAGGGATGGTCCCCATACTCTGGTCTCCACTACTTCCTCGTTGAGCAGCGAGTGGATTCGATAACACACTCGCCAGGAGTGCGACTATGACGAAGAACTCTGAAGAGAGTTTAGATCCTGCTGAGGTCATGCGGTCCTCCTATAGATATGTCCACTACTGGATTGTCTTATGGGCACGTTTGGATGCTTTTAGCGAGAGAAGTTAATGGTTGCATCGAGCATCTCACCGCAGTCTGCGATCTTTACGGGCCCCGATATGTTTGCTCCGTGTTCCGAGATCGTTAGGGCACCATCCATAGTACCACCAGCGCACCCGGTGGCCGGATTGTTTCCGTAAGTAATCCCTACAGTAAGCTGGTCACCTGCTAAAGTCCCATTAAGTGTACCGTTGATCTGGATTGGTCGATTTACTGAAACTGTGCCAGTAACCATCCCCCCAGGTTGGGTGCTGATTCCTATGGTTCCTGTCATCGTCAGACCGGCTACCATGAGTGAGCCTGAGTAGTCGCCGTCAACATTGTAGGGGTATCCGGCATCTCCTGGTCCCAGTGAAGCAGCACAGCCCGCCACGAGCCCGGCCAATACAAGAAGTCCAGTGGTTCGAATTCTCATCTAAGAATCCTCAGAGAGAGTCAACATGGCTTCCCTCAATAATAAGATTTGACCCCACTAAAGAGCCGAATGTAGATCGGGCTGGCACGATGTGCGGTGACCTCTCGCCGATTAGTTGACCGTAAACGTTACGGTATCAACAACCCATGGCTGAAGTGGGATGTGGATTCCATCTGCTACCACGGCAATGAGTCGGTGTTCTCCGGGGGCTACACCCTCAAACGTGTACTCAGACGAGCCATCTCCCATGTGGATGATACTACCCGGTACAGTCGGAACTGGCTCACCAACTCCCGTTAGGTCAGCACCTAGATACAGGTGATGATGACCTGTCCCGGATGTCATGTCCCCTGCAGGTACAATCGGGAACCCCGCAACCTGCAGGCTCACGGTAACATTTTCGCCCATTACCTGAGATCCTGTAGCTGGTTGACTGATGGTGACTGTCCCAATGGGATCGTCACTGGCAGGATCTGCGCCGGTTTCCGCTGGGGGCGCATCACTGCAGGCTAACAACGTCGTTATGACAACTGCGATGCTAAGCTTTGGGATATTATTCATTGCAGATTGAGTAGGAGGGTTTGGGCTACAGGATCTTGCTTCAAAAAGGGTGTGATCGGGGCTCGTCCCGCAAGGGCATCCGCCTGGGATTTTGATCAACGCCGCTTTGGTCTCCGTCTTCATCTCCCGGAGGTCGTGGTCGATTCATCCTAAGGGATACACCTCCGAAGAAGTGTGAGCCCGACCGGTTGACCTTGTGATCTCCGTTATTCAGGTAGTCGAGGATCGCTTGGTCCCATGAGAGGCCTGCTTTTCCGACTAGTTCCATCCATGGACCGTAGGCAGTTTCATCTGGAGATTCTGTTGTACCACTCCATATTGTTACTCGGGGATTGTAGCCACCTCCACCCTCCCCGCTTGAGCCCTTCAGCGGCATCTGAATCAAGACACTATCCGTCATGGGGAGCCTGAAAGTCTCAGGATCAAAATTAGCTCCGTAGCGTCTATATCGAGCGTAGTTACGCTGGTTCATCTCGAAAACATCCTGATTCGAGTTGATACCTGACGTGATATAGTCTCGAATCTGGAACGCGGCTTCCTTGTGGCGGGGGAAACTTGGATTGTCTATGAAGCTGAAGCCGGGCATGAACCAGCCTTTGTTGAAACCCCAGTTCCGCTCTGTCACTCGGCCACGTCTTACGAGCCCAGTGTATTCGCTGAATAGCTGCACGACCTGGTGGCTTGGGTAGCCGTGCGGGTTGAGGAAGATGTCTGGGAGCCAGGTAGCCCAGAGTTTCCCTCTGACAGTTGATTCCGGGTAGATCGCGTGATCATCATTTCCACCGGAAGTCGCATCCTGTCCGAGAGACCCAAGGTATCCAGCATGCAAGATGTAGTCGGGATTTATTCTATAGAGGTCGTACGCTAGTTGTGCACCATCCGGGTTCGTGAACGGGTGCACGATTACGTTGACCCGGTTGAGTTTGGCCCGCTGCACAGAATCTGTCAGGAGCAGCTCCGCGTGACGTAGCACGTGGCTAGTCGATGAAACCTCATTCGCATGTTGCCTCGCCGAGTACACGACCGTTGGTTTGAACGTGGTCGCCTTCACGTGCGACCAGTGTGTAGCGGAGACTAACGGCATAAGGTCCATCGCCCAGATTTCTTTGCCGAGGTAGGAGCGGCCGACTCTGTAAATCGAAGCTTCGTCAAAAGAATCCGCCATTTTTGCAATCATCTGGTGACCCTCGGGAGGAGGGATCGGGGTATCCCACTGAACAATGCGGTCACCCTCATACGACCAGTTCTCAGGCAATAGGCTCCGCCAGTCAGCAAGTGGTTCTTGTGATCCATTTCCTGAGAGAGTCACGGTCCTTCGGGAGTTGGGATCCTGCTTATGTGTCCACTCCGCCCAGATCTCGATTGAGCCTAATCCGTGGTAGGAGAGCGCGGTACTATAGAGGCCCTGGCTGCGTAGTGACTCGATTTCCTGAATCGTTGCTTCAATCTGCGCAGCCGAGACCATACTTCGGTCGACGGCTTCCGGGGCAGAGAGAGTGATGAGACTGTCACGTGCGTCTAGGTCCGTGTCGACACGGACCCTTAGACCTAGATGTCTGAGCCCAGGTTCATCTTCATGGACCTTGGCTAGTCTCGCAGAAGGTCGCTCAAGTCCCGTCTTCGGAATGTCAAGGCGCACTTCACCCGTGTCTCCTTTATCGTCCTGATATTCAACTATGACGGCTGGGCGTGAGGTGGCAAAGCCTGTGAATACGATCTCAACAGTTGCGGCCGACCCGTCGGACTTGGGCCGCATGCGGGGTATGACACGTCCGGGGAACGTCAGCCCCTGCCCGCGTGAGTTACGCCCTAGGATATCGAAGAACTCGATTGTTCCGAAGTAAATCTCTTCGTGTAGGGCATCCATTGGTGCATGGATTTCGTTATCAATCCCAAGGCGGTAGTCGGGCTCACTCATTGCCATCTCGACTGTCAGTGACCCGAAATAGGGGGCATCACCACTGCCACCGTTCGGTATCCCTTCGTGCAATTCCATCACGTAGTCATAAATGACTGGTAGGACCTCGGCTTGGTAATAATCCCAAAAAGCCTCTGGATCGGTCACGATTCGTTCATCTGCAATCGTTCGGCCACCAGCAGTAGCCAGTAGCCAGCCAGTCGTCACCCTGACCTGCTCGTAGTCTTGGAATCGATCAAAATATGGGCGAAGGACCCATTTTGGATCAAAGCTCTCGTTAAGAATGACCGAGCCTGACGCGTCCGTTACGCGTACTTCGTAGGTAGGACCTTCGGTCACTTGCTCAAACCTTATCTGTTCGAGTTCAAGACCAAGATCGCGCGCGAATACCTCGTCAATCGGAAAGATCTCGTGCAGCCATCGGACTGGTGTATTAATCGCTTGTTGTGGCCAGTCCTCTGGCGGGTCATTTCTCCGAAAACTGATGAGGATCTCTCCCAAGGTGTGGCCTTGGAGTCTCGGTGCGATCACTTCTTCGAGCCAGGAATAGCCCTGTTTGAACGCGGAGAGGATACGCACTTCCGTGTTGGTAGGGTCAGCCCCCGCATCAATCAATGTTTGCTGGGCTTCACTAGCGATTTGGGCACGAAGCTCAGGGGGTTCACTCAAACGAGCTTCTACCCGAATCGGCTGACCTGCTGTCGCTGCCGGGATGATTGTTTCTCGGAAGAGAGACCAAAAGCGGTCAACCTCGGACGGAAGTGTCTTCGTCTCTTCGAAGATTGTGCCGGATTCTTGGACATCTCGGTCGTCGATTAAGACTTCGAGATTATTTGTGCCCAGGCTAGAGGAAGCTCTCGCCCGCACGTACTCGCCCAGGCCATCTTCCGCTTTCTCAACCGACATGAGCACACGAGCAGAAGAGACTGTGACATCAGAAAGCTTTTCTGCAATACGATCAAGCTTGTACAAGCCAATTGCTGCTTGTCCTACAGGCGAGTACCCAGAGAGTGCATCCCATACTTCCTGCTCAACGTCATCCACGGTTGGTCGGTCTTTCCCACGTTCATCGAGATGCGGAAAGGTCAAAGCGACTTGTTCCAAGGCTCTCAGGGCGCCGGAGTTGTCACTGCCAGTCACAACGAGTGAAGATTTCGATCCGAACGCATCCGGAACAATCTGGATTAGGCCCTCCCCAGGCCCCAGGGTAGAGGTATTGATTAGGCCACTGTCAGCGAGTTGGTCCGTGAACCGGTTGCCAGTGCCGACCAAGACCAGCGTAGGCTGTGATCCAGGGTTGTCGAAGGTCTCAGCTGGTCGGACGAGTGGCACAACAAATCCAGTCGATTCAAGGCCAAGTCTTCCAGCTAGATCGGGTAACCCTTCTATGCCTGAGGACCCTGGGACAAGCACCACATCGATACGATCAGGGATAGGTCCTCCACCTAAGAATCCGTCTGTCGTGTATAGGTTTGAGAGGTCTAGGTCGTTTTTTGCGCCACCGCCCGGTCTCCCTGAGATGGGCCCTGGAGGGTCGGGTTCTGCTCGACCCTGTAGACGGATTACGGGCCCGTCGGTAATTCTTGCCTCTACCGAACCGAGGCCAGGATAGGACAAGGGAATGCGGTTGTACTCCTGATCATCGCCCTGAGTTGTGACCGAATCCGTTTCTTGCTCGGAAATTTCAGCAGATTCTTCTGGCCTAGAGTCTTCGTCACCAGGCTTTAGGTCCCGGAGACGACGCATCGCTGTTGCTGCTGAATCAATGTCGACAGGATCGACTGTGATATCGGCAACGATTCGGGATACGCCATCTCTATCTGTTCTGGCACGTGCCTGAGTCAATCGGACTTCCCCATCCACAACTCCTGCATTCGCCAGCGCATCGGAAAGGTCTTCAGCAACCGCACTTAGTTTGGCGGTTGAGAGCGTCCTCGTGTGAGGAAGTACACCAGAAAAGAGACGGGCAGCCGCCATGAGCCCTTCGTCATCACCACCCACAACGAGCACCCAAGTGCGGTCATCCACATTTCGAATGACCACGGAGCCCTCTCCAGCGTCGAGTGAGGTTGGATCAATACCTGGTGAGCTAAGGCCCGAAGCAGCTAGGCCACTCCGCCCGATAGCGATCAGAATCCCTTCGGCTGCAATTCCGCGCTGGATCGGGAGGTTCATCGCCATCGTCTCAAAACCGAGACGAGCTGAGATCTCTGCTGCTGCTGCCGTCTCGGTGATGGTAGGTGTCTCACCTAAGATGAGAGACGCATTCACCAAGTCTGGCACACTATCTGCGTTGGTGTCGACCACGAGATTACCGAGATCGTATAGCGTGGTCAGGTCCATTCTTGTTGCCTGAGCTTGGGCCGACACGGCGGTCGTTGCGGAGTTGCTCAGGACTAGAGATATCGTGACGAGGATCGGGATATGGCGCATGGTTCCACTCCGGGTACCGGGGTAGAGCAGGTGCATCAGAACTGGCTCGGAAAGCGAACCTAGGGGCCGCCTTCGGTAGCTACAAGCGTGATAGAAGAGTCGGCTTGTAGGTTGTTTCTCCCTTCGATGTTAGTTGCAACAGATGGTGTTCCACTTTTCCGAAAGCCGCCAACCCCTCATGATTCGCAGAGAACTAAGACGCGGGTAGCAAGCCGCTGCGCAGGAGGTACTCATGATTCGCACTTCGATTACCGTTTTGTCCCTCTTCTTGCTGTCAGCTTCGGGCGGGCTAGGACAGGATCAGGGAAACTTCAGTATCGAGGATATTCTCAGCCCTGGATTTCCATCTAACCTAGTCTCAGCAAAACATGCAGACCGGATTGCCTGGATTGAGAATGAGCGGGGCATGAGGAACGTCTACACCGCTACCCCTCCTGAATATGATCCAGTTCGGCTCACGAGTTATCTAGAAGATGACGGTATCGACCTCACCGGCCTGCAAATTTCTTACGATGGTAAGATTGTGACTTTTATTCGTGGTCATGCACCTAATCGGGAAGGATGGGTCGCAAACCCAACCAGTAATCCACGAGGGGGGGAGAGAGTCGTATGGGCGATGGGTACCAGTGGTGGTAACCCATGGCGGGTGGTAGCGATGCGAGACTATGAGCTCTCGCCAGATGGTCGCTGGGTGCTGTATGTGGACTCGGGTCAGATCTACCGAGCTCCGGTCAACTCCGGGTTACGTCCTGTGGAGGACGGAGGCACACCCTTCATCACTAATTACGGTCAGAACAGAGATCCTGTTTGGTCACCTGATGGAGGTCACGTGGCCTTTGTCAGCGGGCGTGGTGATCACAGCTATATTGGAGTTTACGACCAGCGAAGTCCTTCGGTCACCTATCTCTCTCCCGGCGTTGATCGGGATTCTTCACCAACTTGGTCTCCAGATGGTTCACGGGTTGCGTTCATTCGTCGCCCAGGCCTGCCGTTTGGTTCGGGAGCGGAGCGTCCTGAGAGGCTCGAGGCATCAGATTTTCCTGACGGTTTGATTTCTTCGGCATTCGTTGGCGGTCACACACTTGAGATCTGGATTGCTGACACGTCCACTGGCGCGGGGAGGCTTCTTTGGAGCGCGCCGGCAGAGGAGGATGGGCTCAACGAGATCAGCCAGATCCAGTGGCAAGGTGAACATATCGTGTTTGAGGCAGAGCCCGGTAACTGGCGACACTGGTATTCGATTTCGGTTGAGGAGCCCGCGCTGGTTGAATTGACACCGGGCGATGGGTTCGTGATGCAAACGGCCTTCTCTGCTGATGGACGAACGCTATTCTACTCCTCAAACCATAGTGGTATAGATCGGCGAGACTTATGGCGTGTGTCGGTGGGAGGTGGGCGGCCTGAGATGATGACCCAGGGAAATGGGATCGAAACATACCCAGCAACTCTTTCATCGGGTGATGACGTCGCCATCCTTTTCGCGGACGCCCGACAGGCCCAGTCCGTTGCCATTGTTCCAGCCAACAGCGGACAAGCACGTGTGATTACATCGCTTCCGGATCAATTTCCGCGAGGTGCACATGTGATTCCTGAGAACGTGACCTTGACCGCAGAAGATGGTCTTGAGTTTAACAACCAACTTTTTCTACCCTCTGACCTCCAAGAAGGAGAGCAGAGGCCGGCTCTCATTTTTATTCACGGTGGATCGAGGCGGCAGATGCTGCTGGGGTATCATCATCGCGGCTTCTACCACATGGCGTATGCCATGAACCAATATTTTGCGTCGCGCGGTTATGTGGTGTTGTCGGTTAATTACCGAAGCGGGATTGGATACGGAAAAGAATTTCGAAATTCTCCCGGACGTGGAGGGCAGGGTAATACTGAGTACAGAGATGTGTTGGCTGCTGGGAAATACTTGCAGTCCCGGGACGACGTTGATGCAAGCCGGGTCGGTATTTGGGGGCTCTCTTACGGCGGTATCCTCACAGCTCAAGGCTTGGCCCGGGATTCTGACGTGTTCGCAGCTGGTGTTGACATCGCTGGTGTACACCTCTGGGGCGACTCGCTTGATCCGGAAAGTGTCTCCTGGCAGGCGTCATCAATCTCAGAGATCGAGAACTGGACATCCCCAGTGTTATTGATTCATGGGGATGACGACCGAAATGTCGATTTTTCCCAAACAGTTGGCCTCGTCCAACTGTTGCGAGCACATGGTGTAGAGTACGAGCTGATGGTCTGGCCCGATGACGTACACTCGACCTTACTGTTCAGACGTTGGGTTGAAGCATTTGAGGCGTCGGATGACTTCCTAGATCGTAAGCTTGTACAAGGAGAACGTGTGACAGCAGAGGGCTTACCTGGGAGGCGATAGAGATTCAGGGAATGTTAAGAATATAGCGCTTTAGTCTGACACTCAGTTTCCTATTTTTTGAAATCGCATGTCGTAAACCCTTCCGATACTGAGACTTAGCTCATTGGTGTCCCCGGACGCGTCAGCCCTGAACCGTACCATTGGCCCCCCCGAGCTAAAGGCGTTTGGATAGATCGGGGTGAGGATACGGGTGATACCTGGGCGCTGCGTGAGCGTGAGCACACCGTTAGTCACTTCTGCCAAGAACGTGGTTTCCGCATCGTAGCTAGTGTACGTGCCCTCGAATGATACAAGCTCACCTGGGCTTGGCGACCAAGCTTCCACGGGTTCGAACGCTTGGTTTGTGTATTGCCAAGCTTCAATCTTGAACTGGGGGCGTTGTCCCCGGTTGAGTTGGAACCGGTAGATGCGATCTGTGGTTCCAGCCTGGAAGTGGGTCTCACTCAGCGGAATAAGCGTTGTATTTCCATCTCTGAGTTCACCACCTGCGAGCCCTAAGGTTCGCGTGTTACCAGTTACGGGATCTCTATAGAGGCCGACGTAACGTTCGAGGACCATGGTTGATACAGAAGCTGGTTCTGGAGGGGTGGCCTCCGTAAGGGCATCACCTAAGAAGGCTCTTGCAACGCTTGCGCCGGTGCCCCCGGTGGACACGTTCGACGCATTACAAAGCATTGCGACTGACAGCTTGTGGTCGGGATAACGTCCAAGGAATGCCCTATATCCTGCAGTAGATCCTGTGTGGGTTACTGAGCGCACGCCACCCATCGTCCCATGTTGAAGTCCTCCGGCGTAGATGATCTCGGCACCGTTAGATAACCTGCCCCTCTCATTATGCATCATCCGCACAAACTCTGGGCCTCCGAGTCGTCCGTCGGTGAGTGCCTCATTCCAGATCATTAAATCCCCAACGGTCGTTAGAATGCCTCCGTTACCGTGGACATGTTCTATAGGTCGGTTGATCACCCAGTTTCCCCCGGGTCTTGCTGCATAGGCTGAGCTGCGGCCTGGCACGAGGCGACGGTAGTCGTCTCTCCACTGGGTGCTGTTCATTCCCAAGGGCTCGAATATATGTTCCTTGGAGAAGTCCGCGAACGACATACCGGCCAGTCGATCCACAACGATGGCAAGCAGATTGTACCCTGTATTCGAATATGAGTATTCGTGACCTGGGTCAAAATTGGCTGCACTCTGTCGACTAACGATGTCGAGTACATGTTCATGGGTGTGACTTCTTTGCTCGCGACCCCATCCTGAGATTCCCGCTACGCTACCCCAATCTCTCAGTCCACTCGTGTGCGTCATGAGATGACGAAGTGTGATAGTGGGACCATAGTTCGGAACTTCCGGCACGTATTTCCGAATATCGTCCTCTAGAGACAGTTGGCCGTTGAGGGCAAGAAGCATGATCGCTGCAGCTGTAAATTGCTTGGAGACAGAGCCGCCTTCGAAGATTGTCTCCGGCTTATTGGGAATCCCATGCTCCAGATCAGCCATTCCGTATGCTCGCTCCAAGACGGTTAGGCCATCTAGGGCTACGCCCACCGCACATCCAGGTGAGGATACTGACGTCCAGGGTGCGAAGATCTCATCCACACGCACTGACACGTCAATTGGGACCTGGGCGTACATTACGCTGGGGACCCCGGCCAAAATGAGTATGCTCAGTCGTACTTGGCTCAAGAAGCTCATTTTTCTGTCCAATTATTTATTGGTCTCAATCAAGTTCTTGTGAAAATAAAGGGGGGCCGGTGCTCCGGCCCCCCTTTATCCTGAGTATTCCCGGTACCACGTTCGGGCTAAGGCTTAATGTTCGTCCTGTTGTTCCGTGATTGTGAGGTCTTCATCTGCCAGGTGAACATCAAGCCAAGCGGTCCAACGTGCCCATAGATCAAGTATCGTCTCTTCTGTGGCTGGCCCATGGTCCTCGAAGGGGTATAGGTACATCGCCGCCTTCTTGCCTAGCCCATTTAACGCATGGAAGAGGCGTGGTGAGTGATCAGGCGCTGTACCCACGTTCTGGTCATGGAGGCCATGGTACATGAGGAGGGCTCCGGTAAGGTTGTTCGCATATACGAACGGTGACATCCCGAGATACACCTCTTTGGCATCCCAGAATATCCGCCTCTCACTCTGGAACGAGAGCGGTGTGAATGTACGATTATAGTTGCCATCACCAGCAATCCCGGCCTTGAAGAACGGGGTGTGGACCATGGCGTTCGCCGTTCCAAATGCTCCGTAAGAGTGCCCTCCCAGTCCTAGTCGTTTACGGTCGATAATCCCTCTTTCATCGAGTTCATCGATTACCGCCGCCAGGTTATTTCTAAGGTCGTGCTGATAATTGTTATTCATTTGCCCGGCCTTGCCTACGATCGGAGCATCGGGCTCAACGACTGCGTAGCCTAGCCGAACCAGGTATTCAATGGAACGAGTTCCGAAGTTCGGGTGGGCATTGATGTTATAGGTGCGGCCTCGTTCGTCATAACTCTCTTGGTCTTCATATTCCCGGGGATAGAACCAGAACATGGCAGGCAGCCGCTCGCCAGGTGTATAGCCAGTTGGTAGCGTCACGTTAACCAAGAAACGGAACCCATCTGGTCGTTCGACAACGAAACGTTGCCGAGGGGCGTTCGTTAGATCGGGCGTATAGTCGATATTGTCAGTGAGTTGCGTCCGTTGCGCACCAGTAATCAAGTGCGACTGTGCGATCTCAGTCGGACTCTCTCGGGATACGACAAAGTGTTCTGCGTTAACGTCCAAGATAGCTGAAATCCGCTCATACTGATTGTTATTGTCACTCTCATAAATCCGTTGTTTTTCACCCGTCCGGATCTCGATCTTATCAAGAAAAGTTGTAGGCCCTTCGGCAGCTGGATCTTCGTTGTAACTCGTGCCGTACAAGAAGACGTTCGCACCGTCGGAGGATGTCTCTACCACACCGGCAGAGCCCCCACCACCACCACCACGTCCGCCGCCACCTACACGCCCACCTGCCATGACCAGTGAACCTGGATTTGCATAGAAGTCATCAGAGTCATATTCGATGAGAGTGTAGCGTGCATCGGGATCACTCAGGTCGACTGCGTATTCTCCCACATTTCCTCTCTGACTTGTCCTAAAGAAGAGCATTCCATAGTCAGCAGAAAACCGGTGGCTCTGGATACGTGACTCGTGTGAGTACAAGGAGTACTGGCTGTCTTCGTTGAATGGAGGTGCCCAGAGCATCACATGGTCAGAAGCTTCTGCGCTTTCATCGGAATCGGCATCATCCTCTTCTTCGCCACTCTCTTCCTGCTGGAGAAAGGTCAGACCTGCCCCGTCATCTCTCCAAGTGACCTGTCGTTTGTCCGGATCCCCATCGCTTCCAGACACGCCTGGAGCTGCAGGCCGGTTGTCACCCAGGCCGGTATTCATCTCAGTCACATCTAGCTCTGCGAGTACTGTTCCTTCTCGGTCCCAGATTTGCTCGACTCGTCCAAAGCTTCGGACCGGAACGATATAGCTGAATGGCTTTTGAAGGAGTACGGTTCTCGTATGCTCACCGGTTGGTGAAAAGTCGAAGCTGTAGATCATTGCCGGGTCACCGATTTCAGTCACTTCCCGACTCTCTACATTGATCGTCGCGAGTTGCCCAGTCGCATGCCACTCAAGCAACACCTCATCCTGCGGTGTCTCCATCAGGCTTGCATATGTGCGGAGCATGTTCTCTCCGTCCTCGGTCTGTTTTACTTGAGGTCCAGTAGGTGCTCCTATTAGCACGGGTCGTACAGACCGTTCTGAGGGGACCAGGACTGTCGCGATCTCGTTTCCATCTGCAGTCCATTCGAAGGTTGTGACTAAGGTTGCTAGTACTGGTGAACGAGTCACGCGCCGGGAGTCACCACTTGTAGGATCGGCCACGTAGATGTGCGTGGCTTGGTCCGTATGCACAAAGAAGGCTAGGTGAGATCCATCTGGTGACCAGCTTGTGTTCGAGATTCGTGATCCTCCGGGCACGTCCACTTGGACCTCAGAACCATCCGCCGAAGATATGACGTTGATACCGATGTTTGTGCGGATCGTAAGGTTCCGCACCCGGTTGGCTGCATAGTCGATGAAGAGCCCACCAAGCTCATCAAAGGGCCTGGAAAAACGATCCATCGTGACGGGGCCGTCACCAATCTCATGGATGAACCATTGCTTGTCGGGACTTACGTTGTTGAGCGTCACGTTCAGGTAGCGAGGCGCCATAACTGCTTCAGCGATCTCAGGCGGTGGTGTCACCCAGTCTTTTGCAGCAAGAATTGCCTCGGGATCCCGCGTATCTTGAGCGACTAGCGCACTTGGTCCGATAAGTAAGCTCACCAATAGTGCTGAGGCGCCAAACAAGATTTGCCGATGGACTCTGTTCATTTTTCTGCCTCCAACTATGTCAACATCCGAAGCCCCGAAACTGGCCCGGGGCCCAATAAAGTGCATGCTGTCGAGCGTTCTGGATAGGCGGCCACCCATGTCGCGATGTCAGGCTCTGCGTTGGGTGATTCGAGGGCATACGTTAGCTTCGACCTCCCTTTCGAAAAGGATTGACGATGCGACTCCAACCACGGATCGCGCTTTTCTGCGCGGCATTCGCGACCGCCGCCCTTATGGGCTGTGAGGGTCGTGTCTCCCGTCAGGCAATTGATGCTGCAGACCTCGAAACACCTGACCAGAAAGCCTCCTACGGTATTGGCTTGAATATGGGTAGTCAGCTTACTGAGACTAAGGATCGCCTTGATAGACCAGCTTTCCTGCGGGGGGTTGAAGACGCGCTTCAAGGCAATGAATCGGCGGTACCCTCCGATGAACTCCAGGTCATGCTCCAGACTTTCGGCGAGGAGATTCAGAATGCTGCCCAGCAAGACTTCGATCGTCTAGCCGTAGAGAATTCTGTAGCCGGTGATGCGTACCTGGCAGAGAATGGATCCAGAGAGGGAGTGATGACGACCGAGAGTGGTCTGCAGTATGAGGTGCTCAGGCAGGGTGATGGACCGATGCCTGGACCGGAAGACCAGGTACAGTTGCACTATCGCGGGACCCTGATCGACGGTAGTGAGTTTGATAGCTCGTACGAAAGAGGAGAGCCGGCTCAATTTGGGGTTGGTGGCGTCATTCCGGGTTTCTCAGAAACCTTACAGCTCATGTCTGTGGGAAGTCACTTCCGGGTTGTGATTCCTTCCGAGATAGGCTATGGACCGCAGGGGACCGGTGGCCCGATTGGTCCGAACGCGACACTGATCTTTGAGATCGAGCTTCTAGAGATCGTTGCCCCAGCGTAGACAGCCTTAGGTCCAAAATCAGGCAGACAAGAATTTGACTCCAGCCTAGCTAGACGATCCTCAGTTACCTCCGGCTTCGGCCTTAAGTTGACGGTATACGTCACGGGCTGAGTCGAATTGTGCATATACATGGTCTTTCTCAGCCTGTGAACGCCAGTCAGGCCATTCTTCTGCCATTTCTTGTAGCTTGTCGATCCACGCTATTCCATAGTCCGCAGCTTCCGAAGATCGGATTGGAGCTCCGTCCATGATGATCCATACTGGATTCGTTACAGCCTGCACGTAGCCGATCCCCATAGGAAAGGCTTCTCCATCAGCCCCGTTCAAGCGTACGTGATACCACCCTGAGTGCGTTGGTCGGAAGTCGCGTTCAAATGAAACCGAACGTCTGTCAACTGACAGGGGCATATCTGCAACAACCTCACCGTTGAAGACAAGCTCTGCCTTCTCGAGAGGAGTGAGAGAGGTTGCCTCGACCGTGATTGTGACATCATCACCGCTGGAGAGATCGACTGTCTGTCCTGGTATCTGCCCGTCGACCTCGAGTTCTACGAGCGGGCCGTTCGACATGAAAACGTGTCCGTTCTTCATCGCTTGCAGCCAGCCGTGCATCGAGAGTTTGCCGTCTGGTATCTTCACATATGTTCGCACGGAACCCACGATCGCGGTGTTATGTAAATTGCTGATCGAATCTTCCCCACCTACAAGTGCAACCCTGAGTCCATTATTCCATACAGCATAGACCGGGGCGAACCCAGTTTGTGAGGCGGACCACTCTACTGCATCCGTGGTAGCTAGAGCGGCATCGACCATAAAGCCTTTCGCACCGCCCAGCGTTCCATCAAGAGGGTCACCGCTGGGCCACTGTGAGTGAACATAGCCGGTGTAAGCTCCCTGCGACTTTGCTTTAAGAAAGATATCGGTATTTGACGGATAGAGACTCTCGATCCCAGTACCTTCGTATCCCGTAGTGAAAGGCGAGATTAGATGGTCCCGCATCCCGAACAGGAAGACGTGACCATAGAAAGGTGGGCGGTATTCCTGGCCTACAACGAGCACGCGGTCCGGGGTTGAAAGCGGGTGTGCTTGACCTCCTGGCAGAAAGTACTGGTAGTCTAGGATACGGTTGTCTTTGTTTGCAATCTGCTCCAGAACGATGTCCTGATCTTCCGCTTCCGACATCATCATGAGGTTCTCGAGCGAGTTGTGTAGATTTCCTGCATAGTTTGCGTGCACGTGAGTTGAGCCGCTAAACCACCCTCGTTCCTCCATGTCGATCACTGTTTCGAGCTGGAGTGTGAGTTCGGTCACTTCTCCGGCCTGAATTTGGGTTGTCACGCTCTCAGGTTGATTCTCAAAGCCTTTGACTGCTAGGAGAGAAACCTCGCCTTCAGGGAGTTCCAGGACGGATGTACCGGTATGGTGGAAGAACCAGAAGCCTGCCCTTTGGGCTATACGAGCGTATGCATCGGTTGGTGCATAGAATTTGCCATCGGCCGCCTCAACATGGACTCGAGTTCCGGTCGCTTGCCCATCTGCTCCGACCGTCGTCACACGTAGTGTACCCGTTGGGTTCTTCCACTGGCGACCAGTGATCTCTACGTCGATAATTTTTCCGCCATAGACCTCCAAGAGTTTTAACTGTGGCAGGCCTTCACGATTATCGATATATGCGATCCATTCGCCGTCCGGTGACCAGCGTGGGTGGAACGCATCGTGAGTGAAGAACGTCATCTTGTAGGGTTCCCCGCCCACAGTGGGTTGCACATAAAGGTTGTTGAATTGGTCAGCGGTACCTCTCGTTGATGAGAAGATGAATCGCTTTCCATCGATTGATACGTCTGGCTGCGTGCGGTAAAGAGTCTGCTCAGCTAGTACGGTCTCACGTTCGTCAAAGCCATCTTCTCGAGCTGGAACCCGGAAGACATTGCCACTTCCCAGTGGCACATCACGATTTGATACGAGCAGAAGATTTTCTCCATCAGGGAACCAGGCCGGTGAGATGTGGATATCATCCGCTCCAAAATACAGGCGATTACGTCCGTAGTTATTGTCCCTGGTGACCGCTATCGCCTCACCACTAAAGCGCCCTGCTGAGAATGTCTGGATATAAATATTGAAATAGCCAGAAGGTTCGGTCGATACGTATGCGATTCGTGTTCCGTCCGGACTGAAGCTAGGGTCAGCGTAGATCTGTGTGTTGTTTGTCAGGGTCGTTGTCTCGCCAGTCTCAATATTCAAGACTTCGAGTTGGATTGAACGGCCGTGGTCATCCGCAGTGTAGACGAGCCAGCGTCCATCAGGAGAATAGTTCGGAGACGAGTAGTATTTCGGTCCCGAAACCAGTTCGGTCGCCAGTCCAGATGCTATCTCAATACTCCAAATAGATCCCTGCATTGCAACTGCAACGGCTTCTCCGTCTGGTGACCAACTCGGGTACCATGGGGTCGAACTTGGCGCCGGTGGGAAATAAAAATTGTGCATATAATTCCCTCCCATCCGAGCACTCGGGTACCCGCCGAATAGGGTCTGGGCAGGGAGGGGTAGGGCGCTGGCCAAGACGAGCACAGCTGATGCAATTGCGAGTGAGGGGTAGAGACGACGCAGCACAGGGTCCTCCGGAGTGATGAACTGAATGGGCAAGCTTCGTGCCCTAAGTGACCTGTATCAAGTAGGGTCCTAGATACTAGAGTACTCCCTTGGTCCACAAGTGGGGCCTGACAAGAGGCTCTATATGTGCGCAAGTTGAAGTCATCAGCTTGATTAGTACTTTGGGATAAATGGATTCATGGGACCGATGTTGACCTTACTTCGAAGTTGGATTTCCTAGAATGTTGCCACGACCCTGGACGCATCGCGCGTCTCCGTGGATCGCACTTCTTGCGGCGGTGCTCGGCCTCGGAGTGGTCTGGCTCTTAAGAGCATCTCTGAGTCCGCGAGTTGAAGGCGACTTCTTCTTCTCTGAGAGTGATCCTCAACTCCAGACTTCGCAGAGGATCAATGAAACTTACCCATCGAGTCCACAGATCATTCTTCGGGTCGCGCGTTTACAGGGTACGGAAGACTCCTATGAGGACCGAATCGAGGTGCTTACGGATGAACTGCTAGAGATCGAGGGAGTGGTCGGCGGATACAGTATCACGACCGACAGCCCTGAAGGCAGCCCTTTGTTCAGTAGGATTTTGCTTACTCCAGATGCTGCTGCCACCAACATCGTGTTATCGGCAGACAAAACAGATCCCGAAGTCCTTATTCCAAGGATTGAGACGGTTATAGCTGAACACCAAGCACCAGAACTGGGCATCGTGATGTCTGGTGTGCCAGTGATCGTCGAGTTGATCCGACGGAATCTCTTAAGTGATTTAATTGTCTTCAGCCTTGCAGCCGTTTTAGTCTTCGGCCTGCTGATCGCCATCGTTTACCGCGATGTTGCCATTGTGGTGGGGACTTTGGCGACTTGTTTTATCTCTGTGAGCTTGACGCTCGTTTTAACACAGGCAATTGGTCTTTCGATCGGATTGTTAACAGCCAACTTGGTTACGATCGTTTTCGTTCTCACCCTCTCGCACGTTGTCTTTATGACAGCGAACTGGCTGCGTGTTGCTGAGGAGCAGGCTGACCGGGACCTTGCCGTTCAAAGCGCGATCCACGACACACTCGAAGCTTCATTCTGGAGTATGACGACTACGCTGCTAGGCTTCGCCTCTCTCTTGATCACATCGGCACAACCTCTCCGTGAACTTGGGATAGCGGGTGTAATCGGCACACTAACGGCTATGGCGACTGCCTACTCTGCTTACCCTGCGTTTCTTGGGCGATGGGCTAAGGTTCGCACCTCGAAGAAGGCTGTGGATCTCGCAAACATCGCACTCCCTACTCGGACACGTACGCTTGCGGTCGTGGCAGGACTCATGGTGCTTCTGCTCGGCGCGGGTCTAGTGAGAATCGATACTGATCCCGGGCTGCTCACCTACTTCGCTAAGGGTGACCCGCTCCGTGATGGTCTCGAACAAATTGATGCAGATGGAGGAAGCAGCACGCTAGACATCGTGATTCGCGATACTGAGGGAGCGCGTCTTGATTCGAATCCAGTATTCGAAAAGATGCAGGTACTACAGGCATCACTTGAAGAGGATTCTGCGGTTGGGGTCGTGCTGTCACCAACAGTGCTGCTGGAGCATGCACAAACTCTTCCGTTTGCGGGGTTCTTGAGCCTAGAGCTCCTGCTCGACATGGCGTCGACTCCGCAGCTTGGTAGTGTCGGGTTGGGATACGTCACGGCAGCTCGAGACGAGGGTCACTATTTCTTGCGTATGCGTGAAACCGTTGAGGAACCATCTCGTCGGGCGATCATGGAGAGATTACGGGTGGATGTAGTCGATGCGGGACTCGAGCCAGTTCTGATTGGAGGCCTCTATGATCTCCAAGCACAGCTTGGGGAACTGATAAGGTCGAGCCTAAAGATTGGGATTGGCGGGCTAATGGCCTTATTCCTTGTCATTGGGTTCATCGTGTCCCGTTCTGCCGTCACGACAGCTCGGATGTGGATCTGTCTGGCAGCTGTTCCAGTTGTAGTGCTCGGTATTTTCGGGTACCTCGGCATCTCAGTTGATATCATCACGTCTCCCGCTGCGAACATCGCGCTTGCTATGGGTGTCGATTCGATGATCCATCTTGTTGTCCGGGTACGTACATTGGATGCCCTAGGAGAGCCGCTGCCGTGGGGCAGGGCACTAGATCAGATTAGGGCCCCCGTACTACGCGCAAGCATGATCATTTGTGCAGGATTTGGGATTTTTGTGCTATCAACGTTCCCACCAACGAGCCGTTTTGGTTTGGCCGTAATTCTGGGGACTGTGACTGCGGCGACGATGACGCTCGTTGTGCTGCCTCGGATCTCCGCCACCGCGGGACGCTCTGGAGCCAAGACGTGATGAAGAACACGGTGGTGCCGCAATTGAGCGGTCTCACCCGGCAACTTGGGTTATTGGGGCTGGCTGCAACGGGAATTTGCTCCATGCTAGGAGCAGCGATCAATGTCCTGCCATTCATGATCCAGCGGAGTGTGCCGGGGATAGGCCCTCATGTGCTTTCAGCGTATGTGTTTGCGGCGGTTCCCGCGGTACTAGCTGCGCTCGCGTATGCTATCCTGGCATCATCGATGCCCAGAGCTGGAGGCAGCTATATCTACGCGAGTCGTGGTCTGAATCCGTACCTAGGATTTGTTGCGAGTTTTTCTCAGTGGTTCGGGGTTTCTGTAGCGATTGGGGTAGTCTCCTACGTCTTGATTCCCTTCTTGAGGGATATTGTCTCGGCTATGGGTATCGACGCGCTTGCTGCGGCGCTCGACACGGGAGTAGTGCGCGTGAGCCTTGCCCTGGTTTTTCTCTGGTCTTCGGTAGGGATCAACTTGCTTGGACTCCGAGTGTATAAGCAGATTCTGGTGCCGATGATGTTCGTAATGTTCGTTTTCGGCGGCATAGTGATTGTCACGGGATTCCTATTTGATCACGGTGATTTTGCAGCAGGATTGGCCGTTCGGGAGGGCCTCAGTGTACCTCCAGAGCCTGCAAGGCCATTTAGTTGGGCCAGCTTTCTTGCCGCTTCGGCTCTCCTTTTCTCAAGCTTTATAGGCTTTGACTCAATTGCTCAAGCTGGTGGAGAGGCCAAGAACCCTGGTAGGTCGCTTCCACTTGCGATTGGTATTGCAGTTGTGTCAGTGGGCACGTTCTATCTGCTCTTCACCGCAGCCGTTTACCATACGGTACCGTGGAGCTTCGTAGCCGAAAAAGCTCTCACTCAGGACCTTACGGCTCCCGGGCTGCTGGGCTATGTGCTCTCACCTGGCTGGACAATCCTTATTGTCGCAGGTGCGGCAGTTGCACTCATCAATGATTTACCGGCGATGCTCTTGTCGGTATCTAGGCTCGTATTTGCTTGGGCTGAAGATGGTGTTTTCCCGAAAAGTGTTGCCCGAATCCACCGGACGCGGCACACGCCGCATATCGCACTTGTGCTCAGTGGTCTTATGGCCTCACTGAGCATCTTCGGTAGCCATTTTGCGGGTGATTTCTTCTTGGGTGTCGATATCCTCGTGACGTCCATGCTTCTGAATTTCATAGTTATGTGTGCAGCAGTACTCGCTTTGCCCCATCGAAATCCAAGGATTGCCAGAGATGTGACTGTGCTTCGGTCGCGCCGGTTACAGATACCGGTTGCAGTGGCTGGAATCATACTACTCGGTACGTTTCTGGTTGTGCATCTCTGGAAGGATATGACAGCTGATGTCAGCGCATGGTACCTACGCTCGACACCTCTTTGGGTGGTTGTGATGGCGTTGGCGACGTGTATCTACGTGTGGGAGCTCCGCAAACTGAAACGCGATGGAGTCGATACGGTAGCTCTCTTTCAGACACTCCCGCCCGAATAGCCTGATGGTAGAACGAACACAACTCGCAAGCGGGCTAGAGATTTCACGTATCCTGACAGGGCTATGGCAGATTGCGGACATGGAACGTGAAGGAAGTTTCATGAATCCGGAGGAGGGTGCCCTTGAGATGCGTCGATACGTTGATGCTGGGCTCACGACGTTCGACATGGCAGACCACTATGGAACCTCGGAGTTAATCGCTGGTCAGTATGAAGCGGGTTGGCCCGGATCAGGCGAACTCTTAACGAAATGGGTTCCTAAGCCCGGAACCGTTGCAAGAGAAAAAACACGCGCCGCTGTCGAATTAGCACTGGAGCGCATGGATCGGGAGCAGATTGATCTGCTCCAGTTTCACGCTTGGAGCTACTCAGACCCAGGTTGGCTTGACTGCATGTTCTGCCTTCAGGAGCTAAAAGAGGAAGGCTTGATCCAGCACCTTGGGTTGACCAACACAGATGCCGCCCATGTTGCGATGCTACTCAACAGTGGCGTGGATGTTGTCTCGAACCAGGTCTGCTACTCACTTCTTGATCAGCGAGGGAGCAGCGCGATGACCGACCTTTGTTTGCAGTATGATATCAAACTGCTGGCATTTGGTACGCTTGCAGGAGGGTTTCTTACTAAGCAGTGGCTCGGAGTTCCCGAACCTGATTTCCAGTCACTTGAGACTTGGTCTCAGATGAAGTACAAACGTTTCATCGATGCTGCAGGAGGGTGGGACAAATTTCAGGCTCTGCTGGCAGCACTGGAACGAGTAGCAAGGCGTTTTGGCGTGTCGGTAGCAAACGTGGCGTCTCGGGTGATCTTGGATGCACCGGCTGTGGCGGGTGTGATTATCGGAGCGCGTCTCGGTAAGCGGGATCACATCGAAGACAACCTCCGGCTTTTCGATTTTGAGTTGGACGGGCCTGCTCTAGAAGAGATCGAACACGCCCGAGCAGAGTTGTGGCAAATCCCGGGTGGTTGCGGAGACGAGTACCGTAAGCCTCCATTCTTGACTGCTGCCGGGGACCTTAGTGACCACTTTGATACATTTTCTTCACCTTACCCTACGAGCGTCATTCAGGAAGGTCGGACGATCGCGCTCAGCGGGACGAAATGGGAAGATGCGGCTGGTTTTGCTCGAGCAGTGAGGCAGGGCGATCGTATCCTCGTTTCAGGCACAACAGCAACCCACAAGGAAATGCTCATAGGGGGCACTGACCCAGCATCACAAATGCACTTTTGTATGGATAAGATTGAGGGTGCCATCCAGTCTCTTGGTGGGCGGATGGAGGATGTCGTACGGACCCGAATCTATATTGCTGACCCCGAAATATCAGAGCCCGTGACTCGTGCACATGGTCAGAGATTTCGGCATATTCGACCCACGAATACGCTTGTGACTGCAGGATTGATTGGAGAAGGATACCTCGTCGAGATGGAAGCAGAGGCACTAGTCCTGGAGACCCCAGCCTAAGATCCTCTGATGTGGTTACCGCTAGGGTGTCCACATTGTCTGATTCCCGTATAAATCCTATGAGACTGATCGAATCTTCGAGTAGATCTCCGAGTCCGGTGGACCCGGATAATTTCGTTCTGTCGGGCACATTTCAACGTTTGCTGGGTCCTGACGACGATATGCCGGTGCGTCTTTACCGAGTGTGTTTTGACCCAGGCGGTCGCACGAACTGGCATCGTCACGATGACTTCCAACTACTTCTCGGGCTTAGCGGCACCTGTTCCGTGGTAGATCGTTCTGGCCACGAGCTAGCCCTAGGAACGGGAGATCTTGTTATGATCGATCCAGATGAGGAGCATTGGCATGGGGCAGCCCCCGACACCCATGGAGAACACCTCGCGATCAATCTTGGGGTGACGACGATCTGGCTCGAATCATCCGCGTAGCCGACTGGGGCCCTTCAACAGCTGCGTGCCATTTTGCTCCAAGGAGCTACAACCTACCTCCTGACTGCTGTTAGTTCCCTAATGACTCGTCGGAGTTCAGCGGCCTTGCCTGTGGACTCTAGCTCAAGCCACATGCGCTCGACCGTATCTGCATCAACCAACCCAGGGGGGCTACTACCCGAGCTAGGAACTGATAGGCCTTGGTCCGAGCGGAATTTGTCTACTGCCGAGATGATCTCATTATCGTAGAGTCGCCAGTTGCCCTTTTGCTCTAGGGTTTCGGTATCTGAGCGGTAATAGTCGAGTGCATGCATGATCAGTTTCACCTGCCACACATCGTTACCTGTGTACTGTTGGAGTGTCCGGTAGCCCAAGGTTCCTGAGATCGTGTTGTACACTCGCCGCAGCTCTGCCACTGGAGTGGGGTGCTCACAGACATTGATATTTGCTGTAAGCCCGTCGGCACGTCGAGAGCGACCTTCTCTTGGGTCGGCTACGATTACTGCAGCAGATTGCAGGCGGCCCATTCTCCTATCACCACCCATTCTCTGCCCAGCGCCCAGCGCTTCGATTAGCCGATCCGCCAGATGACGTTCCGATCCTTCCGTCGCCTCGAATGATGCCGCAACGGCATCGACCACCTCCGGCCCAACGAGCACGTTGCCCTGAGTAGCGTAGTTGAGTCCTGATTTATGGCCAGCCCAATACCCAGGGCCGGTTCCAGTATGTTGAGCGGATGTGCCATCTAGTGCCACGACACCAATCTGCCGACGCTCGGACTCTGGGTCACCAGCCATGGCCCGGTCAAGAGCATCCCGGGGGGTCAACCCCTCCTCAAGCATATCAAGCAACTCATTCCCATAGGCCGTTCGTGTAGAGGCTTGTGTCGCCACAGCACCAACCCCAGCGCGTACCCAGGGCACTCCATTTCCTACACAAGGAACGCGTGTTGTAACGGCCACACCGGATTCGCCAGTACTGGGATCAACTGCGGCGATAGAAAACGTATGAAAAACGAGTTCGTCTCCCCAGGCGACTGGTTCCTGCGCCCTGAGATCCTGTTTCCCGGAGAGCGCAGCTATTGTCAGTAACCACAGAACGCCCGGAGCTATTCGGCCCCGGGCGCTTCGTGGGGACATGCTCTTAGCAGTCCTCATTATTGCCCTTCCAGTTAGCGGTTATGTTGGCTTGAGATTAGGCGATCTCCTTTAGCCCCTGCATAAACCGCTCATTCTCTTCTTCGGTACCGACTGAGACCCGTAGCCAGTCAAGCATGGGCGGGAAGTCACGGCCTACCGAAACCCCTCTCTCACGGAACGCGGACCTGAACTCGGACGACGGTCGAACCGTATGCATCATAAAGAAGTTGGTGTTAGACGGCAGGACCTCGAATCCCATTGACTTGACTCCAGCGATCATCTTTTCCCGGAGTTCAACTGTCTTATTCAACACCCACTCTTCAGATTCCTTGTCCTTCAAGGCTGCCGCCCCACCCCATTTTACCAGTGCATTTACAGAGCCCGTGCTGTAGGGGCGCATACGGTCGATGAGCTCTGGTTTTGCAATGGCGTATCCGAGTCTCATCGCTGCTACACCGTAAATCTTCGAGAACGTGCGTGTGATTATCACGTTACGTCCCTCTAGAACGTACGGTAACGACTCAGCATAAGACGGGTCTTGTACAAAGTGGTGGTATGCCTCATCGACGAGCACGGGCACGTCCTCTGGGATGTTATCCAGCAATTGCCTTACCTCTGCTGCTGTGACCGTTATCCCAGTGGGATTATTCGGATTACAGAGGAAGACAAAGCCAACATTTCGGTGATTTATCTTAATGGTGCGGATCATCTCCGGGATGTTCTGACGGTAGTCCTCCATCAGCGGTAGCGTGATTGCATCCGCTCTAAGGTCAGTAGCATGCCTATAAACCGTGCTATACGTAGGTTCGACACCAATAACCTTCTTCCCAGGACTCATAAACGTGAGCCCGACGACCTTTAGTAGTTCGCCTGAGCCCGCGCCCATGAGGATGTGATCCCTACTTACACCATGGTGCTCAGCAATCGCCGACTGGATATCCCCATCAGGGTATCCATAGCGGTTGGCATACTTCCAGGCACCATTCATGGCCTCCAGCATATTCTTGGAGGGCCCCCATGGGTTTTCATTCGAGCTTAGATGCGCCAGGGAGTCATAAGGGTCATCTAGCTTACGCGCGAACGGGAACCTTACGGTCTCATCGACCTCAGCAGCCAAAAGTCCCGCGCCTGGCTTTAACCCCAGATAACCCAGCGCAGTCGCTGCTCCACCCATGAATTGCCGTCTCGAGAAAGAACGCCTTTGGTCCATCTTTTACCTCCTGTGTGGAGCTACTCGGTTGCCTACTGGCTAGCCCATGCCAGCACGCTAAGAGCAGTTTCGGTTTTCTTAGGGCTAGACGCAACACCCAATAGTCTAATCGAGCATAATCAACGCAGTCCTTGCACCCCCGGAACCCACCAGATAGCGTATAAATAGACTTATTTGGGGAGATGCATCCCATAATGAAAAATGTCGTCTTTTCTACTGCTGCGCTGGGTATGATGCTGGTGCTCTCAGGAGCTCCGGATGAAGTGGGACCAGTATGGCAAAAAGCCAGTGTTTATAGTGCTTCTCAGCCGGTAGATAACTTTCATGAAGGCAGTGGAGATGTGTCACCCAATGATGTAATCCAGGACACTTGCGTACGGTGCCATAACGAGCGTCGCCTAAGCGGAAATCTCTCTCTTGCTGGGTTCGACGCCGATAAAGCCGACCAGAATGCTGAAATCGCCGAACGGATGATTCGCAAACTGCGGGCTGGAATGATGCCCCCTGTTGGTGCAAGACGGCCTGGTGGCGATACGCTCCAAACGGTTGTTGAAGAGCTTGAGCGTGTGATTGATTCAAGGGCATCACGGAACCCGAACCCAGGTGCTCGGACCTTCCAGCGCCTCAATCGAGCCGAATATGAGAGAGCCATAAGGGACCTCCTGCTCCTTGAGGTCGACGCAAGCGAGTGGCTTCAGAACGATCAGATGAGTGCCAATTTCGACAATATTGCCGATGTACAGTCGCTTTCGGCGACCTTGCTCGAATCATATCTGAACGCTGCGAGTGAGATCAGCCGATTGGCCTTGGGTAATAGGGACGCGCCAGCTGTAGACCAGGTCTATAAGCTTCCAGAGTACATCTCCCAACACCCGTGGGACCGTGTGGAAGGTGCCCCGTATGGCACCCGTGGTGGCATCGTAATCGATCATGTCTTCCCGACGGATGGCGAGTATGTCTTCGGAATCACCTTTACGGGTGGCCGTAACGCCCGGCTTGAAGACGTCGATATATCGATCGATGGCGAGCGAGTGGCGCTCCTTCATTACACACGGTCTGGAGTTGGAGCGGATGGTCGTGGTGGAGAGGGGATCAGAACTGAGCCGATCGTACTACGTGTAGGACAGCACAAGGTTTCTGCGGCGTTCGTCCGGCGTGGAGACGGTCCATATGAGGACCTCCTCCGTCCACATGAGTGGTCGTTAGCCGGTGGGGGTTCAGGTGGGAATGGGATTACATCGCTACCACACGTAAGAGACTTAATTGTCAGTGGTCCCTACAACTCGACTGGTATCTCTGAGACCCCTACTCGTTCTAAGATCTTTTCTTGCCGACCGACGGTGCCGAGTGAAGAACTAGCGTGCGCGAGGCAGGTTGTGTCACGCTTCGGTGCTGAAGCCTATAGGCGCCCGCTGTCAGATAGTGACATTTCAGGTCTCATGAACTTCTACGCTGACGGCTCTGCGCGTGGTGGCTTTGAGGCTGGAGTGAAAAGGGCACTTGAGGCGGTGCTTGCGAGCCCGCACTTCGTGTTCCGGTTCGAGCGCGAGCCTGGAAAAAAGGATTCTGGAGAAGCGTATAAGCTATCCGATGTGGACCTTGCCTCACGGCTGTCTTTCTTCCTATGGGGCACGCCTCCAGATGCTGAATTACTTGAGATAGCAGTAGAAGGAGAACTCTCGGACAAAGAGCTTGAGAAGCAGACACGGAGGATGCTTGCAGACTCCCGTTCTGAGGCGCTAGGCACGCGTTTCGCAGGGCTATGGCTACGACTGCAAGATCTCTACAAGGTTCGTCCGGACCCCAATTTCTATCCGAACTTTGATGAAAATCTCGCGGATGCGATGCGGAGAGAAACGGAACTCTTCTTCTACAACCTCGTCCGGGATGATAAGAGTTTCCTGGAACTATTCAGCGCGGACTACACGTTCGTGAATGAACGACTTGCCAGACATTACGGAATTCCTGGTGTGTCAGGGAACCATTTCCGGCGGGTTAGTTATTCGGATGATCGACGCCGGGGACTATTGGGCCAGGGGAGCGTGCTGGTCCTCACATCTATGGCCAATCGTACTTCACCAGTGCTCCGTGGGAAGTGGGTCATGGAAGTCTTGCTAGGATCGCCGCCGCCGCCACCACCACCGGGCGTACCTGACTTAGATGAAACAGGAGCCGTCTCTGGTGGCAAGTTCCTGACAACGCGAGAGAGGATGGAGCTTCACAGGGCGAACCCTGTTTGCAACTCGTGTCACAGTATGATGGATCCAATCGGCCTCGCGCTTGATAACTTTGATGTGACGGGCAGCTGGCGACTTAGAGAGAATGGGAATCCGCTAGATACCCGTGGGGATTTTTATGATGGTACGCCGGTATCTACGCCTGCGGAGCTTGTCAACGCATTACTAGGCAGGCCGATTCCACTGGTCAGGAACTTCACGGAGAACCTGATGGCCTACGCACTTGGACGACGTGTTGAGTATTACGATCAACCCGTGGTGCGAGAAATCTCCAGAAATGCGGAGAAAAGCGATTATAGGATGTCGTCCTTCATTCTGGGCATTATCCAGAGTGATGCATTCCAGATGAAGCGAGCAGCGCTAGTTAGCACAGCTGAGGGGGGGGGACAGGTTAATTCCCCCAACTAAGAGAACAATGCAGTAAGACATAGGTCAGGAGACCAAAAGATGCATTTCATTACAGGTAAACACATCGAGCGACGGACTTTCCTACGTGGTATGGGTGCCAGTGTTGCCCTGCCGTTCCTCGATGCGATGGTCCCAGCCGGGAGGCTGGCCAATTCTGGGCGTGCGTTCCTCGCGGCTGATAAGATGCCCTTGATTTGTATTGAGGAGGTGCACGGCCTAGCTGGGAATAATGACTGGGGTGCGACCCAACTCCTGTATGCTCCTGCAACCGTAGGTCGCGACTTTGAGCTGATCGCCGATCACCCTGCAAAATCTCTTGAACCTTGGCAGGACTACCTTACGCTGATCAGCAACACCGATGTCAGGATGGCTGAGCCGCTGTCCGCGCCAGAGGTTGGAGGTGACCACTTCCGTTCGAGCGCGGTGTTCCTCACGCAGTCGCATCCGAAACAGACACAGGGCTCAGACCTCTGGGTGGGAACCCCGTCGCTGGATCAGATTTATGCGAAGCGCTTTGGTCAGGATACACCGCTCCCCTCGATGCAGTTCTGCATTGAAAATCTCGATCAATCCGGCGGCTGCACCTACAACTATTCCTGTGCCTACACTGATACGATCAGCTGGTCCTCGCCCAGTGAACCCATGCCGATGATTCGGGATCCGAGGGTAGCCTTCGATATGCTGTTCGGTGCAGGAGCCAGTCCTGAAGAGCGTGCTGAGCGGCGAGCTGATCGGGCAAGCATTCTAGACTGGATCGCGGATGAAGTCGCGGCTTTACGTCGTGACCTTGGCTCTGTGGATCGGCAACGTATGGACCAGTACCTCGATAATGTCCGAGAGATTGAGAGACGGATCGAGATGGTTGAAATCAGAAACTCCAGTGGAGATGAGCGGGCCTTGCCCGAAGCACCGGCAGGGGTGCCTGACACGTTCAAAGAGCATATGGAAATGATGTTTGATCTCCAGGTGCTAGCGCTTGAAACAGAGATGACAAGAGTGATGTCCTTCAAGATCGGACGTGACGCGCAGAACCGTGTGTTCCCAGACAGTGATTCAGCGAGGCCCTTCCACCCGGCCTCGCATCACGGCGGGCGTGAGGAGGCGATCCTCGAATTCAATAAGATCAACCAATACCGTATGGCAACGCTGGCATACTTCCTCGAGAAGATGCAGAACTCAGTCGTTGGGGACAGTAATCTGCTCGAGAAGTCAATGATCATATGGGGGTCTCCGATGGCGGATGCTAATATCCATAACCATCGGCGTTGTCCATTGATCCTGATGGGTCACGCTAACGGGGAATTAGCGGGTAACGTCCACCTTCAGGCGGCGGACGACACACCAATGGCTAACGTGATGCTCACGCTGCTCCACATGCTTGGGCATGATGAGATGGAGAGTTTCGGAGACAGTGACGGGGTTTTCTCCCTCGCCACACCACCTGTATCTGCGACATCTTTCTAGCTCATAGAGCACATGAGAGATTGAACACAAATGCTGAACGAAGCTGGAGGAAGAGAATGAACCAGGGCCTGCCTTTTCGAATCTTTGGAGCGCTGGGTGTGGTCATGGCGCTTACTGCAGCTACCCCACCTGAGGCGCCCGTAGCTGATGCTGCGATGACCGGCAACCTAGAAGCTGTCCGTGGTCTCCTGAGACAGGGAGCCGATGTGAACGCTGCTCAGGGTGACGGGATGACGGCCTTGCATTGGGCTGCTGAGCGTGTGCAGGTCGAGATGGTTGAAATACTTCTCTATGCTGGCGGCCGAGTGGATGCAGTCACTCGTATCGGTCACTACACACCATTACATCTGGCTAGTAAAGCCGGGAGTGCTCCTGTCACACGTCGTCTACTAGAAGAGGGCGCTAATGTTCAGGCCAAGACCTTCCCAGCTGGTACGACACCAATCCATCTGGCTGCAGCTTCTGGCCAGACCGATGTGCTTGAGCCGCTGATTGAATATGGCGCGGACGTGAATGCTTTGGAGGCATCCTCTGGTCAGACGCCCTTGATTTTCGCATCAGCGCTCAATAGGGCTGCTACTACAGCACAGCTATTGGAATACGGAGCAGAACCCGGACTCTCGACGACGGTAGTTAATCTCCAGGAACAAGGAGAGCTAGACCGTGCGGCCAACCAGCGACAAAACGAAGTCCTTGATGCTATTCGAGAGGCTAGCGGTTTTGTTACGCCAAGTCAGTTACAGGCGGCCGTGCGTGCTGGCCGTGAAGTTCTAGTGAATGGACTTCCAGAAGAGGAAGAGGAAGAAGAAGAAGAAGAGGACAATAGAAGAGGGGGGTCACCTAACATCACAGCGACTGGTGGAATGACAGCGCTGTTACATGCAGCTCGTCAGGGGCATTTGGAAGTAGCGCGAGTACTCCTTGATGGTGGAGCTGACGTCGACCAGGTAAGCCTGAGTGACGCCACAAGCCCGCTTCTGATGGCTACCATCAATGGGCAGTTCGATATGGCCCTGATGTTGCTTGGAGCTGGGGCGAATCCCAACCTGGCATCCAACATCCACGGTGTTGCACCACTGTGGAGTGTAGTGAACAGTGAGTGGCAGCCTCGGACGCGGTTCCCTCAACCTCAGGAACACCACCTGCAGAATGCTACGTATATGGAAGTTCTCGAAGCACTGTTACAAGATGGAGCTGAGCCTGACGCACGCACCGCGATGCATCCTTGGTATATGGTCTACGGAGGGTGCGGTAACCGGAACTGTGGTTTGGTAGACACAAAGGGTTCAACGGCGTTTTGGCGTGCGGCCTATGGGGCAGATGTGGAGGCGATGCGCCTGTTAGCTAAGTATGGTGCTGATCCAAACATCCCGACAATCGCTCCAGAACAAAGGCAAAGGAGACCCCGAGACACGGGAGCTCGTTCAGCACGTAATCAGATATCTGACGATTCCAACTTCAATCCACTGTCTGCTGAAGAGCGAGTAGAGGCTCTTACTTCGGTACGAAACGAGTTGCCTGAAGTTGAACAGGCAGAGTTCTTGGATGAGGAGTTAGCGGAAATTTCAGACGATAGGCGACAGGAACTTGTTGATCGCGTAGAGCGAGCAGATTCGGTCCGTGAGGCAAACGCTGACCCGTCGGGCTTGCCACCATATGTAGACGGGGGGGCAGGAATATTCCCGATCAATGCCGCTGCGGGTGCTGGCTATGGTGAAGGTTTTGCTGGCAACGCGCATCGGGCTATGCCGGGTGGTTGGATTCCGTCCGTGAGATATCTCATTGAGGAACTTGGTGCCGATGTTAACCAGCCCGACCACAACGGATACCGTCCGCTCCACAATGCAGCGGGGCGTGGCGATAACGAGATGATTCTCTATCTCATCAGTCAGGGAGGCGATGTTAGTGTGGTAAATCGGCGTGGACAGACCACTGCTGACTTGGCGAATGGGCCTGTATCAAGAATCCCGCCACATTTGAATGCCGTGACACTGCTTATGGGTCTCGGTTCCAAGAACAACAACAACTGCGTTTCGTGTTGAACTATGCCTAAATACTTCGGGTCCCTCTGACGTTGTAGGAGAGGTCCTAAAGAGAGAAGAGAACGCTCCACCAGCCATAGATGAGATGGGCGCGTGGAGCGTTCTTCTTTTCTACGTCTCAAGGTGATTCGGATTATCTGGTAGCCTTAAGGAATCGCCGTGCTAGTTGAGCTACCCGATTTTCGCCAGAAGTTTCTGCTTCCTTGAGGATCGAAAGGACACACGGGACCAGTGTTGGGTCACCCCAGCGGTAGCTTGTAGCCAGCTCGGCACTTCGAGAATCTCCTTGGTCTGCCCCCTGGATGAGCGCCCAAGCCGCTGCCTCTTTGTAATAGGGTGATTCGGGATCAGGAAGCTGATATGTTGGGGTTGGTTCATCATGATCTTCCTTGATAAATGCCCGGGACATTGGCTCAATCCTGAGTTAGCTCAGACAGCTGTATTTGGGGGTCGTCCGGATGTGGGCGGTATAGAACTGCAATGTGCCCGATCGTTTGAATGACATGCACTCCTGAGAGTCGAGCGGCTATATCATTTGCGATATTCTTGATAGGTCTAGGGGCCCCTTCCTGAGCTCTAACCTTAATTAGCTCACGCTTATTAAATGCCTCTGATGTTGACGAGAGAAGTTGCTTGCTGACTCCTTCTGTTCCCACGTGTATGACCGGCTTCAGTCTGTTTGCAAGGCTTCGGAGGTGCGCTCGTTGTTTAGATGTCAGTTGAGTCATATAAGGAGCATGACACATATCTGGTTAACGGTAAACCATAGTGCAATTGCCAGTCCCTCTGACTATATGCGGAATTTCAGTTGGCTCAAGCCGAGAGGAGGTAAGCACTCGCGGGATGACTAGAATCAGGTCATTTTGGACTTAGACCGACTAGCTCTATAGGAGAGGCTCACATGTTTTCACCCGCGTATCGGTTCGTGACTGGGACGGTATGGGCTTTAGTAGCTGTGCTTGCTATGCCGAGTGGTTCCACGGCCCAAATAAGTCAGCTGGCTGGCTGGAAGAGTGAGCTTGCTGAGACGATCGATGGGAGAAGGAAATTCACAGCGAATATCGTGGATCAGATTTTCAGCTTTGCCGAGCTAGGCTTTCAAGAGTTCGAGACCTCGGCCTACCTGGTAGAACTCCTTCGGGAACATGGTTTTACTGTGGAAGAGGGAGTGGCCGGTATTCCTACTGCCTGGGTTGCTACTTGGGGGTCCGGCCGACCTAAGATCTCTCTGGGGACAGATATCGATAACATCCCAAAAGCATCTCAAACGCCCGGAGTGTCTTGTTATCTGCCTCTTGTTGAGGGAGCTCCTGGGCATGGAGAAGGGCATAACTCGGGCATGGCTGTCCAGATTACAGCTGCCCTTGCTGTGAAAGAGCTTATGGAGCGAGAAGGGCTACAGGGAACGATCCAGATCTGGCCTGGAGTAGCGGAGGAGCTTGTTGCCACCAAGGCTTATTACGTGAGGGAGGGCATGTTTGAAGATGTGGATATCGTCCTCTATGCTCACGTGGGGAACAATCTGTCGACTAGCTGGGGCATGACGCCCGGGACAGGTCTCATTTCAGCAATGTTCACTTTTGAAGGGTCTGCCGCACACGCTGGGGGAGCTCCTTGGAGGGGTCGGAGCGCTGCTGATGCCGCAAATCTGATGGAGGTTGGGTGGAACTTTCGCCGTGAACACCTGCGCACTCAGCATCGTTCCCACTCAGTAATATATGACGGGGGAGACCAACCCAACGTGGTGCCATCCAAGGCTTCAATATGGTTTTATTTCCGAGAGAAAAACTATCCTCAGATAAGAGATCTTTTTGCGATCGGTGATTCAATCGCACGTGGGGCAGCAATGATGAGTGGTACTGTTCTCGATGATGTCCGCATCATTGGTAGTGCGTGGCCTGGTCACTTTAACCAGGTGATTGCTGAGGCTATGTATGAAAATATCCAGCAGGTTGGTCTTCCTCAGTGGACTGAAAATGACCAACGTTTTGCTCAAGCGACGCAGAGAGAGGTCGGGGCCTCCGAGTCTGGGCTAGCTACAGAGCTTTCAATCCTTAGGCCGGCGCTCACTGAGGCACAGAGAACTGCGGGTTTTGCGGACGATATCGGGGACATTTCTTGGAATGTGCCAACAGCGACACTCTCTTTCCCATCCAATATTCCCGATCTCCCTGGCCATCACTGGGCGAATGCAATGGCGATGGCAACCCCCATCGCCCATAAAGGAGCCACGCAGGGAGCGATGGTACAAGCCATGACCCTTCTCGATTTCATGGTTCAACCTGAACTAGTTGATCAGGCTTGGGACTATTTCGAGAACATCCAGAACAGTGAAATCCAATACACACCATTTATCCGGTCATCAGACCAGCCGGCTACTGAAATGAATGCCGAGATCATGGAGGACTTCCGGGAGGAAATGCGGGAATATTACTATGATTCCGATCGCTACGATTCGTATCTCGACCAGCTCGGCGTCTCATATCCGACACTCCGACAACCCGATGGACGTTGCACCATCGGTTCAGTAAGCGAACAGGGCAATTGAACTAAGGGTTCGCCTATCTGGTTCACAGGAGTCCGTTCACAGCGGGTTGTGGGTTTACTCTAGTGGAGGTGCCTCCTCACTGAGGAGATCCAATGCTGCTTCAGCAGTCCGGACATTTGGTCGATCTATCAAAAGTGCAGCGAGCACACCTGTCGTATTCGCTACGGCAAAACTAATCCCGTTGAGGTTCCGGGAGGTTGGGATCCCTGGAATTGGTCGAGGATAACCAGACGCGCTGACAACACGGTCCGAAGAGGCTTTAGAAGACTCTTCAGCCTTGATCACGGAGACGCTTTCCCTGGGATGCTCCCAATTGAGGATTACCCCTAAGACACCTTCCATGCATCCGGGATACCAGAATTGTTCTTCATTGGCTCTGGCAGAAACGATGATGGTTCCTCTTTCGATGGCACGTTTCACAGCTGGAGCTAAATCATAAGCACGGATCTCATTGGGTGTGCCAAGGCTCAAGTTGACGAGACGCATATGGTGTTCTGAGGCCCAGTCTAGCGCTTTCACGAGTATTGGCACGCTTGTCGCAAGCTGCTGATCAAAGACTTTTACCACAGAGATTTGTGTATCTGGGGCTTTTTCATAGATCGCTGACGTCACTGCGGTTCCATGCCCCAACAAGTCTGTAAAATCTTCCTGTTCGTGACCCTCACGATCAAAAGAGATACCGCTTTGTACTGCAGGTAAGTGCGGGTGTGGAATATTTACTCCACTATCTACAACTGCGAGGGTAATGGGTCTGTCCTTCATGGTCCGTTTCTTAGCATTCGAGCAGTGGCAGGAACTAGCCGGTCTTGAAATCTAGAAAAATATCGTGGAAGGCAGTTCCTTGAGTCTCTAAGTCGCTCAGTAGTCCGTCTTCTGCCACTCTTCCATTCTTGAGTACTACGACTCGGTCAGCTTGTCGGGCCAGGTTAATCCGGTGTGTGATGAGCACCGTAGTCCGGCCGCGCATCAGAGCGTCATAACCCGAAAGGACAGCAGCTTCTGACATGGGATCAAGTGCGCCAGTTGCCTCATCGAAAATGAGGACTGAAGGCTCGGAAAGGTAGGCACGCGCGATTGCAACACGCTGCCGTTCACCAGCTGACAGCTGGCTTCCTCGTTCACCAACAACCGTATTGATGTCTTCCGGCATCGAAGCGATGAGATCCGAGAGTCCGGCTGCATGTATCGCTTGCCGCACTTCTGCTTCTGCCGCTTCCGGTCTTGCATAGCGGACGTTTTCAGCAACCGTAGCATGGAAAATAAATGGCGACTGCTCGACAACCGCGACGTGTGTTCTTACCTGAGCAAGGAACAGATCACATAGATTGTTTCCATCCAACAGGATGCGTCCCCTGTCTGGATCAAGTTGGCGAGAAAGAAGATCTGCGATTGTTGACTTACCACTCCCGCTGGTGCCGACAATCGCCAACACTTGTCCGGCTGGGATGACTAGATTGACACCTGTGAGTACCTCACCTCCACGTCCGAAGCCATAGTGAACCCCTTCAAGTGTAAGTTCGCCTTTGCATACTGGTAGTGACTTGGAGGCGGCAGCCTCGATTACTTCGGGAGGGCTGTCACGGATTTCATGCACACGGACTAAAGATGCCCGTGCGGTAGCAAGATTAGAGTACAGGCCCATCAATCCTTGGATAGGTGCCATCAGGCGCATCTGGTACGCCATGAATGCTACGAATGTACCGAGGGTTGTCGCTCCATCGATCACACGATACCCGCCGTACAGGAAGACGATACCCGTACCGGTGGTGAGCAAGAGGCCTGGTAGGCCACCGGCTAGATAGGTAAAAAGCCGCATAGAAAGCAGCGCATCGATGAATGAGTCATTCTTGTTGCGGAAGCGATCAACCTCGCGCCCCTGTGCGTTGGCTCCAACGACTGCTCGCATGCCCTGAAGCGTCTCAATCAGGAAGGTACCGATATCTGCGCTGCGTTCACGTAGATCACGAATTCGGGTCTCTAGTTGTCGCCGATAGCGGAACAGGGCAAAGAGGGCGGGGGGCAGGGTTATAAGCCCAGCCATAAAGAGGCGTACATCGAGATAAATCAGTATCCCAACTGTTCCGACTAGTGCGATGAGTTGACCCAGCCACGCGAGAGTCGCTTCGGCCGTAACGCGCTGAATCTCTCCGATATCTCCGTTGATCCTGGATACAATATCCCCCAGTGGAGTTTTCGCATAATATCTAGGAGATAACCGCTGTAAATGCTGGTAAAGGTCCAAGCGCATATCGAATAGGATGTCAGCTGACACCTTCGTATAGCGCATTCCACTCAGGACATTCATCAGGAACGAGGCCGCTGTAATACCGACAAAAAGGCCTACGATATTCCGAAGCGCAGTAAAATCTTGGGCTATGAGTGCATCATCAACTAGAAGCTTTGAGAGGTATGGAAGTACTAGACTTAGTCCAGTACCCAGCAGCGAAAGCGCCACCACCGGTGCGAGAGCCCAGCCGTATGGTCGCACGAAACCCAGTGCCCGCTTGAAGTGCGGATCTAGGATTTTGGTCACAGATTTTCTGGATTTAGGCGCTTAAAGTTCGCCCAGCCTAAATAGACGAAAGACCTAGCGCCTTGTACCTGTGATATCAAAAACTCCCATATCAGACATGACACTGCCCTTGAATCCGTCATCCTCAAAGTTCATCGTGATATCAACCGTGGCGCCCTCTACTCCAATCTTACACTTCACCACTTGGCCTTCAACGGTGATGTCAAACAGGTCAGCCGGTCCCTGAGATGGCATCTCGGGAGGCAACTCAAGCACCATAGATCCCGTGAGTCCACTGTCGGAATTTTCGATCGTCATTGAGCCGGGGATTTGAAATCCCGCTTCAGGAATATCGATCGTTATACCATAGACGCCGACGGGATCAACGTTTTGGGCTTCGAGAGTGGTTCCTAAGGAAATAGACCCTAGCGCGCCAAGGGCTAAAAGCTTCCCGAGTCGGTTCATCTTGGTATCCTCTCTTTCTTGGTGTCACTCACAGTGCAAGGTCACCCGCTTCGGGAACCAGAACTTCAGTTATTGCGTCCTAATCAAGAACAATGTAGTGCGTACATGAAATCTAGCGCTTCGTGCCCGAGATAGTTCCTCCGCCCAAACCAGCTAGATCGAAATCACCGCTGAATCCGTCATCCTCAAATTCCACCTCGAACGCGACCAGCATCCCCTCCGCATCCACGTTGAATTTCATCTCAGAGCCTTCAACTACGATATTGGACAAAGAAGTAATCCCCATGTCAGTATCGACCGATCCCGTGAGTCCATTGTCGGAATCCTCGATGGTCAGGGTTCCAAATAGCTGCATCACCTGACCGTCAAAATCAGCATTGATTGTTATGCCATAGACGCCGACAGGATCAACGTCTTGAGCTTCGAGTGTGGTTCCTAGGGAAATAGACCCTAGCGCGCCAAGGGCTAGAAGCTTTCCGAGTCGGTTCATCCTGGTACCCTCCTTCTTTGTGTAACTCACGGTGTGAAATTCCCCTTTTGGGGAATCATAACTTCAAACGTTGTATCCTCATCGAACACGATCTGCTTTATATACTCAAACGTTGCAGCGTCGTAGACGTCAATCGTATTACCTGCGTTATAAATGAAAAGGCGCTCCCCATCGGCACTTACCCCCAAAGTCATGCGAGGCCGACCTGCGAAAGGCGCCCTTTTGGATACTCTCTGATTGACTAGATCAAACTCCCAAAATTCGTACTCTGCAATAGTGCCTTGCTCAAGTAGTCCATAGGCTTTTTTGCCATCCGGCGCGAGCGTGAAATTCCTAATTGGCCTAGCTTCTCCAAGTGTGAAGAAGTCCACTTTTTTCTCTGAAAGTCGAACTTTGGCAATACCCATCATGCGCCGGTTCTGCACTGGATCTGTCATCCTGAAGAGGCTGGTGGCCACACCCTCTTCATCATAAGGCTGAGGGCTTGTTCCGAACCTGCTTCGTCCAACCCCAGACTCAATCGGAGTGGATATCTGCCATCGGTCAACTTCCTCGTAGCTGGTTGCATCAAGTGCGATAATGTCTTCAGCGAACATGTAGAGTATTTCGCCATCGGGAGAGTACTGAAAGCGAATCGATTCGCGCTCTTGATCATCTGGCCACGGAATTGTGTCAGTGACCGTCTTATTCGTCAGATCATATTCAAGCAGGAATGGCCCTTCGACCACATACCTGTCCTTCAGTTTGGTATATCGTTTCGCAAAGATCACAGCCTTCTCATCTGATGGATGCGGTACGAAACCGTTAATACGTACGGTTACGTTGCCTTGGGATAAAGTGAATTCATCCACGACCTCGTTTGTCTTCAGGTCCACAAGTTCCATGTACAGCGCGGTTCCATCACGCACGTAAAGCCGGTCTTTCTCTTTATTTACCACGACATCAGCTGGGATGTCATGCCCCATTTCTATCCGGCCAACGACCTGTTCGCTGGCTTCATCCCACACGAGTATATCTCTGGTATATGTGCCAAGATACCAGAGTGCGGTCTCCTGGGCCTCGAGTGTGATTGATGTCCCTGCCATCAGGATAATGAGCGCCCATACGCCCCTATCAAGCATCCGCATCATGTCAGTTGAGCCTCTCGCCTACGGGAAAATTAGGTCCAGCTTACGCCAGTCTTTTTGAGCAGAGGCGCACTTGCTCGTCCAATCAGGAGAATGGTTGAGCTGGTCGGGCACATGTGCTGGCCAGAAGCATGACAGGTGACAGTCGAAGATATCTCTTTCCACAGGCTGACAGAGTCCTGCTGTACCTCCAGCAGAGTCTGCTTCCCACCCAGGTGAGAAGACCAAGGAACAACCCAACGGGAAATGGGGACCGTTCTGTTCGTGGGGAGGCCGACTTTCGAGACCTACCACGTCGAGCTCAGTGGGCTGTGTCTGTTCAGCTTCATAGGCTACCCAGGCTTCAATTCGAGCAGCTTTCTGATTAACCGCTTTAATATGCTTCACTGGCTTCTCCTAAGTTCGTACTTATGCGTCAAAGCGATTGAGGAATTCGGGGTTCTTTTCTGCGAGCGCACCATAAATTTCCAGGCACGTGTGTGTCCAGCTTCTTACCCATGTACAGTAGTGCAAATTAGGGTGTGACGAGGTTCCGTATTGGACATGAGCTTCATGATAACATCCGCCTGAGCAGATCGGTCGTGCCCAGCAGGTATGGCAATCTGTCTTGCTCGCGATATGGTGGTCGACTAAGAATTCCCCCTGCTTATCGCGGTCAATCCCATCTGTCACCGATCCGATGGTGTGTTCCGGAGACCCGGCGAAGCGATGACACAGAGAGACATCACCATCCGTAGCAACGCCCATGAGTCCAAGTCCCGCACCACAACCGTAAGCCTTACTCACGCCCTTATGGATCTCTTCAAGCGTGTCTTTGACATTTGAAAACCCATGATGCTCGTCATTTAATGCGCACTCGAGCCACTCTTGAGCGAGTACCCCGAATTGTTCGAGCATGTCGTCTTTACCCTCGCTTGTGATCGCGTAATCTCGCTGGTCCTGTGTGGTCACAGGTGCAAGACCAACCTCCCAAAAACCCATATCTTCTGTCAGGTGTCGGAAGATTCTTAGGACGTCCATGTTCTTCTGAGTCAGTGTGACACGCGCACCAATGGGCCGGGTCTTATGCCGCTTGAGGAGCTCCTTGATCTTAGGTTCTACCACATCGTAGGAACCTTTTCCATTGTGGAAAACCCGTAGTCCATCTTGGACCTCTTTCGGCCCATCGATTGAGATCGTGACCCCAATCTGATTGTCAGCAAGCCATTCGATGATCTCGGGGCGTAAAAGCGTCGCGTTCGTCGTTAGGCTGAACTCAATACGCTTACCTTCTTCGGCAGCGCGACGACGTGCGTATGCTACTGTATCTTGGAGCACTGGGAAGTTAAGTAGCGTCTCACCACCGAAGAACGTGATATGCGCTACATCCTGTCCTCGGGATTCCTCAAGCAAGAATTCAACGCTTTCCTTAGCCGTTTCTTCTGCCATAAACTTTGGTTGGTCTCCGTACTGTGTGTCGATAATCTTGTCTTCCCCGTACTCGTAACAATAAGTACATGCCAAGTTGCACTTGTTGGTCACATTTAGGACCATTGTTGTAAGTGGAAACCCGGCAGGAGGTAGATCATTCGGCACCAAATCTTTTGGGGCGTCGATATCTCCTATTGCACGTATCTCTATGAGTTCGTCGATCGTTTCCAGCAATAGGTCGATATCAAACTGACCTGAGAGTTTATCAATCAGTTCAGTTTTGACTTTCGGACTCTTACTGAGTGTTTCTAGGATCGCGTCTGATGGCCCATCCATTCTGAAGATTCCAGCAGAAGGAACCATGTAGAGGTAGGTAACCCCATTTGCTTTGAAGGGGTGAAACTCTCGGAGAGCCAGGGTTTCAGAGTCTGTAATGACTGAGGAGTTCATCCGATTAGCCTTCGGTTAGCAGGTACAACCGGTCTCCATGGTTCGAAGCGCATGTACAGTGGGACAGTCACGAGTAGATGGGCACGGGCCCGCAGCTCCCTGCCCTCTGGGGTACGATAGGTGGCTAAGACCCAAACATCTCCGATATTGTTCCGATTCCCAGCCCGATCTGGATTTACCCCGTCCAGGGCAGGGGTGAAGATCCCATTTGAGCTAATGGAGCCGACAAAGTCTATGTCATCGTCACCAAACGTTGCCGCGTACTCTTCTAGGCTCCATGAGACATCAACGCGACCCAATTTGAGATCATCATCCGTTCCGTTTTCATTGTCAGGCCCGTTGTTATAACCGATCGCTTCGAAAGTTTGATAGCCTTTCGGGAAATTTGCTCCGCCAACCCGTGCCATGCCCGACTCTGGCGTGACAATGATTCGATCGATCCCGTCATGGACTATAATCGCATTCTCTAAGGTCGACTCGAATGCGAAAAAGTCACGTGCTCCTACTACTGCGTCATCATCAATTGTGAGCTGGACCACAACCTCATCGGTCTGAGATCTTTGAATTGCCCCAGTCGAGACTCCCGGGCCAAAGTCTAATTCTGCACCATTCTGGATGTCGCTAAGGGCGCCTCCGTAAATTGTGACCTGTGTAGTCTCGCCACGCCTCAACGCCTGTGGGTAAACCCCCGTGACGATGGGTGCAGCACCGATTCGTTGCAGCGTGACATCTGGCCCTATCTCATCGTATGCTCCTGAAAACCATCTCCCAGACATCACTCGCTGGTCCCTTTCAACGAACATCACTTCCCGAAGTTCGTTGGCTGTTCCAGGGTTCGAGCGACCACGCCATTGATAGCCGGTGTAAACGAGTGCCTGTCCTGAGCGCTCTACGGCTAGTCCACTTTCTGCATACACATATCGTGAAGAAGATGTGAACGCATCCGCGTCGCTATCATCCGTAGCTCTGATCGTAAGAGTGCCATAGATCGGTCCTTCTCCGGGCTCGTATCCGGAGATTACCCATTCGCCTTCTAACTGAGGAGGACGCTTATTGGCAGACCAAGCTGACCACTCTGGAGTTAGTAATGGGAAGACCGTACCCAGGTGATCTATTGCCCTATCCATTGGGTGACTCGACTGGCCTTCAAGGTCTTCTTCACAACCTGGCTGACCTGTGCATGCGTTTCCTCGGAAAGCTTGACGGTCAACCAACGGGTATAAACCCCGATGCGTCGCCATCAGGAGTGCCCATTCATCTTGGGTGCGTCTCTGAGTGATAACCCGACCCATGGAGTGACATTGAATGCATGTGAATTCAACGGCCGAATCACCTTCATAATCATGGTCGATAAGTCTCCGTTCAACCTCAAACAATCCTGGCCGGAGTTCTTCAGGGGCCAAGCCCTGCTCATTAGCCAGATAGCGAACGATCTCGCGTGCTTGTTCTGGACTTACATTCACGTTATGCAGCGCGGCCATCCTACGTACCGAGGTTTGCCACCCCTCAGGTGTTTTTCTCAAATATGAGATCCGACTCATACGGTCTTGGTCATCGACGGTATGGCAGCGCGAGCAGGCTTCCACGGTTGTGTTATGAGTTATCGCATATCCCTCTTCTTTCTGTGAGCCCTGGCTTTGACTTTGCAGAGCAGGTGTCCACACGACGAATATGTTGAGTCCCACAATTCCGAGAGTAGATAAGCGGGCGCGAAGAGAAGTCGGCATTCGGTATAGGGTTTGAGGAGACAACATCCTAGGGCTGGGCTGGGCCGGGCCGCTAGGGTATACCATGCTGAAAAAATATGCCCTTTTCCCGATTAGCACTATTGATCAGGATGCAAGAGTAGGCCCGCAGCAAAGGCAGTCGAGAGACCGACGAGGAAATCGGGAAGGCTGACTGGCGCCTCTTTTTCGTTGTATCCGTTCCAGATATCTGGAACTTGATCGAATTGTGGTGCGAGTTCAACGAGTCTTAGGAGGTCTATACCCCGTACATAACGGATGCCTTTCGGGTAGCTATCGCTCATCAGGTGGCGCCTCATAACAATCCGTTGGGATTGGATCGCAGGGCGTTTGATTAGGCGAAGGTCGGGATTAGCTCGGGAGTCGATCAGAGCCGCTGATCGGATCCTTTCATGAGCCGCTTGCACCAGGTCAACGGGGACTTGAGTGCCCTCGAGATCTTCAAGCCAGTCTCTGTCATCAGGACCGCTCACTGCTCCAACTGCAGCACGGGCGGCCTCAGCTCGCGTTATCCAATACGGGTGGCCGTATGCCGATGCAGCTTCCTCAAAAAACTCTGCTGAACGATGTCTGTAACTCTGATAGACTGATCGTTCTCGGTCGTCGAAGAAATCCAGTGCCACGTCAGTCATTGGTGCATCAATCAGTGCGGTATGCACCACGATTCCTGCTAGCCATCCAGAGGCGAGGGCTTTCTTAACGCCATATGAGGAGAGAGGATCTAGGCATGAGCCCGCATCCCCAACCAATAAGAGACCTGGGCGGCTATACTTACGGGAGTGATAGAGAGACGCAGGACACACCCACGAGCCACCTGCAGTGCTAGTATGGTCGAACATCGATGCCAGATGGGTTGTCTTGGCGAGCTCATCCCGGAGTATCCCATTGACCTCACGCCCCTCTAGTTCGGTATGGTGCTGATCTACCATTGCGGTAAAACACCGCAGCGTCGGGGAAAGTGGTATCGAGCATGCCCAGCCGTCTTGATAACTTTCAACTAGGGTGTGATTCGCGGTTGCCTCATCCCATCCCGCTGGCTTCTCAAAGCGCTGATTGATTGCGATTGTTGTGGTCGAACGGTCAGGTTTTCGAACATCTCGAGCAAGAAAGCCGTGCCGGCCTGTCGCGTCGAGGACCCAAGGAGCTTCGATTTCAACCATCCCGCCATCTTCTGTTTCACAGGTAATCTTCCAGCCTGTCTCAGATTTGATTGCTTTTCGTGCTGACATGCCGATCAACACTTTACAGCCGACTGCTTCAGTTGCGGTAATGAGTACGCGCTCAAGTCCGGTCCGGTCTACATGGTAGCCGTTTCCGTCCTCACTAAAATTTTCGCTCCGTCTCTCGTTGTTTGCCCACCAAACGCTGTTCCCGTTATTCGGGAAAAAACCAGCTGCATCAGTTGCCTTCAGCACACCGAGCTCCGAAAGGAGGAGGCGAGCCGAAGGTGGAATCGATTCAGCAAGTGCACCGGTAGGCGTATTAGTGGGTCGAACCAGGGCTACTCGATGGCTCCGTTGGGCGAGGAGTGTTGCAGCTGCTGTCCCAGCTGGACCTCCACCTAGAACGAGAACGTCGAATTCTCGTGTGTTCACGGGCCCGTGCCTTGATCCGCAGAGAAGCTACTGAGGTTCTGCTCTATGCCCGCGGCACACAGCCACAACCGGATCCGCAACCCCCAAAGTCTTTCATCCCACCTGAACCTGTTATGGGAACCGGTGCGCTAATTAGCTTTGTTACAGGCGTGTCGGAAGGTGTCTCACCTCTCCCTACTCCGGCGCGCTCCACCAGGTCACCCCAGGTTTCGACTTGCTCACTCATCCTGTGGTGGATCTCAAGCGTACAGCCGTTTGTCTCGCAATGGTATTCGTAGTAGGGCATGCTCTAATGTAATAAGATGTCTCTGTTCCATCGCTACATGTCAGGGTTCAGGGAATAGACACTGTTTGTCTCTGTCCCCTGAACCCTGGTTTGTGATTTAGGTGTGTAAGTTCGAATTAGCTTTAGATGAATAGTGACCTAGAAAATCGAAGATCTTATGTATACGTCGGCTCGGGCCCAGGAGACTTCGAATTCCGCATGGACCTGCTCTGCTTCTGCGTCCTTTCCTTGCGCTCGAAGAGCGCGTTCCAGCCCGAAGAGTGACCATCCGTTATGAGGGTGATCCTTTAGTTCAGCACGATAAACCTCAGCAGCCCGAGCGTTCTCGTCAGCTTCCAACAAAGCATCACCAAGCCAGTGGCGTACAGAGAAATTCAGTGGCTCAGGTTCGTCATACATGAGTCCGTCTTCGAGTTCAACACCCTTCTCGAGAAGATCGATTGCTTCCTGAACATTCCCGTTCGCGCGCAGGATCTCGCCTTCAAGTATAGAGGTGACTATACCGAGGATGGATGCTGCAGAATGTCCCCGGACCATGTCAGTGCCGTCCTCGGCTCCCTGTTTCACTTGGTTCAGGTACCATCGGGCGGTTCCCTCGTCTCCGGTACGGAGAGAAGCGTATCCTTTCGAGAAATCCCACAGGCCTCTGGGGATTGCTCCTTGAGGTGCATTGTCTAGTTCGAGAATTTCTTCGAAATATCCAAAGCGGAAGAGAGTTAGGGCTTGATAATAACTGCCACCATCCATCATTGCTGCGTAATTTCTGGCCGCTTGAATTGCCGCTGCGCCCTGCCCGTCATTCGAAGCTGCAAAGAGCAGCATGTGGAGATTGTGCGAAGGATAGATGGCAAAGCCCTCCCCGTGCTCAGCCTTTAAGTCGGAATGCCAGGCCTCCGTGTTGCCCCGCACCGCATCACCCCAGCGTCCAATTCGGTTAAACGTGTGGGACGGCATGTGCTGAATGTGACTTGCGCCTGGGATTGAAGTACCGAGGTGTTCTGCGCATGCCTCTGCCTTCCCTGGGACATCAGTGCGTTCAGTTGCGTGGACATAGAGATGACAGGCACCGGGGTGTGTGATGTCCTGTTGGAGGACTGTCTCAAGGACCCGGTGGATCTCCTGGATTGCTGGATTTGAGATCTCCCACCACTCACGACGCGGTTCTAGAAGCATTAGTGCTTCTCCTGCGAGAAAGCCGAGGTCTAGGTCTCGAGGATTTTCAGCGTAGAGCTCATTAATTGTTTCCGCCCACTGTTCGTCGAGTTCACGTCTCCGGTCTCGGTCGTGTTCGTATTCATACCTTTCGGCCATGGCGTTGATCAACGCATGCTCTAGAGGGTTCGTATTTTCTTCCGCAAGCTCATGTGCCTTCTGTACAGCCGCGTATGCTAGCGGTGCATCACTGGCAACCATGGGGCCATTGAGGTAGGGACCCCAGGCCCAGGCTTCACCTAGGTAGCACATGGCACAGTTCGGGTCTTTCTTCCAGCCTTCGCGGAAAGATCTCGCTGCTAGGTTGGGATCGAACGCATAGAGCAATTGGATGCCCTGGTCGAAGTAAAGCTGTGCATCAGCCGAACTCGTCGTGATTGGACGAGATAATGGTCCCAGTCCCTTGCCGTCATGATGAAGTGGCATCACTTCATCAAAGTCAGCTGGAAGGTCTGGACTATTTTCTTGAGCGACCATGGGAGAAGTACAGAACAACAGGACAAAAGCGGTGAGTGAGATGCGTCGATACATTACGAATACACTCCAAATCTGACGTGAACTCATGGTCAGAGAATCTGGCTGAGGGTGATGAATCCGTCCAGCATGGGAGATCAAGGACTACTCAGTCCTAGCCTAGAATGGACACATATTGCAGGTTGGGTCGCGGTAGTGACTACTTGAGGAATTCCATTCAAATACCGCGCAGGAGAACCGATGGCCAAGAAGGCTAACCCCCCCCTCTCTCGCCGTGCTTGGATCACTACGACTTCCGGAGTGATTGCTGCCGGCTTGATCAAGACCCAGGTCGATGCTGTAAAGATCGCCGCTCAAGAGGCGGCAACCCCAGCGCAGGACCCTACGAAGGTTCCAGGGAGGTTGACGTCAGAACTTGGTCAGCGGGCTCCAGCGGAACAGCCTCTCCGGTTGGTACGATCCCCGAACTTATCAAGTTCCTCAAGGACTCCGCTGCAGGATCTCTACGGAATCATTACCCCTGCTGATCTGCACTTTGAACGACATCATGCGGGGATCCCGAACATTGTTCAGGAGGAGCACGAACTACTGATCCATGGTATGGTAGAGCGCCCGATGGTGTTTAAGATGGCTGATCTCAAGCGTTATCCGCAGACGTCACGTATTAGGTTTGTAGAGTGCTCCGGAAATGGCGGGGGTGCCTACAATCGAGACCGGATGCCGACGGAAGTCACTCCACAGTCGCTCGACGGTCTCCTGAGCACTAGTGAGTGGACCGGAGTATTGCTCTCGACAATTCTTCGTGAAGTGGGCATCCGCAATGGAGCCAGTTGGATACTGGCTGAGGGCAGTGATGCAGCCGTAATGTCCCGAAGTGTGCCACTCGAAAAGGCTATGGATGATGCGATGCTGGCATACGGGCAGAATGGCGAGGCAATCCGTCCGGAACAGGGCTATCCGGTAAGGCTGCTTTTGCCGGGCTGGGAAGGCAATGCACAGGTCAAGTGGCTGAGACGTATTGAGGTCACTGATCGCCCTACGATGACTCGAGAAGAGACTTCTAAGTATACCGATCCACTTAAGGGCGGTAGGGCTCGCCAGTTCAGCTTCGTTATGGATGCCAAGTCCCTCATCACGTTCCCGGCTTTCCCTTACCAACTTCCGGATCGTGGTTGGTGGGAGATCAAAGGACTTGCTTGGTCCGGTCGCGGAAAGATCACCCGTGTGGATGTTAGCACGGATGGTGGTAGTAGCTGGACACCTGCGGAGCTCCAGGGGCCAATTCTGTCGAAGTCAACAGTCCGTTTCCGGCATCTCTGGGATTGGGATGGTCGAGAAACCCATATTCTTAGTCGTGCAGTTGATGAGACAGGATATGTACAACCCACCGTTCACCAGCTTTGGGACGCACGTGGCGAGAGAACGTCTTACCATCAAAACCATCAGCGGGCATGGAAAATAGCTTCTGATGGTGCGGTGACTTTTGGTCTCGGAGATTTGGTATGAAAAGGCTCAGTGTACTGATGGTCTCCGTACTGTTCACCGGATGTGGTCAGGCTGATCTTCCTGTCACCACTAGTGACGTATTACCGACCGAAGTGGCTGACCGGCTTCCCCTCTCATCACCTCGAACATTTGGGTTTGGAGGAGAGGCAACTGATGAACGCATTGCGATGTGGGACATAGATGTCAAACCTGATGGTGAAGGGCTCCCTTCCGGGAGCGGCACAGTCGCACAAGGCAAGCTCGTTTATGAAACTCAATGTATTGCTTGTCACGGGGCTACAGGGACTGAGGGTCCGTTCGATCGCCTTGTAGGGACGGGGCCATGGGAAGAATGGCCAAGCGCAAGGGTCGTAGGTGCGTATTGGCCTTATGCGACCACCTTATTCGACTACATTGTGAAGGCGATGCCTCAGTTGACTCCGGGCACCTTGACTGCCGATCAGACCTATGCGGTCATCGCCTATGTCCTAAATATGAATGGCTTAGTAGCCGATGATGCCGTGATGGATGCGACAACCCTCCCCGCTGTAGAGATGCCAGGTCGTGACAGGTTCGTGCCTGACGATCGGAAGGGCGGCCCTGAAGTACGCTAGCGCCATCGATCCAGCTTCTCTTAGGGGACTAATAATCTCCTGGTGGTACTAGGAGGTTAAGGTCCTGGGGCATCTGTGTGGCCATATAGGCGAGGAGTGCCTGGGTTGCGGAAACTTGGTTAATTGGGGTTAGTCCCAGGCTGAATAGGGCTTCAGCACTGCCATCATCTAGACTGCGGATTGCAGTCAGTTCAAGCGATTCTCCCTGCGTTAGTTTCACGATGTGGATAGGTGTTAAGAGGACTGAGATTTCTATAGGGGTTCCAGTCCCGGAAGCTCCACTCCAGATGACATCTCCAGTCTCGATAGCTCCGAAGTGGATGGCGTAGCGGTCCTCTCCGGCGAGTGGTTCTGGTAGAGTTGCTCGAATTGCAAGCGCGGGTGCATAAATGAGGTCGGGGTGATCGAACTCAAATCCAATAGAATCTAAGAGTGTTTGGAAGGTCTGGATGCCTTCGGGAGTCATATCTGCCCGAGGACGAATATCCGGACGGAACGCGACTGAGAATGCGATATTGCCCTGTCTCTGAAAGGCAACTGTGCTTGCTCCGTCTAATTGTCCTTCGGGTCCCAATTGCAGCGGCCCCGGTGAAGTCCAGGGGCGAAATTCCTCCACGTCCCAAAGATCTTCAGGAGAATCCACAAAGCGATACGCACCGTCCGAATTAGCGGGCTTTGCGGCGTCACAGATCAAGTTTTGCTCCGATCCACAAGCTTCTATAACAGCACTTCGAATCAGGATTGCTCCTTCACAGGAGTTGGCCTCAGCTCCAAAGTCACCAGCTTCCTCGATTATGCCTTGAGCTTCAGATTGAATCCCCTCCAGCGTTGTCTGGACGGCACTCTTGATTAGCTCCCGGCCGACCACTCTCTGCTGTTGGATTGTTTGCTGGTTCGTATCCACGAAACTTTGGGCTAGCCGTCCATCTGATAGGAACCAATCTCGCACTGCAGCTTCGGTAGGATCGTTGACGTTGAGGGAATCCATCACAGTGCGGTCCTCGATTGCAATTGCAGCAGTGATCTGACGCAATCTTTCAGTACGAACGCCCAGAGGCTGAAGTTGGAGATTCAATGCATCCAGTTGAGCCAACACGGGTACGCACAACCTCGAACGCTCTAACTCGAGCTCAGCGATGCCAGCTGGAGGAGTATCCTGTGCGACCCCGATCACTGGTTTCGACAGGACTGCAAATAGTAATGCCACCATCATTAGCAGAGATTGTTCAGATGGCTTCTGCCTACTCAGGATCTTTCCGAGTCCGTCAGAGAGTTTATGCACAGCCTTCTTAGGCTGCTGCCATTGGCAGGCAGTCAACTTTAGTTTCTCGGCTGTGTTTATGCTCTGTTTCATTACTGCCCCTAATCTTCACTGATAAGTGGGTTCAGGCCGCGCTCTGCTAGTATCCGGTTGAAGTTGGCTAGATCATCTTCAATCAAATCATCTAGTCGAACTCTCGCATTCATGAGGATCTCACGCAGTACCAGGTGAACTTCACCATGCTGATCAGTCGGTGAGAAATCTGCTGAGTTAACACTATTTGATAAATGGCGAAGCTTACCTAATACCTTGGCTGGATAACGAACACCATCTTGTCCCGTGCCAGTAGTACGCAGCTGTATCAGGTCTTCTTCGATTGTGATGAGGGAACTATCTAGGTTACCGGCACTCTCTATGAGGTCGACCGCACTTCCTTGGTCTTGGAGTACATCTACTAGATCATATAACTGACGCCGGAGCCACTCAATCCGGTTGATTGCATCTGCGGCAGCATCGTAATCGTTTCGGATCTCCTCATGCAAAGAAAGTTGAGCACGGATGTTTTCTATAGTCCCGTCGGAGTTGGGATCCTGTAGAACGTTGAGTTCTTGGGTGAACGCCTCACCCCCCACTTCAAGGGTTACGGTGTAAGTGCCTGGAGGGTGGCGGACTGCCAGCCCATCTTGGATTTGTACACGTTCCGGTCCGTAGTCGACCCAATCGGCGTAAAGAGGAGGTACACGCCGACGGATAGGCGTACTCTGCTCCCCCTGAAAATCCCAGAATACACGATTAATTCCTGTAACGCTCGTTCCTGCGAGGGTCCGAACGAGTGCTCCAGTTGCATCGTTCACTCGAATGGTTACCGGACTGCCTGCTGTCTCAGTGTCCAGCCAGTAGTTGATGTATGCCGCATTGGGAGGATTCTCTCCGATGCTCATATCAGCGGTGTGAGCTGCGGGTGCAGTGCGATTATTGAACCGGTATGCGTCTCTTGGATCAAGCAAGTATGCAGAAGACGCCCGCACGTCATCGGTCAGTTGCTGCAAAGGTGTGAGGTCGTCCATGATCCAGAAACCTCGACCGTAAGTTCCAATGACGAGGTCGTTAAAGTGTTCCTGGACGACGATTCCATACATCGGGGAGGGCGGCAAGTTGTTGACTAGGGCTTGCCAGTGGTCTCCGTCATCGAAGCTGACATATACACGGTTCTCGGTACCCAGAAAGAGTAATCCCTCTCGCACTGGGTCTTCCTGGATACTGCGTGTGAAGCTCAGCACATGGTCGTCGAGTCCTTCAGTAATTTTCGTCCAGGACTGTCCGTAATCTTCTGTTCGATACGCATAGGAGGTGAAGTCACCCACTTGGTGTGCTTCAACTGCCAAATAGGCCTTACCCGGGTCCCATTTGGACGCATCAATCCCTCGAACAACACCGTCGATTGGCCAATCCGGTAAGTTTGCGGTGACGTCCGTCCACGTGCCTCCGTCGTCACGACTCACATGGACCTTGCCGTCGTTTGATCCGGCATAGAAGACCCCTTGTTGAGCAGGTGATTCATCGAACGCATAGATCACGCAGCAATACTCAACTCCGATATTATCAGGGGTTAGGCCACCACTAATTCCTTGGCGACTCTTGTCATTCGTGGTTAAATCCGGGCTTATAACATCCCAGCTTTGTCCTCCGTTCCTAGTACGGTGAACATGTTGGCTGGTCACAAAAATGGTGTTGTTGTCATGAGGTGAGACAAGGAGTGGGAAGGTCCACTGGAACCGGTAGCGCAACTCCTCAGCTGGCCATCCACCTGTGCTTTCCGGCCAGACTTCAATACTACGGAACTGCCGATTACGCTCATCGTGCCGAACCACAATTCCGCCCCGCGCCCCCGATCCAGATGCACTTGACCAGACGATATTCGAGTCTATTGGGTCAGGAGTGGCAAATCCGCTTTCACCTCCGCCAACTTGATGCCAGTCACCCCTTGGAATTGGCCCTGGCCCACCACCTCTTGCGGCGTAAAGCGTATTGCTGGGACCTCTATAGGACGGCCCGTCCTGGCGGTTTCCGAGCACGTTATATGGGACTGCGTTATCGACAGTCACATGATACATCTGTGATATGGGAGGTTCAGTTGTCAGATATGTCTTGCCTCGATTAACAGAGACATGGATTCCCTGATCGTTACCGATGATCAATCGATCGGGGTTCTCTGGATCGATCCAAAGATCATGGTAGTCGCCTCCGGGACGCTCGAGACCTTGATGTTGTATATAGGTGAGTCCACCGTCGTACGAACGTGATAACCCGGAGGTTAGGAAGAAGACTTCGTTTTCATCATCTGGAAAGACTCGACAGTTATTGTAGTACGCCGTCCTTCCTCCAAGGTCGCGACTGTGGTTCACCAAATCCCAGTCGTAGCCACCGTTATCAGAGCGCCAGAGTTCTCCGTCTTCCGTCTCTTGGCCATGCCAGGGTACTCCGTCTCCGGTCTCGATGAGCGCGTATATCCTTCGAGAATCAGCCTGAGACATGCAGACATCGATCTTGCCAACCGGGAGCAAGGGAAGCCCGTGACCTCTGAGTTTGGTCCATGTATCACCACCGTCGCGTGACATGAAGATACCAGAGCCTGGACCTCCGCTCTCTCTACCCCAAGTGTTCACAAGAACTGTCCACATACCGGCGAAGAGTACGCGCGGGTTGTTGGGGTCTATAATCAAGCTGGAAGCCCCCGTGTCTTCATCTACGAAGAGCACATGTTCCCAAGTATCACCACCGTCGAGCGTGCGATAAATGCCACGTTCTTCCTGGGGTGCGTGTGCGTGCCCCAGGGCCGCTACGTAGACAATGTCAGGGTTCCTAGGATGGATTACGATGCGGCTCACGCGGCCAGTCGCATCAAGGCCCATATGCTTCCAGTGCTCTCCTCCATCTGTCGATTTGTAGACACCATCTCCTACTGTGACGTTTGAGCGGATATGGGGCTCCCCTGTCCCTGCCCATACGATCTCGGGATCAGAGGCAGAAACTGCTAATGCTCCTACCGAGTGGCTATCTTGGTCATCGAATACTGCACGCCAGTTGATTCCCCCATCCTCAGTTTTCCAGAGACCTCCCGAGGCTGCCCCTGCATAGTAAACGAGGGGGTTGCCCACCACTCCTGTAACCGAAGCAACCCGATTACCGACAACCCCGATATGCCGGAACTGCAGCGCTGTTAGTTGCTCGGAGGGGAGGGTTTGGGCAGAGAGCCCAGCAGTAGTAGCGATGGCTATACTGCCAAGTATTGCTATGAAGCGCTGAGGCAAGGACCCGAGCATCTTTGGGCCTCCTACTTTAAGGTTTATATGTGCAGGCCAGAGCCACTACCCCATCCGGGCATTTACTGGCCTGCGTACTGTTTTTTTGTTTCCATCCCAAGTGACAACGATTACTCACCACCGGGTCCAGCTGGCTTCCGGTAATCAAGAGGAGGATCACGATCACCAAGTAGCGGCTCGTATACCCACCCCTCCGGGATGCTTGTAGCGTGCTCAATTTTTGCGGCAGTGACTAGATCCGGGCGAGTGAATAGGTCCACTGCTGTCATTGCCAGTGTTTTCGCTGCTACGAGCATGCCTTTCTCACCGATTGTCGTTCCCCCGGCAGCGATTGCTTGCCATGAGTGCGCTGATGTCCCTGGCACCCAAGTCGCTGTCCTGACTCCTCCGGTCGGCACCATCCAGCTGACGTCTGCAACGTCAGTTGAGCCTCCACCGCTTCCTCCAACTGCTAATGGTTGAATCTCCATTGCAGATTCTAGGGGTGGAGCGTCAGCCCCAAGCGTGCGGTGGAGCAGATCAGCAAAACTATACTCTTCGTCATCATAGATTACCCCGCCCACTCTTGTCAGGTTTGCGTGCATTGCTTCTTGAAGAGCGAGATTCGGAAGAAGATTGTAGAGTCCATGGATCACTTCGTATTCCATGGTTGTACCTGTTCCAAGTGCGGCGCCTTCAGCGGTGGCAGCGACTCGCTCGAAGATTGATTTCACATTCGCGGGGTCGGGATTTCGCACGTAATAGAAGACTTCGGCGAAGTCTGGGACTACATTCGGTGCGGCTCCGCCATATGTGATCACATAATGAATCCGCGTCTCTTGTGGAACGTGCTCGCGGAGCAGATTGACCATATGGTTCATCGCTTCAACACCATCGAGCGCCGATCGACCTCGCTCAGGAGCAGCGGCAGCGTGCGCGGATATTCCTGTGAACCTGAACTTTGCCGACTTGTTTGAGAGAGAGCTCGATGCGTCAGCTGAGTTCACATCAGCAGCATGCCAGTGGAGCATGATATCAACGTCTTCAAAGAGACCAGCTCGGACCATATAGACCTTACCAGCGCCTCCTTCCTCCGCTGGGGTTCCATACAGGCGAATCTCTCCTTGTTGGCCAGTTTGTTCCATCCACCTCTTGGTCGCGATCGCTGCTGCGGTTGACCCTGCCGCAAAAAGGTGGTGCCCACATGCGTGTCCTTGTGGCTTACCTTCGATCGGTGCCCTGATTGGCTGTCTGTCCTGAGTGATGCCTGGGAGAGCGTCATATTCTGCCATGATTCCCACAATTGGGCCATCACCATTTTTCCAACTTGCCACAAATGCTGTCGGGATGCCCGCTACTCCAGCTTCGATCTCGAAGCCCTCCCTATCCAATGCTGACTGGAGGAGAGCTGAGCTTTCCGTCTCCATGTATCCGAGTTCAGCAAGTTCCCAGATTTCTTGGGCAATATCACCATAAGAGTTTGCGTTCTCGTCGATGTAAGCTGCCACCATCGTTTTTCCGTCTTGGGCGCCTGCCAAACTGGGCAGTGCCATGGTTACGGCAATCAGTAGGGCCGAGACTTGGCATCTTATCATCACTGTTACTCCGTTATCAGGGTCTGTTTAATAAAGAAATATGCCTTACCTATCTTCCTCTCGTTCTGACCATAGCCGGTCCACGGGCAGTGCCTTCCCAGTCCGGATCCGCGGCACCGATCCAGGTTCTGGTCGCCGGGTCAAACTGTATGCCATGTACGCGCCCGAAGGCCCCAGTACGAGCTGTTTCAGTGACCTCAATACCAAGGTTCCGCATCTCTTCCAGCTCCGGGGCTGTCCAGCCTATACCCGGACTGGTCTCAGCGCTATAACCGCCCCCGCGTGCAGCTACGACCCGTGGCTCTGCCAGAGCCTGGGGTAAGGACATACCGAAGTCGATTACACGTGTGATTGTGTGTACGACTGCAGGTGGAATCATGCCACCACCTGCTGCACCGAGGACCAAGATCACTTCGCCGTCTTTAAGGACGATGAATGGGCAGATATTCGACCGCGCCCGTTCCCCGGGCTCCATCTGACCCAGATATCCACCTAGAGTAGATGCATATAGAAAACCAAGACCTGGTGTCACGACTTTGGAACCCATGTTGGGGCCAAGCGTTTGTGTAAGAGAAACGACCATGCCGTTAGCGTCCGCAGTCGACAGGTGTGTGGTATGCCCCCCGAACAGGTCACCTCGATCTTCTAGAGTTGGAAGCGGGTTGTTATCTGCAGTTGGAACGGAGCTGTTGGGAGACGCTACCTGTCTTGCAAGCTGAGTCGCCCAATCTTTTGAAGTGGCGCGTGCAGCCGCTGTATCTGTACCGAGCACACGCAACTCTCTTGATGCCAGATTCAGTGCCTGCCCAGTGACTGCGAACCACTCTGCCTCGCTCATTGAGGATGGTTCAAATTCCTCCATGACTTGAAGGGCTTGGATGCTAAGGACTCCAGCTGCTGGGATGCCCATTCCAACAAGCTCATACCCTCTATAACTCCCGCGAACAATGCGGCTATCTTCAGCTACATAATCGTTGAAGGCTTTGAGAGTTACAGCACTACCATTTGCAGCAAGATCGGCTGCCATTTTTTCAGCAATTTCACCCTCGTAAAAAACCTCACGCCCCTCGCTTGCAATCAAACTTAGCGTCTTCGCGTAGTCAGCCTGCACAAGCAACTCTCCTGCGCGGTATCCATTTTCTCCTCCCCTATAATAGGCCTCGATAGTGCCGGGGAACTCACGGGCCTGAGCCAAGCCTGAGGCCTGCCTAATTGCATCTTGTGGAAGTACGCGGAACCCGTTTTGTGCCAAATCGATGGCGGATGCCATCAAGGTGCTGAGTGGAAGCGATCCGTGTTCTTCATGGAGCTTGAGTAGTCCAGCCAAAGCACCAGGTACACCGATGACTGGATATCCGTACGAAGCTTGCGGCGCCGTGTCGTAGTCGTAATCCCAAGGCGCCTGAGTAGTCCCGTCTATACCATGAAATTCACCGTCAGGTGTCCTAATAAGAATTTGGTTACGTCCCGCTATACTGTTCATGGTCGGTTCAACCACTGCGACCGCGAACCCCGCCGCAACTGCTGCATCTGCTGCATTACCGCCGAGTTCTAGAATTGCTACTCCGGCGTCAGTTGCTAAGGGGTGTGCGGATGAGACCATACCTGCATTGGATTGGCCACTTTGGCGCACACTCTGAGAAGAAGCAGCGACCGCTGAGAAGGCGATCATGATTGCCAGGACTACAAGGATCGGATAGTAACGGTAGGGATGCATGCGACGTCTCAATATACGAGGGGCTAAAACTCCACCTGGAGAATACCTGTGTGACTGGACGTGCACTACCCGGCGCAGGGGGTGATGCTTTCTGAGCGCACAGTATTGAGCTTCAAGTTTGTTCCTTTCTGGTCACTAGAAATTTAAGATTAATAGTGATAACTCGCCGCACTTCTGATTGGGTGACATCTTTCGCGACCACAAAACTGCTTTGGTCACCCGGAGGTCGATGCAACTCTTCTTGGCTTTCCAGGATCCGTCATTTCTATCCGCGGGTCCCGCTCGACTCCGTGCCGCAATGGGAGCGGTGCTTATCGTAACGGTTGCGTGGACTCTGTCGACGGAGCGGTCGAAGATCTCCTGGCGTCTGGTTGCCTGGGGGCTCGTCCTGCAATTCGCTTTCGCAGGCCTAGTTCTCCAGACCCCTCTCGGTGTGGCATTCTTTGACTGGGTGAATGGCCTCGTAAGTGCGTTGCTAACCTATGCGGAAGAGGGGGGGCGTTTCATTTTCGGTAACCTCGTCTCGAATAATGTTCCTGTTGGGGTCGTCGAGGGAGGTCAGGGATTTACGGAGACCCCCGGGATCGTAGCTCGCACTGGAGCTTTCTTCGCATTCCGAATTTTCCCGAACATCATCTTCGTATCATGCCTCATGACAGTCCTCTACCATCTAGGGGTGATGCAAAGGATTGTGCAGCTGCTAGCATGGATCATGCAGCGCACCCTTCGGACGTCAGGTGCAGAAACCCTTTGTGCTGCGTCGAATATTTTTGTTGGACTCACGGAGTCACCACTTCTCATAAAACCGTTCATCCGTGGCATGACAGAGTCAGAGCTGATGGCGGTCATGACCGTCGGTATGGCAACGATCAGTGGTGGTGTCCTCGCTGCGTATGCTGGCATGATGGCTCCTTTTCATCCTGCTGCCGCCGGTCACCTTATTGCTGCGTCAGTTATGTCAGCTCCAGCTGCTTTCGTGATTGCAAAACTACTTGTACCTGAGACGGGGAAACCTGAGACCTTGGGGGTGCTAGATCTCGAAGTTCAGGGTGAGAAACCGGATGTTAATGTCATAGATGCTGCTGCCCGTGGTGCAGCCGAAGGGTTGAAACTGGCACTGGTTGTTGGCGCCATGCTGATTGCGTTCATTGCCCTGGTTGCTCTTGCGAACGGTGTGGTGGGGTGGGCTGGTAGCCTTGCAGGATTCGACGGTCTTTCGATCGAGGGCATGCTAGGATGGATACTTCGTCCAGTTGCCTGGCTACTTGGTGTAACCTGGGTGGATGCGGGTGTTATAGGACAACTGATAGGGGTGGATTTTGTCCTCAACGAGTTCGTGGCGTTCGGACAACTTCAGGGACTACTCCAGGGAGGTGCTGAACTGCAAGAGAGATCTGTCGTGATAGGGATATACGCGCTAGCGACTTTTGCAAACTTCGGGTCAGTTGCAATGACAATCGCTGGTCTCGGAGAGATTGCTCCTAGCAGACGCCAGGACCTAGCAAGGTTGGGCATGAAGTCGATGTTAGCAGGACTGCTCGCCGCTCTCCTGACGGCAACGTTTGCTGGTATGCTCACTTGATTGGATATCGGCCTAAGGTTGTTGGGCTTGGGACTGTATCACTCGACACCATTGAGATTGGCGGACACACTGAGAAAGATGTCCTAGGCGGCTCGGCTCTCTATTTTGGAGCTGCTGCCAGGCTCTTCTCCGATGTCACATTATTAGGGGTCGTAGGAACGGACTTTCCCAGCTCAAAGCTTGATCGATTCAATGAAATCAACATCGATACTTCGGGTATCTCAACCCGAGCTGGAGAGACATTTCGTTGGCATGTTCGGTACGAATCAAACGGGGAAAGGAATACGCTTTCGACCAACAGGCCAAGCGCACTCGGCCAGCCTTCGATACCTGAGTTGAGGTATAGACCGGACGCACTCTTTCTCGGTAGCACGGATCCATCAATTCAGGCTTCGGTGTTGTCTGATTCAGGACAACCGTCCCTCGTCGTTCTTGATACAATGAGTCACTGGATCAGAGATCGGCGCGAAGACTTCAATATGATTGCATGCTGTGCGGATGTTGTTCTCCTGAACTCAAAGGAGGCGGGCCTTTTAGGTGATGGAGACCATCGCTCTGCAGTTGCGCAGATCCTAGAGGGTGGATGCTCTTGGGTGGTCATAAAACAAGGAGACCAGGGGGCCGTCGCTTTCAGTCAAGAGAAGTCGGTTCGCGTGTCGAGTATACTGCCCCGCTACGTGACTGATCCAACCGGAGCAGGAGATGCTTTTGCCGGAGGCCTCGTATCAGCGCTCGCTGGTGGTAGCACGCGTTTAGTTGATATGCAGATTGCGATGCGTAGAGCTGCGGTGATGGGATCCCGGGCAGTTGAGTCGTTCTCGATCAACAGCCTATTGGAAATAACTACCGATGAGGCTGACTCAAGGGCTAGCGAAGCTACAGTGCACGTGGCATGAAATCTGTATAGCTCTTGAGTTTTAGCCCTGTTGGAACCGACTATTCAGTCTGGATGACATAAAGGGAGAGCACATGTCGGAAAAAAAGAAGCGATTAATTGTTGTAGGTGACCGTGTATTGATCCAACCCGAGGAAGGCGAGGACCGGACCAAGGTTGGTCTGTATCTTCCAGCAACTGCGATGGATAGTCAGGCTGTACAGGGCGGGACGGTGGTTGCGACAGGTCCTGGAAACGCAGTTTCTGCACCTACCGAACTGAGTGATGAACCCTGGAAGATAGGGAGCCCTGAGCCTCGTTATGTTCCACTGCAGGCGGAACTTGGTGATTACGCGATCTTTTTCCGGAAAGCAGCGGTTGAGATCAGTTTCGAGGAAAAACACTACTTAGTGGTTCCGCAGGCTGCGATCCTAACGCTTGTCCGGGAGGAGGATGACGAAGAGATCGATATTCCATCCTTCTAAGGGTCACGTTAAGGGTGTAGGTACCTCCCGGTCAGCACGTGCAGAGGTGGTTGATCTAGCGAGGTATCGACGTGTCATTTCTGACTGGGACGCATTCAGGAAATCTGCTGCAAACCCTGCGCCTACCGTCTTTCGAGTCTGTAGGCCCCGTATCAGTCCACAGGAACTCGTCGACCGTTTGACAGAGCAGGGGTTTCGACTGCGCAAGAAAGATGGACTGCCAAACTTCTATGAAGTGGAGGGGGGTCCGCGTCCCGTGTCGCTCACATTAGAACACTGGCTCGGTCTGTTCTATGTACAGCAGGCATCCACCGGGATTGCTGCTTCTGTACTCGACCCTCAACCTGGCGAGCGTGTCCTAGATTTGTGTGCTGCACCAGGTGGCAAAACAACCCATGCGGCAGAATTGATGAAAAATCGAGGATGCTTGGTTGCAGCTGAGGTGAGTGAGAACCGAATTCGCGGTCTTCTCGGGAATTTATATCGGCTTGGGATTTCTAATGTTCTTGTTGCTTCGGGGGATGGGAGAGAGGCGCCAGAAGAAGCTCTGTTCGATCGAGTGCTGGTCGATGCTCCGTGTTCGGGTGAAGGGACTCTCCGGCGTCGAGCTGGTAGGGCTCCACGGCAGTCATCCTCATTCCTTGGGTATGTGACGAAGGTCCAACGCCGGCTTCTGGAGAAAGCGATTCGAGTTACGAAGCCGGGAGGGACGATTCTTTATGTAACGTGCACATTTGCACCTGAGGAGAACGAAGCTGTTATCGATGGGATCCTTCGGGATCATCCGGTCGAAATTGACCCAATTAAACTCCAGATACCATGCGCTTCTGGGCTCACTTCGTTTGAGGGTCAGAGATATGATCCTGCGCTAGAGGGCTCAGTCAGGATCTATCCTCAGCATCTAGATTCAGGTGGACTTTTCATGGCGAGACTGCGTCGTCTAGATCACAGCGTCGGAGAGGATAGCTCTGGTGCCGCAGAACAGGGGGTCGAAGGTTGGAAATCTGTGCCACAGCTCTTTCCCGGGAATGATCCTTCTGATGTCGCGGAGCTTGTGGAACTTGCTACGAATGATCTTAAGGGTCGTTTCGGAGTGAGTCCGGCGCGCCTGGATGAGTGCAAATGGATTCTTCGTGGTCGTCGCCTATGGTTGCACACCATGGACGAATGGCCGGTCGATGCTTGGAAAACAGGTGTATGGCGACCGATCTCGATTGGATTTCGTGCGGTGGAGTTCGACTCCCGAGGCCGTCCGAGGCCTACCAACGACTTGCTCCGTTGGCTTGGCCACGAGGTGCGATTACGTGTTGTGGATGTAAATGATACCCAACTGCATCAGCTGGTCACACAAGAATCCTTATCCATCCCAGGAGATTTCCTGGGCCCTGTAGCGCTTCGTTATAGCGAAGACATAGTAGGCCGCGGAGCGATGACTCAAGATGGCCTGAAGAGTGAGATTCCGCGCGCCCGTGCCACAGATCTTACTCGGGCGCTGGATATCGATTAGCTATGGGTTTTGGTCTTTCAGTGAACTTCTCTCCTCTCTAACAGAAACAAGGTGTTCTACGAAGAGAGCGTCTGCAGGGGCAAGCGGAAGCAGGACAAGTGTGTCTAGGCCAAACCAGCCCATCTCCGAATGTTCACTCAGTTCTGGAGTGCCCTGCACGGCAACTTTGACAAACTCGATAATGAACGGAGCCCCTTCGTCATCGGCAGAGAAAAGGGTTTCCTCAACCGAGACCACTTCCAGGCGAAGTTCTTCTGAGAGTTCCCGGCGGATACCCTCATCTTTGGATTCATCGGGCTTAAGCTTACCGCCTGGAAACTCCCATAGCCTACCGTGGCGCTTATGATCCGGTCGGCGGGCGACTAGGTAACGATCGTTTTGTGAGATTACTGCAGCTACGACGGGTATGTTTTCATCATACATCAGTAATCAACCGGCACATCTGTGAGGAAGCTAGTACCGCTCGCTACCCAAATATTTTGGTGCAGCCTTCCCTTGGCATTCAGGGAATGATTCATTGCAGATTGATGCTGATCCCAACCGCGATGGCAACGCCTCCCAAGGCTATAAGTCCCAGATAGAGTGGGACCGTGAACTTGATCCAATCTTCATAGCGTACACCGCCAGCCGCGAGAATCGCCATCAGTGCGCCGTTTGTAGGTGTAACCAGGTCACACAGCCCCGCCCCGTACTGATATGCGAGAACAGTGACTTGGCGAGAAATTTCCAGGAGGTCAGAAAGAGGAATCAGCACAGGCATCGTCAGAACGGCTTGTGAACTCACGCTCGGTATAGGTAGATGGATCGCCGCCTGTGCCACGACCATTCCAAGCGCTGATGCAAGGGACGGAAGGCTCTCTAGTGGCTGGAACATCCCATACACGATTGTGTCAATGATCCGGCCATCGAGCAGCACGACATAAATCGTTCTAGCAAATCCAATCAAGAGTGCAGCATATGCCATCTGGCGGAATCCATTTACATAGGCTTGGGCGATACGACTTGGCCCCATTCCGGAAACAGCGCCCGCGAGCACACCCATGATGAAGAAAGCACCGGACATGTGATTGAATCCGATTCTGGCTAGAAACCCCATCAATGCGAATGTGCAAAGCAGCATCGACAGGATGACCCAGTCTCTCCACCCTAACGAATCCTCTAGATCTTCAGCCCTGCCAATCTCGGGTTCGACACGGGTCCGGATAGCATATCTCATCGTCATCCCAATCCAGAACACTAAAGCTATTAGGAGGAATACGACTCTAAAGAACCAGCCTGACGCGGCTGTTACACCAGCTGCGTCTTGGGCTATCAAGACTTGGAATGGATTGATTGGACTGAAGGCAGATCCTACAAAAGCCGCGCCGGCACTTATCGCCATAGCGACCAAGGGAGTAAACCCCAGTCGGGAGGTTACGATCAAGACAACAGGGATCAGGGGGATGATCTCCTCCTGCATGTTCTGAACGACTCCACCTGTAGCAAAGAAGAGCGAAATGGCGGCAATGATGAGCAGGTCTCTTCCCTTGAGTGCGCGGACAAGAGATGAGATTCCTCGCCTGAGGGCTCCGGTTTCGTCAACTACCGTTAATGCGCCCCCGATCAAGAATACAAGGAAAATCACGCCACCGGCGTCTACCATCCCACGTGGGAGTGCCACCATAGCAAGAAACAAGTTGACCGGTGTCTGTTCCACTTGTTCGTACGTTCCAGCGACTACAGCAATTTTTCCGGTTTCTTCATCCATGCTCCGCTCATACTCACCTGCCGGTAACACATAGCTCGCCATGGAGGCGAGGATGATACATCCGGTCAGTAGGACGAGTGGATGTGGGACACGGAAACGGTGTTGGATGTCGGTCATCGTGCGCACTGGATTAGAAGTTTAAAAGTGTAGCTTGAATCAACTTGGTGGAAACGATCCCTAGCTTGAGGATACCGTCCGCTATTCGTTAGCGGAGCGAGACGAGTGAGCGTCAGGGGCACTTGTTCTACCTGCGGAAGATCGAGAGCCCCACAAGGCCATTAACAGCAGCAGGGGAAGTGCACTAAATAGTAATATACGCCACCCGAGTGGGGATGGCCCTGCATCGACGCTGAGATCCGCTGTATAGACCAGGTCACTCAGTGGTGAGTTATCACCGTTCCCTGAGTTTGCCGCCACATGGAACACGACACTGTTCCCGGTGGAAGGAGCAATCCACTCCATGGACCAAGAGGTCGAATCGGGTGCCGACATATATGAGCCCTGGCGAGTCTGATGGACATACTGTAGACCGTTAGTGCCTATGCTGATTGCGACCCGGTCATCAACTGGGTGGATTTTACCCGCATTAAGTCCCTCCTCACCTCCAGTTCTATAACGGGCTGCAAGTTGGAAACCAGCCAGGTCGGTTTCTTCAGCCTCGAGGAATACAGTCAAGAGATAGCGTTCACCTTGAACGTATTCATTTGGGAGGCCTTCAATTGTGACGCGCCCCCCGAACGCATTGAGGTCACTACCTTGGTGACAAGTGATACAAGTGGGTTCTCCGAATCCTCCCGTGTGGCCCGGTGGTGGCCCTTCAGGATTGAAAGCAGAAATGGCCGCCACCCCTGTGAGTGCGAGGGTGGTGGCCATTACCGTAGATGTAATGCCCATCAATGGGAGACGGCTCGCCTCCGCGGTGGAAGCCTGGCCACTCCAACCGTATTGGTATCAGCACCAAACCATATGGAGTTGGTTTCGGCGTCAAAGTACATGTGGCGGATCGTGCCGCCTCCACTTTCAACAACAGTCTGGCTGAAGAATTTACCGGTCATAGGGTCGAAGCCCACAAAATTATTCGGCTCAATACCGGTCTCGACGATCCAGATGCGGTCGGAATCATCAACGGCCATACCGTACGGCCGCGAGTCAGCTCCATTCGGGAATTCGAACTCGGTCACTTCGCCCGTTTCCGGATCAAGGCGTCCCAGCGAGCCGCGAGTCCAGTCTCCATACCAGATGATATCATCGGAGGTGATCCCGATTCGACGGGGGCGTGCATTTTCCGGTAGCTCATAGGTCTTTAACTCAAACGTCTCTGGATCGACTGTCCCAATGTGATTCGTGTTGAAGAGTGCGATCCAAGGACGATCTTGCGAGTCGATCACGATACCGTAAGGCCGGCTGGAATTACCACGGCGAGACCCCTCGACCTGCAGGGATTCCAAGAGGCGAATTTCACCGGTCTCCCTAGAAAATTTACCTATATAGTTCGCTTGCTGGGCAGTGAACCAAATATCGCCCTGAGAGTCAAAGATGAGCGTGTGGGGATCACGCACTGCCTCGTTTGGCATCCTGTATTTGGTGATATCACCGGTATTTGGATTGAGCATGCCGATGTGCATAGCACGATTCCCCGAATACCAGACCATTCCGTCGTCATCGACGACTAGGTTGTGTGGTCCTGCCCCTTCTTCGAGGTCGTATTTCTTGAATTCACCTGTCTCGGGATTGAGCACCGAAACATAGTCAGCTGTCTGACCGACAAACCATACTTGCCCGTCAGGGCCCACCATGGGGTCCCGAGGCGTTGAGGCTTCGTACGGTACCATCCATTCTGTTAACTCAGGATCAGTATTGGTTTGGGCTATCCCGGGCTGCGCGGGCAGAGCCAATGCCACCACAAGTGCAAGAATCAGCATCGGAAAAGCACGCATGCTTGCCTCCATCAAGAGGGTACGACCAAGGGGGTGTGAGCAGCGGTATCTGGACCGTAATTCACGCTGACAAGGTGGGTTATCTCCATAAATCCCGCGAGTCCCTGTGTCAGTTACGGGTTTGAACTGATATATGAAACGTTGACGCCTCGCCCGTAGAAACGTGTGGCGATAGCTTGGCCTCGTTTCTTGGGTCCTCCCAGGATCTATTTACAAAGCCATTTTTGGGTCTTCGGTTCCTCCTTAAAAGCTCTGCGATGAGTAAGTACGACCAAGATATGGAGCCCCGCGGGGCGAACCATGTGGCGCTTACACCGCTGTCATTCTTGCAGCGGACTGCCAGCGTGTATCCTGACCGGGCTGCTATCCGTTACGTCGGCACTGAGCAAACCTGGGCAGAGACCTTCCAGCGCTGCTGTCGTTTAGCTGATGCACTAAAACAGCGGGGGGTAGGAAGGGATGATACGGTTGCTGTGCTTTGCCCTAACACGCCCGCTGCGGTTGAGCTTTCGTTTGCCGTTCCAATGGCCGGTGCGGTCCTGAATATGATTAACACCAGACTCGATGCGGAGATGGTTGGCTTCATTCTGGATCACGGAGAAGCCTCTGTGTTCATGGTTGACCAGGGTCTGGCTGAGGTGGGTGAAAGAGCTTTGCGCTTTGCGACAGTGGATCCACTTGTCATCGATATTGAGGACCCCACCCAAGCTAAAGGTTCCTCGATAGGGGAGGTAACCTATGAGGCCTTGCTTGAGGAAGGCTCAATCGATGCAGGCTGGTCTTTTCCGCCTGATGAGTGGGACGCGATCGCGCTCAATTACACGTCTGGAACAACAGGGAATCCGAAGGGAGTTGTCTACCATCACCGAGGAGCATATCTAAACGCACTCGGAAATGCCCTGGAGTGGTCTCTACCACAAAACCCTACATACCTCTGGACACTTCCTCTCTTCCACTGCAACGGATGGTGTTTTCCTTGGACCGTGGCTGCGGTCGCTGGTACAAATGTCTGTACCCGAGGAGTCGACCCTGCTGAAATCATTAATCTGATCGCGACAGAGGATATCACACATATGTGTGGTGCTCCGATCGTTGTGAATATGGTCACGACTGAAGCCGAGCGGCGTGGCGAGCGCCTTCCGCACTTGGTTCGCATGATGACAGCAGGAGCGGCTCCTCCAGCTGCTGTGCTTGACCGAGCAGGCCGAATTGGGCTTGAGATTACACATGTATATGGACTGACGGAGTGCTACGGACCGAACACTGTATGTGCCTGGCATCCAGAGTGGGATGAACTGCCCGCAGAGGATCAGGCGGTACTCAAGGCCCGGCAGGGTGTGCCGTATGTGGTTCAGGAAGAACTGGCGGTACTGGACCCGGAGACCATGGAGCCTGTTCCAGCAGATGGAGAAACGATTGGTGAGATCATGATGCGGGGGAATGTGCTTATGAAAGGGTATTTGAAGAACCCGACTGCAACGTCTGAGGCATTCGCCGGGGGGTACTTTCACACAGGTGACTTAGCAGTACTTCATCCGGACGGGTATGCGGAGATTCATGATAGGTCCAAAGACATCATCATTTCAGGGGGCGAGAATATCTCCTCGATTGAAGTTGAGGGCGTTCTCTACAGGCATCCGGCGATCTCAGCGGCGGCTGTTGTCGCAAGGCCGGACGATCACTGGGGAGAGACGCCGTGTGCGTTCGTTGAACTCCGTGAAGGATCCGATACGACGGAGCTGGAGATCATCGATTTTTGCCGAGATCATATGGCGCACTTCAAGGTTCCCAAGACTGTGGTTTTTGAGGAATTGCCAAAGACATCAACTGGCAAAATCCAGAAATTTGTGCTCAGGGAACGCGCTCGAGATTTGAGCGACTAGAAGCTTCGGGCTTTCTCCAAGACTCTATCGGAGGACGCTTATAGGATCGTTCGCCGACCCAGCCGGGGTCAGAAAGAGGAACAAGGAGTATCCGCAGGTTGCCCCCTGTGATCCGAGTGCCACACTTGTTTCCAGAGCTTGCTGCGCGAAACTAGTGCCATTCATACCCAGGATACTTCCTATCCCCGCGAGATTACCGGCCACCCCGATCTTGATCGGACCTACTCCCTGGAGTGTGCGAGACGGGGTACCATTCGCAATCGGTAGAACTTGGCTGAGCCCTAATGGGACAGCTAGACAGGATCCATAGGGTGCTGGGTTGAGCCCCTGAAAGAGGCTTCGTGACATTGAGTGAGGTTGTGACCGTGACCCAAAGCCAGTCCAGAAGTCGAGTGTGGGTGCGTGCTGATACCCACTAGACATCTGACCACCACGATCAGAACCACTCCAGCTTCCGAAGGGATTTTCGGCTCGGTCTCTATCAACTCCGAGCAGACCGAGACCAGCGTTGACGGCATGAGTACAGCTTGTCATTCCAAGCAGGAGTGCCAGTGAAAGGGCAATTCCTCTGAGTCGCGATTGCTCTTTCATAGTTCAACTCCGGATCTTCGGTGCAGATGTGTCAGACTTCCGCAAGATACGATGTAGTTGGGGTTTCGTCATCCAAGTGTTTCTCGTGAGTACCTTCACTCGCCTCCGTATTCTTCGCGCAGTGTAACTTTACGCACCTTTCCCGTCGCACCCATCGGTAGCTCATCCACGAAGATTACATCGTCCGGCAGTTGCCACTTTGCGAGTGTTTCTGAGAGGTACTTGAGCACTGACTCCTTGGTCGGCGAACTGTCCGGCGTTGCGACTGCGATCATGAGTGGACGTTCACCCCATTTTTCGTTCGGGATACCAATGACTGCTGCCATGACGATGTCTGGGTGTCCCATCGCTGTATTCTCTACATCGATAGAACTGATCCACTCGCCCCCTGATTTAATCAGGTCTTTGGTGCGGTCAGTGATCTGGATGTAAGACTGGCTATCGATGGTTGCGACATCTCCCGTGGGAAACCATCCGTCAGGGGTGAGGCTTGATTCTTCCTCCTTGAAGTATCCATCAATCACCCAAGGCCCCCGGACCTGCAGCTCTCCGAACATGATTCCATCATGGGGAAGTGGTTTTCCATCGTCGTCCACGATTCGGATCTGCACGCCGAACGGCGGTCTACCTTGCTTAGTTTGGAAGTGTGAATACTCTTCGACAGACTGGGCTCGGTGGGTTGGAAGAAGGGTGTTAACCGAACCGAGTGGGCTCATCTCAGTCATGCCCCAGGCGTGTCTAAACTCGATACCGAACTCACCTTCCATTGTCGCCATGAGTGCACGGGGAGGTGCGGCGCCTCCTACGACTACCATGTTCAGAGATTCCGGTTTCGAACCAGTATTCTTCCAGTATTGAACCAATGGTATGAACACCGAAGGGACTCCCGCACAGTACGTTACATCCTCTTGGGACATCAGGTCAGAAAGTGCGTCAGCATCATATCGTGGTCCGGGAAAAACTATTTTTGATCCTGCTGCTGCTGCTGCATATGGAATTCCCCAAGCGCATGCGTGAAACATTGGCACGATAGGGAGTACCGTACTGGCTGCTTTAAGGTCGAACACATCTGGCATGCAGATCCCGAACGCGTGCAACACTGTAGACCGATTACTGTACAGTGCTCCCTTCGGGTTCCCGGTCGTGCCGGAGGTATAGCAAAGTGCTGCGGCAGCTTGCTCATCAAGATGAGGCCAATCGAAATCGATATCGCCATCGATGATAAAGTCCTCGTAGGAGACTGCGTTACCCAAAGAGGTTTCCGGCATGTGTTCAGAATCCGTGAGCACAACAACGGTTTCCACGTTAGGGATCTGTTCCGCCACGGCTTCAACCAGTGGAACGAAGGTTAGGTCTACAAACAAAACGCGATCCTCCGCGTGATTGATGATGTAGACCAGCTGAGTAGGATGCAGCCTCGGGTTTAGTGTGTGGCATACTCCACCGATACCAGACACGCCGTAATAGACCTCGAGATGGCGGTGTGTATTCCAGGCCAAGGTACCTAAACGATCACCTTCTCTGATTCCCTGAGCCACCAGCACGCTCCCTAATCTCTTGGCACGCGCACGGGCGTCACTCCAGGTGTACCGGTGGATTGGTCCTTCTACAGTGCGGGTGACAATCTCTTGGTCGGGGTAGACGTTTCCGGCATGCTCGATAAGTGATGAAACGAGTAGGGGGGCTTCCATCATACGGCCGCGCATGGCTTGTCTCCTCATGTGCCGCGGTATAGAACCGGAAGCGAAGCTATCCCTCTGTCCAATCCTCTGGCAATCCAAGAAATAAATCCCTTTCTATGATTGCAGGGGAGTTAGATGTGTCGAGTTCCGGCCAGCACCAGTAGGATCGGTCGTGTCTTGTTGAACGCGGAACTGGTTCGAAGGATGGAGATTGCAAAAGTATGAGTGTGCGGTGGCTCAGTAGTAGAGGGAGGATTTCGAGTTGCATCTTTGTGCTTACGGTTACCCTGGGCACCTATGCGTGCTCGTCACCTACAGGCTTCGGAGGGCCTCTCGACTCGACGTGGTCTCAATGGCCCACTCCAGAAGATGCCGGCTTTAATCGAACCGCTCTCGAAATGCTTCCAGAGTACCTCTCCACACTCAATACGACAGGGCTCATGGTGGTTGTCGATGGAAAGGTGCTGCTGCACTACGGTGACCTGGAGGAGCTTTCATATGTAGCGTCGGTTCGCAAGAGCATTCTCGCGATGCTTTACGGGCCTTACGTCGCTGACGGTACCATTGACTTAGACCAGACGTTGAAAGAACTGGGTATGGATGACCATGGGGGCCTCCTGGAAATCGAGCGGCGGGCGACAGTGAAGCACCTTCTCACAGCAAGGTCGGGCGTTTATCACGAGGCTTCGAATAGTGGAGATGATTCTGATTCTGCACCCGCGAGAGGATCCCAAGAGCCTGGTTCCTATTTTCTCTACAACAATTGGGATTTCAATGCAGCTGGGGCTGCGTTTGAGTTGATGACTGGTGGAGAGATTTTTGACGCTCTAGTGACGGATCTTGCAGAGCCTCTGGGGTTTGAAGATTTCCAGCGCTCGAGGCAAAAAAAGAGTGGAAATCTCGATCAGTCCATCTACCCTGCCTATCACATGTGGCTCTCAACCCGCGATATGGCTCGGGTAGGCCAACTGATGTTGCAAGAGGGCAGTTGGGACGGCCGCCGGCTGATTCCAGAAAGTTGGGTGCGTGAGGTTACGTCCTTGGTAACCCATCGAGAGCAGATGAACCCAGCATCCAGGCGCTCCGGTACATTCGGTTACGGCTATATGTGGTGGATTTGGGATAGCCCTTCGGTTTCGCCTCTCTACTCTGGAGCCTATACGGCAAAAGGAGCCTACGGTCAGTACATCACTGTCTTGCCCGCACTCGGGATGGTAGTAGCACACAAGACTGCTGTTGGGGATGGTCGCGGATATAGCTCCACGTCCTGGTCCGGATACCAGGGAGTCCTCAGTCGTCTACTTGCAGCGAAGTGTCAAGCGAGTTGTAACTAGGGAGTTACTAATGTAGGTGAGGAAAGGTGGACTGTGTTCTCCTAGAGCGATCTCCCATCATTCCTTAGGTTGCCCAGCATGAGTCAACAGAATTTACTGTTAGAGGAATTAACCTCCCCCGAGGTCAAGCGCGCATTGCAAGACGGCTACACAACTGTTGTAGTTGCGGTTGGTGCGGTTGAGCAACATGGCCCTCATCTGCCTTTGTTGGTTGATGCAGTTCGTGGTGACCGGCTAGCACTGGAGGTTGCTCACCGACTAGGTGATGCTCTCGTTGCACCCACCATTCGCGTGGGCTGTTCGGAACATCATATGGCCTTCCCAGGAACACTCTCGATACGACAAGAAACCTTAGAGGCGTTGTGTACAGACTACGCCGTGAGCCTCTCTCGTCATGGATTTCGGCGTGTGTGTTTTGTGCCTTCGCATGGTGGCAACTTCGCCCCTCTTGCGGACATGCTAGATGATCTCCGTTTGGCGGTGGAGCCAGATTGCGAAGTTGATGCCTACACGGACCTGGTTGGCTTCATGCAATGCTGGAAGAGTGCGGTTGCATCTGAGGCACCCGAATTTGTCACTCGCGTAGGTGGACATGCGGACATTGCAGAGAGTTCAGAGATGCTCTGTATCAGGCCAGATCTGGTGCGTGAAGATCTGGCAGAAGAGGGCTACCTGGCAGACTTCGATGACGCCTTATCTGAGCGGATTTTCAGGGACGGATTTCGTGCGGTTACTCCGAACGGTGTCCTAGGGGACGCCCAGGGTATGAGTCTCAAAATAGGGGAACGCTGTATCGAATATGCAGCTGACGGCATGGCGGCTGCCCTACGGAAGTAGCATCAACCGCTAAGAGTTCTAGCTTCAGGGCTACTCTGCGGTACTCATCCGGCCCTAGAGCCGATCAACCAGATCCCATAAGGGGGTCGGTCACCCCCAGGACGTGAATTGCTAAGAGTCCTAGGACACCCAATACGAGTAGATAGTAGATCGTAGGGAGAATTGTCTTCCGTAACGTGTCACCTTCTTTGCCAAGAAGGCCTACGGTTGCAGATGCGGCGACGACGTTGTGGATGGCGATCATATTCCCTGCGGCCGCACCCACCGCCTGGAGTGAAACGATCATGACAGTCGACATGGCTAGGCGCTCAGCGACACCGTACTGGAAAGCTGCAAACGTAAGGTTGCTGACCGTGTTTGATCCGGCGATGAAGGCGCCCAGCGCTCCGGTTACCCCGGCGAAGAAAGGCCATACCTGTCCGACGTTCTGAGCCACCCACTCAGCCATGGCGAGCGGCATCGATGCGATACCTGCACCGTTCACGTCTGAGTTGATATAGACGCGTACCATAGGAACAGTGAATAACAGCACTATACCGGCGCCCACTAAGACCTTGGTAGACGACTTCATAGCTTCGGTCAGTTCTGATATTTCCATTCGATGCAGAACCGCCGTAATGGCCACGACGACCAGCAATACAAAGCCTGGTAGATATAGTGGTGTGGTGGAAGCGGTGATCCCGGATCCGAGAATATCAGGCCATGTGATGGCGACCGACTGGAGCCATCCGCGAACTGGTACCAGGATCTCCGTGCCTGGTATCGTTTCAAGCCTCGTGATTACGAGAATCACACCGAGAAGTGCATAGGGTGTCCAGGCCATCGCGGTAGAGATTCCCCGTCCCTCTGGCACGTCAGCGAGTTCTTCCTCCAAACCACTGATCCAGGACTGATCCCAGGTCCTGCGTTCGGGAAAATCCCATGTGTCGTCAGGAAGGAGCCATCCTTGGCGCGCTACCCAAACGACGATAATGAGGCCCACCGGTGCTCCGAGGAGGGATGGGAATTCGGGTCCAAGGAAAGTCCCAAAAAGAATGTAAGGGATCGCGAACGCGAGTCCTCCAAAGATCGTGAACGGCAGGATGGAAAGCCCTTCGGTCCATGACTTATTCGCGCCAAAGAAGCGCGTCGTCATGATGACCATCCATGTGGGAATAAGGAACCCGGCGATAGCATGGAGTATGACGACCTTCGCGGTCACGAGGCGAAGAAAGCCATTCATCGTGAGACCGGCAGCAGTCAGGTCAGCCATGAAAGCCTCGCCACCGAGACCGTTCTGAACACCTACGAGGATAGGTGTTCCGACAGCTCCAAACGTGACGGCCATGCTCTGGATCATCATGCCGAGCATCACCGAAGTCGCTGCGGGAAATCCGAGTGCGACCAGGAGTGGGGCTGCCACGGCAGCTGGAGTGCCGAAGCCCGCCGCACCTTCGATGAAAGATCCAAAGAGCCAAGCTACAATCACGATCTGGACACGGCGGTCATCACTCACGCCGTGGAAAGAGCGTTTGATAGCGGCGACCCCCCCGGAGCGCTCAAGTGTGTGTAGCAGCAGGATTGCACCGAAGATGATGAACAGTAGATCGAAGCTGATGAAGAGCCCTTCGATCGAGGCCGCTGCCACCCGAGAAGGCGTCATCTGCCACGCTATGAATCCTACAGCGACGGCAGCAATGTAGGCAGCAGGCATGGCGTGTTTGGCAGCGATACGGAAGCCGATCAGCAGTGCCCCCCCGAGTGCGATTGGGAAGAGAGCGAGTGCGGCTTGTATGCCCAAGTTCATGAGTTCCCCAGTGTTCGTTTTACGACGCCGACCTGGGCCCAACGCTCAGACCGGATATGTCCGTAATCTAGAACGGTACAGCTAATGCACTGCAGAGGAACTTCATTAGTGGTGTACCGATCTTGAATATTCTTGCAAGCTCCTGTGGAAGTGCTGCATCGGTCAAGAAAGACTGCGAAACATCTTTCGCTGCGATGTAATCCTTCCACTTCAGTTCCTCGATCAATTCGTGACTTGGCTCAAAGCCCTTGGGCGGACGTTTAAGGCGATCCCCTGACAGTCTGAATGCATCTGAGAATTGTTTGTTTTGCGACGCCTTCTTCCATGAGCGGGGCCCTGCAACGATATGCTCCCGGATCGCACGGAGCGACGGTGGATCGGGATGCCATACACCGAGCGACACGAAAATAGACCCTGGCTCTATGTGCAGATAATATCCGGGGGCATGGACATCCTTTGATGCATCATGTCTGAACTGGATGCCCGTCCAGGTCTTGTAAGGACTCTTGTCTCTAGAGAAACGAGCGTCGCGATAGATCCGGAATAGAGACCGGGGTGTAGCCAGGAAGTGCGGGCTAATGTTTTTGAGCTCTGCCGCAAAGGCTTCGATGAAGCGAAGGGCGGGATCCTTCACCAGATCTTCGTACCTTGTCTTATTTGCTGAGAACCATTCACGATTATTGTGCTCAGCTAGTTCTGCCATAAAAGAGATCGTGTCCAGCGTGAAATATCTATCAGCCACGATTCTCACCCTCCACTCGGTTGATTTTCTCCTGAGAAAGGGAGGGGGCTTACCGCTGCAGACAAGTATGCTCGCGTGATACAGTACTTCACGGCATCTTTCCGGCGGACCCTCACGGAGACGCATCCATGAAGCGAGCACTGATTACACTGACTACGATTTCAAACGCCTTCAAACCCCTTCAAACCCATCAGCGCTGGTCATCCCCCTCGGAGCGCAGGAGCCAGTAGATCTGGCGATGATCGAGCGGATCAAGGATGAAGGTCTAGAGCGATCAGAGGTAATGGAGCATTTCAACTATCTGACAAATGTAATTGGGCCTCGTCTTTCGGCGACGCCGGCGTACAAGCGAGCAGCAGACTGGGGTGTAATAAAATTCGAGGAATGGGGGCTTGAAAATGCTCATTTAGAGTCATGGGACTTCGGTCGTGGCTGGACACTTGAAGGGCTCACGCTTGAAATGAGGAGTCCGCGATACTTCCCGCTTTTCGGGTACCCTGAAGCTTGGACACCCAGTACCGATGGGATTGTGGAGGGGCTTCCCGTGTATATCGGGGATTGGACAACAGATGATTTACGCACTCGCGGGTCAGAGTTACGTGGTAAAGCCGTGCTTATCGCACAGCCACAGGAAGGATTCATAGAGGAGGATAGGCTTCAGCCCGCTGACTATGAGGAGCAGGTGCGGATTGGTGCACCTCGGTCCCTGCCAACTCAGACTCCAGCGGACAGAGGTACGCTCGCACAGCTTCTCCACGATATCGGTGTCGGCGCAGTGCTCCGACCCAACCAGGGACAACATGGGACAATTTTTGTGCTTGGTCGGGATAACCCAGAGACTGCTTCCCCAACGGTGATCCTAGCTTCTGAACACTACAATATGATTGTTCGCATGATTGAGGCCGGAGAGTCAGTTAGCCTGAGGATTGCAATCGAAGGACAATTCCACGATGACGACACCAGGGGTTATAACGTTCTCGCTGAGATTCCAGGTGCTGATCCAGAGATCGGGGACGAAGTTGTTATGGTCGGAGCGCACTTGGATTCTTGGCACTCCGCTACGGGCGCTTCGGATAATGCCGATGCAGTGGCTTCGGTTATGGAAGCGATGCGAATTCTGGAAGACCTAGGGGTAGAGCCGCGGCGAACGATACGTGTGGCACTTTGGGGTTCTGAGGAGCAGGGTCTGCACGGTTCTCGGGAGTATGTCGCGAGGCATCTGGGTGAAGACAACCCTGATAACCGTCAGAACCTCTCTGTCTACTTCAACCATGACCCTGGGACGGGTGCGATCTATGGTTGGTACATGGAGCAGAACGCAGCAGCTAAAGCGGTCTTTGATGCCTGGCTTGAACCTTTGAATGATATCGGAGCCCGTAAGAACCTGATGGACAATATCGGTAGTACGGATCATCTGTCATTCACACGTGCGGGCCTTCCCGGCTTCAACTCACTACAGGATTATCAGGGCTACGACGTAAGAACGCACCACACAAATGCGGACTTTTACGAGAGACTGAGTGAGGAGGATTTAGCTCAGGCTGCCGTGGTGTTGGCGACGTTCCTATACCATGCTGCGATGCGTGATGAGAAAGTGCCGAGGGCTCCGATCAGCTGATCAGGATAGCTTTAGGGATAAAGCCTCTCGCTTTCCCATCCGCCTGGAGATCGCTTGAAGACTATCCGGTCATGCAGTCGGTCTGCCCGTCCTTGCCAGAATTCAATTTGATCTGGCTCGAGGCGGTAGCCACCCCAAAACATAGGTAGTGGAACATTATCACCAGAGAACTTTTCACTATAATCCCGGACTCGGGCTTCCAGTTCTGCTCGGTCAGAAAGATTCTTGCTCTGCTTTGAAGCCCACGCGCCTATCCGGCTTGCCCGCGAGCGCGTTACAAAATAATCCCTATTTTCATCTTCCGAGACTCTCTCGACTTTACCTGATATACGGACTTGCCTTTGTAAGATTGGCCAGTGAAAGCAGAGGGCTGCCTGGGGGTTTTCGTCCATTTCAGAGGCTTTTTGACTTCCATAATTGGTATAGAACGCAAATCCGTGGAGGTCGACATCCTTTAAAAGGACCATCCTGACTGAAGGGCTCCCATCCGGGGTGGCTGTCGCAAGTGACATTGCCTCTGGAAGTAAGATTCCCGACTTCCTGGCGGCTTCAAACCAGACCCGGAAGAGGTTGATAGGATCCTTGCCTTCAGTAGCGTCGGGAAGCCCACCGGTAACCCCTCTTCCGAGGGTAAGGAGGGTCTTTATGGAAGAGATAAATGACATGAACAAAAGGTGTTCAGTCATGAATAATGCCACAAGGAGTGGTTGACTGACACCAACGTCTGCCTATCTTTCTGCGATGACATCATCCCCCCCCCATGGGGGGGGGGATAAATGCTTAGATCGTACTTATGGTATAAGGCGGGTCTGGATGACGGATGAGCGGAAGGCGGACATTTTGCAGCGACTAAAGAGCGTAGAGGGTCATGTTCGGGGTATTGGACGCATGGTTGAGGAGGAAGCGTACTGTATTGATGTGGTCAATCAAATCTTGGCGATCCAGAGGGCTCTCAAGAAGGTGAGCAGTCGAATGCTCGATCAGCATCTACACCACTGTGTGACCAACGCAATTCAAGGAACGGGGAACTCACAAAAGGAACAGATTCTCGGAGAACTAATCCAGGTTTTCGAGGCGAGTAGCAAAGCTTGAGGAGAAAATGTTGATGAAGAATCGAACGGTTCAGGTACCTAACATCAGCTGCGGGCATTGTGTGGCAGCTATTGCGAGAGAGGTTACCGAAATCGAAGGAGTGTTATCGGTTGAAGGCAGGCATGACACCCGTGACGTTACGATTTCGTGGAATTCTGAGAAAACGAATTGGCAAGAAATCGAGGGATTAATGAGGCAGATCAACTACCCACCAGCTGGTTAGCCTCGGGTTCAGTAAGGCGTCAATATATGAAACTGGCATGAAGACAGACTCCTCCAGTACTCGACAACTCACACTTCCGATCACTGGGATGACATGCGCGAACTGCGCAGCTACGGTTGAGCGAGCATTGTGCCGGACCGAAGGGGTTACTGGTGCCTCGGTGAATTACGCAACTGAGCGCGCCGTAGTGGAATTGTCACCAGGAGGCCTAACCCTTGAGGATTTGAGCATTGTGGTCGAGCGGGTGGGATATGGAGTTTTGCAGGCAGATCCAGACGAACTCGATGATGTTGAAGCGGCGGCTCGGCAAAGGGAACTACAAAACCAAACCAGAAAGTTCTGGATAGGGGTAGGGTTCGCAGGTCCACTTTTCGTACTCAGTATGGCTCGAGACTTTGGGTTTCTGGGTTCCTGGGCTTATGCACATTGGGTGAACTGGCTGATGTTCGTTCTTGCGAGCCCGGTTCAGGTATACGTTGGCTGGGATTACTACGTGGGCGGCTGGAAGGCCCTCCGGGCTGGCTCGGCGAACATGGATTTGCTCGTCGCCTTAGGATCCACAGTCGCCTACCTGTATTCGGTGGTCATTGTTGTAATGCTCACTGCTGGAAGCACTTTGGCAGGTGAACATGTTTACTTCGAAACCGCTGCACTCATCATCACTTTGATCAAACTCGGCAAGCTTCTGGAAGTCCAAGCTAAAGGGGAGACGAGTGAGGCGATAAGGGAGCTCATAGGACTTCAGCCAAATACAGCTCGGGTGGTTCGTCAGGGTGTTGAGTATGACATACCTATCGCAGACGTCGTAGTTGGCGACTTATTGCTTGTACGTCCCGGCGAGCGCATACCGGTAGATGGGGAGGTTGTCGACGGCCTGTCTTCCATTGATGAGAGCATGCTGACAGGGGAAAGTATGCCGGTCGAGAAGGGCCCAGGGGATGTCGTTGTGGGTGCGACCATCAATAAATCGGGAGCCTTTCACTTCAGAGCTACAAAGGTTGGAGCCGATACTGCGCTTGCTCAGGTCATTCGACTCGTGCAGGAAGTTCAAGGGAGCAAGGCTCCGATCCAACGGTTAGCAGACCAGGTTGCCGGTGTTTTTGTCCCAACAGTAATCATTCTTGCGGTCCTGACCTTCCTTGTTTGGTGGACCTTGGTTGGCGCTGATTTCTCTGTAGCTCTTGTGCGTTTGGTGGCAGTTCTTGTGATCGCTTGTCCCTGTGCCCTTGGTTTAGCCACCCCGACAGCGGTGATGGTTGGAACCGGCAGGGGGGCCCGCCAGGGAATCCTGTTTCGGAGTTCAGAGGCACTCCAACGTGCTAGGCAGCTTGAAATAGTGGTATTTGACAAGACGGGGACCCTGACGCGGGGTGAACCAGAGATCCAGTCTGTCATCACCCTGGATAGTGATGAAGCGGAACTCCTGCATCTTGCCGGATCTGCGGAATTGATGAGTGAACATCCCTTAGGTGAAGCCGTGCTCCGTGAGGCCCGAAGAAGATCTTTGAACCTGACCAAACCCGACTCGTTTAGGGCAATTCCCGGTCAGGGTGTGCAGGCGATGATAGGGGGTGCAGAAGTCTTGGTTGGAAACCAAGTTCTTATGGCAAACCGAGATATCGACCTCGCGGCGCTTGAATCAGCGATGGAGATTATCGTAGCTGGAGCCGCTACCCCCTTGTGGGTTGCGATCGACGGTCAGGCACGAGGAGTGCTCGGTGCCGCCGACACACTCAAAGAAGGATCAGCAGACGCGGTGCGCGATCTTCGGGACCGTGGGTTACATGTGATTATGCTAACCGGTGATCAAACCGCTACCGCAGAAGCAATTGCTGCAAGAATTGGTATCCATGAGGTCAAGGCGGAAATCCTTCCGCACCAGAAGTGTGATGTCATTCGGGAACTCCAGGCGGACCACGTTGTTGCGATGGTTGGTGATGGAATCAACGATGCTCCGGCCTTGGCTCAGGCAGATGTTGGTATCGCTATTGGTACCGGTACGGACGTGGCAATTGAAGCTGCTGACGTGACGTTGATGGGAGGAGATCCGAGATCCGTGGTTACTGCGCTCGCATTGAGTCGGGTAACCATGCACACGATCAAGCAGAATCTATTCTGGGCTTTCTTCTATAATGTGGTGCTGATTCCGGTAGCAGCCGGCGCCCTCTACTCAGCAACTTTCTTACCCATGATGTTGAGATCACTACACCCAATCCTTGCTGCCCTGGCCATGGCACTTAGTTCAGTGACTGTGATTGGGAACAGCCTCAGGCTGCGTCGGGCGGATCTCCGATGACACTTGGGGAATCCATCCCGGATATTCTTGCAGTCATTGAGAGCGCAAAGGCTCGGAATGGTCGCGAAACACTCCAGCACTATGTTGCCAAGATGTTACCGGAGGCTGACAGGAGAGATAGAGAGGAGGCGGTTGAAGTCGCACTCGAGGTTATTGAATCAGTACCGGTATTTCTAGCGAGTGCTCGGCAACAAGCAGAGGATCAGGGTCTATCGTCGGTCGTGAACCCTCTGCTCGATTGTGCTGAGCGCTATTATCTACAGCCCTTCGATTTGATTCCAGAGATGACGCAGGGACTCCCGGGTCTTCTGGATGATTCTTATCTCGTTATCCGAATCTTACAAAATCTAGGAGATGGGCCGGAGCCCTTCCTGGACTGGGACCTGGACTATCCTGTGCGCTTCTTGGAGAGGCTCATAGGTAGATCGATCGCGGATCGGCTGGACCTGATCGCCTTTCAGGCGATGGAAGAACTGTCTCTTGACCGTGAAGAGCTTTGGCAAATGATCTCACACCGGGCGTGATATCCGAGTAAGCGAAACGGTCGCTGCGGCTCGCTTGAGCGAGCCACCGCGACCGTTTCTTTTGATGCCTCTACCGAAGAAGCTTAGATCCAGCCTTTCTTACGGAAACCCTTGATGGCTTCAGCCCAGCGGTCCATTTCATTCGGAAGACCAAATGAAAGCCGGTTGTAGTCGAGCATTGGCGGGAAATCACGACCAACCAGCAGCCCTTCATCGGCCATCCGGTTTCTGTATTCCCCAAGGTCACCTTTAATTCGGTGCATGATGAAGTTGGTGTTCGTCGGAAGGTAGTCGAGTCCTAACCCGTCTAAAGTCTGGTGCACGATATCCTTGGACTCTGCGTTCATCGTGACTGCACGGTTTACCAAGTCCTTGTCCTTGAGCGACGCTATACCTGCTGCACCTGCAACGACGCTCGGGCTGTTCTGGACTGTGTGCTCATTGAGTCGTCTGGCCGTCGTCGGATGGGATACTGCATAACCCAATCGAAGCCCTGCCATTGCGAAGATTTTCGAGAATGTTCGGATGACGATGACGTTCGGCTTCTCTTCGATCCACTTCATTGCGGGCCAGAAAGAGTCGTCCGAAGCATACTCGAGATACGCCTCGTCCATGAGGAAGGTCGTGGTCTCAGGGGCTTCAGCGATCCATGCATCGATATCACGTGACGATGTGATCGTTCCCGTCGGGTTGTTCGGATTACAAAAATACACGACCGATGGACGACGCATCGCAGATTCGCGCATGCGACCGATATCATGTTGCAAGTCTTTGGTCAGCGGGATCGCTTCGACCTCGAAGGGCATGGTGTCCTGATAGTCTGAGATGTCCTCAAACGTAGGCTGCGCTATAATCAACGGTGTGTTTGGTCCCTGGAATGCCTGCACTGCAATCTGAAGGATCTCAGTTGAGCCAAAGCCGAGCGTTAAGTTATTGACCTTAACGTCTAGGTAACGGGCCAGTTCCTCCATTAGTGGGCCTCGATAGTCCCCGGGATACCGGTTGGCATCGACAAGGGATTCGATAACTGCTTCACGCGCATCCGGTGATAGACCCAGAGGGTTCTCATTCGAGCTGAGTTTGACCGTTCCATCGGCAAGTGTTTTGCCAGTCCGCCAACCCGGCGTACGGTCTAACATTGCCGCAAGGGTGCCGCCACCCCCGCTGACTCCCGCGATACTTGCGGCTAGCCCAGTAGTTACGAAACCTCGGCGATCCATATTTCCTCCTGAGTGAGCGTAGGCTGGTGCAATCTTATTGCGACCGGGTTGGATTGAAAGGGCTCAGACGTTTTTAACATGGTTTTCAATCCTAATACATTGGTTTTTCACCTGACTAGCGGATTCCTACACGTTGAACCTTACGTGCATGATGTCGCCATCAGAGACAAGGTAGTTCTTGCCTTCCACCTGGAGTTTCCCGGCGTCTTTTACTGCTGCCTCGGAACCATAATCCATAAACACTTCATAGGGTGTCACTTCTGCTCGAATGAATCCTCGTTCCAAGTCAGAATGAATCTTTCCGGCGGCTCGGTGTGCATTTGTACCACGGCGGATCGTCCATGCCCGAACCTCATCCTCCCCTACCGTGAAGAAGGAAATAAGATCAAGAAGGTCGTAGGCCGATCTAATAAATCGTGATAATGCTGACTCTTTGAGGCCTAGATCAGCAAGAAACTCGTCTTGGTCCGCTGGTTCCATACTGGCGATGTCGGCCTCTATGCTAGCGCACAGGGTAAGGCCTGCGGCACCGAATTCCCTGATTCGAGCGTCCAACCGTCCGGTAAGAGGATCAGCTGCGTGCTCTTCATCACGGTTCACCACAACAAGTAAAGGGCGATCGGACAGGATCCCGTATCCCTTAATGAGAGACCGATCTAGGTCTGTATCAGGGATAAGGCGGAGTGGGCGTTCTTCTTCAAGGTTGGCCAAGGCGAGTTCGAATGTGGCGATCTCATGCGTGTCTGCTCGTTCCTTGCGAGCTCTGTCGAGACGTTTCTCGACAATTTCGAGATCAGCAAAGACGCATTCTGTATGGAAGGATTCCAAGTCCAAGAGTGGATCAGCGGCTCCTTCCAGTGCCGGATTGTTGAAGTCCTGCAGCACTAGGCAGAGAGCTTCTTGATCACGGATTTGTTGGAGCCCACGAGGGGATAATCCCTTCTTATGTGATCCGTGTTCACCAGGAACGTCGCAGAATGATATTTCTGCGTAGGTTTTCTTCTGTGGTAAGAATATCTTCGTAAGAGCATCGATTCGTTTATCTGGCACACGAACAGTACCGAGACGAACGTCACCACCGTATCCGACCGGAACGTCTAATCCTGTCATTGTATTGAACACCGTCGTCTTGCCTGATCCGGCAAAGCCAACTAATCCAATCTTCATTCTGGGCCCATTGTGCTTGAAGTGATCTCGGGTGGCGAGGACTGATTAACCTAGCGGCGAAATTCTAATCAAAAGGCCCCGGCGGAAGCAGTCCGTCGGGGCCTTTTGTACTAACCGTGCCTTAACACAGGTAGTCTGACTCAGTCACTCAACGCTGTAGCAGGAAGCATGAGAGATTCTCCTTCGCTGCGCGCGATGACCGCAGAGCATGTCAGATCCCCTGTCACGTTCACTGAAGTCCGGATCATGTCGAGAATCCGGTCAACTCCAAGAATGAGCGCTATACCGGCCTGCACGTGCTCCCCCATTCCTACTGAATTCAGCACGATGATGAGTGTGATAATACCTGCAGACGGCACACCGGCTGCGCCTACGGAAGCAAGAGTAGCAGTTAGCACAATGATCATCTGCTCTGCTAATCCCAAATCAATTCCGTATATCTGGGCGATGAACAGCACGGCTACAGCCTGGTAGAGCGCAGTTCCGTCCATGTTGATCGTCGCGCCGAGTGGCAGGACGAAACTAGCCACTTCCTTGGAGACACCGACTTTGTTTTCTGCTGTTTTGATCGTCAGCGGAAGTGTGGCATTTGATGATGAAGTCGAGAAAGCGAGCAAGGGTGCCGCGGCGATCTTTGGATAGAACTTCATTGGATTCAGGCCGGCGAGGAACCGGACAATCAGCCCGTACGTTCCTAACGCGTGCAAGCCAAGTCCTAGCATGACAACAAGTGTGTAATTCAGCAGGCCTTGCAGGAGATCGAAGCCAAAGTTTGCTACGACTGACCCTATTAGGACGAAGACCGCGTATGGGGCAAGCTCCATGATCCAGTTGATCAGGACCATGGAGGTGTCATTAACGCCATGGAAAAAAGTGAGTACAGCATCCTTTCGCTCAGGTACGATCACCGTTAGGGCTGCCCCAAAGCAGATTGTGAAGAAAATGAGGGGGAGGAGGTCCATGTCTGCGGCTGCGCGAACCGGGTTTCTCGGAATTACGCGGAGTAAGGTGTCCTTCCAACTTGGAGCGTTCTCCGCGATATCCATGCGACTTTCCGCATCTCCACCGTAGCGCTCCGTTAGCTCAATCCGTGTCTCCTCGGACACACCCGCACCAGGTTTTATGAGGTTGGCGAGCCCGAGTCCGATTGTTACGGCTACGGCTGTCGTAATCATGTAATACGCCAGCGTTTTCCCTCCAATTCGTCCGAGTTTTCTAAGATCACCAAGTGAGGCTGTACCTACGAGCAGGCTAGCGACGACGAGTGGGATCACGATCATCGTGATGAGGTTGATGAACGCGGTTCCGAGTATCTCCGCGGTACCCAGGAAGTCCTGTAACCATGTGATGCCGCCGATATTCGCGATTGCACCAACAACCGCACCTCCTATGAGGCCGATCAGGATTTTCGTGTAGAGCTGCATAGGTTTCCTCGTTACGGTGGGTTTTCAGAGCGAAGCTGATAATGGAATATCGCTACGTTCTAACGCTTGGCCTGACAGAGGCCAGAATAGAGGTGGTTTATGCCTTGGGGCAACTGGTCTTTCGATACGTGGGGTTGTTCAGTCTTCTAAGTACCGACGCGCACCTCCGCCCGTGTGATGACGTCACCTTCAACGACTAAGTCAACTACTTCCTCCATTCCATCGACTACAAGCCCGAAGATCGTGTAGTCGTGGTTGAGTCGGACATTGTTGGCCAGGTTGATAAAAATCTGTGCATCGCCAGTGTCGTGGCCACGCGTAGACAGTCCTACCGTGCCACGCCAGTGCGGTAGTAGAGCAACTTCGTCCCTGGTGTAGGAGCCATCACCGGAGTACTCGTTTGCACCCGGGCTGCCACCTTGGATCACAAAGTCCGGCTCCCACCTATGAAAGGTGAGCCCATCGAAGTAGCCCTCATTCGCGAGCCGTACGAAGCGTTGGGCGTTAGTGAGCGCAACATCGGGGAGGGCCTGGATAACGATCTGACCACCCGTCTGCATATGGAGAATTACCTCAGAGTGCCTGAGTTCATCTAGTTCATCCGGGCTCGGTAGGTCACTGCGTGGAAGGGGCTCTGGGTTAGGCTGTCTCGATTGACCAGACCAACGCTCTAGTATGCTTGCGACGTCCGCGGCGACTTGAGGGTCGAAGTCCCGAAGGAAGGGTTCGAGCCGGCTTATCATTGTAGCATCCCCGAACTCATTGATACGCTCCAGTAAAGCTCGACGGGCATCACGCGATGTTTCGCGTTGACTGGCTGAGACCCGCTCAAACGCCAAAAGAGTTGCCGAAGCTACCTGAAGCCCTAGCGGGGAATTTTCGAGGAGGCGTGTGGCTGTTATTAGAAGTTGTGGGTCATCTGTAGAGAGTTGGCTGACCAACAGCTCATCAATCGGCTCCGAATCTCGGGCAGCGAGGAGTTGGATTGCAGCTGTACGCACATTCGGAATTGGATCCCCAGAGAGTACCCGTAGTACATCAGTTTGTCCGAGGAGGGCAGCGGCAGTGGCTGCATAGCTTCGGACGAATGAGTTCTCATGTTCCAAGAATTGTGGGAGAGCAGCTTCGGCAAGTTTTGGTGCGATGCTTGCGAGCGAGACAAGCGCCCGGGCAGGGGCCAGCCACTCCGTAGAATTTGTTACGCCAATTTCTGATACGGCATCCATTAGGATTTTCTGTTGGGCTGAAACATCCGGACACGGTTCTCCTAATGCCTCAAGCGCCAGTGCCCTGATGGGTCGAATGTCCGTTTCCTCTAAAGCAGTACTCAACCACTGGCATTTGAGGATGTCGCTGGGATGTCTTGCTAGTTGTCTGATCGCTTCAACACTCACGCGCAATGATTGATCTCCGATGGCCCGTCGCGTGAACTCGGTGCGCAGTGCAGGTGGCATAAGGTCTAGGGATGCAGCCGCAACTCTCCTAGCATCTGGATCCGGGTCCCTAAGACTTTCGTCAACATAGCGTTCGGTTATGGCTTCAGCGTGCCGTAGCGTTAGTAGCGCTAGTGCTCTTACTCGCGCTGCGGTCTGTTCGTCCGCAGATCGGTAGCGAAGCATGCTGACCAACTGGCCTTTTGCTCGGTCACTGAGTAGTTCGCCTCCAGATCTTCTCGCTAATGCTTCAAGTCCAAGAGCTAGCCCTTCAGCTAGATTTGGTGGAATTTGCACGGGATCGAGATTGCTAAGATTAAGCAATAGTTCCAGGGCCGAGCCTTGATTTTCATCACCCAGGCGTAGCCGGCCCAGCGATCGAGCGAACGCACCCAAGACTCTCTCGTCATGTTCTGATCCTATCCTGGCCAAGAATATTTCCAGGACTGGTGCTCCGTCACTACGGTGTACGGCCTGTGCCAGAGCATTTACGGCTTCCACCCGGACTTCGGCTTCCGAGTCCTCTAAATGATGCGCGAGGTCATTGATTAGTGCCGGGTTTTCCAGCCGCCCAAGGGCACGCACAGCTGATCGTCGCAGAAACACATCTCTGTAGCTGGTGGCCCTTATCAAGAACTCGAGGTCAGGCCCATTAGTTGGCCGATTGATTTCAGCGGCTATGATCTTCAGATATCCTTCAGCCGCACGGTCTTTCCGTCCAATATCGGGTGCTGAACAAGCTATACACAGGATGAGTACTGAGGTTGTTACCTTCAAATAGATATGTCCAGTCAGGGTCATAATCGTTCCGTATTCAAGATCTGGTCGACATAAGAATCGGCGGGCCCTTTGAGGATTTCGTGTAATATATGGAATAACTTAGTCGCATCCTCGCCATTCCACTTTTCAGGTAAGAGAGATCGAGGTAAATAAGGGTCTATAAGCGGGAATGCCCGATATTCATGAATTAAGTCAAAGCGTACCGCGAAGCATTCCTCGTGTGTCACATCACCTGTCGGGACACCGGCGCTGCACCTCTCCAGTTCCGATTGCCAGCGACCAGAAAAGGCTAAGTATTGCTGATTTACCGTTGCAAGATCCCAACACTTTGCTACGAGTTCCTGGACATCCTGCTTGTTAACACGGCGAGCTTGAAAGCACTCGAGATGTCGCTCAATCTTCAGTTGTTTCGCAACCCTTTGGACTTGTTCTTCTACATCGTGAGGCGAGATCCACAGCCCGTTTCCCAGCGAACCAAAGCCAAGCCATGCAAGACGATCCCGGAGCCGGTCTCGTAAGTGGCGAATGTCCTCCGGAATCGAATAGGCGATCAGGAACCAGGAACCATCCCACGGATTGTCCCATGAGGGATGGAAGATGCGATCCTCGCCATCCTCCAGAAGTTGCCGACCCTTTGGGGCAAGATCGTAAAAGGAGTGCTTCCCTGTGCGGTGGGTCTTGAGCCACCCTTTTCGAGCCATCCGAGAAAGAACAGTACGCACGGCTCCTTCCGAGAGGTCAAAAGGTTGCAGGAGTGCGATAAGGCTTCCGACCCATATCGGTTCCTTCCGGTGCAGCAGGTATTCACCGTAGAGCGTAAAGATTAAATCCTGTGGGCGTGCGGGCATCAGTTACGCTAATGGTGATAGCAGGGGTGAGCTAGAGATTTAGAAACCGGTTTAGCAGGAAGTCAGATAACTGACCAGTCTGTTAGGAGTCTAATTCAACGTGTCTAGCTTCGGGGCTGGGAAGTGTTCAAGGATCCAGGAGCTAATGAGTTCTAGGGCGCTCTGATTAAAGGTTTCCTCGATCTGCTGATACTCCGAAGGGGCACCTGATTCCGCTTGTTGAAACAGGTGATTCAGACCTGCTAGAACTCGAACCGTCGCGGCTTCGTTATTCCCACGCTCGAAGGCTGCTTCGATTTCAGAGACATTCAGTTCGGGAGGTACTTGAAGGTCCTTCTCACCGAAGATCGCGAGCACGGGAACAGAAACTTGCTCTAGTACGGGTCGCGGATCATGGTTTAAGAAGAAGCGGAACCAAGGAGAGTTGATCTGATTAACGGTTGTGTTAATTGCTACATCGCCAACCTGAGACTCCGGAAGGGCCTCCTTGATATCGGGTGGAAGGTTCTCAAGCTCGTCTCGCATTACCACGCGCATTAGTGGGCCAGCTTTTTCTGGATCAGGCTCTCTTCTCACTATGTCCGCTAGAGCGAGCTGGATACGGCTGTTTGATTCGACTAGCAACTCGGGCATACCGGCAGCTCGATTAATGAGTTGTCCTTGAGCAACAAGGATATCGATACCGGGTACCCCCGGTCCGGCCAGCATGACGATGTAAGCGACTCTTTCGGACCGAATCGCAGCTAGGGGCGCGATGAGGCCTCCCTCTGAATGACCGACTATACCGACTTGATTTTCCGCGACACGGTCCTGGACTTCAAGGTATAAAACTCCTGCTAGCGCATCCTCTGTGAAATCCTCCGAGGTGGCTGTTCCGAACTCCCCACCGGATGAGCCCACTCCACGGTCATCAAAACGTAGAACGGCGATTCCTCGGCGGCTTAAGTGGTCTGCTAAGACCAAGAATGGCTTGTGGCCCATCAAGGATTCATTCCGATCTTGAGGCCCTGATCCGCTGACCAGCACAACCCCGGGAAATGGCCCAAGACCATCTGGGATAGTAAGGGTTCCAGCTAAATCAATCCCCGCGTCAGTATTCCTAAACGTCACTTCCTCGGTGCTGTACGGATAAGGAGGACCAGGCTCCTGTGGTCGCTCCGGTGGTGGAGACGGATCACCCTTTACGAGTGTGAGCGCTAGCGAGGCTGGACCCTGATTCCAGATACCAGAAAGCTGATCTCCTTCGTCTGATAGAGTCCCTGTATAGGTGCCTTGGGCGGCTTCAATACTAACAGTTACGCTGTTGCCTTCGATGCTTACACTGGTCAGCGGGATACCAACTGCACCCTGGTCTGGGCTGTCCATTGTACCGGTGAATGCGCCGCCAGCGTCTTGGCTAATATTGAAAACAATGGTCAGGGAAACTCCACCTCCGACCTGAAGTCCTCCACGCCAACTACCAACTAATCCCTCGTCTTCCTGTGCGACTAACACGGGTCCTGAAAAGGCAAGGAGCAGAATGAAGCTCAATAGAATTCTATCTGGTCGCACCATATGACTCCCTTGCCTTTCAGGTTGCAAACGATACTCCCTAAGTGAACTACTACTACGAGAGATAGCGTGCCTTTCTTCAAAAGTCTGATTCTGAACGCGGAGTTTGAACTAAAAGGTTTCCAGTTTGTGGAAGACCTCAGTTCCATTCTTGAGCCAAGTTTCACGGAACGGATAAGCAGAGACTTCGCCCGGAAAGTGCTTGGCGATCATGGCGTGCGGAAAGAGCGTCATCTCACCCTGTTCATTTTCATGAACCGTATATTCACCAGTGATTTGAAGTGTTGTTCTAAGACGCTCGGATCCGTTCATCATGTAACCCTGAAGTAAAAGCGTGGTGGTTTCCCAAGTGCCTCGGGTTACACTCATGTCAACAACTGGATCTTCTCCTCCGAAGACCCGCACACGCATGCGGCCTTCTCTCTCGATGAACTGCGCCTTGATGTCTTCTTCATGATAGGGAAAATGAAAGCGCTCAGACTTGATGCGTCGGGCCTCCTCTGAACTTGTGGCAGCAAGGAAGGGGAAGAATCCTGCCTTTGCGTGCGGACCCAATTGAGCCACAGTCGGTGGAACGATTACCGAGAACATGATCTCAGTGTAAGGGCCCACGACACTATCATCGAAGAGGAAGGCTGTGACAGAAAGCACACTCCGTTGATGGCGCACCTCGATAGGCTCAAGATGTTGGGGCAAGAGTGCGCGGGCGTCTGCTGTCTCCATCTCAAAGAAGGCGCTGACCCCTGTATGGAAGTGATAGCTCCCTAAGGACATATGCCGAACCTCTGCAGGACGCGCACGATCACGGCTGCGCCCTCTTCAAGTTCCTCCGACGTGTGTGCTGCTGAGATCGACATTCGGAACCGTGATTTATGCTTGCCGACTGCGGGATAGATGACCGGGTTAATGTACACTCCCTCTCGGAATAGCTCCTCGCCCATTGCCAGCACGCGCGCATCGTCGCGGACCATAATGGGAATTACCTGTGAGGTAGAGTCACCGATTGGGACTTCGGCATCACCCAGCAATTTCTGCATATAAGCAACGTTTTCCCAGAGTTTCGTTCGGAGTTCTGGTTCGTTGCTCGCGATTTCTAGAGCCTTTCTTAGTCCAGCTACCACGACTGGGGATAGAGCGCAAGAGAAGAAACGTGATCGCGAGAAACCGCGGAGATAGTTAATAAGTTTGAGAGAGCCTGCGGTGTAGCCGCCCTGTCCGCCAAGACTCTTAGAGAAGGTGCCGAGGTGGATGTCCACCTCATCATCTAACCCTACGTCTTCGACTATACCCTTTCCGGTAGCACCGTATACGAAGGCTGAGTGTGCTTCGTCGATCATGATCCGAGCCCCGCGGGCACGGCACACTTCGACTATATCAGCCAGCGCTGTAACGTCACCGTCCATGGAGTACACGCCCTCAACGATGACCAGCTTCTTTCCGTCGAATCCTTTCAATTTACGATCGAGGTCGTCTGCCCGATTGTGTCTAAAGAACCGGGACTTGGCTTTCGATAGAATCATGCCGTCGACGATGCTGGCGTGGGCGTATTGATCGGCTACGATCAAGTCGCCCGAACGCATCAATCCTGAGATCGTCCCGACATTGGCGCTGTAGCCCGTAGGGAAGATAAGCGCAGCTTCTTTACCCTTAAACGCCGCTACTTCCGCGGAGAACTGCTCATGCAGGTGTGTCGTGCCACTCAAAATCGGTGATCCCGAGGACCCACCTCCGTAGATTTCAGCAGCTTCCTTGATTGCTTCCTTGACTTCCGGCCTATATGAGAGTCCCAGATAGTTGTACGAGGCAAAATTGACGAGTCCCCGTCGTATCTCACCTGTTTTTGTGTCCTCAACGTCGACTCGAGTTGATGGGGCTGAGCGGAGTGGCAGCTCGTAGAGGTAGTAACCTGCAGGATGAACTTGCCCCCACCAGTCATCGAATGGCTCTAGCAGAGCGAACGCATCAGTCCCGGCCCCGAAATAGAAGTTCGTGTAGTCGTACTCCATTGCAGCCGGGATAGTTGGAAGACTATCTGGGTCGACTGAAATCCTATTTGTTTCGGGCTCAGGTTCTACGCCAGCTCCAACCTCGGAGACTCCGTTTTTCGGCTTGGTCATATTTTGTTAGTAGATTGCTTTCTATGGGAGATAAGGTCTTGTACGTCAGCTCCGTTCAACTTCTAACCCAATCTCCGAAAATAGCCGCAGGGTATCAAGGAGATTAATACGCTTTTGCTCCAGGAAATTGGGTTTACTGTGTACCTACTTAGCGTGTCTCGTTTTCGGGTGACTCTCTCTATCCTGCAAGGACTTGGTATACAAGTCTCTTGAATTGTTCGCGGAATGCTATCTCTCCAGGGGCTGTAATTTGTACCATAAAGATTCCAATAAGGTTCTCGGTGGGATCAATAAGTGGTTACGGCTCCAGTACGACGCGACCGACTAAATTTCCTTCAGCGAGATCGTAAAGAGTTTGCTGTGCCTGGTCGAGAGCGCGAGTCTCGATTGGGATAGGGTCTATACGTCCCGCTCTAGCCAGTTCCATCAATTCACCCATCTCACTGAGGCTGCCTAGATCAGATCCACGTATCGTTATGTCCTTAAGTGGCAGGAGTGGGAGTGATACCTGGAGGGCTCCACCGAAGAGACCCACAATGATGAGGATGCCGCTCTTTGCGAGGCTTCTCATACCTAGATTTGCAGATGCCTCAGATCCTACGCAGTCAACAACTGCACAAGCTCCTCCACCACTGATTTTCTTGATGAGCCTGTGAGCGTTCTTATCGTTTGCATCGAGTGTATGGCTTGCTCCTGCTTGTTCTGCAGCATCCCGAGCTTCTTGCCGGATGTCTGCTACGATGACTTCATAATCTGTTGTTGCTTTCACGATCATTAACGCTGAAAGGCCAACGCCTCCTGCTCCGATTATCACGATGTGAGATCCACGATGTCCGATGGCTTTCTTCACTGCGCTATAAGCAGTGAGGCCTGAGCATGCATATGTGCACGCGAGTTCTGGTTCGAGATTGCCAAAATCGAAGAGGTATCTCGGGTCGGGAACTAGCACGTGATCGCTATACCCCCCATCCACAAAAGTCCCGAGAGCCCGAGGACGAAGGCAAAGGTGTTCGGCTTGATGATCACAGATATTGCAGGCTCCACACCCAATCCACGGAAATACCACAAACCGTTTCCCGATCAGCGTATCCGGCGCATCGGGCCCCACTCGAACTACTTCGGCACAAATCTCATGACCTAAGGTGAAGGGTAAGCCTCGTCCACTTCTAGCATCTAGTTTCCGTTCATTTCCGAGGTCGTACTCACCCTCCCAAAGGTGTACGTCACTATGACATACACCGCATGCTAGGACACGGGCTAGGACTTCCGTCCCTTCCGGCGAAGGCTCGGGATGTTCAATGGACTCAAGATGTTTTCCGTACTCACGGAACTGGTAGCTCTTCATAGACTCCGATCATGTTCTGGGCTGCACAGCATACACGTCTTCGCTAGGTTGGTCACCCCATTTACAGGGTCCGGTACGTACCTTAGTTGCCCAATGATAGAGGAACCCATGAGCCAATCAGACCAGAACCTTAAGAACCACGCTAAGATGGTCCCTGCCTACCATTATTTGATGACACCTATGCTCCTACTCCCCAGTATCTACTTGGGATATAGGGTTCTGGTCGATTTTTCCTTTGCTGGTCTAGTGATCTTTATTTTTTCAGTAGGCGTTATCTTTGTGGCTTTCTTTGCCCGTTGGTTTGCCTTAGGTGTTCAGGATAGAGTTATTCGGCTCGAAGAGCAGTTGCGTATGGAGAAGCTTCTCCCTGAAGAGCTTAAGCAAAGGATTCCTGAGGTGACAACAGAGCAAATGATTGCGCTACGCTTTGCCTCTGACGAGGAACTCCCTGGTCTGGTGTCCAAGGCACTAACCGAAGGAATCTCCAATCGCAAGACGCTCAAGCAAGCGATCAAGAACTGGCGAGCAGACCATCAACGTATCTAAGGAATACCATCGGGCTTAGCTGTTTCCGCCTGAACGATTTGACCTGTTTGCAGGCCCTCTACAAGGTCGATGTAATACTCGGCCAAGTCCCGGGCCCAGATGCCCGGCATCGGACCAAGACCGATCTGTATGCGACTTTCAGCAACCCAACCCGGGCTCACCACATTAACCCGGTAACGGCCTTCCAGATCGATCGCAGCTCCCTTTACAAAGGCTTCGACTGCGGCACCAACCATACTCACAGCAGTCGTTGCCGCAGCAGGCTTCTGTGACAATCCACCGCTTGTGAGTGTGAATGAGCCTCCCTCGGTTACCTGCCCGATCCCACATCGCACTAGGTTCACCTGGCCCATTAACTTGTTCTCAATGCTCTGGGTAAAATCGTCATCAGAAAGCTCTTCCAGAGGCCCGAACTGTGCCACTCCTGCGGCGCACACAACCGCATCTAGTTTTCCGATTTTATCATACAATTCCTTGAGCGAAGCTATGTCAGACAGGTCTACCGTCAGCCCTTCGCCCGAATGCGTCACCTCAACGATATCTTGGCCGCGCTCAGAGAGAGCGTTCGCCACGGCCGAGCCGATAATTCCGGAGGAACCAACAACTAAGATCTTCATTCCAGCAAGCTTCTCTTGGGCCAAGGGCTCTGCAAGTAGGGAGGGCCTGAACTGATTCACCACCATCCAGTGCTACTCCACGGCTTCACTGGGTCATCTGATTCATGGGGACGGTTGATCTCAGATGGACTTGCCTCTGTAGGTTGCTCGCCTATCCTCTGTGACCTTCCAGGTCACGGGAGTTATTCCGATGATCTAGACCCTAGAGATTTCTCTCTTGAAGCAACACTCACTCGGGTTGAACACGCTGGAGTTTGGCCCACAGACTTAATTGGCTATTCGATGGGGGGAAGGGTTGCTCTCCACTTTGCGGCTACTCACCCGACAAAGGTGCGCCGTTTAATCCTAGAATCGGCTTCTCCGGGGCTTGCTACCGAAGCTGAGAGGTTAGAGCGGCAGGCGAATGATGAGGCACTGGCGTGCGAGATAGAATTGCATGGTGTCAAGGATTTTGTCAGACGATGGGAACGCCTTCCACTTTTTGAGAGTCAACTTCAGCTCCCTAGTCCGGTACGTGCAAAGCGCCACGCTCAGCAACTCCGCAATACCGAGGCTGGTTTGGCTTCTACACTTAGGGGTTTGGGGACTGGGGTGTTGCCATCTCTTTGGGATGTCCTGCCCAGCATCCCAACTCGGACGCTTATTATCGTCGGAGAGCTTGACACCAAGTTTGTTGAGTTCGGAGAACAAATGACTGCTGTACTCCCACAAGGTCAGTTGCTCATCGTTCCTGATGCGGGACACACCGTGCATCTGGAACGGCCTCGATGTTGGGTAGAAGCCGTCGCTGAATTCATATGCTCAACTTGAGTCAAACCCCGGTTCGACCCCCATCAAGATCTTCCTATTCCTATCACACTCAGATGAACCGTGCGCTTACGGGGACGAGTGTCGAAGTCGATGAGTACGATCTGTTGCCAGGTTCCCAATGGGATAAATCCGTCTACAATCGGAAGCGCCAGAGTAGAACGGCTCTGGAGCGATAGCGTGTCATGCCCTAATTCTGCTCCTCAACCCGCAGGACCGCAACGTATACAGAGCCCCCCCCCGGATGCGGAAAACAGTGGTAGCAGCTGCGCTATGAGTGTCCGATACTGAAAGAAGGGATTACTGCGTACCCCTACCCACCTGAATGCTGTTCGGACAGACCTGTGTTAGCTGCACGGTCCGGGCATATATCCTTCCCATGCGATTATAGTAGCACTCAATCATCGAACGAGTCGTCCTCTGACTCACATAGAACGCGGTCAGTAAATCGGAGCTAGTTCTTGGGGCACACGCTGTCAGTGCCACCGCAAATAGAATGGCCCTTTTCATTAGCTAATTCCCAAATCCGAGGTCACATTCAAGATAGCTTCAATCGGAGCGGTCTGGCATCGCGGCTCATCGCTGTTCCTGATGGGATAGCCGTCGCACTTCATATCCATTAGCCGGAGACAGAGACAATGCCCGAAAAAGTCATCGAACAGAAGGTTGAATTTTCGGCATTTCAGCGACAGGTATGGCAAGCGATTACAGATCCTGAGAAGATCGCCAAATGGTTCGGGGATGAAGCCGAGATCGACCTCAAGGCCAATGGAGACGGCGTGATGAGTTGGAAAGATTACCTACCGCGCTTCGGCAAACGAGACGAGACGCTCGAAGAGCAACGCGTCCGGCTCGAGGCCGATTACGAAGCCTACCAGCGGGCGCTGATTCAACCGCAATACCGTCAAGCTACTATGCGTCGCGGTATCACGGGCACCGAGCAGCAGCCGAGCCCGGCTCAACTTCTGACAGACGGCTATACGGGCGTGCAAGCGATTGCGTCTCGAGCGATTGCTAATCGCGTTTCTGACCTCGAGTTCAGGGT
>DUBS01000028.1:16090-21587 GCA_012960225.1 Gemmatimonadota bacterium | reverse complement strand
GCCGCTGCAACAACTATTGATCCCGCTAACAGACCTTTCTGAAGCATATGACGACCCCTCGTTGATGTTTCGAAACAAATGACTGAACTACAGCTTAAGCGCGACCCCCTGTATATAAGTCACTCAGGGGCTCCCGTAAAATAGAGCGCCCGGACCCGATGACTTTCACTGTCTGTTACGTAGACGATTTCCTCATGAACGTACACGCCGTGGGGACCATCCAAGGTTGAACTGCTATAGTAAGTTCGGTAACTGCTATCAGGAGATGTGAGCCTTGAAATCTGAGACGGTTCTGTTGCGTATTTTTGCTGGACCTAATGGTAGGATACGTCTTGGATGGCGTCTTATCCTCTTCCTGGTCATTACTCTCTCAATAGCTATTCCTATCACCTTCGTTCTCCCCACTGATCTCGGTGCATCAGTGGGATCCTTATTGGGTGCTATTTTGGCAGGATGGTGGCTGTTAACGCTTGATAAGAGGGGCTTCGCCGCACTTGGTTTCTACTTTTCGAACGATGCAATAAAGGAGTCAGTTCGAGGTGTAGCACTTGGGATTGGGATTGGGGTGGTTGTAATCACCGCGATATACCTTTTGGGAGGCGTGAGGTGGACTTCAGAAAGCGGAACTATTTCTGGGTGGCTACTGGGAGCACTTTCAGCTCTGGCTTTCTTTACGATCCCGGCTGCATCAGAAGAGGCATTCGTTAGGGGCTACCCCTTTCAGGCGGTAGTCGAGTCTTGGGGCATTGGGGCTGCAATCACCATAACTGCCATAATTTTTGGAGCGCTTCACCTCTCGAACCCTGACTTTGGATGGGTGCCACTCATCAATATCACATTGGCTGGTGTGTTGCTCGCGGTCGTGTACCTCAAAACACTCAGTCTATGGTGGGCTACAGGCGTACACCTAGGATGGAACTGGACCCTAGGTTATCTAGCAGACGTACCTGTCAGTGGATTGGAGTTGGTAGACGCACCCTACTATGAAGGTCACCCTAGTGGTCCAGAATGGCTGAGCGGAGGAGGCTTCGGGCCCGAAGCCAGCTTAATCGCAGCGGTGGTGCTTTTATTAGCATCCATTGTGCTATGGTGGGGGCCGTGGCTTTGTCCTGGGCCTACCGCAGGGTCATCAAACTCACTGGCCCACTCTAGAATGAGGCAAAGGGGGAACAAGTGACGTGGGAAATAGGCTTCGTACTGGCCCTGACACTCGTTGCAGTGGTGCTGTTTGTCACTGAGAAATTCTCCACAGATGTCGTGGCTGTCTTAGTAATGATCGCGCTCCTCGTCTCCGGGATTCTCACACCGGCCGAGGGCTTCAATGGTTTCGCCAATCCCGCAACCATTACGGTTGGGGCAATGTTCGTGCTCAGTGCCGGACTGTTCCGCGCTGGCGCGGTAAACTTCCTAGGTAGAGCACTTCGCAGACTGGCCCGACGCAGTTCTACGCTGATGCTGTTGGTGATGATGCTGGGTGTGGGCGCACTCTCGTTGTTCCTGAATAACACGGCTACAGTGGCAATCCTGATCCCTGTCATGATGGTGGTTGCTCAGCGGGTAAGTACCAGCCCCTCCAAGCTTCTAATGCCCCTCTCATTCGCTTCCATGTTTGGGGGTATGTGCACGGTTCTCGGGACCTCGACCAACATCCTGGCAAGTTCAATGGCCCAAACCGCAGGGCTTGAACCGTTCGGCATGTTCGAGTTCAGCAAGCTGGGCCTAATTTTCTTTGCCGTAGGGGTCATCTACATGATGACCGTCGGTAGAAAAATCATTCCAGAACATCGGACAGCAGGAGATCTCACAAAAACCTTCGGTCTGGGCGACTACCTGACAGAACTCCAGTTGCATGAGGAATCCCCGTTGGTCGGCCAGTCGCTGGCATCAGCTCCACTCCTTGAAGAATTCGACATCGAAGTTCTCCAGATCATAAGGGGTAAGGACACCCTTCGCCCGACTCCTAAGACCATACTGCGCGAACATGATCTTCTTCGAATCAAGGGGGATCTGCGAACAATCAATGAACTAAAGGAGCGAGCGCAAGCCACATTGGGAATGCACATGAAGTGGCGAGACAGGGACCTAGAATCCAAAGACAGTAAGCTCGTTGAAGCGATAGTCGGTCCTAGTTCACCGCTTGCTGGGCGCTCCCTAGTCGAGTCAAATCCACGAAAGAACTACGGAGTCTCTGTGCTTGCTATCCGCCACCACGGAGCGCTGACGCATGGCGAGCTACAGAACATCAAGTTGATGTCGGGAGATACGCTGCTGATTGAGGTACCGAACTCCCGGATTGCTTATCTCATCCAGCAGCGTGTGTTCCTGCTCGCTTCTAGCGCCGGGATCCCTCGTTTCGACGGGGCTAAAGCTGCTAAAGGGCTCGTTATCATAGTCTCAGTCGTGGTAAGCGCAGCGTTCGGGTGGCTGTCTATTGCGAGTGCAGCGGCCACGGGCGCTCTGCTGATCGTGCTGAGCCGGTGTATTTCGATGGAAGAAGCTTATGCGGCCATCGAATGGAATGTGCTTTTCCTACTGGCGGGTATGCTTGCATTGAGCGTCGCAATGGAAAAAACCGGCACTTCGGCGATATTGGCGGCAGGAATCATTGACGTATTCGGAACAATGGGAGACACTGCGCTAGTTGCAGCCTTTTTTGGCGTAACCATGGTGCTCACAGCGGTGATGTCGAACCAAGCGACAGTCGCGCTGTTGATCCCCGTCGCTATCACTACAGCGTATTCGATCGACGCTAATCCGCGCACCTTGATGTTCGCAGTCATGTTTGCAGCATCATCGAGCTTTATGACACCCGTTGGGTACCAAACGAACACGATGATCTATGGACCCGGCCAATACCGGTTCATGGATTTCATTCGTGTGGGTACACCACTCACCCTCATATTTTGGGTCTTAGGCACCCTCTTGATTCCCTGGTTCTGGCCACTCTAGGATGAGAGATAGTAGCCGAGATCAGGTCAAGGATAGTGAAATTTACTGAATAAAACCGTCAGGCTCGTGCACGTCCGCGTCCAGATCATCCAACTTCTTTTGCATGAAAATCCGAGCATCTTGGATCGCCTGATTATAAATCGCCGGACCAACCACTGAGAGAAAGAAGTCGAGCAACTGTTCTGCCCGAAACGCGGAAAGATCTTCCTCGAAAGTCTCTAGAAAGAAGGTCCGAATACCCGAGACCATACTCTCCCTGCGTACCTCATCCATTTCAATCGCCAACATGCCTCCTCATTAATTGGACGGCCCAGCCAGCAAGACTCTCAACCTAACGCCATACACTCAGCAAGTTGCCTTTCCAGAGCTTTCGGATCTCTTCTTCCGAGTATCCACGTTTTACAAGCTCAAGTCTCACATTGAAGGCGAAAATGGATCCTTTCCGCTGCCAGAGGAGTTCGTTATTCTCGCGCGCGTTTGACGTATCCCCACCCCTGCCAAAAGGAGTGTCTCATGGAAAGCCGAGACGTGACCAGCCTAGCGCGAGCCCAGGTGGAGTTCTTCAATACGAGCGATTGGGAAGGGGCGCGTGCCTCCTATCTCCCGGACGTCGTATATGACGAGCGCGCCACAGGCCGAGTTTTACAAGGACCAGACGCAATCATCGAGGCGATGAAGGGATGGAAAGCGTTCAACTCTGATGTCACTGGAACCATCAGTAACATCCATGCAAGCGGCGATGACACCGCAGTGGTAGAAGTGACATGGCAGGGAACCATGGACGGGCCCTTAGAAACCCCAGGTGGAACAGTGCCCCCGACTGGGAAGAGTCACGCCACGCACGGCGCCTGGGTTATGACATTTGAAGGGGAGAAGCTCCGTGAGAGCCGTAATTACTTCGATATGCTACAGATGCTCCAGCAGGTGGGCGCGATGTAGTCTGCCACATGGTGGGCGGAGTCACACTTGCCAGAAGGTCTGCTTCATCAGCCAGCACCAAGTCCATATCGGACGCTCAAAACAGCGTTCGTAAGTATCCCGGGAGAAGAGTTGATGGCTATCAACGAAGAGCTTACAAACTTTCTGAGGGAGGGCCTGAAGCATGGCCTGCCACGCGAACAGCTCGAGGAGATTCTCCTAGAGGCCGGCTGGCCGCGCGATCAAGTTCAAAGCGCCCTGGGAGAATTCGCTGATATCACGTTTCCGATTCCGGTTCCGCGCCCCAAGCCGTACCTCTTTGCCCGCGAGGCCTTTGTCTATCTGGTTCTCTTCAGCACGCTGTACGTGAGTGCCTTCACTCTGGGCACCCTGCTATTCCAGTTTATTGATCAAGCTTTTCCAGACCCCTCTGTAGATCCGGCATTCGCATTAGAGGAAAGACGAGAGGCGATCCGGTGGTCGATCTCGTTACTCGTTGTGGCGTTTCCCGTCTTCGTCTTTGTTTCACGGACAAACGAGCGCGCCATTCGACAGGATCCGAGACGTCGACTCTCCAAGGTGCGGCGGTGGCTGACTTATCTCACACTTTTCGTGGCAGCAAGCATCCTGATCGGTACTATGACGAGCATTGTCTACAACCTCCTCAGCGGTGAGATCACAACTCGCTTCGTTCTGAGAGTCCTCACGGTCGGAGCCATCGTCGGAACCGTATTCAGATACTTCCTGCAAGACCTCCGTAAGGAAGAGGTCTCTGAATGAAACTCTCGTCTGGATCTGTGTTGTTTGGAGCTTCGGTGATAACGGTCATCACGGCGGTGGGGGTTGGCCTCTTCATCCTCGGATCACCGATGGAGGAACGAGCACGTCGGGTCGATAATCGAAGGGTAGAGGACCTACAGGGGATAGTGGCTGCTACGGATCTCTACTGGACACGGCATTCCCGTTTACCCAGATCGATGGATGAGCTGACGGCAGAGCCCGGAGTAAGGATTAAGACCGCTGATCCTGAGAACTTAGAGACTTACAGCTATCAAGCTGTAGACAGTATCCACTACCAGGTGTGTGCAAACTTCGAGCGGGCATCTGGTGAGACTTCGAGCAACTCGGCAAGGAATCTATGGGCCCATAATTCCGGACCTCAGTGTTTTCAATTCGAGGCCGAAGAAATCGTGCGCAACAACAACTGAAGCAGTGCCCTGAACCGTATCCTTAATCTGCAAAGTTAGGATTAGCGTTTCATGCCCTAGGTTTGCGACGATTCCGCCGGAGAACCACAACTTAGTCGGACACCTAACAACCTAAAGAAAACCTCTTAAAATTAACCCTCAATCAGGGTTCTTGGTTTAACGATCCTTGGCGTATACTTTCGAAGTACGGGAAACGATTTTCGGGTAACCTCATCTGTGAAGGAGAGATCCATGGGTGTGAAGCGACCTAATCGCAGGGACTTCCTCAAACGCGGCGCCGCATTAGCTGGTGGTGTTACGCTGGGCGCGGCAGAGCCTATGATCCGCAAAGCAGCAGCATCGGCACAGTCTGTCGAGGGAGAGCCCCAAGAAGTCCCCGCCCAAGAGGTCCAGGACTGGTCGAGTGACGAACTGGTCGCCTA
>DUBS01000028.1:0-15903 GCA_012960225.1 Gemmatimonadota bacterium | reverse complement strand
CGCGGAGCATCGCCTCATGATCCACGGCTTGGTGGACCGTGAGCTGATCTTCACTATGGATGAGTTGAAGCGTTTTCCTTCCGTGACCCGCCTTCACTTCATCGAGTGCGCGGGGAACGGCTCGAGTCCCCGACGCGGGAGACTCATCGAATCGCACGGGATGACCAGCTGCGCCGAATGGACCGGCGTCCTCCTGAGTACGCTCCTCGAAGAGGCGGGCGTACAAGCCGACGGGACCTGGATCGTGGCGGAAGGGGTGGAGGAAGTAAAAGGGGCGTCGAGCCTTCCGATGGCGAAGGCGATGGACGACATCATCGTGGCCTACGCCATGAACGGCGAACCCCTACGCCCCCAGCAAGGCTTCCCGCTGCGGATCGTGGTTCCCGGCTTTGAGGGCATCCTCCACGTGAAGTGGCTGAGGCGAATCAAGGTGGTCGACCGGTTCTACATGACCTACAACGACTACGGGCATCTTCGTCAGGACCCCGACCAGGCCGCCCTGAGTTATCAGGTCGGACCGAAGTCGGTCATCACGTGGCCGTCCGGGGGACTCGATCTGCCCGGCGCTGGATTCTACGAGGTCAGGGGCTTGGCCTGGTCCGGTGGCGGGGTGGTCAGCAGGGTGGAAGTATCCACCGACGGTGGCGAAAACTGGATGGACGCCGACTTCCGTGGGACGCCGCAGCGCATGGCGCACACCGCGTTCAGCTTCAACTGGACTTGGGACGGATCAGAGGCAATGCTCATGTCGCGCTGCACGGACGAGCTGGGCCAAGTCCAGCCGACGCGAGCTCAGCGAGAGGGCGGCCTGGACAATTCCATTCAGCCCTGGAGAGTCCAAAGCAACGGGAGCGTTACAAATGGGCTCGCTTAAGCTTCTCCCGGTCCTGATCCTCCTCGGGCCGGCGGCCGCGCTAGCGCAGTCGCCCACGTTTGGGCTGGGAAGGACCCCGAGCGCAGATGAAGTCCTCGCCTGGGATATCTCCATAAGTCCTACGGGAATGGAGCTCCCGGCGGGGAGCGGAACCGCCGAGGAAGGCGCGCTAACCTATAGGCGGAAGTGTGCGAGATGCCACGGAGCAGACGGAACAGAGGGTCGCGCTCCTAGGTTGGTAAAATCCTCAAGGGGCTCAGATGCCAACCCTTGGTCATATGGGCGAGTCCTGCCGATCCGAGCGCCATACGCGACGGCTGTATGGGATTATATCAACCGTGCCATGCCTCTCAATCGAGAAGGAACTCTCACCCACGATGAGGTCTATTCGCTGACGGCCTTTCTGCTCGACATAAACGATGTCATCCCGGAGGGCACTGTACTCGACGCCCAGAGTCTACCGATGGTGGTGATGCCAAATCGTGATACCTGGGCTGAGCTGCCGGACTGGAAGCCCGGGATGCCAAGGCTTTTCGGTTACCCCTACTGATGTACGCTTTGTAAAGCTTTCTAAGAGCCGAACTGAAATAAGCCCGAGGAGAAAGACAATGACGGCAGAATCGCAGCTCGCCCTCGCACTTCTCAGCGTAGCCTTCCTCTCCGGCTGCGCTGACACCACACCCGCCAACCAAGCCGTCGAGGCGGAAGTGCCGGAGTACTTTCTTCTGCGGCCGGAGACCGAAAGGGCCTTCGGTTACTCACACGCCGTGAAGATCGGTGACGACATCAAGATCTCCGGCGCTGTGAGTATGGACGACGCCGGAACCCCGACCGCCGTCGGCGATCTCGAGCAGCAGATGAAGAACGCTTACTCCGATTTGGACAAGGTTCTGCAGCACTACGGCTATACCTTCGACGACGTAGTTGCCGAGAACATTTTTACGACCGACATGGCGAGGTTTCTCGAGGTCTCTTCCTATCGGAGCTCGATTTACACCAAGCAGTTTCCAACCGGAAGCTGGCTCGAAGTCAAAGGCCTCGCCCTACCCGGGCTTATGATCGAAATAGAGCTGGAAGCACATCGGTCCAGGTAAGGACCTAGCAGTGATGACACTCGCCTAGCAGGACCATAGGCACCACACCGGACGTTGAGTTGTCATATCCGAGCCCGGTAGGTGTCATAGAGGGAGGACACAAAGTCTACAGACTTATTGAAGAAAGGGCGTTTTCTTGTGGCATTGTACCTGCACACGGAGAGGGAGGCAGGGAGTTTTTTGACTGTAGTCCTGCTAACTGATCCCCCTAGCTTTGAATAATGCCAATGATTTGTGATTTAAGTGTGATGCGACTCCGACTAACCACTCTGCTACTGCTCGGAGCATGTGCGAGCCCGACTACGCCTGAAAACGACCTGGCTGACTACCGAACACTGTGGGAAGCCCAACGCCTAACGGACTACACGTTCGACGTTGTAAGAAACTGCTACTGCCTGGGTAGGGCCGATGTTCGGGTAACCGTTCAGGATGGAGTCATAACCGGTGTCACCGAACTCGCATCGGAGGTAGCACATGACCCTGAGTTGTTCAGGACAATCGATGGCCTTTTCGATCTTGTACAGGACGCCTACGACCAGAGCGCACACGAGGTGCAAGTCGACTTCGACCCCGGCCGTGGGTATCCGACCCGGATTTGGATCGATTACGTTGAGATGATGGCGGACGAGGAGATGGGCTTTACACTCCTGAGCGATGTCACAGCGTTGGAGGGCTGACAAGAACATGTATAAGCTGAACTTCGTTGTCTGTGTGGGTGTCAGCTTGTCGCTGTGTCTAGAAACTCCACTCGAAGCGCAAATTTCAGCGGTCTCTGCACAAGCCGCTATAGAGCAAACTCAAACCCAACCCGGTGAGGACGGACTCGGAACGCGCACAGTCGCTGAACTCCTGGAAGAATTTGGAGTTCCGGGTGTCTCTGTTGCAGTCATTCACGATTTCAAGATCCACTGGGCGAAAGCCTATGGGATGACTGATGTCGAGACAGGTCAGCTCGTTGACATTGAAACGATGTTCCAAGCAGCCTCTATCAGCAAACCAGTTGCAGCGATGGGAGTCCTCAGAGCAGTCCAAGATGGCTTGTTTAAGCTAGATGATGATATCAACGATATCCTGGATTCATGGACTCTTGATGGTAGAGAATTCACCCGAATCCGACCTGTAACACCGCGCACGCTCACCAGTCACACCTCAGGTCTTGGAGACGGTTTTGGATTCCCGGGTTATGATCCGGAGCAACCGCTTCCAACCATCGTACAAATCTTAGAAGGCCACGAGCTTTCGAACGTCGGTAGAGTGTTCATGGAACGCGAACCAATGACATTCTATGAGTATTCGGGTGGCGGCGTCACGGTCATGGAGCTCGCTCTCTCCGATGTCCGTAGCCGTCCATTCGTGGATCTAATGCAGGACGGAGTGCTCACCCCGATTGGCATGACACGCAGCTCGTATGTTCAGCCCATCTCTTTGGAACACAACAAGAATGCTGCCCGAGCACATGACAACAACGGTGAATCCCGCGGTCCAAAGTGGCATGTATATCCTGAGCACGCAGCCGCGGGCCTCTGGACGACTCCCACTGATCTAGCCCGTCTTATAATCGAAGTGCAGCGCTCTGCTCGCGGGGAGTCGAATCGTGTGCTTTCTCAGTCCATGGTTCAAGAGATGCTGAATCCGGTCGGCGTGGGTCCCTTCGCAATCGGTTTTACTGTGAGCAAGATCGGCGAGGGCTGGTACTTCAGTCATGGTGGAAGTAATTGGGGCTTCAGGGCCCTAATGCTCGCACACAAAGTGAAAGGCTATGGCCTGGTCGTTATGACCAATGCCGACCAGGGATCAACTGTGATCAACGAGATAAGCCGTCGTATTCAATACACATATAACTGGGACTCAGTAGCCTCTGCGCTAGAGCGGGGATACAGGCGCTGAATAAGGTCCAACGCCCTCGGTTATAACGGAGAACCATTAAGTGATAAGCTTGCGAGCTGCATTCGGTAGTGCTTGGCTTCCGTTCTGGGTAGGCGTTGGTTTGCTCATCAGTAATAGTGAACTGAGTAACTTGGGAATCGTCTTGGTTTGCTGGGGTCTTCTCCGATGGATACTCAAAGGAAGAAGTAATAAGGAGGGGTGCCACTAAAGTTGTAGTGGCTCGCTACGCACCCCACACCGCGGGAAGCCGGTCGAATAGCCAGAGCATTGCAAGCCCGCCCAAGGCGTAGCCAAGTGCAGGCTCGAACCGGGGAACACGAAAACGCAGGGTTTCTCCCGCCATCCTATTCAGTAAGACAAGCAGGACGACGAACGCGAGCTGGCCGGCTTCCACTCCCAAGTTGAAGGTGAGGAGGGCGAGCGGGACGTCCGCGCTACGCAACCCAATCTCCCCTAGGGCTCCCGCGAAACCGAGCCCGTGCAACAATCCAAAGACGAAAGCTACGAGCCAAGGTCGGCGGTGTACGAGATGCGTATGGCCGCTGTACCCAACGACAATCTCTCGGGCCAAAAGCACGATGGACAGCGCGATGGCAGCTTCCACCGGGCCCCGGTCTAGCGTGACTACCCCCATGACGGCAGCTGCCAGGCTGATACTATGCGCAATGGTGAAGGCCGTGATGGTCTTCACTAGAGGTCCCGCCCCCCGAACCAATAGTAGGAGTCCAAGGACGAAGAGTAGGTGGTCGATTCCGAGCAGGATGTGCTCGGTCCCGAGTGCAAAGTACCGCTCTGCGAGGCGGAATCCGGATCCTGCACCCGCGAGAAGATCTCCCAATTGAACCGGTACCGTATTGCCTTTCCCTCGGAAGTACGCGGAAGCATCAGTACCGTCGCTCCAACGGGCGATCGCCACAACGCCTGCCAAATCCCAAGGGAGGGTGATGACATCGTCGAACATAAGCTCGTCGTCACACTGGAACCGGAATAACGCCACCGTTCCGCGCACTCCTTCCTCCGGAAGATGTCGACAGCCGGACGGCAGCACACCCGGAGAATCTCCAATAGGAGGCAGGCCGATATCGACGATGGATAGCGTGTACCGACCCTCTCCGACCTGGTCGATGAAGACACGTGCGACGGAGGTGATCCCCACGTCATGAGCTGCTGCAAAGCGAGTTGTCAGCACAAGCAGCATCGCGACCAAAGCCATGATGCCGAGTGGCGCGAAGCGTGCAAGGCGTCTCACCTCGAGGGTCCCTCGCCGATGAACTTCACTGAGTAGAGTTCGCGAAGCTCGGCGATTCGCTCCTGAAGGAGTGCTTCTTCTTTTTCGCCGATCCAGTCGTATCGGACTTGTCCCAAAATCGCATCGAAAGCAGGGGGAATCACTTCATCGAAGCGATCGGTAACCCGAAACCAATGTTCGCCCAGAGCCGTCCGCTGGGGTCCGACCCATACTCCCGGCTCAGCTTCGAATACCTTTGCGGCAGTCTCTGGCCCAAAGACAAGTGAGAGGTCGTCTATGGTCACCTGTGTCAGGACGGCATGCCTGAGGCGCTCATTTTCTGCGAAACGCTCGACATCTAGTCCGGTGCCAAGCTCGGGAGGCAGCGTCCCCGATCCACCAGCCATCACCACAACCTCATCCACAGTCACGGAAGGCCCCCGCACGTAACGCAGTTCGTTCTCTTTGTAGTAGGCCCGAAGCTCAGCTTCGGTGGGTTGAATAACCCCGCCACTCAGGATGTGGAGCATCTTCTGGGATAGGATGGACCGGATCCGTTGGTCGTCATCGAATCCGAGAATGCGAGCCTCTCGTGCCAGAATCTGCTCGTCAATATAGGCGCGTTCAGCTAGCCTGCGTTCTTCCTCACTTAGAGGAGTATCCCCCTCGATCTGCTGGATGCGCCACGCGACCTCCTGACGGTCAATCTCGATGACCTCGCGGCGGCCAGAACTGACGAATTCGGTGACGAGGAAGAAGATCACCGCGATGAGCGTGAAATGGACGACGGGCTCCCGCAATGCTCGCTGAAAAAAAGAGGGTTGCGACGTCGTATTACTCATCTCTCAATAGAGGGACCTTCAACGCGGCCCGCTACCGTCGGCCGTCTCGTCGCGTGAGCGGGTTCAGGTAGTCCCGACCACTGAGCCCTTTCTTCTTCAACGCGACCCCCGTCAGGCACTCGTCGACGACTTTCTTGGAGTTAAGTACGCTCGTGTAACCTGCATCGAGAAGAGGAGCCAGTTCGACCAAGTCAAACCCCACCACGTTGTTCTCAGCGCAGAGACCTCGGATGAGAGGAAACACCTCTCGGGGTGTCAGTCCACCCGCTACCGGTGTTCCAGTTCCTGCAGTATACGCCGGGTCCATGACATCGATGTCAAAAGAGATGTGCAGATACTGCGGCCCGTCATTCGCTTCATCGAGAACCAGATCCATAACCGCTCCCCAACCGTCACGATCGATCTCCGCCATCGTGTGGTAGCGCAGATTGTTTTCCCGCATCCACTCGAACCCGTCCGGTCCGGGCCACCCACCTCGAAGGCCCACCTGAATGTAATTTTCGCCAAGTACGTGTCCTTCCTCGATCAGCCGACGTATGGGGCGTCCATGGGTGATCAGGTGACCTGTGCGAGATTCTCCAGCGTCGTAGTGAGCATCGAAGTGGATGACACCAACGTTTTCCTTACCATAGACATCGGCGAGCCCGGCGACATTGGCGTATTCGATGGAGTGATCACCACCGATGATGATGGGGATCGCGCCCGTCTCCGCGATCTCCCGGACCATCCGTCGGATCGATGGCATGCTACGCTCCAGACTCAGCTTGTCGATGGGCGCGTCGCCATAGTCGACGCCCTTCAGTTCCGTCCTCCACTTCACCAGCGTCTCCATGCTGCCGCCGCCACGGCGGAGTGCACGCATTGCGGTGGGTCCTTCGCCAGCGCCTCGATATCCGCTCCCCATGTCGACCGGGGCTGCGATGAATGCCACCTCCACTTCGCCAGCGACCAAGTCCTCAGTCGTCATCGCGATAGGCAACCCGAAGAAGGTCAGTGGTCCAAAGGTCGTAATCGGTCCCGGTTCTCGGGGTGGATCCTCCGAGATGTCTCTCTCTTTCCACACCTCGAGGTCCTCGGCGTTCGGATCCAACCGAATGATCGTGTCTGCGGAAGTCGCCTCCTCCTGCTCCTCCGGTTGCTCGTCCGATGCCGCCTCCTCGGTGGCTTCCGGCAAAGCCTCTTCCGTGGACTGTGGCGGTGTCGTGCACGAGACGACCGATAGGGTGACGAGAAGCAGAACTACCGACGACATCTGACGTGTCATAGGGGTAAATGTCCTATTCTTTGAATGCCTTCTTTCTGGTCGGATACATCGTGACCAATCATAGTTCACCGGTAGGTTCGGTGAAACCGGTTGAGACTAGAAGATCCCCTGAGTAAAACACTGTTGATAGGTGGCAACTACAGGGCGACCCAAAAAGGAGGTTAGGCCGGTGGCATTGCTACCAATAACTCTCATCCAAGCTAATCGTATACCGATGGAGTATTCCGAACAGGGATTCTCACTCGGGGAAGTGGTTTTCTTGTTCTTACTTGTGCTCGTAACCGTGCTGTTGGTAGTTCGTATAATCAAATTTTTTGGAAGTAGGGATTAAACTTCAAAATCGCCCGTAGGAGTTTCCTCCCCCATGGCATTCCCAAACAGCCGTGCAGATCCGAGAAACAGCGCGATAAAGAACCCGTTCAAAATCAAGATCTCGGGCACAGAGCTAACGCTGCTCTGATGCTTCCCAGCGAGCAACGCGATCACGGTGACCAACGCTTGAGCAAACGCTGTCGCGAACAAGGCTCGTGCCATTCCATGTGGCTGGCAACGTGCGATGACGGCGCCAATGATTCCGACGGCGAGCACCCCGAAATACATCAAGTCGAAGGGGTCGCCCTCAACTCCGATCACACCAACCGCACCGATGAGCCAGACGAGGATAAATGCTGTCGCGAGCGCAAGCACAGTGGCGAATCTGTAACTGTCCGTCTTCATCAGGATCGAGATCTGAAATAGATGTGATACGGGGTTGAGGTGTGCCCTACCGTCTAGTGCTTGTGTCCCTACCCAAGAAAGGAAGAAAATTTCTAGAACCACCAAGGAGACAGGCTACTGCCCAACAAGACGTATTGGGAATCATAGAAGCTATGAAATGTATTAGGAATTCATCTCTACTTTGGTCTAAGAGTGCTGCAACCAACATGAAGCATGTTGCCAGAAAACCAATCCAATGAATTAGAGTTGAAGATCGTGAAACCATCTACCTCCCCCTTGGGTGGCAACGACAGTCTGAGCACCTATGTTGCGAGAAGCTCTTGTCAAGAAGTCACTAGGTTTAGGTTATGGATGTCTCAAAGAACAGTAGACGAAGGGTAAAGAAATATTCTGGGAATCAGAATGACATAGTTTCCTTTGTCCAAGAAATTCTATGAACACTGACTACGTGACTCGTCGCCAGGTCCTGAAACGGTTCGGCGCACTCGGCGGTTCATCGCTTGTGATCGGCGCTATGGACGCCTGGGATCTAATGGGTCCTGAGTCACCTTCTCGGCCCATATTGAGCGGTATGCAGCCAGCTACCCGGGTTATCGTACTGGGGGGTGGACTCTCAGGACTCACGGTCGGTTACGAACTCGGGAAGCTCGGCTATAACTACCAGGTTCTTGAAGCACGCAACTGGGTTGGAGGTCTCTGCTGGAGCGTCCGGCGTGGCTCACAGCACACGGAAATCGGAGGCGAGACTCAAGTCTGTGATTTCGATGAAGGTCAATATTTCAATGCAGGAGCATGGCGGATCCCGAACCGTGATCAGGCGGTTCTTGGGTATTGCAAGGAGTTGGGGGTACCCCTCGAGCTCTTCGTGAACTGGAGTGATGCTAACTACTCCTATGAGGAAAATACCGAGATTGGCCCCTTATCTGGTCAGCGTGTTCGACTCAGGGAAGCCAAGGCGGACCTCTGGGGTTCGACGACCGAACTATTGGCCAAAGCAGCAGATCAAGGCCAGATCGACGTGTCTCTCACAGCGGAAGACCAAGAACTCCTGATGGAGTTCCTAGTGAGAGCGGGATATCTCGATAACGAAGACTACGCGTATAGGCCCCCTACTTCTCGCGGATCAGAAGAACGATACGATCTTAGCGCTCTTCTGAAATCAGGATTCGGTTCCAGGGTACGGTCGCTCTATGCAGGCACTGGGGGTCCAGATCCGGTGTTTCAGCCGATCGGAGGCATGATGCAGATTCCCTTAGCCTTCCAGAGAGTGATCGGTGAACGCATCAAGCTCAGAGCTGAAGTGCAATCAGTACATCAGACTGAGGACGCAGTGGAAGTTACATACCGCGATACCGGTAGTGGGGAGGAGTACAGGGAGACTGCAGACTACTGCGTATGCTGCCTGCCCATGTCCATACTCAAAGAGATCGATGTCAATCTTTCTTCTGACATGGCAGCCGCCGTCGATCAAACCCGACACAGCTCATCCGCGAAGATGGGATTGCAGATGAAGAGACGCTTTTGGGAAGAGGATGATGGAATTTTTGGGGGCCACCTGTGGAGTAGAAGCCTACAACTCGGTGAATTTTCGTATCCATCGAACGACTATTTTTCAGAAAAAGGCGTGCTGCTGGGTTACTACGGTGGAGGCAATCAAGCTGGTCTGTCGGAGAAGTCATTACAGGGCCGTCTTGATCATGTGCTAACGCAGGCCAGTAAGGTCCACCCACAGATCCGAGATGAATTAGAGTCTGCGTACTCTGTGTGGTGGGAGAAAGTCCCCTACAGCCTTGGAGCATACGGTAGCACTCCCCGCCTCGCACTCCGTGAACAACTCAGCAAGCCCGACGGCCGCATATACTTGGGCTCAGCGGGTACCGGAACGCGACCGGCTTGGCTTGAAGGTGCAATCCAGGCTGCCTGGAGAACTGTCGAAACCCTGCACGAGAGGGTGATGAGAGGTTAGTAGGTGCTCTAGGATACGGGCTTTCTATGAGAAGGCCCGAGGTGTTGGAGTCCGGCCCAGTTACAGTGCCTAGACTACCCCGCCAGTCCTAAGAACAACTGGTGTCAAGCGAAGACGTCACTCGGACTTTCCATGACCGGAATGCCTCCGGTATACCGGCCTCTGGGCGCGTCGTCGGAACCCAACCCAGCTCCTCCCGGGCGCGTCTCGAGGTGAACGGATTGTTGCGCGTTAACATGTCGAGCGTGCCCTCCGTGTGAGGGGCCAGGTCACTCCGGCCGATTGCTACAAGGAATGGCTTGAGCACACCGAAACCGATCTTCGCCACAGCTGTTGGGACATGGACCTGGCGCACCCGGCAGCCGAGTCCCTCGGCTCCGTAGCGTACAAGGTCAGACACAGTGATCGGGAAATCGTCCGTGAGGTGATAGATCTTTCCACCGGCACTTTCGTTCGTACCAACCAGCAACGCCCCTTCGGCGATCGACCGCGCGTGCGTGAGGCTCATGGTTGAAGTTCCGCCACCCAGAAGCGGGAAAAACCCTCGCTGTAGAATAGGGGCAATTCTTGGCACGAATTGACGGTCCCGCACGCCGTACATAACAGACGGTCGGATGATGGCCGTCCACGCCGTACCACGCTCATGGGCTTCGAGGACGAGGCGTTCCGCCGCCTGCTTCGAGCGGCCGTACACTTCGTGCTGGGGCAGCTTTGGAAGTGGGACTGATTCGTCGGTTAGGACTTCTCGATAGCGGGCTCGACCGAAGACACCGGTGGTACTGAAAAACACGAAACGGGCACCCGTTGCCGCCGATGCGTGGAGGACATTTTCAGTTCCCCCCACGTTCCCGAGCCTGAAGGCTTCCCAATCGGTGCCGACACCCACGGAAGCCGCGGCGTGAAAGACGAGTGAACAGCCTGATGCCGCAGACGTGATGGATGGCCGATCGGCGATGTCTCCTGCAAACAACATCGCGCCAGCCTCCTCGAGCCATCGGGCTTGTTCCGGACGCCGGACCAATGCCCGGACATCCCAGCCGTCCTCGAGAAGTCGCTCCACCAGGTAGGAGCCGAGTAGGCCGGTCGCCCCGGTGACCAGGGCTACGTCACTCACGACCTCGAACCACTTCCCTGGAGTCGACGGGTAGGGCGTACGCGACCACGTAGTCGCCTAGCCTAGTTTGAAGATCGCTGTGACCTCCGGCATTGATCACGACGTACTGCCGACCTCCGACGTGTGCGCGGTACGTCAGAGGCGTGGCCTGTCCGCCAGCGGGCAGCTTGTCGGACCAAAGTAGCTCGCCGGTCGCCAAGTCGAACGCGCGAATGCGGCTGTCCAGCGTCCCTGCTATAAATACCAGCCCCCCGGCGATCAGAGGTCCCCCAAGGCTCGCCGAGCCCCAAGAAGTTGGCGTGGGGAGACCTTTCGCAATGTCGCTCAGGCCCCCCAGAGGTATCTCCCATCGGAGCTGGCCTGAACGGACATCAATCGCATGCAGGAGACCCCAGGGTGGCTTGATACAGGGTAAGCCGATCGGCGACCAGAGCAGTTCCCGCTTAATCGCGTACGGTGTCGGCGTTTGCATGTCGAGCAAGCCACCTCTACTCAAGGTGGCCTCCGAAGCCTGCTCAAAGGGAACCAGGGTTAGGACCGCGGCGGCTCTATTGGTATTGGTCACCAGGAGGCCCGAGGATGGATCGTAGGCCATCCCCCCCCACTCCATACCGCCGAAGAAGCTCGGGAACGCGATCGATCCCTGGAGACTGGGTGGTGTGAAGATGCCCTCGGACCTAAGTGCCTCTATTCGACGGCGACAGGAGCGCCGATCCAGAGGCGTGAGTCCCCAGGCATCTTCGGGAGTCAGGGCCTGCACGTGCAGGGGGGCTGGTAGCACCGGCACGGGTTGGGTCGGCCACGCCTTCTCACCAGGCACGTCACTAGCGGGAGCGGGACGCTCCTCGACCGGGAACAGCAACTCGCCCGTGAGTCGGTGGAAAAAGAACAGGTACCCCATCTTCGTGCTTTGAACCACGGCCGGGATCTCGACACCATCCCGACGAAGCGTAAAGAGAAGTGGTGGGGAGGGCAGGTCATAGTCCCAAAGGTCGTGATGCACCATCTGATAGTGCCAGACGACCTCTCCCGTAGTGCCTCGCAGCGCTACCAACGAGTTGGCGTAGCGGTTATCGCCCGGTCGCCAACCGCCATAGTGGTCGGGGCTGGGGCTGCCGGTCGGGACGAAAACCAGGTCGTTTTGTTCATCTGCGGTGAGCGTGGCCCAGGCGTTACCTGCTCCCGGAGGTAATTGAGTTCTGTTCTCGGGAATGTCGTCCATCTCCAGCAGAGGCTCCCAGGACCAAAGGAGGACACCGGTTCGTACATCGAACCCGCGCACGACGCCGCTCGTTGCGGCGGCGAGCCTGTTATCTAAGATGCTCGACCCGACGACTACCACGTCCCTGAGAATCGCGGGCGGTGCAGTCTGCTTGTATTGGCCTCGACGTCCCTCAATCCGTGCAACATCTGCACCGAGGTCCAGCCAGCCCTGGTCTCCGAACGCCTCACAGGGCTGCCCAGACAGGGCATCGAGGGAAAACAGCTGAGCATCGAACGTCGCAAGAAAGACACGCTGCGCGCACTCCTCGCCCGGGGTCGCAAGCGAATCGATCCATACCGAATGCCCACGCGTCGTTACTTTGCCCTGAATGGAGTCCGACCGGTCCATGTGCGGGTCAAAGCTCCAGAGTTCCTCGCCGGTCTCGGGGTTGAGTGCAAGTGCCCGACTGAACGGAGTGACAACGTGCAGAACCCCGTCGACCATGACTGGCGTAGATTGGAACGCAGTAGATGCTTCGCCGTCCCCACCTTGGCTGACGTCTCCAGTCCTATGGATCCAGGCGACCTCGAGGTGCATGACATTGTCAGGCGTAATATCGCGGAGCTCTGAGCGGTGGTTTCCCGTGAATCCGTCGGCCGTGGGCCACTCGTGGGCAGGCTGGTTTGGTGGATCTGAGTGCCATCCGGCGTATTCGGGATCCGACGGGAGCCATACCAGCCACGCCACGAGGCCTGCTGCCAAGAGCACGAACACAACCGATGGACGCAACTTTTTCTTCACGGGGTTCTTGGCTGATCTCCTGAGGTGGGCGGTGCAGCAGGGATAGCGGAGCGCAGTATTCTGAGCCTCACCCTGCAAAACCGCAACGTAAACGGTAGCACCATACCGGACGCGCAAAACAGTGTTGGTATGGGTGCTAGATGGGGCTGTTACTGAGGGAGGTGCTACTAGAGGTCGACGTTTCCAGAATCTAGCTGAAGATGAAGTCTGGCTTTTTGAGTAAGGCGAGCAGGGCAAACAATAGCCCATAGCTGAAGACTACAGTTGTAAGAATGTCGCCCGTAATTGCATCGCTTAACCCGACTGTGAAATCGTTAGCGATTTCGCTTATCTGAGAGAACAAGAGGCTCAAGGTTCCTACGGCCAAGAAAAGAATGAGGCATAATTTTCTTATAAACTTCTTAGATTCTTGCTCTTGGTGTATCAAAATCAGTATATGAGAACTAAATAAATCTTTATCTCTTTGAGAGTAAGAAATCCCCTTTTCTTTCTCTATGACAGCCTCTAATTGGTTCATCTTAATTTCTCCAACGCCCGACTTATCTTTGATTTTACAGTGCCCGATTTCAAGCCCACAACCTCTGCTATTTCGTCGATCTGGTACTCGTAAACATAACGCAGTGTGAATATGGTTCTTTCGTCTTCAGCGAGAGGTTTAATGAGTTCGAAAAACCCTGTATTACCTCCGAGATCGGGTGTGTAGCTTGGCTCATCAATTACTTCTAGCGATAGATACTGACTCTCTTTGTTACTGAGATCCTTATAACAGTTAACTGCGATACCAGTGAGCCACTGTTTGAATTTCTTCTTCGGATTGAAACTCTTCAGATACTTGTAAACTCTTAGAAAACTCTGCTGAGAAATATCTTCGGCAAACTCTCTATTGCCCGCAGTTAAACGCATACCCAGCCCGAACAAATAATCAGCATGTCTTTGAACAAGAACCCCATAACAGTCGGTCTCCCCGCTAAGGGTTCTCTTAACCAATTCTTCATCCGTTTCCATTAAGAAAGATCGTCACCTTTCTTGTTCTTACTGTAAATGCCATATGCAAGCATTCCCACACCAATGGAGAGCACTAACAGTCCGATCCCAAAGAGCGGCTGCTCTCCTACACCAAAATGTCCGAATAAAGCGATTCCTATTCCTACCCCAGAGGTAATGAGTCCAGAGCGAATATCATCTTTATCTTTTTTCCCAGCTTTATATCCCGGAACGCTTTCCAGTAATTCTGGAGATAATTCTTGCCCACTTTCAATCAACTTTTGCAGGGTTGCATGAAACTGTTGCTTAGCTCTGTTGTCATAGTCATAAATGATCCAAACAATCCCTACCGGCATTGCGATTCCAAATAATGGAATAAGAATTTCCCAATTCATAAAATCTCCCTTCATTTAGCAAAGAAGTGTGTCCTCTCTATAAGGATATACTTGAATTTGGGAGAAAACGTTGCGACCACTCTCACCCTCTCCTCTGAGCAAAACAGTACTGGTAGGTGCCCTAGGAGTTCATAGGACATTCAGAACTAGGGTGAAGAGAAGCCGTCTTATTCTCCGAGCATTTCAGACAGCTTGCGCCGGAAAACGCGCACATGGATCCATGCAAGGGTCACGTAAACCGCTAACAACGGAAAAGCGAGCCGGGAGTACCCGCCCCATGATTTAATCGCATCTTCATAGTACTGGAACAGAATCACCATCAGTACCATCCCAATAGCTATTCCAATAATGATAAATAGAATGGGAGCATCACGAACGAGTTTTTCCAGCGTGAGCTTGCTTCTTAAGAAGTCTATCGGGTTCATATCCATATTCACCGTGTAGGGTGCTACTCCAATTAGGAACAATAGGGACAGCAACACAAGCAATCCGCAACTTAGCCGGGAGCACCACACCGGACGCGCAAAACAGTGCTGTAATGGTAGACTTTATCTCATATCACTAACACAAAATCAAAGCCTCATGAGCTTGTAACTGCTTGCAGGGTTTCATGTTACTTCAATGAGCACACCCACGGCACGAACCAAGGGAAGAGGCTGCGCTACTCGTAGCTTCACATGCTACACGCGTGAACACAGTCGTACTCACACTGATCCTAGCTACGAGCTTGCTAATACAATGCTCTTGAGTATTTGATCAACGTTCTCTGGTTTCGATGACGGATCTACCACTTCGCCCGGTCCCAGAATGAACCCGGTTCCACCAGATTGCTGTATCGCGTCCATAACTTCACGATCAACATCGGCTGTCGAACCCGCTACCAATGGACCGCCTGCGCTCGGTGTAATCCCGCCAATCAGGCACTTGTCCGTGCGCATTCGCATTTCGGCGATGGACGGGCCATAGTCTTGGTCATGCCAGTTAAAAGCCTCTACCGGGTAGTCGAGAACACCGTCGAAGTTTATGTCGTGTGCATGCAAGTGGTAGATATTGAACCAGGTCTTGCCTTTTAGCGGTTCGAGCATCTGCAAGTCGTACGGTTTGGAAAACTCGTTGTAGAGATCCGGCGGTAGAAGATCGACACCCGCCCATTGATTGGCGAAAAAGACGCCGTCTGCCCCACCAGAGACGACCCGTTCAACGAAGCTTCGGCTAGTTTCGGTAATAGCTTCGAGGGCGGCATGTACTTGCCTTGGGGAGTCCTGCATGTACTGCATCAGCTTGCCAGGTCCCGCGATCTTCGACGCCGAGGTTAGTGGTGAAAATACCGTCTGCACAAATGGCACGTCACCGTTAAGCATTTCAAGGGCAATGCGCTGGGCTTCAAGTACAATCAGATATTCGCCAGCGTCGCTTCGAACCGGCATGATCTTCAGCCAGTCGTCGGGCTTTTGAATCGGGCTTTCCGCTAGGATTGGTGTATCCGGTCCCCCTCGGACATTTAGTTGCACACCCCAATCCACGACAGAATAC
>DUBS01000027.1 GCA_012960225.1 Gemmatimonadota bacterium | reverse complement strand
CCCACGATTGGGCTTCCGTAACTGTCTGTTGTTGGGCACCTGCTTCGGCACCGAATAAGTTCGCTAGGAAGACACCACCAACAAGAAAACTGAGTCCGAAGATGACACTTCGCAGGTTACGCATCTTTACCTCCTCTGTAGTGAGCCGAAATTTTTGCAGAATTCTTTTTTTGAGTGCTGGGACCCCTAGCTCAATCTGAAACTAGAAAACCATCTGAGCAAAACTGTGTTTTATAGTCCAGCGGCGGGCGCGGTGAATAATAGTGGGGCACCCCACTAGGGACCCAAACTCCCTCCCCTCCGGGTAGCGGAGCCAAGCTGGGTTCCTATGTTTCGAGAAGTACTCATCTAGGTCATGGATAGGAGTCAGCAGATGCCCCATTGTCCCGTGCGAGCCATCCGACTCATGGTGACCCTCTCGGCCACCATTCTCGCTGTTCAGGCCGTCACGGCGGTGCCCGCCCTAGCACAGTCACCGACCGGCCGTGGAATTGATGCACACATGCACATCCTCAGCCCCGAGAACTGGATGGACTCACCTGTAGGTGCTCAAGGATTGATCGACGCAGCAATCGACGTACAAACCATTGTCCAGCTTGTAGATGACGCGGAGATCGAGCGGGCAGTGCTAATAAGTGGAGCTTACTTCTTCCAGGACCAAGAGCGTGCCCGGCACGAGAATGAGTTCACTTCCCAGCAAGTTCGCGCTTATCCAGAACGCTTCGTTGGATTGTGTTCTGTCGCTCCTTTACAACCCTGGGCGCTGGACGAGCTGGAGTACTGCATCACCTCGCTAGAGTTGCAGGGGCTCAAGCTTCATCTCGTTGCAGAGAACATGAACCTAACCAACCCGGAGCATCTTGGAGTTATAGCGGGATTGCTTGCGGAAGCAGCCGAACTAAAGCCCGGCCTGCCAGTCTTGATCGACTTTAACTGGACCGATGACGCACAGACGTTCAGCCTCATACAGTTGGCCTTCACGAATCCCTCGGTCAACATTGTGATGGCTCACGGACTCGGACACCACTACTCAGAACTTGCGAGTATATACCTCTACCGCGAGTTGCTTGGAGGCTTTGGCGAGAACCTCTACATCGACATCAGTTCAACCCTGTTCTTATACCCGCCGGGGTCGCCACCGTTCGAGAACTACATTTGGCACCTGCGTCGTTTCGGGATGGACCGGGTCCTGTTCGGTTCGGACTATCCGGTAAAATCCAGTAGTGAAGCACTCGAAGCACTCGAAGCCATGGGGTTCACACCTGAGGAACAGAACCAGATTCTTCAGGACAACGCGATGAAGGTCTACGGCTTCCAGCCGTCCGTGCGACGTTGAATCTCGAAATCCTCGCCTACGAGACGACGCATCTTGGCTATCTATGCTTGCGCCGCCGAGAGCTCCTCTCTAGACCCGGCACCGTGATCACCGAGATCACCCTCGATCAACAGCTGCTGATGAGCAGCTACAACACGGTGTCCGAGCGCGCGCTGGCGGATGAGGCACTCGCGCGCCACCGAGGGCACGACCTGTCCGTTCTCGTGGGCGGGCTGGGTCTCGGCTACACCGCAGCCAACGTGCTGCAATCGGAGCGCGTACGGAGCGTCGAGGTGATCGAGCTCTTCGGGGCGGTTGTCGGCTTTCTGCGGGAAGGCCTGCTTCCCCTTTCCGCGAAGCTGCTCGCGGATCCGAGATTGCGCGTCCGCGAAGGTGACGCCTATGCGACGCTCCGCGAGCGGGCCGACGAACACTGGGACATCGTGCTCATCGACATCGACCACTCACCCCAGGATCATCTCGGGATCGGCAACGAGTCGTTCTATACGGAGTCCGGGCTAGTCCGCGCGAAGCACCACCTGGCGCTGGGCGGAATCCTGGCCGTCTGGTCGTATGCCGAGAGCTCTCCGTTCGTCGACGCGTTGCACGCCGCGTTCGAAGTCGTCCAGGTCGTGCCGGTGAGCTACGTGAACGACCTCGTCGACGAGGAGCACACTGACTGGCTGTTCATCGCACAAGACGAGCCCGCCAGTCCTCGCAAGCGATAGAAGACTCCGCAACTTAGACGGGAATACCACACCGGACGCAGCACCACCAATTTTTTTCAGGAAACGGCGTTTCAGTGGCGGCGATGTGTGCGGAGTCCAGCCCTCCGAATGTCGCGTACCTGCTATCCCGAACGGCCCGACTCAGCTCGGTGAAAAAGTCCTGAACGTGGGGCTAGGCCTCGATTCAACTGAGGCTTCTGGGCACTCCGAATCTCAGGAGAAATTCGAGTGATCGGTTCCGTACAGTTGTGAATGAGCCTACATAGGCAGGGCTCAATCCCTCGGTCAGCCGAATATCAAATTCTGGAATCAGCCTATCAGAGAGGTGTAGACTAAACCCACCGCCAAGGCCAATACCCAGGGAAGTCGTCTTCTTCTCGTACAACACTTGTTCTAGAACTGGGGTGCTCCGATTCCTCAAAAGTTGGTCCATGGTCGGCCCGAGAGCGATGTGCACACTCAAAGGGCCAATCGACTTGGATAGTTTCACATGGAGTGCAAAGCTTAGGTATTCGGTACGGATCTCACCGGCTACCGGAGCGCCTTCATGATCACGTTCAACTATGGCACCACGCTGGACGTAGTCCCCCTCAACGCGCACTGACACGCTCTCACCAGAAAGTCCGACTTCAGCAAAACCTCCGACCAGATAGCCGTCACGAGAGGCCGTGCCAACCGATGGTGTCCATAGTTGGTCTGAAGTGGTCCTACCCACGACCACGCCGAACCTGGCCATCTGAGTTTGTCCTTCGATGGCAGCTGGGAAGAAAGAAGAACAGAACCCAACCGCTATCAGGGCAGAGGCGAGCAGTAAGGGTTTCTTCATGCCCTAATTCTGCTTGGGCACCCCGCAGGACCGCAACTCAGCCGGGAGTACCACGCCGGACGCGCAAGACAGTGTTGTATAGTACAGCGGTGGGTGCAGTGAAATAGGAGGGTGCCCCCCGGTACTATGGGGGTGCCTCCTGAACCAGTTGAGGGCGGGAGTGTTCGACGTGCGGGGTCGGCTACGCCCTCGGCCTGATGAATTCCGGTGATCAGTGCCAGTGCCCATGGGCAGAGGACCAGGCGGCGCCGGGCCACGGGGGCTCTCCGGGGGCTGATCGGTCTCCGAAGACGACCGTCACAACTACCGTGACGAGCACCGCAAGTCCGATGCTCAGGATGAAGAGGGTGACGGGACTGAGCTTGCGGCGGCCAGCGGCCTGATTCTGTTCCTGACGCTCCCTGCGACGAGCCTTCTTAGATGACATTCCTGCATCCGAATCCGAGTGCGGTATATCGTCACATACTTTCTCCGTTCCCCATCAATGTCAAAGGCTACCCTTCGAGGTCGATGGCGTAGCGGCCTTCTGGGCCGCGTTCAGGCGGGTGGGGTCTCGCTTCTCGGCAAAATGGACCCGCCCGAGCTACCAAATTTTTTTCAGGAAACGGCGTTTCAGTAGCAGCGATGTGTGCGGAGTCGCACCAGTACCGCCCCCTGCTGGCGTGATTCGCGAGGCAGGAAGCATTATTGGAGTATGCGCTACATCCGACTGACAGCGGTACTCTTGCTCCTCGCATGCGGTGACGGCGGGACTACGCCCACGAGTCCGCCAACACCTCCGACTCCACCAACACCTGTAGCGACCTCGATCACGCTGTCGGCGACGAGCCTGAGCTTTTCGTCTTTAGGAGCAATACAACAGCTCACGGCT
>DUBS01000026.1:22487-22857 GCA_012960225.1 Gemmatimonadota bacterium | reverse complement strand
GTTCGTTTATATAATTTTTTTTATTTTTCATATGAAAATCGACCGAGTCACTGTGGCTCCCGGAGCAAGCGCACCACTGAAGATCAACTGGGCAAGCTGTAGGCCACCGTCTCCATCTAAGATCGTCGCCTCTATTGAGCCGCCGCCAGCGAGTGGATCAAAAGACAAACCATTTGTAACTACAACCTGTACTGAGCCACTAGAGATCTCTACAGATGACATATTAGCGGGCAAATTCACGCTTCCGTTGAATGAAGACGTGAAGGCGGGAACAGCTGCCGTGGAACCGTTTAGAGCAGCACAAGCAGCGCACAAAGTGTTTAGTGAACTACTCGTCGTTATCGTGTCGATAGTTACTTCGAGATCACCG
>DUBS01000026.1:7201-22434 GCA_012960225.1 Gemmatimonadota bacterium | reverse complement strand
CCAGAATTGGCAGTGCGGTTGGGATGTCGCATCCCAAGAGAATCAAACAACAGGATATCCCGAAAAGCTTATGCTTAAATCGGTACAAGAGTTCGTCCTCTCGACAGTCAACTAGTTAACGCATCGACTTCCTCAACCTAACTCAACTCCCCTAGTGTAAACATATGTTTCTAGGCCAGAGCAGCCTAGTTAGCGCGTTTTTCTAGAGAGAAAGTGAGATAAGTAAAGGGATTTAGGAGAACTCCCTTGGCCTCGTCTTCTTTAAGTCCGGATATGGAGTGCTCACCTTCCAGATGATCCAAAAGACAATGAGCAACGCCACAAAAGCGATGGCAAAAACCCATTCTGGAAACACTGTTTCTTCTGTGACCCACCCCATGCGCTGTGGTACAAGCGCGATGGCATTGTTGCCAAAATGCCAAAGCATGACAGGAAAAATTGAGCCTGTCAGCAAAACCACAGCGGCAAAGATCACTCCGAGATAAGCGGTCGGGATCAATCGGAAGAGATCAACGTGAAAGAGTCCAAAAATTCCACCCGTGACAAGGCAGACAATCACCGGACTCCAGGTTTTTCTTAGGCCATGTAGTAGGACCCCTCGGAATGCTAACTCTTCCAGAATTCCCGGCATAACACATATGAAGAATACGAGTTGCCATAGAGGTATCTCATCATCCAGCAGCACTTCACCGAAAGCCTCGAGTACACTCTGAGGTACTGGAAAAAGATATGCATCCACTAGAGTGCTGAGGCCGATACCCGTGAGATAGGCGGCTGGAATCCCGACGAGTACAGCCAGCAGCACCGCGGGGTGCACTGGCCTCAACGCGAAGACTTTCCGTGGGTCTAGCCCATATCTCCTTACCATTAAGAGTGATCCACCAAGGAAGATCACGCCCAGGTTCAGGATTATCTGCCCCTGCAGGGTTAGCTCACCACCAACCCAAATCGCGGTAAGGAAAAAGACCACCCACATCCCCACAAACCAGCGAAGTACATGCCGCGGAAAGAGGGCAGGCCCTCCAAGCAAATCGGCCTCATCCAGATCGGAACTTGATATGAGACGCTCAGTTAAGAGGGTCCGTTGGGTAAGGCGGCTAGCCCACCACGACGCACCAGCGGTAGAAGCGAAAGCTATCGCTAAGAACAGCCAGTCATACTCCCCTACCATGATTTCCCGCACCGCTACTCCGACACCGGCGATGGGCACAAGAGCGATAGCGGAACGCAAATCGAGGCCAGGTAAGATCCCTGCCAGTGACGGCACTAGGAATACCAAGAAAAGCGGGAGGAAGTAGATCTGGTACTCCTTATAGCTCTTCGCGTAGCCCGATATCAGTAGCAGAGTGCTCGAAATGAGCACGGTTAGAGGAAGGAACAAGATCAGGATGAGGACCAAGTCCAGCAGTGATAACGCCACAGCAAGATTCTCGGGGAGCTCTAAAAGCCCAAGCACGAGATAGGCGAGAAGATTCAGGACATTGATCACCACCACCACCACCCCTACCGCAATGATGCCCATCTGCTTGGCAGCAACAATCTCCGACCGACTGGCTGCTGAGGTGAGCAGCGTCTCCAGCGTGCCTCTCTCTTTTTCACCAGTGATGGCGTCCACGGCCATGATGGAGCCACCCGATAGCATCAGGAGGAGCAGAAACGGCGTTAACGCCATTCCCAGGAGTGCGCCCCCTTCTTTCTCCGCACTAGCAGTGTTTTCCGTCTCTACGGAAGCGAATTCCTCTCGGCCCACGGGAAAGCCGCCAGCGAGGTAGACACTATCCCTGAGTTCCGAACGCACTTCCCTGATCCGGGCATCAAGTCGATCATGGGCCCTGCGGGAAAAGTCACTGTTACCGCGGAAGCGCAGGCGAATAATAGGCAACTGCAGTTCAGGGGCAGTCCCTCCATCCGACCCTTCTTCAATCTCAGGTGCTACTTCGTCCTCTTCGGGATCAAGGGTATCAGCTGCTATTTCTTCGGCACGACTTCTCTCGTAAGCCTCAGGGGAAAGCGCTTCAATCACGAGATGGATCTCTCCTGCTTGCAGGAGGGAATCGGTATTTGTGACTTGTTGCCGCTCAAAACGCACTACCGCTTGAGAGGTATCAGGGTCGTTGGCTTCGAGTGCTAGGGCTGCTGAGACAATTTCCAGACCCCATTCGGCTTCATCCCCTGACAGAGCATACTCGTAGACCGTGTCCTCTAGTCTTTGTTCCTCAGAGTTCCCGATCCACTGCATTACGAGGATGTAACCCGGCACAATCACGAGGGGCGCGAACACAGAGATCAGGAGGACACGCGCATCTCGCATGAGTCTCTTGATCTCACAACGGAAGAGTGTGCCCAATACAGACGTATTGTCCGACCGCTTAGGACTCACAGGCTAGTCCTAGGTTCTCCTGGGCTGGCCATTGCCTTCGCGCTCTGATCTTCAGCTTGCATTACTTCGTGGACAAAAACGTCTTCGAGATAATGTTTCCCAGTGGCCTGCCTATGCTCTTCAAGCGTTCCCAGTGCAAGGATCCGGCCCTGATGGATGATCCCGATACGATCACACAGCTTCTCTGCCTCGCTCATGATGTGCGTGGAGAAAATGATCACCTTCCCCTCATCCCGTAGTTCGTGGATCACATTCTGCATCTCGAGTGCGGCCATGACATCCAAGCCCACGGTAGGTTCGTCGAAAATGAGGATGGGAGGATCGTGCACGATGGTTCGAGCGATAGAAATTTTTTGTCTCATACCGCTGGATAATTTCCCTACCCGGGCTCCCGCGTATTCACGAATACCGAATCGGTCGATGAGCTCCTCGACGCGCTGATTCACTTGGTTGGCAGGATACCCGTTGATACGGGCGAAGAACTCTAGTGTTTCCCGACCGGTCAGGCGCGGATACAGAGCGGTAGAAGCCGAATAGAAACCCAGACTTCGCCGAACGGCCTCGGGGTCGGCAAGTACATCGTATCCGTTTAGGGACGCGCTACCTCCGGTAGGCTTCAGGATTGTCGCCAACATTCGGAGTGTTGTTGTTTTTCCGGCTCCATTGGCTCCTAAGAGGCCAAAAACCTCACCGGGCTGACAGTCAAAATCGATACCGTCGACCGCACGAACTTCTCCACGGGACTCGTCCCAGAATGACTTCTGGAGTCCTTCGACCTTTACATTAGCGATTGCCATTCTCTATGCCTGTTTGCTTTGGTGTCGAAGACACTTGAGTTCTCATTTCAGACCCTCCGAGCTGTTCCGGCCAAGTCTCGAGCGAGATGACGATTTGAATATCTTGCTAAATTTCGAGAATCTCCCATCCGGCGAGAGCAGGATAAAATCCTCTGTCTTGAGCAATACCCGAGCGATAAGCAGACACGCGGTCACCATCGCCAGTAAGACTGCTAGCGTTTCCGCGATCAGAGGCCACAAGAAAACCCCGTTGATCGCATCCCGGATCATCATGGCAGCGTTGGCCACAGGAATGGCGGCAGTGAGAGGCGTGAGGGTCTGATCGGTCTGCTGACCCATCAGAATAGGCATCATAGCCAACAAGAAAACTGGACCGACCATGGCTTGGCCGTCCTTAAACGTTCTTGCAAAAGCAGCGAGAATCATCATGGCAGCTGCGAAAAACAGTGCTAAAGCGATGGCCGCCACAATCATCACCGGGAGCGCCAAGAACGGAAGGCTGAACTGGAATGCATTTGCAGATTCACCCAAGTCCATGAGTAATGGCCCCATGATCACGCCCATCGATGCGAACATGGCAACCACGTTTAATACGCCCGCCAAGATTCCCAGTGTCGCTACATAGAAATACTTCGATGTGACCACGCTCAGGCGTGATGCCGAGACAGTCATCAGTGTTTCCCAGGTCGAGCGTTCCCGCTCCCCGGCTGTACTGTCTATGGCCGGCATCAGGCAGCCCATAGCAATCATCAGGACCAGAAACATCGGGATCATCATTCCCATAAGTAGCGTGCCGATATCTTCCTCTGTGGAAACATTATCTTGGACAATCTGAAACTGCTCGTGCTCGGTTTCCGGTATACCGAGAGCTGAAGCCTGCTGGCTTAGCCATTCACTGCGATAGTCAGCGATCGTGCTTTCCACCCGAGCACTAGCCTGGCTGCTTCGTCCGACGGCGCGATCGTAACGGATCAGAACCTGGAAATTGTCTTCTAGCGCTGAACCTTCATCCGTTGGCGGAAGAAACTCGACTAACGCATCCAGGTCACCAGCACGAAGAAGCACCATAGCAGAGTCCTCGCTGAGAACATCTTCCTGGATCTCTAGGTTCGTCTGGGCGCCCAAGGTATCTACGAGCGCAGAGTGCTCGGACGGCGGATCGAGAATCACGAGTCGTGAACTCTCCCGCTCCATTTGGCCCAGAACGAACATGAGCCCGGTCATCATCACCCACATCATGATTGGATACATGAACACGGGCACTAGGATACCATTCATCACGATAGTCCGATCTCGGAACGCCGATCGAAGCTCACGACGATATAAAACCCAGATATCAGACCAGTTCACAGAAATTCCTTCTTGGTGGCGCTACCAAAGAGGCCAGACTCATATTGCGTGAGTAGTAGGATGTTAAGCCTCGGGAAGATATGTGAAATCACTATTATCACACACACAGCGGCATGAACTATCGCGGCGAACGGAGCATGAAATGAATAGATGGTTTTTTCCAAGAGTGTTGTTGCTGGCCTTCAGCCTACTACTCGCTTCCTGTGCAAACTCTCCCCAACCGACTGTTGAGTCGCTATCCGGGGATGGAGACCATCAAGTCATGACGTATACCGACTTCCCAGATGTGCCGGAATTCGGTGATGCAACGATCTACTATCCGCTAGACACTCGTGGATCGATCGGTGGAGTCGCGATCGCACCAGGGTATACGGAACGACAGAGCCATATCGAGTGGTGGGGGCCTCTATTGGCGTCTCATGGTTATGCAGTGCTAGTGCTGGACACGAACGATAGAAGGGATCGCCCGAATCTAAGAGCAGATGCATTGATTGCGGCCGTGAGAACGCTCAAAGCTGAGAACAGCCGGAACGGCAGTCCTCTGATGGGCAGGATCGATGGCGGAAAAATGGCAGTCATGGGCCATTCTATGGGCGGAGGTGGCACTCTGATCGCAGCGAACGAACACGGGGAGGAAATACAGGCGGCGATTCCCTTCACTCCGTGGGAGCCAGGTGGTCCGTTCGATAATATTACTGTTCCCACACTCATCATTGCCGGCTCCGCAGACCGGATCGCTGGAGTGGATGACCATGCTTGGAGACATTTTCAATCCATCCCCGAATCAACGACTAAAGTCTACATGGAGATCGATGGCGGAAATCACTACATCGCGGACACTGACCGCGGAACCGACCTTGCAACCGTCGGGCGCTACGGAATCGCCTGGTTGAAGCTTTATCTCGATGAAGATGAACGCTACCGAGACTTTATCTATGGCGAATACCAGACGCCTGATGCGGGAAAATTCTCGAGGTACGTAACGAACCCCTGATTCTAGCCAGACTCATCCCACTTATCTGCGACTATAGCACACCTAGAACTACTTTGGCTCTGTGTGCGACCAGTCTATTTCAAGTCCTGGAGGACAAGGCTCATAGGTCTTCTCAAGACCAGCTTCAATCCAAGGGCCACAAGCCATACCCATGTTCCGAGTCCCCTGAGTGATCAACTCGCCATACTCGTCATAGTTTTGCCAGGGTCCGTGCCAAAATCCTAACTCAAGCGTTCCTGACATCTTGAGCTGAGGCGTCGAAAGAGCTCCGATTTCAGTGAGAAAAACAGGGCCGGAATAAGGCTCCATTGTCTCTGGATCCAAGAACTTGATCGGATCAGCACCGCTTGAAATCAGTTCATTCAGATCCCTGGGTGTCTCCAGAAACAGATCTCGCACATAGCCCTCGTACATCATGCCCGCGAGGCTAAGACCGAGCAGAACCAACAGCACTGTCCCACCTAATTTTACGATCACTGATCGATCTTCGTGTAGATGACAAAGAATTTTTCTTCGAAGAGATCCACCTCACGCGACACCACGAAGCCAGCATTCGCCATCCATTCCGCCACCTGCTGGGGGCTAATCAACATCTCTGGCTGATTACCATGTGGAACACCCGGTTGATTCATATCATAGTCCACCACCACCATGCGGCTGCCAGGGGCCATGTACGAGGCGACAGTCAGCAGGTACGCCTGACGCTGCTCAATGTGATGCAGTACATCATGGAAAAAAGCCACATCTACATCACGACGAGGTAGGTTCGGGTCCGTAAACTCACCAAGGACGCCCTGAACGTTTTCTAGCCCTGCTTGTCTAGCCTTCTCGTCGATCATAGGAAGGAACCCCTGGTCGACCTCAACCGCTAAAACCGTTCCAGTTGTGCCTGCGGCGCGTGCTAACGGTACTGAGAATACGCCGGTCCCCGCACCGAGATCTGCCACCACCTGACCTTCCTCGATTCCGATCAAGGAGACAACATTCTCAATTTCCAGGCTCCCCAACCGTCGACCACTCTCAAGTACCAGGGCCCACTGCTCTGCTGGACGGCTACCGAGTTGGGCATCCAGGGGACCCGAAGCAACCAAGGCCATCAAGGCGGTCACACACGTGACATTCAAGAATCTAGGCATCTACTTATCTCCTTTCAGGTTCACGTGGCGAGTTCGAGATGGCGAAAATGAGACCACCCAGAAGTACGGTCAACAAACCGAGCACTGACTCAACCGGTCGCCCCTGGAGGGCCCAGTACATCACCCAACCCGATACAACTAGGAACACTAAAGGGGTGGCAGGATAACCCCAAGCGCGGAATGGACGCTCGATTTCTGGGCGGCGTATCCGCAACACAATTACACACGAAACTGCCAGGCTTGAGAACAACGTAAGAGTGAAGCCAGCATATTGCTGGATCTGATCAATTCGGCCTGAAAGAACGATGATTGAAGTCACTATTCCCTGCACAATAAGTGCCGCGACTGGAGCACCCGTTGATCGAGTCTTAGCAAGGAAAGAGAACGGAGTAAAGTCACGCCCCAGTGCGTAGTATACTCTCGGCCCAGCGAGGGTCATCGCAGAAGCTGAGGCTAGTATGGACGTGCATAATACGATCGTAACCAGATTCACGCCTCGTGCACCGAACAGGGTGCGTGAAGCCACTAATCCCACTTCCGCTTGTCCGGCTAACTCATCCACACTCGCTCCGTAAAAGTAGACGGCGTTTAACCCTAGATACAGGAAAAGCACAACCACTGTACCTAGAAGCAAAGCACGCGGAAGATCACGCTGAGGGTCCTTCATTTCACCTGCCACATAGCCCGCTGCATTCCAGCCTGTAAAGCAAAACATGACGAAGATCAGTGAGGTGCCGAACGCTGCTAGTGTGTCGGTTCGACTCAATTCCTCGAACGTGGCCGATACGGTGGTGAGATTGGCTACGTCTCCACGACCGAAAGATGCGGCCGCAAGTATTATGGCCACGATCCCGGCCACCTTAAAAACTGTTATCAAGTCATTGAAGCTGGTGCCGGAGCGAACCGCACGCAGATGAATCGCAACCAGAAGCCATACCAGGCCTACAGCAATAAGATTACTCAGAGATATTACACCCGCGGCCGTTGGGTCTTCCGCTAAGAAGGGGAAGAAATGGCTGAGATAAGCAACGAAACTCTTCGTTGCTGCAGCGATGGCTGCTGAGAAACCAGCAACCAGCGAGACAAAGGCGCTCATGAACCCCAGAGCCCGGCCGTAAGTCTCACGAAGATAGACATACTCCGCCCCAGCATGTGGCATCATCGCACCTAACTCGGCGTAGCAAAGAGCACCCAGTAAGGCGAGGATACCCCCTATCACCCATAGTAGGAATATGATCGGGGGATGTCTGATGTCAGCTGCCTGAAATCCAGTTGTCGTGAAGATTCCAGCGCCAATGATGTTGGCGATCACAAGGGCCGTTGCAGACCTCAGTCTCATGTGCCGCTGCAGCGCACTCTGGGTCCCTCGGGTGGGCACGGTCAGGGCTTCTCCGAATTTGCTGTTTTATTGATAACCTAAGATACCAGCTCGGAAAGTTATCGCGTCCCCATGAATGCCGCATATTGCGATAACCGGACAGTTCATGTCGCGATAGCCGTGCAATTCTGTACTGATGACTCGCGTCATCATATCGATTGAGGTATCAATCTCTTGAATGTGGGCTGTTTTTCACCACTCCTATCCCGAGCGTAAACAGTCATGAAATTCTTGCTAAACCCATTGATCTTGTGGACCGCTCTCGTTCTCGCTGCTTGTTCAAGCATTGAGAACGACACAGCAACCATAATCCGAACAGCTTTCCACGATTTTAGTGTCGACACAGTCACCGGAGGACTGGTTCACCCATTTTCGATGGTGTTTACGCCGGAAGGCGATCTCCTAGTCACAGAGCGGCCGGGAAGGCTCCGCATCATCAGGGATGATGTTTTAGTTGACGACCCGGTCGAAGGCCTGCCAGAAATCCTGGCAATCGGCCAGGGTGCTATGCCACAAGACGGGCGTGAGCAAGCTGGCATGCGAGATCTGATACTTCATCCTGACTTTGCAGAAAATCGACTTCTCTACCTGAGCTATACGAAGCCGGGTGCTGATTCACTAGGAAATATTGCTGTAGTTCGAGGGCGTTTCGAGAACGATCGCCTGTCCGATGTCGAAGAACTGTTTCACGCTGACGCATTTGGGAATGGGAGCAATAGAAGTTCGCAATGGGGCGGACGACTCGCCTTGGATGGTAAAGGGTATCTCTTCATCACCATCGGTGATCGACAATGGCCTTCCGAGGGGGATCTATCGGCGCATCCATCTCAAAGCCTCTCTAGCCACAATGGAACAACTATTCGCCTACACGAAGACGGTCGTGTTCCTGAAGACAACCCTTTCGTAGGCCAAGACGGAGTGCATCCTGAGATTTGGACGTATGGTCATCGGAACGCTCAAGGGCTCGCTATCCATCCGGAAACAGGGGATGTTTGGCTTAACGAACACGGACCACAGGGCGGTGACGAGCTGAACCTGGTCCGTCCGGGACTGAACTACGGATGGCCAGTCATAGGTTTCGGCGTGAATTATCGAACCGGGATCGCAATTCACAGTGCTACCCACCAGGATGGCATGGAGCCTCCCGTACACATCTGGGTTCCATCAATCGGTGTCACCGGCATGCTTTTCTATACAGGTGCTGCTTTCCCTGATTGGCGAGGGGACATGATCGTCGCAAGCCTCAGGGGAGAACAATTGGTTCGTCTCACCCTAGATGGGCAGCAGGTGGCGAGAGAAGAAACGTTAATTAGTGGGATGGGACGCATCCGAGATGTTCGACAGGGACCGGAAGGCATTATTTATCTAGCAATGGACGGTGACGCACGCGGCTTCGATGGTGACCCTACCCCAATCGTGCGCTTGATTCCCACTAGAGTGCGCTGACAAACGCATAACGGTCTGATAGATACGATACAGACCACATCGTCTAAAAGATCTCCCTAGAAAGGATTCGTCGCGAACACCGAAAATTCGGGAATAAAACCGCGACTATCCACTTTCAGGGCCCCAACAATCGCATCGGCAATTTCCTGGGGCCTTAATTTCTTGTCTGAAAGCTCACGCTCGACGCCAGCCTTGGCAGAAAAACTAGTCATCACCTCACTCGGATTCACCAACATCACCCTCACGTTGTGGCGTCGAAGTTCGTCACGCCAACACTCTGTCATGCCACGAACCGCGAACTTCGAGGAGCCATATGCAGTGCGTCCGCTGCTTCCCTTAAGACTTGAGGTAGAGGAAATATTAATCAGTTCACCACTACCCTGTTTGATAAACTGCCTAGCCGCTTCCCGTGCCATCAGAAATGTTCCAAACACGTTCGTCTGGTAAATACCCTGCAATTCCTCGAGAGTCGTATCCACCAGCGGCTTGAACATCCCGTAACCGGCATTGTTGACCAGAATATCAAGCCGGCCATGTCGTTCGATCACGGTGCTCACAGTGCGGACAGCATCCTTCTCATTTCCTACATCACCCGCTATCCAGTCCAGTCCTAATTCTTCCGCGGTGTTCCTCACAGCCTCTTCGCGGCGTCCTGTAATGGTGACCTTAGATCCCTGGTGCATCAGTGCTTCCGCGATCGCTCGCCCAATGCCTTCACTGCCACCAGTCACGAGGGCAACTGTATCCCTGAGTTCCATGTAATCTCCCGAGCTAGGCGAGGACAAACCAATACTGTAGGTAGCCTATAACCAATCCCTTCCAGAAAGTTATCCATATCACTGGATAATCTGAGATCCCTAGTACTTCTTGCTGCGGCGCTAACATCGATTTATGCCAACTTATAATTCCCACGGCCATCCTTATCCAAGAGGATTAGGTCCGTACTTATTGGACCCTTTCCCTCCAGGTGACAAACTGATGAACACCGTGGTAAACACGAAGAAGAAGAACCAAACAGCTCCTATCCCAAAAGCTAGATCCTCTGAGTAGATCGGAACCCCAGACGATCCTCTAAAAACCACAGTGGGTTCGCTAGTGCTACCAAACAGCGCCCATCCCACCTGTAACACTGGACCAACCGTCCATAGAACAAACCCAATCCAACCGGGGAAGTTGAGATCATGAAGGCGCTTCACTGCACCAACTGTAAAGGGCCAGATCACTAGGAAAAAGGCACATGTGAACAGCAGGCCACCACCACTTGCGATCCTAGCAACACCTAGGATAAGAGCAGCCGGGATAAGAAATCTGGTCCAAAAAACAACAACCGGAATTCGGCCCTCAGGAGACCACCAGAGCTTAGTCACCGCAAACGCAACGCTTCTTCAATCGCTGCCTCAACCAGCGGCACCATCACCTGATATCCAGCCTCGTTGGGATGCACACCATCTTCCGAAAGCACCGACTTTAGGCCCTGTCGCTCATCCGCCATTACGGTATGGTAGTCCAGATAGACCATGTCACGGTCGGATGCGTATTCCTTTAGCCACGCATTGAGCTCAACAATCTTTCCTGCAGGTTCCAGTCCTGGTCGCCACCTATAATCGTATACCGGTAGCACAGACGAGAGCACAACACTGATACCGTTGGCTTCCGCAAGCTCAGCCATCGATATGAGGTTGTCCTCAATCATAGCGAGCGTCGAGGGGCCGGTATTGCCAGCGATATCATTTGTTCCTGCTAGGATGACCACAACTGCTGGATTCAGGGCAATTACGTCCTGGCGAAAACGAACCAGCATCTGCGGCGTGGTCTGTCCGCTAATCCCTCTGCCCACATAGGGTTTCCCTGGAAACATCGAGTCAAAATACCCTGCCCATACGTCTGTAATGGAATTGCCGTAGAACACAACACGATGCTCACCTGGCTGCGGCGTCCCAAGTCGCGCATTGTTGTCACGGTAGCGAGTGAGAGAGCCCCAATCATTAAGCAACTCATTCTCCTGCCCCACAAGCTTTGCGGTGGTGGGCAGATACGAAAAGTTGATAGCTGCCACGCACAGCGGTATAAGCAGATAGGACATCCTCACATCCATACTCAATTGGATGGGAACCCCGGAATCGTTGCGATTTCCGCGACCATAGCGATCTGAGTACCGTCCGGGCTAATCGCAAGACGAGAGATCGAAATATTAAGGTCTGAGAAATCCGCTATGGGCATCCACTCATCCAGGCTAAGGGACCAGGCGTAAACTACAGAACCAGAAGCCATCAAGAGCGAACCGTTGGGTGCCCAGGCATGAAAGTCTCCTCCGGAGACTGCCTCGGCAATCGGCTCGGGCGATGTGCGCTCCGAGGGTAATCGCATGATCGTTGCGGTGCCATCCTCGTGAACTTGAGCATAGCTGACATCATCGGAACCCGGGATTCGCTGGATAGAGCGACCGATGTTCCGAGTGATAACTTCAGTTTGGCCAGTCGGCACGTCAGCACGCTGCAGTGTGGCCGGATCGCCGAGCACAAATAGTACGAGCGTGCTCTCATCCACCCAAGCGTGGTAACCCACGGGTGCTACATTTGGCAGAATAACAGCCCCATTCGCACCATCAAGATCGAAACGCCAGAGCCGTTGGGTAGAATCTGCCTCTACACGGATAACCGAAATACCAGATCCGTCAGGAAGTGGAGTGGCTGAGTATTCACTCTCCGGACTACTCATGGTCACCCGAGTGACGCCGGCAGTAGCAAAATCGTAGCGCCAAATATCAGCTTGATCATTCTGAAGGTCATTGATCGTGTACCAAAATCCGGAGCCATCCGGGACGAACTGGGGTTGATTATCGTAGTCTCGTCGTTGTGTGAGATTCGTAGGTGTCCCAATGCTTGGCACGCCCTGCGAGTTGAACGTCAATTCCGCAATGAGGACGTCGGTATCGCGAGGAGGAACAAAATCAGATGCCTCGGACATTGCTTCATCCGCTGCCGGAGCGCAGGCAGTTAAGCCAAGGAAGCCCATAGCGAAAGCCGTTAGCAGTCTATTATTCATCGCATAATCCTGCTTTATCCAACTCTGGACTCGCAAATCATCAAAGCTGGCTAGAGCGGTTGTAGATGGGTTAGGTCGATCAAAGAACTTCGGTCCATAATGTTCTGGATAGAGATTTGAAAGGAATCACTTCCCGAGTAACACAGGAGCTACAACGGGTCACGATCCAGGCTACTGCCATGGCGGAAGGGTAACGTGAATTGATGCATTACGTCCTCATCTCGTGCAGGATCAGCCACGTCGACACCATAGTTCACTTGTCTGGGATCTCCATAGACGAATGTCCCAAACATTCGATCCCAAACTGAGAGAATCCCACCGAAATTCATGTCAGTCCACGGGCGCTCAAAATGATGGTGAAACTTATGCATATCCGGTGTCACAAAAACTAGACTTAGCACAGCATCTGCCCGTGCGGGCAGTGAGATATTGGCATGAGTGAGAAAAGTGAAAAAAACGGTTGTTACTCGATAAATTACATAGAACGCGAGCGGTGCCCCGGTAAGGACGAGCGCGCCCAAAGCAAAGACTTCGCGGACCGCGAAATCACCTGGATGAAGCCTCGTACCAGTAGTGGCGTCAACCTTGGTGTCACTATGGTGAATCACATGCATACGCCACATCCATCTGATCTTGTGGAGCAGATAGTGAGCCCAGTACTGGGCGGTCAAATCGAGCAAAACGAGAGCGATCACGAGTTCTACCAACACGTGCGTGTCGAAGAGATGCAATAGCCCAAAACTCTGAGCTGATGTCCAAGTTGTAGCATTTACCGAGAGCGCGCTGAAGCCTGCATTAATGATGAGTGTCGTCGCCAGGAATACGAAATTCGCTCCCGCATGCTTCCATTTGCGGTAGCTGAGCTGAGCTAGTGGAAAGCTGCCCTCGAGAAGCCAACTCATTGCGAGGCATGCCATCACCCACAAGAGCTTCTGCGAGTTTGGCATCTGCTCGAAGAACAAGAGGAGAGTCTCCATCCTTCAGGTCACTCTCTGATACAGCAGGAACGCATCTGCATCGCTGCCAGAGCTAAGAATCAAAGACTAGCCAATGAGCTTCATGATCTCATCCGCGACCGCAATGGCGAGTGTAGCATCGTCCATCTCTTGGACCCGTGGGGTACCGTCCGCGCGCACGGATACAGCCAGAGATCCTGGTGTTACAGATCCTCTAGTCCTTCTTCCATTGTCGATCGTGGCACGGGCAATTGGATTCGTCTCATCCCCACGTTCAGTGAAGGTAATACTTGCTTTGTCCAGTAATCCGCACGTTGTCACACAGTTTGATACGCGCTCTGCTGTCTCCAGGAGAATTACAATCGAAACACGAGAAGGGTTAGGGCTGACAGTGAGTCCTCTCGACCTGAGTTCTAGGGCGATTGCATCTCGAAATTCCGCATATCGGTCAGGCTGTGGATTCTCTTCGAATGCCACTGCATATGAAGCATCACGTGTAGCCACTCCCGGCCGAAGAATCTCGGGACCCGCACTTGCGCATGCAGTAAATCCGACGGCGAGCAGACACAGTAGTGACGATCTTCTCATCTTTCACCTCCAGCGGGTCAACAACACGTATCGAAATCTGTCCCTGTATACCTTAGCCTCGCAACTTACAAAGTGAGTTCGCTTCGAGAATTAGCAGGTTTGTGCTACGGATCCTCATGATCCGCTAGGAGAAAAAGAATTAGCCTTTGCTATGAACTAGCCCTAATCTCCCCAGTGCGGTAAGGGCTTGCTGACCCCCTCAACGGGACCCATGAACTGCCGGGAGTGACGGGATACCAAATTGGGAGCACAGATGCGTTTAACGGACAGGATTCAGGCGGTCGATACCCATGCGTGCGGTGAGCCCGGTCGTGTGATTGTCGGTGGAGTCAGTGATGTGCCTGGTGAGACTATGTTCGAAAAAATGCTCTATCTCCAGACGCATGCAGATGAACTCCGTCTCCGCATGCTCCGCGAACCCAGGGGATACCCAGCGGCGAACTGCAATCTGATTCTCCCGCCCACACAACCCGAGGCTGACGCCGGTTATGTGATCATGGAGCAGGTTGAATACCCGGGCATGTCAGGCACGAATACGATTGCCGTCACAACAGTCCTTATCGAAACAGGAATGGTGGAAGTTGAGGAGCCAATCACGGAACTGACGCTGGAAGCTCCTGCTGGGTTGATCGCCGTACGGGCTGAGGTACACGAGGGTAAGGTACGAGGGGTAACATTCAAGAATGTTCCTGCCTTCGCTGTGCACCTCGATACACCAGTCGAGGTGCCCGAGCTTGGCACGGTCATAGTCGACGTCGCGTATGGCGGAATGTTCTATGTCATTGCTGACGCGAAGCCATTGGGGCTGACATTGACCCCGGATGAGGCCGGCGATGCTGTTCGTCTTGGTGAGATGATCAAAGCCGCCACCCAGGAACAACTGGACTGTGTTCATCCCGACAATCCGGAGATATGTGGGGTGACGATCGCCCAGCTGTCTGCACCCCCAATATCCGCGGATGCAGATCGAAGAAATACGGTGATCGTATCTACCGGGGAGTTGGATTGGGATCGTCCATCTACCTGGAAAGGCGTTCTTGACCGGTCTCCTTGCGGGACAGGAACGTGCGCAAAGATGGCTGTCCTCTATGCAAAAGGTGAGCTATCGCTGGGTCAGGATTTTCGGCATGAGGGTATTCTCGGTACGATCTTTACTGGACGCG
>DUBS01000026.1:0-7120 GCA_012960225.1 Gemmatimonadota bacterium | reverse complement strand
GGAACCGCTTGGATCACGGGATTCGCAGAGTATGTAGTTGATCCTGAGGATCCTTTTCCAAACGGGTTCACTGTAGGCGACATATGGAGTTCTCAAGAGGATTGAGGCCTCATAAGCTGGTGATAAGTAACTGAGAGCTGCGTGGGAGAGTTCTACAAACCCACTTGGAATACAGTCACAACCGCTGTCGCGCTGAGGCTCTCAGAAGAAGCTGTGATTCTCGCTATACCGTTGGCCACTGCGGTCACTACTCCAGTAGGCGAAACCGTCGCGATTGTTGAATCCGACGTCATCCAAATTACATGAGCACCCCAATTCCACCTATTGCCATTTGCATCTACACCCTCAACTGAAAGCTTTTTGCGAACGCCGAATGTCGAGAAAGTGAGAACGTTGCTAGACAACTCGATACTCTTGGCTTCAAGAGAACGGCAGCTTGTCGGGAGGCTCAACTCGAAGTAGCTGCACGTAACCGGGAGGGGTCTCCTGAGTTACCTGAGTTACCTGAATTTGCTTGGATGGATCAGTTATTCCCGGTACCCACCTTTAGTGTGGATACCCCTACCCTGCCAGTTATAATCCCACTAATGCGTAAGTAGGTACACCGGAGAATCCAAAGCTGTAAGCGGCTAAATCTTAGACTACAGACCAGGAAACATCCGAGCCCCAGCCCTGCTACTTATCTTCCCAGTTCAGTGGCAATCTCGTCATAAAATCCGGGAATGCTTCTCTGCATGAAGAGGCCGTCCGCGGCCATGGTCCAACTCAGATCCTCCGCACGAATACGCTCAAGAGCTTCAGTCTTCGCCATTCCTGACCTAATGAGTTCCGCCATTCGAGCACGAACTGCTTCCATTTGATTCCTGAATGCGACTACATCGCTACGATTCATGACAGCACCATGGCCTGGGATCGCAGTGTCAAAATCAAGTGACAGGATGTTATTCATCGTACTGACCCAACCCTTGCTGCTGCCGCCGTTCGCGTAGTCAATGAATGGAGCGATGGTGTGGAGCAGATCACCTCCATGAATGGTCTGCAGGTCAGGAAAATAAACCACCGCATCACCGTTGGTGTGTCCACGGCCCATATAAAAGGCTCGCACTTCAACGCCACCAAGATAGATGGCAGTCTGATCAGTAAAGACCAGCCTTGGTGGGGCATCCTGGTTCCCTCTGAGCATGTTATCCCGAGCATTTTGGTGGGCGATAATCTCGGAGATATTGATATACTCGATGTTGCCACCTGAGTGGTCCCCATGATGATGTGTGTTGAGGACATACTTCACTGGCTGGTCACTCACCTGACTAACTAGTTCCTGGATCTCGGCAAAGTCTTGAGGGAACTTGTCATCGATCAGGATCACCCCTTCTGTCGTAACCCGTACACCAACGTTACCACCGCTACCGCTAATGGTGTAAAGGCCATCCTTGACTTGCTCGATCGTCAGATTCTGTGCCTGCAGACTTGTCACAGAGGCCGCAAAAACCACTGTGCCCAGCAATACACTTCTCATCAGACTGTTCATGAATCCCTCTCTATCCACATGTGGCATCCTTCAAATCATCATTACAGCAAAGCCTTAGTCAGATAGCCAGCCGTACACACCTCCAGGAACCACCCAGAACAACATCGTGAATCCGGCCGCGATCAAGGCGTCTCCAAAGGGCATTCCTTCCATCATGACACCCCCAACGCCTGTACCGAGTATTTGAGTGAGCGCAAGAATCACCGCTACCTGTACTGCCCCTAATCCAGTGCTTTGAATAACCCAGTCGAAAAACAGCGTGAGTATTAGCCACACGACCACAGCGGTAGGCCACATCCCGAAAAGGGGCTCGTACTCTTGCGGACCCAACCCTGTCATGGACATAGAAACACTGAGGGCGATAAGGGTGAACCACATCCCTACGATCGGCTTCCTTCTGCTCATTATTGATCAACTCCCGTGCAAGTTCATCAGGTGATGCTATACCAAATCTAGTAATGCTTAGCTAATTCTGCTTCCGGGCCACATAGATCCGCAACTCACTCGCGCTGGCACTCAGGGTCCATAAACCGGATCACGATCGCAGAAAGGAAATCGTTGGAGTCTACACTGCTTGATTGATCTATACCCTCTAACCTGCGGAGGCTCACCGGTGTGATCAGCGCGTCGCCCCCTATCTTGCGTGCTTCAACACGAAACGCATCAAGTACCTTTTCCATAGTCCGGTTCCGCCTAAAAGTTAAACCCCCGTCTATAGAGACCCATTTGTTGAAAGGAGAGGTTAGCATACCAATTTCCTCGAATAGACACGCCGGGCTGGTAGCCTCATAGACCGAAATAATAGAGTCCGGTTCTTTCGGTGGAAGTGAGACAAAAGCCGTCCCATACACTGTGGGAGAGCAGGCGCTTAGTACCACCAAGAGCAGCAGGCTTCTCTTCATATCGTGATTCTGACTACATACCCCGCCGGATCGCAACTTAATCGGGGTCTAGCCGAAGAAAATATCTCGGAGGAAACCCGGTTAGAATTCGAAATACGATACCAAGGCTGTGTTCGCGATTGACGCGATCATGCTCTTCATCCGTTGCAGGTACTGCGAGATGAGCGCCTGTCATACCATCCAAGACAACTTGCACACTCGGATTCTCTAGGGCCCGTCCATACCATGCTCGGGGCCAGTGGTTCACAGCTACAAACAGTTGGCCATTACTTTCAAGGCGGGCCAGAACTCGGTCGTGCTTGGTACCATCCTCATCCGCTGTAGTGATAACTAGCGTGCTTTGTCCTGAAGGCTGGAAATAGCCGAGCAAGGACTCAAATGTTGCGATAATCACTATGTAGATGAGCACCAAAAGCGCGATCCTCTTTAGGGCTCTCATTATTGGGACCCAGCACCTAGAGGGATCTCACTCATACGTAAGACGGTAGCAAAGACATGCGACATCTTTTCATCTCCCTGACAGCCATACTCCTTATCACTACAGACTCGGCTGAAGCTCAGAATCTGACTGATGTGACAACCAGTATACGTGATGGAGGTGGATGGGTGGCAATAGCCATCGAAGGCGGAGAGGGCTCCTACAGCAGCCCGCGCCTGCCGACTCTGAACCTGAAGCTCAACGGATGCGTGACCGTGTGGGATGAGTTGTCCGGAAGCTGGGAGATTGAAGCCACGGAGACGGTAAGCAGCACCAAACTACTCCTCTCGGCTGAACCCGGAGTCGGTGTTTCATTTTCTCATCAGTTCGGAGTGCAATCGCAAGTTGACGTGTCGTTTCGCTGGAGCGAACCCCGTGACACGACGTTATTGCTATGGGTTGGGCTCACAATCAACTCAGATGGTGTGGACGAAGTATGTGAGCCTCGGCGTGAGCCACCGATAGGATGACGCGGCACTCGTAGAGCGAAAACGGAGTGCTACAACTCCTCAACCCGATTGGCGCTCAAGATCCCAACCGGTGGCGTCAATGTCTGAGCCTCCGCTGGCCGTTGCTGGATTTGGCGAACCACATCCATACCTCTGACAACCCGTCCAAACGCTGCGAACCCCTGCCCGTCTGAATTGCGGAAACCACCGTAGTCGAGAGAAGATTGCTCGCCCAAACAGATGAAGAAGCTCGAAGTGGCGCTGTCCGGCCCACCACGTGCCATCGAAATAGTCCCATCTTGATGACGGATTCCGGTAACGTTTGTCCGTTCTAAGGGAATTGGAGAAAAACCCTCACCAGATCTCTGGGAATTGATACTTGCCTGGATCACTTCGATCCGGATGCTGTCGTTCGGCTGATTCTCGGGGTGCACGGTCCGGTGAAAACGTCCACCGTCATAGAAGTCTCCATCGATGTAGCGGAGGAAGTTAGATGCAGTGATCGGTGCCCTGACTGTGTCTATTTCGATTTCTATTTCTCCGAACTCTGTCGAAATCGTGACTCTCGGAAGCTCTTGTGCTGCCAAACTCGGCACGAAAGCAGCGAATACCAGGATAAAGAATCGAAAGAGCTTCCATGTCTTCTTCACAAGTCCATCTCCGTCAGTTCGGGAGTACTACGATGATTCTGCCGAAATTCTGTGCTGACCCGCAACTAAGCTCATGAGGAGATAAGAATTAGGAATAGAAGAATGTTTGTGAGAAGGAGTGATCCAAAGAATTCCTTGAGCTTCATGTCCATATTCGTCCTCGGCGGGTGAGTTGATACCTAAGTATGTATAGAAGCAGACAGGGTTCCAAAGAACACCGCTGAAAGCTGAACCAGGAGCATCAGGTATGGATCGGGGTAACCAAGATCAGCCTTTGTTTATCAACTAATGCGATCGCACCAATGATGGGAAGAAGCATCCTCATACCAGTGACCTGCCTGCTTCTGTGGGCCTCATATGGCTGTTCATCAACGCCACCAAGCGATGCGGAGACCGTCATCGTCGTGCACGGCTTGGGCCGCACTTCTGCATCGATGGCCATCCTCGTATCACGACTCGAGAATGCCGGTTTTCGCGTAGTTAATTTTGGGTACCCATCGCGATCTGAGCCGATAGAAGCTCTGGTCGAACTCCTCGACAGCGAAGTGGGACAGTGCTGCAACAGTGAAGCAGAAACCGTGCATTTTGTGACCCATTCAATGGGTGGAGTGTTGGTGCGTAGCTATCTCTCTCATCGACCTGAGGAGCATCAGGGGCGCGTCGTGATGTTGAGCCCTCCGAGCCAAGGAAGTGAGATCATCGATGCTTTCTCAGATTCTGATCTACTGCGGTCCATCCTAGGCCCTGCCGCCCTACTGCTCGGCACTGATTCAGTTGGTATCGCGAATCAATTAGAGCCGGTGCGCTTCAGTCTGGGTGTGATCACAGGCAACCGGAGCCTGGATCCAGTCGGGTCCTGGCTTATTCCGGGGCCAGACGACGGGAAGGTCAGTGTTGATCGAGCAGCCGTAGAGGGTGCTGTGGATTTCATGGTACTCCCGGCTACTCACACGTTCATCATGAACCGAAGCGACGTGGCAGAACAGGTCGTACATTTCTTACGACACGGCCGGTTCCAGTGATCACCTAGGGCAGCGTCTAGCCGGTTTGGTCAGTGCCATTTCTGACACGCTCAAGCTCCGACTCAAGTGTGGCCCACTCGTCTAATCTTCGTTCAATTTGCTCCTTAAGTTTACTCCGCTCATTACCAAGCACAGCTATCTCGTCTGAAGCTGTACGCTCGTAGAACCCAGGCGCTGCCAGCGTCTCGTCAATGTCCTCCACCCGTTGTTCCGCGCTCGCGATACGATCAGTCAGTTTGTTTCGAGCACTCTGAATTCTTCGTATTTCCTTCGCCGGATCAACTACGGAGACACCCACTTTCTTGGTCTTTTTTCTCTTTTTCCGACGCGCCTTGAGGACGACACGATCAGCGTCCAGATGGTCATCCCCGGAGTGATGGACATACTCCTCATAGCTACCCGGATAGTCCGTGACCTCGTCGGGTTTGATTTCGACTACACGGGTCGCTAAACGGCTGACGAACCAGCGGTCATGGGAAACCAATATCAGGGTGCCCTCGAAGCGCTCCAACTCCGCAACGAGTGCCTCAATCGACTCCAGATCTAGGTGATTCGTCGGCTCATCCAGGATCAACACATTCGGCTCCTCAAGAGCGATCCGACTGAAGACGAGCCTGGCCGCCTCGCCGCCGGACAGGGCACTTACTTTCTTTTCCCCATCGTCTTTCGTGAACAGCATCAAGCCCATTTGGGCTCGCACGAAGCCACGGTCCCTACCTGCACAGAAATTCCAGAGCCACTGCTCCGTTGTTTCTTTACCACCCTGGAATTCTTCTTCGTGGTCCTGGGCGAAGTAGCCCAGGTGGGTTTCATAGCCCCACTCGACGTTGCCCTGATCAGCTTCGAGTTCGCCCATCACAATCTTCAGCAACGTCGACTTTCCAATCCCGTTGGGGCCCATGATCGCCACGCGATCTCCCCGATGAACGAGTAAGTCGACCCCGTGAAGCACCTCATTGTCACCGAACGCCTTTCGGATACCCGATATCTTGACAACATCGCGCCCGCTCGGCCGACGAGGCTTGAACCGAAATGTCGGATACCGGCGCGAACTACCTGGAAGCTCCTGAAGTTCGCCCGCTTTTTTTTCGATTAAACGAAGCTTGCTCTGTGCTTGCCGTGCTTTTGAGGCCTTCGCTCTAAAGCGATCGATAAAATCCTGATGGTGTGCGATTTCACGAGCACGGCTACCGATTTCCTTCTCCCGCCGTGTTCGCTCGGCGACCTTAGCGGCCGCGAAATGCGTATAGTCACCGTTGTACAATTGGACGGTGTCGTAATCGACGTCGAGAATCTGAGTCGAGACGTTGTCCAGAAAGCGATGGTCGTGCGAGATAACTACGACCGGACCCTTGAACGCTTGTAGGAATTTCTCGAGCCAGCGAATCGAGAGGATATCGAGGTGATTGGTAGGCTCATCTAGCAGCAATGCTTCGGGCGCGGATGCAAGAGCCTGTGCGAGCAACACGCGTAGCTTGAACCCACCAGACAAGATCGAGAGAGGCTGCCGATGGATTTCTGCCGGTAGACCCAGTCCCTCCAAGACAGAGGCAGCCCTCGCCTCTGCCGTATAGCCATCCAATCGCTGCACGGTCTCTTCAACAATCGAGAACCGCTCCGCATCAAATTCCGTTTCAGGTTGTGCCAGGATACGCTCCTTTTCCATCATCGCATCCCAAAGCTCGGCATTGCCCATAATCGCAACAGCCAGGATTTCCGCTTGCTCATAAAGGAAGTGATCCTGTTTGAGCACACCTAATCGGAGAGACTTAGGAATCGATACCTGGCCCTCGGTCGGATCTGTACTCCCGGAGAGTATGTTGAGGAGCGTTGTCTTACCGGATCCGTTCGCCCCAACCAGGCCATAGCGTTCACCCGGATTGAGCTGGAACGAGGCGTTCGCAAAAAGTGTTCGGTCACCAAAAGTCTTGGCGAGATTGGAAACGGATATCATGGCGGAGGAATCTATGAAGATCTTTGCTGTAACTCACCCAGGGGCACCACACCGGAAGTGAAAAACAGTAAGTTACTTTCCATATTGGAAAGTATTTGTTAAGTTACTTTCCATATTGGAAACTAACGTGGGGATTC
>DUBS01000025.1:5536-22887 GCA_012960225.1 Gemmatimonadota bacterium | reverse complement strand
TAGATGCTGGTGATTACCTCCCACTCGATACTAAGAGTGCGAATTTCGACAATATCGCTGACGCTCAGATGCTTTCGCCGATGTTGCTTGGTACGTACTTCCGTGCCGCTGCTGAGATTAGCCGACTCGCTGTCGGAGATCCAAATGTGCTTTCGTCCTCGAAGACCTACACAAATGGGGGGTATGTTTCCCAGTGGGATCGGGTAGAGGGTGCACCGTTCGGGACGCGTGGTGGAATCTCGGCCGTGCACACCTTCCCAGCAGACGGTGACTACGTGTTCAAAATGGCCTTTGAACATACCACGACCGGGGGATTTTTCGGAGGCACTTCTAGAGACGAACAGATCGAGATCTCGATCGATGGTGAGCGCGTCGCACTCTATTGGGTTGACCGCTTCATGAACGTCTCAGATCCGAACGGCGCAAACATGCAAAGCGAGCCGATCTTTGTGCGAGCGGGTCCACGCCGGGTGAGTGCAACTTTCTTGAGGCAAACTGAGGGGCCTAGGGAGGATGTGGTTTCGCCTCATGAGTGGTCGCTCAGCGATAGGCAGATTGGGGTAAGCGGTTATGGAATCACAGCACTTGCTCACCTCAAGGATCTAGCTATCACAGGTCCCCACAAACCCACTGGTGTTTCAGAGACTCCGAGTCGGCGCCGAGTGTTCAGTTGCCGGCCGCTTACTCCGGAGGAAGCACCCGCGTGTGCGGAAGAAATTATATCCCGTCTGGGTCCTCAGGCCTTTCGACGGCCACTCACACAGGCCGACCTTGAGGGGTTGATGTCCTTCTACGAACTGGGATTTGCCGACGGGGGTTTTGAACTTGGAGTGCGGACAGCGATAGAAGCTATACTGGCTAGTCCTGACTTCGTGTTCAGGCTTGAAGAGGCACCCAGTGGGGTGCAGGCGGGGGAAAGCTACACAGTAAGCAATATTGACTTGGCATCTCGACTCTCATTTTTCCTTTGGGGTGCTCCACCGGATGTTGAGTTATTGGCCGCAGCCGAAAAGGGTGAATTATCTGAAGAGAGCGGCTTAACTGAGCAGGTCAGGCGTATGCTCAAGGATTCGCGGGCAGAGGCTCTAGGGACACGGTTCGCGAGTCAGTGGCTCCGTTTGGAGGACTTGGAGAAAGTCCACCCCGACCGACTGTTATTTCCGGATTTTTACCAACAGCTTGCTGATGCGATGCTCAGGGAAACCGAACTGTTCTTCAATGGTCTGGTTCGTGAGGATCGCAGTGCGCTTGAGTTGTATTCCGCGGACTACACGTACTTGAATGAAGCCCTGGCAAAGCACTACGGTATTCCGGGAATTACAGGAAACCATTTCCGTAAGGTCCAATACCCGGACGATACCCGCCGTGGAATCCTCGGGCACGGGAGCATTCTCACACTCACCTCACACGCGAATCGGACTTCCCCAGTGCTAAGAGGTAAATGGGTTCTAGAGGTGCTGTTAGGAGCTCCTCCTCCTCCTCCTCCTCCAGGTATCCCCGATCTAGAAGAGACAGAAGCTTTCGAAGATGGGCGCCTACTAACTACCCGTGAGCGTATGGAAGTGCATCGCTCAAGCCCATCCTGCAACTCATGCCATCGCTTCATGGATCCCATAGGCCTCGCACTCGATAATTATGATGTGACAGGCAGATGGCGGATTCGCGAGAATGGCATGCCGCTTGATACCAAGGGCGAATTTTATGATGGGACTGTGATTGAGACTCCTTCAGCGCTTCAGGAAGTTCTTGTGAAGCGGCCGATCCCGCTTGTCAGAACTTTCACAGAAAATCTGATGGCATATGCGCTTGGCCGGAGGGTTGAGTATTATGACCAACCGACGATTAGGTCTATCACTGTGCAGGCCGAGGAAGACGATTATCGTATGTCATCGTTCATACTTGGAGTTGTGCTCAGTGATGCCTTTAGGATGCAGCAGGTGAATGTGGTTGCAGATCATGGGAGTGGGATCAACTAGCGATAGCTACTAGGAGAAACTCGGATTATGGAATTCATCACCGGTAAACACATCCCCCGTCGTACATTCGTACGAGGGATGGGTGCAACGGTGGCTCTGCCGTTTCTAGAAGCGATGATCCCAGCTGGGCGTGTTTGGTCGCACGTCGCCGATGACGCTTTACCTACCCGGCTTGTCGCGATTGAGATGGTCCATGGGGCTGCCGGATGTAACGAATGGGGTGCCACGCAAAATTTGTGGTCTCCGGAGGCAGTGGGCCGTGATTTTGATCTCGCGCCAACTTCACTGAGTTCACTTGAGCCATTCCGAGATTATCTAACCATCATTAGCAACACCGATGTCAGGATGGCAGAAGCTTACCAGCCGTACGAAATCGGTGGGGACCATTTTCGCTCAAGTGCGGTTTTCCTAACTCAGTCGCATCCGAAGCAGACGGAAGGTTCAGACGTATACGTTGGGACGTCTCTTGATCAACTCTACGCTCAGCGTTTTGGACAGGACACGCCGATCCCTTCCATGCAGCTTTGCATTGAGAACATCAATCAATCGGGTGGGTGTGCATACGGGTATACGTGCGTCTACACGGACTCAATCAGTTGGGCTTCGCCTACTGAGCCATTGCCGGTTATTCGCGATCCCAGGGTCGCGTTCGACCAGTTGTTTGGTGCTGGAGGAACTGTTAAGGAGCGTGCACTTCGCCGTAGGACAAACAAGAGTATACTCGACTGGATCACGGGTCGTGTGGCCCAACTGCGCAGGGAGCTTGGCCCCAACGATATTCAACGACTCGACAGGTACCTGGACAACGTTCGGGAGATCGAACGGCGTATCGAAAGGACTGAAGCTCAGAATACGAGTGGTGAATCTCGAGAATTACCGGAGGCACCAGCCGGGGTACCGGACTCCTTTGAAGAGCACACCCGGCTGATGTTTGACCTGCAAGCGCTCGCGTTCTCTTCAGATGTGACTAGGGTGTTCTCTCTGAAGATGGGGCGTGACTCATCTGCGCGGGTTTTCCCTGAAAGTGGCTCAGACCGACCGTTCCATCCCGCTTCACACCATGGTGGGCGAGAGGAAGCAATCCTCGATTTCGCTAAGATCAACCAGTACCACGTAAGTATGCTCCCATACTTCCTCGAGAAGTTACAGAGCATACAAGAGGGTGACACCCACCTTCTAGACAAGACAATGATTGTTTATGGATCACCGATGGGAGACCCCAATCTTCACAACCATCGTCGTGCTCCCCTCTTTGTCGTGGGTGGTGCAAATGGACGATTAGAGGGGGGGCTACATCTTAAGACACCGGATGGAACCCCGATGGCGAATGCTATGCTAAGTCTCGCGCATGCGTTGGGCATGGATGATATGGATGATTTCGGTGACAGTACTGCAGAGTTGTCCTTATCAATGCCTGCCAACACCCTTACTAGCGCAGGATCCTAAAGATGAGTGTCCACTTCTTAAGGTCTTTAAGTGTACTTGGTCTTAGTGCACTGTTATGGGGTGCAGTACCTCCTGAGTCACCGGTGGCGGACGCCGCCATGCGAGCTGACTTGGATAAGGTACGGCTACTCCTTCGAGGTGGGGCGGATGTAAACGTTGCTCAAGGCGACGGGATGACGGCGCTTCACTGGTCAGCTGAGAATCGCAGTGCAGAGATGGCTGCGATGCTTATCTATGCTGGCGCTAATATGGAGGCTGTTACCCGGATCGGCGGCTACACATCGTTGCACCTGGCTTCACGGTCTGGTAGCGCTGCAGTCGTTCAGGAACTACTTGAGGCTGGTGCAAACCCAGCAGTCAGGACTAGCACGGGTGGAGCTACACCCCTTCACTTCGCAGCATCAGCATCAAGTAAGGGATCAGTGATCTCCTTACTTGATCACGGTGCCAAGATTGATGCTCGTGAGAGTGCTTGGGAGCAGACACCACTCATGTTTGCTGCCTCACTCGGACGTACTGATATCGTGGAGTTATTGCTCAGCCGAGGAGCGGACGTATCGGTCACCACTTCCACCGTCTATTTGCCTGCGCTTCAGGATGCAGACCGCGCTGCTCGACAGCGCAGGGACAAAGTGCTCGAAGGATTCCGTGCCCAGCATATCTCGGGCTCTGAGTCCTGGAGACCAAGTCCGACAGAGGTACAGGCAGCAATGGAGTCGTCTAGGATAGATCCAAATGAGTCGGCTGAGCCGGAAGAAGAGGATGAGGACGCATACAACGAACAGGTCGGTGTCCCCGGTGGGAACTCCTACGCGGACCTTGTAGGTACGATGGGTGGGACCACGGCTCTGATGCATGCCATTCGAGAAGGACATGCCGAAACAGTGCAAGTGCTTTTGGATCGCGGCGCCGACATCAATCAACCGAGTGCAGGTGACAAGACGACTCCGTTACTTAGTGCGACAATTAACGGCCACTTTGATCTTGCTCTTGAGTTGCTTAAGCGTGGTGCTGACCCGAGACTCGCGAGTACCGGAGGTACGACACCACTTTTCGCCGTAGTTAACACGAGATGGGCACCAAAAGCTCGCTATCCACAGCAAGAAGCGCACAAGCAGCAACAGGCAACACACCTAGAGGTGATGGAGGCTCTGCTACGGTCAGGAGCCAACCCAAATGCGCGGTTGACTAAGCACCTGTGGTTCATGGAATACACATTCAGCCACCTGGGCATCGACGCCTCCGGAGCAACTCCGTTCTGGCGTGCGACCCATGCACTTGATGTACCGGCGATGAAGCTTCTGGTTGAATATGGTGCTAACCCCAGCATTCCAACGACCAAAGGGCAGGATCGTCGCTCACGCGGGGGTGGAGGAGAAGATCCCTCTGGACTGCTCCCAGTGCCATTTGGTGGGCCGGCTATCTACCCGATTCATGTAGCTGCAGGTCATGGATACGGCACCGGTTACGCGGGTTACTCACATAGGCATGCGCCGGATGCGTGGCTTACGACCGTGAAGTATCTCGTAGAAGAGCACGGGGCTGACGTCAACGCGAGAGATCACAACGGATATTCGCCAGTCCATAATGCTGCATCTCGCGGCGATATTGACATGATTCGCTACCTTGTAGACAAGGGAGCAGACGTTATGGTGGTGAGCCGCCGGGGGCAGACGACAGTCGATATGGCGAACGGCCCACAGCAACGGATCCAGCCGTTCCCAGAAGCAATGTCAGTGCTTGAGAGCCTAGGTGCGAAGAACAATCACAACTGCGTGAGTTGCTGACAGTTCCAATCACCGCGTAGTGCCAGGCGTCAGTTGGAATGGGGGTCTATCCGTCAAGAAGACTTCACAGAGTTGATTCCGATCTTATCTACCAACTTCTCGGATATCACTTCGTACTCGTGGAGATCGAGTGTAGGCTGACACCAAGCTTTCATGCCTATTTGGACCGATAGCCATGACTCCGAACACGTAGTCATCTATCGAGATATCCTCAAGCACGTAAGCACTGACATTGCCGACGTCAATCCCAAATTGCCACTCTGGAGTCCAGGTTTCACGCCAGACTACTCTGTAGGAGGATGCCCCTCGGGAAGCTTCCCAACTCATTGAGGCCGCGTACCCTGACTCACCTCGTCCGAGACGTGGATTGCCCTCCCCCATCACGTTGGGGGCCGGAGGAGCCAGTGCAATTGTCGCCACACCGGCGGCGTTCACACGAGCGTTCTTTGCAAGGTATTCGAAGTCAACACCTCCAAGTGTGTCTTCTGGCTCATGCTGACGACTATAGTTTTCTCGGGATTCAGTAAAGCGAACTCCTGCAAACCCTCGGCGGTTGAATGCTGTGTGGTCACCGCCACGGCCGAAGCGGTCCTCACGTGCGATCAGGCGCACCTCATGTCCCGGCATGTAGACTGCTGCATGTCTGCGGATGAAGCGCGCTAGTTGTCGGGATGGAGAGTCCATAGGGTCCTCCGAGAAGACCCGGATGGTCCTGCTATCAGCAATCCCATTCCCACCTTCAATATTCCCCACGATATCATTATTGAAGACTGCGTCGATCACCCACCCTTCACGCTCTGCTTTTGCGGAATGAAGGCTTGCTCCTACCAGGCCTTCTTCTTCTGCGACGAAGCCTACGAATACCAGGGTCGCATCAAATTGAAGTCCGCTTTGAGCCATTACACGGGCTACCTCCATCGTGAGAACAGTTCCGCTACCGTCGTCGTTGGCACCCGGTGCGGGATTATCCCATCGGGTCCAATCGAATTGTCCGCTATCGATTCGCCGTGCAACAGTATCGTAATGACCACTCACGTAAACTCGGCGATTGCTTCTACCAGGAAGTACGGCAACCACATTGCAAAGCTCAACTTCCTGTGCGATCCGTCCCTGGGGCTCAACCTGATAACAATCAAAATCAACTTGGAGACGGTCACTGAAACTCTGCATAGTTCGCAAGATGTACTCTCGCGCTGGGCTGATACCCCAGTCCGTGCGGTCCGAAAGAGCAAGCGAATGTCGGGTTTGGAATCCCGTAAGCGCTTCCAGGTACTCATGAAGCCGTTCCGGAGACACGTTCCTGACTATTTCGGCGATTTGAGGATCAATCACAGGCCCTTGAGCCGACGATGGTGATGTCGTGAGCAGGGCAACCAAAAGCATGATCACAATTGGGACCTGAAGCTTCATACCTCTTCCTCGGTTCTGCGGATATGTGCGACTTAAAGGATGGTGTGTCCTGGTCTGGTAGCTAGATGGAGAATGATCAAAAGGCTACACCCATCGCGTTGCGCAACATGAGTGAGCGCGGTACGGGTGAGCAAGCGTCGGGTTCTCAAGAGAGTTCACTCTGCTGACGGTAATGCTTTGCGGCCTTCGCTCGATTTCCACAGCGTGACATAGAGCACCATCTTCGACGCCCACTTTTGCTCGTATCTAGAAACCAGTACATACAGCCCCTGGCCGCACATTGTCGAATACGGGTTGGATTTGCTTCAGTCACTATGCGTGCTGCGGAGAGCGCTATCGGTTGGAGTACACCAAGCACTGACGAGGCATACTCGTGTGCATTAAGTACCAACTCATCTTGCATACCCTCACTTTGTTCCTCATCGGATGTGATAATGAGCGAATCTAGCCGGAATGAGGTTCCACTTTCTGTGAGAATGCGGTTTAGGGCATGTACGGTGTAGGGCGGGGGGACTTCTCCCGCCACAAGACTCTGGACGATTAGGAGAATGTCTTGCCGGAGCCAGAGAGCTTCATCGAGCAGTATACGACGGCTAGGGGGCGATGACGATAATTCGGGGAAGGAAGCATCGTCCGGCAGGCCAACTGCAGCCAACCAAGTGACTACATCTTCTGGGCCTTGAAGAAGATCTAGGGCCTGATTCCCATCAAAACGCCACGTATTGAGCAGGTCAAGTGCTAGTGTTCCTGCATCGAAAACAAATTGACTGTTCTGGCTCATATAACTGGTAAAATACATATAAACCAGTTAGTTAATCAATTAACCGGTAAAAAAGATTAATGAGAGTTAGACAAGATCCTCGTTCATATTTAACAAGGATATACAGGATCCGGGAACTCCAATGACCTGATTCTTCTATGATCTGTAGCGAATATTCATCTTGGATTTTTTGGACAGGTTCGGCCTTATTTGTGCTATTGGGAGTCAAACCTGTTCTTTTGACCCCCCTATAGGGTGTCTAAACAGGTGCTCAAGGGACCGTAAATGAGCATATTTCCTTTTGATGTTATTCATTCTTAAGGGAGGGTGATGGTGGAATACGGCATGCTCAGAACACTTGACCATCCGCCAACCCCGGCTACCCTTTGGGCGCATGAGTAAATTGATAGAAGAACTTCGGTGGAGAGGGTTGCTGCAAGATGCAACCGAAGGGGCAGCCGAGCACTTGGCTGGGGCTCCGCGCACTGGGTATATCGGCTTCGACCCTTCGGCGTCCAGCCTCCATGTTGGCAATCTGCTCGTGGTCATGGATCTCGTTCACATGCAGCGGCACGGCCACACCTCCATTGCACTCGTCGGTGGTGGCACAGGGTTAATTGGTGACCCATCGGGTAAAACCTCTGAGAGGCAGTTGCTTACGAAGGAAATCGCGGCAGAGAATGCCGAAGGAATTCGTGGCCAGCTCGCGCATTTTCTTGACTTCGATGTGAAATCAAATCCTGCCATCATGCGAAACAATCTCGATTGGCTTGGACAGTTGTCTCTCGTGGACTTCTTGCGGGATATCGGGAAGCACTTCTCGGTCAACCAACTCCTAGCGAAGGAATCTGTGAAGCGCCGTCTGAATAATGAGGAGACTGGACTCTCGTATACGGAGTTCAGCTATGCGCTCCTTCAGTCGTATGATTTCCTTGAGCTGTACCGCCGTGATAAATGCACGGTTCAGTTAGGAGGTAGTGATCAGTGGGGTAATATCACAGCGGGTACTGACTTGGTTCGCCGGTTGGCAGGTGGAAAAGCATTCGGAGTCGTGTCACCGCTACTGACTAACGCAAGCGGTACTAAGTTCGGAAAGACTGAAGTAGGAAATGTTTGGCTCGATCCAGAACTCACTTCACCATTCGCGTTTTACCAGTTTTGGGTCAACACTGACGACCGTGATGTGATTGGGTTCTTGAAATGCTTCTCCCTGCTCTCCCAGCACGAAATTGGTGAACTAGAGGAAGCTACCCGGGTTGAACCTGAGAAACGCATAGCTCAAAAGGTATTAGCTGATGAAGTGACAGATCGAGTCCACGGTGAAACGGGACTAACAGCAGCCCGTAAAGCTACACAGGCTCTTTTCGGAGGAGATATATCAGGACTGAACGCCAGCGAAATTAGTGAGGTGTTCGGGGATGTGCCGTCGTCAGAACTTGAAAAATCTCGCTTAGGAGGAGATGGCCTACAGCTCGTGGAGCTTCTAGCCGAGTCTGGTGTGGCCTCCTCCAAGGGAGATGCCCGTAGGGCTATAGAGGGTGGGGGAATATACCTCAATGGTGAGCGTATCCAGGATGTTTCTCGAGCTTTATCAATAGAAGACGCAATCGAGGGGCGTTACTTGCTACTTCGGAAGGGTAAGAGAGCCTACCATCTAGTAGCAGTTTGTGGATAGAGTAAGTCCGCCAGGACGTTGCACCAAAGCATAAAGCCAGCCAGAGGTATTCTCATCACAGGAGGATTGAATAGATGAAACCCATGAAAGTTTCCGCATTGCTGATCGCATCATTGGTAGCTAATGGATGCGCTGAACCGGCAGCAGAAGATCCTGCTGAGGAAGCACAGGGGATACATGGAGGCTGGGTAGTCTCCGAGTGGATCTTGCCGGAAAATGAAGTTATGGCCATGCCTGCTGAGCACGGACTGTTTTTGTTCACGGAATCTGGCCATTACAGCATGATGTGGGTTCCATCAGCGGACAGACCGATTCTCCCAACCCCGTCCGAGGAGGCTTCGGACGCGCAACTAGCAGAGGCCTACATGGGTTTTGTTGCGAATTCGGGGCGATATACTGCAACGCCTGACATGATTACCTATGAGGCGTATATAGCTAGAGATCCCGCATATATGTCTCGCTTCGAGCCAATGGGGGGAGAAGGCAACACTCGGAGTCTTAACTACATGTTGAACGAGGATGGCACGCTTACGCTGCAATTTGTGGCCGAGGATGAATATGGAGCCGGTGTGGTGGCCACTCTCAGACGCCCGGGTAGTGAAAGTCAGGACTAACTAGTCTAACTGGAACAATCGAACATCAATCCGGTCTGACCGGGCGGGATTTTGATGGTTCCAGAATGACATGATTTAGTCCTAGATGATGGGCACTTCAGCTTGTGTCTAAGGCAACGTGCCGTATTGCGTATGGTTTCCATAGAGTAAGGAGGGACTTGACCCCTCTCCATCCTCTATGCAACGTGCCCGCTTCTTCTTTCGCACATTTCACGCTACTTCTGAACGAGATTGAGCATAATGGCGGAGCCACTGGTCGGTGTCGTAATGGGCTCCAAGTCCGATTGGCCCACTATGTCGCACACGGTTTCCACTCTAGAGAGTATGGGAATCCCATGCGAAGTGAAGGTGATGTCCGCACACCGCACTCCGGATGTGGTTTCGGAGTATGCGTCAACGGCCGAGGAGCGAGGAATTGAAGTGATCATTGCAGCTGCAGGTGGGGCTGCTCACTTGGCAGGTGTCCTTGCTTCTAAGACGATACTCCCTGTATTGGGAGTGCCAATGGTGGCCTGGTCGCTGGATGGCTTGGATTCGCTCCTCTCCACAGTGCAAATGCCGCGCGGAGTACCGGTTGGTACTCTAGCGATTGGTAAGGCTGGAGCGGTGAATGCAGCGATTTTCGCAGGGCAGATTCTTGGCCTCAAACACCCTGAAATTCTCGATGCGGTTCAAGCCGACAGGGCAGAACGTCAACGCCAAGCCCTGGCTGACTCCGACCCACGAAACTAACTGCGGCCAGAAAAATTACCGCTGGATCACATTCGACGGTTTATGACTAAAGAGAGCGACCAATGCTTGAAGAAATCCGGACTAAGATCGAGCAAGAGATATCCACGTTGATGCATGAATTGAACGTTGACCTCCCAGTGCGCATCAAGATTGCAAGGGAACACGGGGATCTCAAGGAGAATGCAGAATTCAAAGCGGCGAAAGAACGACAGGCTTTTGTCGAAGTCCGCCTCGGCCATCTCACGACGCGAATGACCGAGTTGTCCAAGATTGATCTGACTCACCTTGCATATGATAGGGTTGGCTTTGGCTCTCGTGTGAAGATCCACGATATGGAGTTGGAGGAAGATTTTATCTTTACGATTACCGCGGGCGACTTCATCGATCTGGATGCGGGCCAGGTATCGCTTGAATCACCGATCGGCAGGGGGCTCTTAGGAGTGAAGGAAGGAGAAGATGTGACGATTCAGCTTCCAGCTGGGCAACGGCTTTACAAGATCTTATCTGTCTCAACACTTCCCCAGCAATTGGAAGACTGACTCCCGCACGAAAAATAGGTTTGGGGGTCAATAGAGTCGTGGATTAGGATTATCCATTGGAATCATCTCCAGCCTAGGAGTATGTCTATGGTTAAGACCCCATCCACGATGGTAGAGCTTGGCACTGAATCCCCAAGCTTCTCACTTCTGGATCCGGTTACCGGTCGCAAAGTCTGCCGTGATGATTTCGCTGGTGCACAAGGACTATTAGTTGCCTTTCTTTGTAATCACTGCCCGTTCGTGAAGCATATTGCCGGTGATTTCGCCGCGTTCGCGGTCGAGTACCAAGAGAGAGGGCTCGCGATCGTTGGAATAAACTCCAACGATGTAGAAACCCATCCAGAGGACAGTTCTGAACACATGGTTGCTGAGGCAGGTCAGCGTGGGTACACATTCCCGTATCTCGTGGATGAGTCACAGGAGATTGCTAAATCCTATAGGGCTGCTTGCACCCCTGATTTCTTCTTATTTGATAATGATTTCAGGCTTGTCTACCGGGGCCAGTTTGATAGGAGCAGGCCTTCTCTTGAGACACCAGTTACGGGTACTGATCTTCGAGATGCTAGTGACGCTGTACTCGCTGGAATTACCCCTGCAGACGTACAAATCCCTAGCGTAGGTTGCAATATCAAGTGGAAGCCTGGCAATGCTCCAGACTGGGTTGGATAAAAAAAGACGCCACCGGAAGTTTTGAACCGGTGGCGTCTAATTGTCGCAGCCCGGCGCGATGCCGGGATACGGCGCAAACACAGCGATTTAATTCAACTTAGTTTGGCTTTTAGGAGCCGCTCCAGAGATCGCTTGCCCGTGCCAGGCTGGACAATGTACTCGGACTAGACAAGGGGCCACCTCCTTTTTCGGGTAAGACTTCAGGCGAAAGTTAAATCAGACCAACTATTCCAATGGCGGTCATGATACTCAGCGAGAATCACGATAGCAAGAATGTCTTAAGGCACCATAGATTGGGTTATTCCTATATCTCCTACGAGGTACAGTACGCCTGTAGTAGAGTAGTCAGTACGGCTACTAGATTAGGGATACATCAGCTTCTGTCGACCTATATTCAGGCTTCTTCATAGGCTCCATACAGTAACCAGAGGCTATAGATGATTGCGATAGAGATCCAGGCGATGCCCCATACCAGAACTGGTATACCAGTGAGGTCAGCAAGCATACGAGCATCTGATAGTGCCTCTGGTCGGTCAAGTACGTCACCCTTGATGTCGAGGATTGCGTAGAGGGCGCTAGTGAGTCCGAGTACGAATAACACTCCCCGGTTCATTGCCGGTCCAGTTTTCTGTGCGGCGAAGAAGAGAGTAACACCGAATACAAGGCCGAATACAAGGCCGAAGTCGCTCCGAATGTACATTAGGCTTAGTACGATCACCGCCACCCCAATTAAGCTGTTTATCCACCCCGTATTCACCCGCTTCATTCGCGCAACTGAAAATATCAAGCCACCCCAAAGAAGACTTCCAAGGTATCCGGCTGAAAGCGTCAGAAATGCGTTGCCACCATCGCAATAACATGCACCTCCCTGTTCTGCATCCAAGGTGATCCTTTCAATTGATCCTCCCGTTGCTAGTGCTGCGATGCCATGGCTGATTTCGTGGAGTAGCACGACAAAGATTTTGAGCGGATATATCAGCGGAGTATCCCATAGGAACCAAAGCCCTCCAAGAAACATTGCGAAGCCAGACAAGAACCGGAGCTTTCTGACAAGTTTCCGTTTCATTGGATACCACAGTTTAAACGGCTCATGCCGTACGATATTTCTCGGTATACCTGCTGTGATGGGCTATTAGTATTTTCCACTAACCCGGAGGCGATGAGAAAGTGAACTCGTATCTGACTCTCAGCATCGCATCGTGTTCGGCCAGTTCATTCCGAGCAATCGTAGCATTCTGTGATGAACTTGCGAGGGCATGAAGAGCGGCGTTGGCGGTTTCGGAAGTGCTGAGGCCATAGCGGAACCCTAAGGCTGTAGACCACCGGTAGGTGATGTCATCCCAAGCACGCTCGAGGTCAGTGATTTCCTCAGCCGGAACTTTGAGGTTTAGGCGAATAGCTTCCGCTAGTGCTTTAGATTGCCGAACATCTTCAGTCTCTTCAACATTGTCCTCTAGCCAAGCTTGTAAGATGGCCCTCGGATCCTCGATGCGGTTTGCAACAGAGCGGGAAACTACTGTGCGCGCCTCGGGGAAAGGTACAATCTGCCGGTCCTCCAAGCGGAGGATGTGGTAGCCGTACTGTGTTTCTGTGACTGGACTAGTCTCACCGGGTTGGAGGCTGAGAGCAGCAGCCCAGAATTCCGGGACCCATGACCCTTCTCTTCCAGGTGTGAGAAGACCTTGTCGCCCTTCAGCTCCGGGTTCCTCTGACAGCTGTGATGCTGTCTCCGCAAAGTCGCCCCCCTCATAGAGCAGCTCCATTGCCCGCCCCGCCTTATCTCGCGCTTCCAAGCGGTGTGACGGATCCTGCCAGCGTTCACTGAAGAACAAGATATGACGCACCGTGAGCTCCCATTCTGGATCAGTCAGGTAATGCGCCTCCAGTACCGCGTCATCAACACCATTCTTCATGAGCGTTAACTCGGCTGCGAAAATGTCGAGCAGCCGGTCATTCTCCCATTTCTCAAGGAGCGGCCCACCTAGCTGATCTGTGCTGGAGTCCGCCACCGCGAGGGCCAGCGCGGTGAGTTGTGCAAGGGTTGTGCGGCGGGCTGGGGAAAGGCCTAAGAGTTCGTCTTCTGTGAATGAGACCACCCCAACCGTGATGACTGGTGGTGTGCTCTCACCACACGCATTGGAGACCATCAGCATCAAGATTATCAGGTAAGATCGAACCGCCGGACGAAGTCGCGATTGGGCCTTCACCAGATCGTCATTGACGCTTCAAACAACGACGTCAGATCCGATTCATTTGCAGGCTTTGGTGAAAGCTTGGTCACCCGATGCTGGGGTAAGGTGCCTTCGACGAGTCCTGGAATGTCCGCAGTGGTGTAGCCGACTGCACTAAGTCCATTTGGTACATCCAGCACGCGCATGAAATGAATCACACGATCCGCGAGTATTTCACCGGCGTCCTCAGTCGATGCTCTTGCTATGTCTGCTCCGAGGGCCGCTGCGGCTCGTAGATGTCTCTCAGGTGACGCAGGAGCAGTGAAGCGGACGACCGCCGGTGTATTTAGGATCACCGAGATTCCGTGGGGCACCATCGGATGATCCACGTCGTAACCAGGTGGTATGTAGCCAGCTACCATACCTGCTACTGGGTAAGACATGCCGTGCGGGAGGTGTACTCCAGCGTTTCCGAACCCGATTCCCGCTAGTGCTGCTGCTAGTAGCATCTTTTCTCGGGCTTCGAGGTCACTCGTGTCAGCAACTGCATTCGGCAGGAACTCCGCCATCAATTCCAGTGCCGTCAATGCCCAAATATCACTGATTGGATTCGAGCCTTGATAGGCAGGTCTCTCCAGAGGTCGTGGAGGCATTGGCCGTTCATTGAATGGCACCGCGGTATACGACTCGAGTGCATGGCTCAAGACGTCAAGACCGCTTGATGCTGCGACGGCTGGGGGAAGTGATACAGTATTATCAGGGTCAACAATACCCAGGGTAGGCTTAAGGTGACGATGCGCGATCCCAGTCTTCGCGTGCTTCTCCACATAGTCAAAAATCGCGACACCCGTTGTCTCACTTCCGGTGCCTGCAGTTGTCGGCACTGCTATGAGCGGCTTAAGAGGGCCGGGGACGGGTAAGCCTTTTCCAATTGGGGCGTTAACATAGTCGAAGAAGTCAGCGGGGTGGGTTGAGTACAGATTCGCGGCTTTTGCCGTATCAATGGTGCTACCGCCACCGACTGCAACGACCGAGTCGAAATTCCCGGAGACTGCGAACTCAGCTGCAGCCCTGAAACTGGAATCCGTAGGCTCAACTGAGACAGCATCGAAAACCCGGTAGTCAATTCCGTTCTCTTCTAGCGATGCCAGCACAGTTTCTCCAGCTGGAAGAGAGACTAGAGCGGGATCGATCACGACCATGGTCCGGTGCACATCCATCGCCACCAGGTCCATTCCGAGTTCATGCGTGATCCCGCGTCCGAATCGAATATTCGAGGCCGCCATCTGGAACGCTGTATCCTTTAGCATCGCCCTGACTGTTTAGTGATTCGGGTTGGCAACGTGGCTCTCTGGGTCCACGTGTGCCAGGTTGGCCACATAAGACATTTGATTCATTGTAAGTCTGCTCTCAGATAATCAGAGGAGAGGAGAGGATGGGAAAGCTTGCAGGTAAGGTGGCGTTAATTACGGGTGCGAGTCGTGGGATAGGTCGTGCGATAGCTCAAATTCTCTCGGAAGCTGGTGCCCAAATCCTAGTGGTTCACCGTGATAGCGCGGCAGGTGCCGAAGAGACTTTAAGGGGCCTTTCTGGAAAAGGGCACCGGGTCATTCGAGCATCAGTAATAGACTCAGATGCGCTCAAAGCTGCTGCTGCTTCTGTAGCACAGATTGAGGGTCGCTTAGATGTCCTCGTAAACAATGCGGGTACGTCAAAAGTGGTACCCCATCGTGACCTTGAAGCGTTAGACGATGAACTCTTTGATTTGGTTATGTGCACGAATGTACGTGGTGCGTTTGCAGCGGTCCGGGCGTTTCAATCACTGTTAGCAAAAGATGGCGAAGGTCTTGTAGTTAATATCTCCTCACTGGCTGCACGGATGGCGAATGGAAGTAATGTGGCGTACTGCGCCTCTAAGGCTGCGATGGATAATATGACGATGTCTCTTGCTAGGGCGTTGGCACCTGAGATCCGAGTCATGTCCGTGGCTCCGGGGCTTGTGGATACTGAATTCACCCGGGGTTGGTCGGCCGAGGTACGTGAGCGAATGATTGGCGATACTCCTTTAGGACAGCTGGCAGGTGTCAACGATGTCGCAGAAGCGGTGCTGGCTGTTGCGACATCACTTTGTATGACGACTGGGGCAGTTATTCCTGTAGATGGAGGACGACCCCTAGGGACACAGAAGAAAGTGCATACATGATTTCCCCTGAGTTTCCCCGTGGGGGTTGGACCGGGTGCGAATTCAGCCCTAACGTTTGTTCGTGACTCTAAACCTTCTTATTCAGATTGAGCCTCCTGGTGGGCTAACTGAGGCCCTTGGCCAGAGCCCACTTCTGGCGATTGGGTTTATGTTTCTCGCGGGAGTTCTCACCAGTCTGACCCCTTGTGTTTACCCTATGATACCGATCACATCAGCTGTGATCGCTGGGACTGCAAGTGAGGATCAGTCGAAGGCGCGGACGGTTGGCCTTACGCTCACCTACGCCGTTGGTCTAGCTATGCTGTATGCGATCCTCGGCGCAATTGCTGGGGTCACGGGGCAGCTGTTCGGGACAGTCAGCGCCAGCCCCTGGGCTCGTCTAGCCCTAGGCAACTTCCTCGTGATTTTCGCTCTTTCGATGCTCGATGTTTTACCAATTCCCGTGCCTCGGAAGTTGCTCGAGCGTGCTAGTCGGAGTGAAGGAGGATCCTACGGAGCGGTCTTTGTTATGGGCGCGATGTCTGGAGTTGTGGCTGCCCCCTGTGGAGCTCCAGCGTTCGCAGTCGCACTTACCTGGGTGGCTGCAACTGGAGCGGGACTAATGGGGTTCGTATATCTATTTGCGTTCTCATTCGGAATGACAGCGCTGCTCATTGTGGTCGGCTTATTTTCTGGGACCTTGGCGCTTCTTCCGAACTCAGGAGCGTGGATGGTGTGGATTAAGCGAGCCGCCGCTGTCATCATGATTGGGATGGCTGAGTATTACTTTGTGCTGGCCGGCTACAACCTTTAGGGGGAATGATGAGAGCAAACATCTGCATATTGCGGCTGGCTATCATTGCGATACTTGCTGTGCCGGGACCGATTTGGGCGCAGGTTGCCGGAGAAGGCTCTGTATCTCTTCCCTTCGGGAGTGTGGCCCCTGGAGCAGCCCTGCAGGATTTGGAAGGCAACTCTGTCGATCTGATTGATTACATCAAAGGAACACCAGCTCTCATCGAATTCTGGGCGAGTTGGTGCGAGCAGTGCGAGGTGCTTCAGCCACAACTTGATCGTATCCAGGCAGAGCATGGTGAACAGATGAAGATCGTTGCAGTCGCTGTTGGTGTCGCCCAGAGTTTGCGGCGCGTAAAACGGCACTTCGAAGATCATAATCCCGGCTACCCGTACTTGTACGACGCGCGCGGAGCAGCTGTTAGAGCGTATAACGCTCAGACTACATCGATCGTTGTGATGCTCGACAGTGACGGGAAGGTTGCCTACACCGGTGTCGGAACTGCCCAGGACTTGGTTGGGGCGGCTCAGGAGCTACTTAGACGCTAGAATCGAAGGTTTTAGGGATAACGGTCAAGAAGAGAGAGGCCCGGCA
>DUBS01000025.1:0-5520 GCA_012960225.1 Gemmatimonadota bacterium | reverse complement strand
GGGCCTCTCTCCATTGCTGCTGCGACCGTAAAAGTCTAGTTCCCTTCTGGTTCCGGCGTAACTCGGTCGATGACCTCAGCAAGATGTTCGTAGGCCATCGGGTCGTTCTGATTGAAGCTCTCGATTGTCTCCGCAATCCGGCCGTCTGGACCGATTACGATTACCGCTCGGCTATCCACCATGTTGTTTGAGCGCAGACCTCCACCAAAGGCGGCGTAAGTACTGCCATTGTTAGAGGCATCGCTGGCGAACAGAAACGGAAAATCCGCGTCTTTCAACCACGATCCGAGTTCACTTTGTGAGTCATTAGAAACGCCTATAAGCACGACGTTTCGTCCTTCATTGAAAAGGCTTGCGTACTGATCACGGTACGCTGTCATTTGGACTGTTCAGCCAGGTGTCCTGACGCGGAAGAAGAACGCGAGGACAACCGTTTCGCCTCGGTAGTCACTCAGGCGGATTGGCTCCTGGAGCAGCCCGTAGCGGGTCGCGCCAGGTAGAGCAAAATCCGGGGCCATGGCACCAACAGCGAGGAGGCCCGAGTCCTGAGCGCTGGCTTCTGCCGGCGCGCCCATCGCGATCACTCCTGCGAGAAGACCAAGTGCGATCAATTTGCGCATCAGTGTCTATCTCCTGGGTGTGAGGCAAGCTAGAGTCGTCAATATCGGTTGGCTTTGAGCAGCATGCCAGCCCCCTACCCGTGTAGGGCTCGATATTGATCACGCATCTTAAGCTCTATAGTGGTAAGACTAGGACCAAGATAGTGAGCTACCACGATAGATCTGATATCAGGCCTAGAAGATGGTTGCTGGCATAGTTAACAGTTGGGCGTAAAGGTCGATCGCGTACCAAAGGTTCGCGATGCGCAGATTTTCGTCCGGAGCATGTTGATTGTTATCATGATTCGCGACTGGGACGATGATTGCAGGCTTTTGTAGGATCTCTGTAAAGGGCGTAATCGGCAGCGTCCCGCCCATCCCTGGTGCCACCACTAGTGAGCCCTCCCCAAAGGCCTGGTTCGCGGCCATACTGGCTGCTGCCATCACACTCTGGGCGAACGGGTTCGCCATCGAAGTACGAGCCGCTTTGGAGCCACCACCGCCGGTGACTTTTGCGATCAATGGGTAGCTGCGACGTGTCTCCATATCTGGATCTTCTGAGACAACATGGAACCCCTCACGTTGGATATGGCCGACAATCAGCTGTCGGAGGTACGCTGGGTCGTTGCCCTTCACGAGCCGAATTCCGAGAGCAGCGATTGCGGTATTCGGGATCACATTGCGAGCGAGAGCACCCGTGTTACCACTCGTGATCCCACGAATATTTAGGGCAGGCACCATCAGTCGCTCAGGTAGAGATTCAGGCTCCCCTTCGGAGCGTACGATCCCAAGTTCACGCTTCAGTTGCTCATCCCATGCAGGCATCGCTGCCAGTGCAGCGCGCTCGTCTTCTCCAATTGGGTCGGCTGTGTCATACCAACCGTCCACCAGTACGCGTCCGGCCTCGTCCTTCATTGACACTAAGAGCCGCGACAGGATTACACCTGTGTCTGGTGCCCAATTTCCATAATGCCCCGAGTGAAGGTTTCGTGCAGCTCCGTACACGGTGACTTCCATTCCCATTGAACCACGCACACCAAATGTGATTTGCGGACGTCCACTAGGGTGTGCGGGCCCATCAAAGAACAGCCAAATATCGATCGGATCGAGTCGGTCCTTAAATGTTTCCATATAGCGAGAGAGGTTCCGTGATCCAGCTTCTTCCTCACCATCAAAGAAGAAAATCAAATTCGAAGTAGATTGAACGTCGTCTTCTTGGAAGGCCTTTAATACGGGGAGGATTGCAGCTATTGGTGCCTTGTCGTCTCCGGCAGATCTCGCGTAGAGGCGCCAAGCGGGGTCAACTGCCTCACCCGGCTCTGGCATCGGAAGTTGTCTTCCGCCCTCTGGGATTGGGGCCGAATAGAGCGTCGGCTCAAATGGAGGATGCGTCCAGTTGGACGGGTCGACGGGCTGGCCATCATAGTGCACATAGATCCCTAACGTCCGGGTCGCACCTGGGACATTAAGTTCCCCGTAGACAATCGGCGGTACGCCCTCAAGTTGAAGCAGTTCGGAGTCAACACCGACCGCGAGAAGTTCGTCCCGGATATACTCCGCTGCACGTGTTATGTCGCCTAGGTCCCGGGCTCGGTTGGGATAACTCAGCAGTTCCGCAAAGTCTCTGAGAATTTCAACTTCATGCGCCTCGCGGTATGCACGTGCTACCTCAGCTCCTGATTGGGCAGAGATAGAAGAAATGGGTGTCGCACAGGAGAGTGCAATAAGAAGAAGCCTCTTCATTCGGCTAATCTTAGCCGAGCGCATTGCCGTGGTATCCCTCTGCATTTCTAGATCATCCTCTTCGGGTGGGTGAGCATGCTGGTTATTTCGATATCCACAGATACTTAGGGTTCCGAGTGCCTAACGGTCCTCGGTTGCCGTCCGCGGGCTATTCTTCAACAGAGCATTAAAAAGGAGTTTGTACGTACCGTGGGTTTGACCTCGGTGCTGGACTCTGAAGCCGTACATTAAGATGCGTCCGTTTCCGTACTCCACATCTAAGATTGCGCCTTTTCCGGCGAGCTTGTCTGCCCCGGAGATCGCCCCACTCATCAAGAGTCGTTCAGGGTCTTCAGCCCAACTGCCCACTGCCTGAACCCGGCCTGCATCACCACCGAAGTCGGTCGGTTCGTATGCCCGCCCACCAGCCCACTTGGCTGCGACCTCGTCGGGGCTTCCGACCGTAAGCGGGTGGTCCTCATCAAGTTCCATACGGAGTAGGGATGCGGGCAGAAATAGGTCTGCTCTGCTGACGTCTTCGAGCGCATTTCGCACCGGAACATCGAAGTGCTCGAGTACAATTGCGTCTGCTGCTTCGAACGTGACAAGTGTCCCTCCGTTGCGCACAAATTCCTTCAGGTTCTCGACACCCTCTTCTCCTATACCCCCTCTGAAACCGGGAGGGGCGTCCTCGTCACTTGCACCTTCAATAAGTCGGTTCAGCGGAATTTCAGAGGGGATAATGATTACGTCGAGCCTCTCCGAAAGGCCTTCCTCCCGCACATCATCATTCATGAGTGTTTCGAACGTGTAGTCAAAATCTTCAAGTACTAGGCGGGTCCATCCCTCATCCATCGAGGCAGCCCAGCCCTGGTAGATTCCGATACGCGCAGCCTGCTGTTGAGCTGACATGCCAAGAGTCGGGGGGTCTGCGACGACAGTGACACCGATCTCGTTGGAGATCTCTGTCAGAAGGGATCTCGATTGCGGATCTGAGGCAGATACGATGAAGAGGGGGCCGTCCTCTGATACAGCCTTGAAGACTGAAAGCCCGGCTTCGAGCATGCGGTTCACTGCTTGGTAGGCGCGAGTAACTTCAGCACTAATCGCGTACCAATCGTTGGCAGTAGGCACTGGCGGGGCAATGACTCTACCGGAAGTGGCTGGTCGAGTGTCAGCCTCGAAGGGCTTGTCGATACGTGTGATCTCGACACCCATTTGCATCGGCATCGTGTACGCGGCTCCATCGTATGAGCGCATGAATGGCCCTCCCGGCCACTCGTGCTGGACCCGGCGTCGACGCGGCTCTAATAAATCGAGTACCGCAGCTCTTCCGGGCTGTGCTCCATACACGATCCAGGAATCTGAAGCAAAGCTGCGTAGTTCTTCTTCAGGTTTGTTGTCCTCGACCGCATCTTCGTCCTCTCCACGCTCAGTATCTCCTTCATCTTCATCTTCGCCGGGGAGATCATTCCCCTCAGCGCTGTCCTCCGTGGCTTCTTCATTTTCACTCAGGCTGTGGTCTGGAGACGACCAAAGGCCATCTGCTATGATTGCCTCAAATGCTCCAACCGACTCGTGAACTTCAACGCCCTGCAGGATGAGCTTGTCCACCATTTCAGCCGCGGCAATTGGGTCGGCCTGATTACGCGGGATCACATACGCATGTGGTCCTTCTAGTTCCGCTTTTGCGATCGTTTCGGATCCCATCTGCCATCGGCCCATGATATAGTGCTGTCTGAACTTTGCTGTCTGCTCTAACACGCTCTTGGCCGCGATCATTTGATAGTCAACGATGTCTCCGAGCGTCCACTCCCCGCCCCACCAGGGATCGACGAATGCGATCTGGAATCCATATTCACCAAGCCCTCGGCCCGGTGCGGCACCCCGCTCGAGTGCTTCAAGGGCTACGGTATCCGGGCTCGCGATACGCGCACTAGCCGTCTCCGTGAGAATGCCGACGATATTGTGATACCGACCGGTGAGCGCACCTTCTTGTCCCCAAATCCGGTACATCGAACCTGTTACAACTCCCTGTTTACCCGCTGCCTGCAGGTCCGCGACCATTCCGCCGCCCATAAAGCGAAGCTGCTGCCACTGTAACGGGTGGATGTCAGGGTTCATCGGGTCAGGGTAGGGGGGCACAAAAATTCTGGGCCCGCTGCTACCCATCTGATGTTGGTCAAGATAGATCTGCGGATAAGTCGTACCGTATATCAAATCCATCCAATATTGTGTTTCAACAAGATTGGCCTGGAAGAAGTCACGGTTGTTGTCGTGGCCCGCGTAGTAGTGGTAAAGCCAAGGCATACGGGCACGCTCGTAGTCAGTGCCCACATTACGCTCATACCAGTCGGTAACTAGGACCTGGCCATCCGGATTCGCAGAAGGGACGAGCACCGTAACAACGTTATCCAGGATTTGACTTGTTAGATCATCTTCCGCGGTCGCAAGGTGATGTACTAGCTCTATACTTGTCTGTGATGAGCCGATCTCAGTTGAATGGATGTTATGGTTGATGAACACAGTTGCGGGCATCGTCGCAGCGATCCTTTCAGCTTCTTCCTTATCGATTCTTCCATCAGCAATGCGCTTAGATGCTTCACGGATTTCATCCAGCCGGGCGAGGTTAGTGGGCGAGCTGATCGTGATTGATACAAACGGGTTGCCGAGTGTCGTTGGGCCCGCAGTGTCTACCTGAATACGATCTGACCCGTCGGCTATTAGGGTGAAGTACTCGAGTATGCCATCCCAACGCGCGAGCTTCTTGTCAGTGCCGATCACAAATCCAAAATGTTCTTCCGGAGTTGGAATCTGTTGTGCTCCCAGCCCCTGTAGGTTGGGAAGGAGGACCAAGAGAAGATGTGCTAGAAAAATTGTTCTGAGGGTGCGCACTAGGACCTCCTGAAGTCTTACAGTCATTCCGAGGATAGTCGGCGAATGTACAGGGCGGATACCGAAGTGGTCGAGTCCCCGTAAGATGGATGAGAAATGTCCCGGTATTATGAATACCCAGACGTGAGTCAGGTCATCTACCAACGGTTAGCCAGGGAGGGTATAGTTTCAATTCAAATAGCCCGTCGGGGCCATAGCTCAGTTGGGAGAGCGCCTGCTTTGCAAGCAGGAGGTCGGCGGTTCGATTCCGCCTGGCTCCACTCTTGTAAATCGAACCCCTGCAAGCACTTACACGCTTGCGGGG
>DUBS01000024.1:21713-24152 GCA_012960225.1 Gemmatimonadota bacterium | reverse complement strand
GTGGCGGGGGAAAGCGCACCCCGGGGACTTGACGGTGGTTCCAGATCTTGTGCACCCAAGTGAACAAAATACCGCAGAATGCCAGTCTTCGGCGACTCGCGAAGTCCACGACCCTCGCCTTTACTGAGGCACTAGGCACGAGTGGGATTGAAGCACCCCTTTATCTGACTCAGAACGATGGAACCGTAATGCGGGCTGATCAGGCTGAGGCCTTTCCGGTGTACTCGTTCTCTTCTGGACCAACGAATAGCATGAGAGGGGCAGCCCATCTTTCAGGGCTCAACGACGCGATGGTTGTAGATGTAGGAGGTACAACTACAGACATCGGCCATCTCAAGGCGGGATTTCCTAGGGAAGCAAATACCGTAGTCGAGATCGGTGGTGTACGAACCTTATTTCGTATGCCGGATCTGCTCTCGATCGGGTTAGGTGGCGGCTCACTTGTCGACACCGAACATCACACAGTAGGACCTGTAAGCGTGGGATATGGCCTTACTACTGAAGCTCTTGTGTTCGGAGGCGACCAGCTTACAGCAACAGACGTGGGTGTCGCTGCCGGACTAAGTGAAATCGGCTCCTCTCCACCATCAGTAGATTATCTAGATGAAGGAGTTGTCAGTTGGGCCTTGGATAGAATCCATGAAATGATTGAAGCCAATGTCGATCGCATGAAAGTGGACGCACTCCCTATTCCCCTTATCGCAGTCGGTGGTGGTGCGTTTCTGGTGCCCGACTCGATTCTCGGCATCAGTGAGGTTGTCCGACTTGAGCACGGCGGAGTCGCGAACGCGGTAGGTGCGGCGATCGCTCAGGTTAGTGGTGAAGTCGATCAAGTTTTTAGCGGTCTCGGACGAGAAGAAGCTTTGGAAAGAGCTTCTGATATTGCCCGTGATCGCGCCATCTCAGCAGGAGCAGATCCTGAGTACCTACGTGTGGTAGATATTGAAGACCTCCCCCTGGCATACCTACCTGGAGATGCTCGCCGAGTACGTGTGAAGGTGGTCGGCGAAACCGTATCAGACTAAAGATCGATCTGTAAGACGATACCTGCCCTGTGCGTGTTCGAGCAGTAAGTACGCTGAAATGGCAGAGAGACTTGAGGGTTGGAACGTTAACGCGCAAGAAATCGAATAGGTTCCAAGTGTCGTGGAATGATCAGTCGTGAGTCAGGTGATGCCTCACGTACCTCCGCTGAAAAAGCTTCGATCCACTCAGTTCTGTACGCAATAGTGGATCCATAGGGAGCCTGGAAATTATCCGCGTGAGTTGGCATCACCACTTCCGGAAAACCAAGTACTCTCATTAGGCGAGGGGTGTATTCGTAGATTTCCAAATGTGAAGGGGCTGCCCCGATGAGCGCGATATCAGGCCTAAGGCCCTCTATCTGCCGCTCGACGAAATTCATCGATCCCATAGTTAAGACATCATGCCCCGCGATCCGAACAAGAAACATCAACGAACCACCCTCAACGAGCTGGGATATCCTAAGAGGACGTGTGGCCCCCTGTTCTACTACCCGAGATTGGTAATACCGCTTATCGCTCAATGGGCTGTGAAGGCTCGGGATCACCCGGATTGAAACGTCCCCAAAATCGTAGTCCTCACCACCCCGGACCGTAATCAATTGTATATCGGGAACCCCGTACGCCCGCATAATGTTGATCGTTGTTTCATGCCCAATCACCACCGCTCCGGTACGGTGTGCGATGTAAGGCACATCCATCACGTGATCGGGGTGGGCATGTTGAACTAAGATGAAGTCAGCCTGGTCGATTTGTTCGTTAATGACATCAACATCACTAAAGAGCGTATCAGCTCGAGTGTAGTTCGGTCGGGTATCAGTCGGATCCCAGCTGTCCGGGGATCCGTACTTCGCACGGGTCAAATACGGATCCACCAAGACCACCACGGTGTCTCCTGAAGCTTCGGTTACCGCTGACATTTCCCAACCAGCCGCCCCGAAATAGCGGAAGGTGAGGCTGTCATCTCTAAGGGGGCCTGAAACAGCTTCAGTCTCGGGTGACTCTGATGGGTAGCATCCCAGACTCATCACCACCAAGACAAGGAGAGCAACCCCCCCTGCCGCGTTCAAGCGTTTCATGCCTGTAATCCTAGGGGCGACTTCTCAAATTCTTTATGCAAAAGGAAAACACAACCCAGCGTGAGGATGATCGATCCACAAATTAACAAGACATAGTTCGTCATTCCGCCAAGAATTTCTGCGTAAGACATATCGATCGCTTCCTCTACATCTATGAAATAACTCTCAGCAAAAGCTGTAAGATTGAACGAAGCATGGATGAGAATGGTGGCCAAGACACTTCGGGTATGGAAATAGACCCAACCCATAAAGCCACCCACAAGTGCACCCCCGACAAACTGTGCGGGATTGAGATGAATCACTCCAAATAGCAGGCTCGAAACGACTATGGCCTTGGT
>DUBS01000024.1:21246-21670 GCA_012960225.1 Gemmatimonadota bacterium | reverse complement strand
GAGCCCATCCAGCATGATCCCCCGGAAGATCAACTCTTCTAGAATAGGCGCAGCAATCACTAGAGCTATAAACATCAAAGGGCCCTGATCGCCAGCCATCTCCAAGACCATCTCACGTATCATCTCACGGAAGAAATCCGTCATTGGAACCAATTCAACGAGAGGACCTGCTATGCCCAGATTCAGCGGTATGGCAACGAGTACGATCAGGGGAATGATTCTTCGATTTTCAATCGTGAAATTGAATGAACCGATATTCGTTTTCTTCTTTCTTATAAGATAGACGATCCAGCACGGAATGCCGGTGCCCAGTAGTGTGGCTATGAGAATTTGAGCACCGAAGCTGATATCGGGATCGAGCAGCAGTGCGCCGAATAGCAGTGGGGAGACCAAAAACAGCTGTACCGCGAGCACGATCAATGAT
>DUBS01000024.1:356-21236 GCA_012960225.1 Gemmatimonadota bacterium | reverse complement strand
GAGCTGGCAGTAGCTGATATTCTCTGTGGTCCTTGAAACATGCGAACCAGCATGATAGCAGCAAGCTCTGAGCTATGCTCGGATAATTCTCTGCCGGGTACCCACAGTGTGGACAGGTTTCCGCTCTCGTCGAGACGTTACCACCGCATTCTAAACACTGTACGATTGCCATCCTCTGAGTTCGGTCGAGTTCAGTTAGGGATCAAAACGCCGGTCTATAACAAAAACCTTTACCGATTCTCTATCGACCCCGTCTCCCTCCATAGCCTCTGCAGACTCCGGAGAACCCAGGACCTCAAAGAAGGCATCTAGATCATCCGCATGAAATATGCACGCAACGTGATCCTCATCGGTTGAGCCCAAATCAACCTTGCTAATTGTCTGCTTTAGAAAAAGATCGCCGTGGGTCCTGAACTTTTCTTCCCACTCTGCGACATCGTCGACCTGCGCGGTGACTACGACCATCGACATTTAAGTGACCTCCATCCGGGGGGATATCAAGCTTCAGGACGGCGAAACTATGGCACTACCTCATCTAAGAACAAGAAGACCGAAGTCTGCTTGGATGCCCTACAGGACTCCAGTGTACCAGGAGACTTGGGCTCATAGATAATGGCCTATTCTTCTAGTGGATCAGACCCGAAACTGTTTGGTCCCTTAATCCCTGACTTAAAGCAACAGAGGATCAGCACATACAGCGTGTAGATAATCGCTAAGATGCCTGTAACGATTGCTGCTATCAGACCCGGTGTAACCACATCAGATCCCGTTCTATTGAAAAGAAAGAGAGTGATTGCCAGGGCAAACAAGGTACATATTGCCGCCATATGCTTACCCGTCATGTTCAAGTCATGTAGACGTTTAACCATGCAGGCCACCCCAGGCCAAAACGTCAGCACGCGCCCCACTACGGACCAAGGACCGATGTCCGAGATATCGCTTGGGAGCCCGGAAGACCCTTGTGGGACCCAGTAGCCCTGACTCATGTCGATCCAACCTGCCAGGGTCAAAGCCACTGCACTCGGCAGGAAAAACCAAAGCAAAAAGGTTCTTTTCGAGATACGTCCCTGAAGAGATGTATAGAGAGTCCAAAGACTAACCTTTTCCACAATCTGTCTCCCTGACGAATATTAGCTTGCAGCCATGTTACTGTTGAAAATATCGCGGTGGAGCTTCCAGCCTTCTTCGGTGCGCTTCCAGAGAACGATGTATTTGCCGTGGTCCAAGTGCGTGCCGTCCCCTGACTCGATGACGAAGCGTCCAACTTCATGGGCTGTGGTACCGAACACCTCTATCTCATCAGCGGTCAGACGTACCACTTCCATCCCGGCAGCAATTTCTGCTGCAAAGGATTCCGCAATAGCGGCGCGCCCTTCAACGGGGTCAGCATTCGGAGCCATATAGATCGCTTCTACCGTATAGAGGCCCGAACAGGTCTCAGCATCCTTTGCTGCAACGCAGTCCGAGAGTGCTTGATTCACAGTTTCGATTGCTTCTGCTTCAGCCGCATCGTCTTGCGCCGGTTCCGCGTTATTCTGAACCGGCCCCACGCAGGCTCCCGAAATCAAGACAACCATCATCAGCAACGGACCTTGCACGAATACGCGCATCCTCAAATCTCCTGAGTTCCTAGGTTGTGATGAGCGAGCGATTACCGCTCATCCATTGGAATTCTAATTCCTTCCCTCTCAGCAATCTCTCGAGCGAGTTCATAACCCGCATCAGCGTGCCGAGCTACCCCAATCCCTGGATCGTTGGTCAGCACACGCTCGATTCTCTCCGCCATTTCCGCTGTGCCGTCAGCGACGAGCACCTGGCCGGCATGAAGCGAGTTCCCGATGCCGACTCCTCCACCGTGGTGAAACGATACCCAACTCGCTCCTGAAGCTGTATTGAGAAGCGCATTGAGGATTGGCCAATCAGCTACAGCATCAGTGCCGTCCTTCATCGCCTCGGTTTCTCGGTTGGGAGATGCCACAGATCCGGTATCCAGATGGTCACGACCAATCACAATCGGTGCATTAATTTCGCCCGTGCCCACCAGTTCGTTCATCGCAACACCAAAGCGTGCTCGCGCTCCCTGGCCTAGCCAGCAGATCCGAGCAGGCAGCCCCTGAAAGGTGACCCTTTCTTGCGCCATCTTGATCCAGCGACACAGGTGTTCGTCTTCGGGAAACATCTCGAGCACAAGCTCATCTGTGCGGTAGATATCATTCGGGTCACCTGAAAGTGCCACCCATCGAAACGGGCCCTTACCTTCACAAAAAAGGTCCCTGATGTATGCAGGCACAAAACCCGGATACGCGAATGCATTCTCAAAACCCGCGTCCTCTGCGTAGCCCCGCAAGTTGTTTCCATAGTCCACTGCGATCGCACCCGCATCTTGTAGGGCCACGATCGCTTCACAGTGCACCCGCATAGAGTCCATCGAGCGCCGGACATATTCACTGGGGTCAGATTCCCTCAATACCGCTGCCTCAGCGACTGAAAGCCCAGCTGGTACATAGCCATTAAGCGGATCATGTGCCGAGGTCTGGTCTGTTACGACATCCGGAGTCACGCCTCGCTCGACAAGGGTCGGGAGCACTTCAGCACAATTACCGACGAGCCCTATGGAAAGAGCAGTACCAGATGACGTGGCTTCTTCGACCCAACTCAAGGCCTCGTCGATGTCATCGGTCATTCGGTCGCAGTAATCGGTATCAATACGGCGCTGAATGCGATCGGGGTCGACTTCGACACAGAGTAGCACACCTTCATTCATGGTCGCTGCGAGAGGTTGCGCGCCCCCCATTCCACCCATTCCCCCGGTGAGTACCCAACGCCCTTTCAAGGACGCTTGAAAGTGCCTTTGTGCAATGACACCGAACGTCTCATACGTGCCTTGCAGAATGCCCTGAGTTCCAATGTAGATCCAAGAACCGGCTGTCATCTGGCCGTACATCATCAGGCCCTTACGATCTAATTCATGGAAGTGCTCCCACGTAGCCCAACGGCCGACGAGGTTCGCGTTCGCGATCAGAACACGTGGGGCGTGTTCATGTGTACGAAAGACACCCACGGGTTTGCCCGACTGAATCAGGAGTGTCTCATCCGCTTCAAGAGTCTTGAGACTCCGAACGATAGCATCGAACGCTTCCCAACTACGTGCAGCTTTGCCAGTCCCGCCGTACACGATCAAGGCGTCCGGCTGTTCGGCAACCTCAGGATCGAGGTTGTTCATGATCATCCGAAGAGCAGCTTCCTGCGCCCATCCTTTGCAGGACATTTCAGTACCCCGAGGCGCTCTCACACTACGAATACCAAGATCTGTCATCGGGGCATCTCTGCAGCAATACGTGAAAGGTCACCGTAGCGCACGAGGTTAGTGAGTGCATCTATATCAGGCCCGAGAGACCGATCCTGTTCAAGTTCGCTCACAACTGCCCGTATTCTTTGGTGAGCTATCTCCACACCGCGGCCTCCCGTGAGAGGACGCCGGTAATCAATTCCCTGAGCGGCACACATCAATTCCGTTGCCAATACCTGCTCGAGCAATCCCACAGCTCGCTTCGCCTTTCGTGCTGCACCCAAACCCATAGACACATGATCTTCTTGATTCGCGCTCGTCGTGACCGAGTCAACACTCGCCGGATGTGCTAGAATTCTGAGTTCGCCCAGGAGATCCACCGCGGTCACCTGGGCGATCATAAAGCCGCTTTCAACACCAGGCCGTTTCGATAAGAAGGCCGGTAACCCTATCGAAAGGTCAGGGTTGAGCATCCGCTCAATTCGACGCTCCGAAATCGATGCCAGATCAGTGACTGCGATTGTCAGTAGATCCAAAGCTTGCGCTACAATCTGAGCATGAAAATTCCCGCCACTCACGACCACCCCGGCTGAGGGGAAAACAAGTGGGTTGTCCGTAGCACTATTCGCTTCTACTTCGAGTATGCCCCGGACGTATCCTAGAGCTTCCCGCGCAGCTCCATGTACTTGAGGCATACACCTAAGTGAGTATGCGTCCTGCACACGTGGATCATCTTCTCGGTGAGATGCGCGGATCTCTGAATCAGCCAACAGCGTGCGCAATCTTGAAGCAGAGATCCCCTGCCCTTTGTGTGGGCGAGCTTCATGAATCTCTTTTCGGAACGGCTCCGGGGTACCCAGCAGAGCCTCTAAAGACATCGCCCCGGCTACCTCTGCAACCTCCACAGCACGCTCGGCTGCCCTCAGCGCTAAAAGTCCGAGGCCGGTCGTCGCCTGCGTTCCATTGATCAGGGCTAGTCCCTCTTTAGATCCTAGCGTAAGCGGAGCGATGTCTTTCGCCGCCATAACTGTTTCGACTGATTGTTCATCACCGGAATACTCTGCGAGACCCTCTCCCAATAATCCAAGCGCTACATGGGCTAAGGGAGCCAAGTCACCACTCGCACCTACAGAACCGAACTCGGGCACACGTGGATGGATCCCGGCATTGAGTAATTCCAATAGCTGTTCAACAACCAGCACTCGGCATCCTGAGTTCCCTCGAGCAAGCGCATTTGCGCGAAGCAGCATTAATGCTCGTACTGAAGCGCGATCCATCGGCGACCCAACGCCAGAGGCGTGGCTCCTCACAAGATTCCTCTGGAGAGCCTCTCGATCATCAGGGGCAACTGCCACGTCTGCAAGCCGACCGAACCCGGTTGTTACGCCATAGACGGGCTCACCTGCATCAACCAACTCCTCGATGAAATTGCGTGAAGCCACCATTCGCTCAGCCGCCTCATCACTTAAACGAACACGGACGGATAAGTCCAAAGCCACGCGCTCGACGTCTTCGAGGGTTAGCGTAAGTCCATCGAGAACCACTTCATTAGCGGGTACCAATCCCTACCTCCTCTCTGCCAGCATCGAGTCGAATTCTTCTTGAGTCATCGTCAATTCTTCTGTCTCCCAAAATTTCTCTAGCTCCACTCCAAGACCGTCTGCCAAACGGTTCACATAGTTGTAGTAAGAGACAACTTGGCAAAGGTCCAGGATCGCAGTTTCGTCGAACCCAGATGAACGCAAAGTGGAGATGTCGGCTTCCGTAACATCGTGCGGTGTGAGCGTCAGCTTTACCGCGTAGTCGAGCATCGCCCGATCTTCAGGGGTCAATTCTACCACTGTATAGTCCCGAGCCAGTGCACGCGGGATCTCGGGTGAACCAAGCAGCGTACGGAGACCCGCTCCGTGGTGGTTGATTCAGTAAAAGCATCCATTCACCGTGCTCACTGTGACCGCAACCATTTCACGTTGGATCCGGCTCAAAGGAGATGGGCCCCGCATTAGATGTGAATAAAGCTCGATATGATCCTTCATCGAGCGAGGGTTCAGTGAGTGAACCCTGATAATGTTGTCCAACATCCCGTCGCTATCCCGGAATCTTTCGTAGAGCTCCGCGAGAAGACCCTCTGCTTCGTCATACGGCACGTAGGGGATATGGGCCATGGAGGGCTCGAGTGAGGATTAGGGTTCGAAGATTGTTAGCGTAAAGCCGCCAGGTGAGTGGCAACATGTCAGAGACCGGCTTAAGCAGGCAAGCCACGCACGACACCTAGAACACCTTCCTAGACTTAGGCCGTCACCTCAGCAATCGCGTCAATTGCGTAGTCCACATCCGCGAGTGTGTTATAGATGTGGGGCGAGAGCCTGATTCCATCGAATTCTCCGCCACGACCGGCGCCACCGACGCGGTGCTCGGAATAAAGCGCCTGATAGGCTGCACTCATGTCAGCGCCTGGTACCCGGAACACCATGACTCCAGAACTTGTTTCATCTCCCATCGGCGTGTGGAACTCAACCGTCGGTATGCGCTCCCTGAGCCCGGTCTTGAGAGCCCGCGTGATCTCCAAAAGTCGAGCCTCGATCACATCGGCACCAATTCTCTCGTGGAAAACCACCGTCTTTTCGATCGCTGCCACGCACGCATCGTCTCTTTGTCCCAAAGATTCGTATTTCCGCGCTCCACCCTCCAACGCCCGTGACCATCCCACGCCAACATCCGAAGCCCTCAGACGGTCAATCACTTCCGCTCGGACATAAAGAATCCCGGCCTCTTTCGGCCCCATCAGCCATTTATGGCTGCTCGCCGTGTAGAAGTCGCATCCTATCTCATGCACATCAATGTTCAGAGCCCCACATGATTGAGCACCGTCCAACAACGTCAGGATCCCTCGAGAACGAGCGAGGCCGCATAACTCTGCGGCTGGAATACGAACACCGGTCGCGTTCGATACATGACTGAAAGCAAGTGCTTTTGTCCTACTCGTCATTTCACTACGAAATGCATCGATGAGTTCCCCAGGAGATTCTGACGCCGGCGGCGTTGAAACTCGGCGAACTTCAAAGCCCTCTACGCTAGCCCGTTCGTCCCACGAGGTTGAGTTCGTCGGGTGGTTCTGGTCCCAGAGTAAAACCTCATCACCAGCCGTCAGATCGAGCCCCGACACCACAGTGTTGTTTCCCTCGGAAGTGTTACGGGTTAGCGCGATTTCTTCCGGATCAGCTCCGATATGGCGCGCTACCGCTTCTCTGCTGGCTTCTTGCAAGGATGAGAACTTTGCGCGGTTCTGAAATGAAGCATCGGCGTCCACATCTCGGGTCCACGCAAAGACAGCCTCCTGAACCACAAACGGAGAAGGACAAAGGTTCGCCGCATTCATTAACACAAGCCCAGGGCTGAGTGGAAAACTTTCCTTCACCAGACCCCAGTAAGCTTCATCTAGCACCGCCCCATGACCTTTGGGTGGGACAAGCACCCTACCTGGGGTCATAGCGTTGGCTGGAGCCGCAGCAAATAGGGCGCCCGCACCGAACGCGTGACTGATGAACGTGCGACGGTCAGGGTGTGTCATGATGCAGGCCCTGTGCTATGAGTAATTCGTCATGTACTGCTGAGTGCTGAGCTAGTCCCCGATTCTTGCTGAGAATCCGGGAGAAGCGAATGTAATCTCGGAAATCGCCTTGATGCTTCGCGCTCCGTACCGAAACGGCATGACTAACCGGATTGGTGCTCCGTTGACGGGCGGAAGAGGTTCATCGTTCATCATCCAAGCAAGCATAACTTGAGGATGGCGCAGCGTCGGCATCTCCTCATCGATGTAGTAGCCATCATGTGAGATCAACCGACAATAGTGTGCGGGTTCTCCCACGCCGATCATGTCTGCGAAATCACTGAACCTCACTCCCGTCCATTTGACGATACCCGTCGGCTGGGGCGCACCACACTGAAGGAGTGTGACCATCGAATGACGAGGCAAAGCTTCAAGATCACTGAATTTCAGAGTGCCACTCATCTTCGCTAAGCCACGCGAATCAAGCTTGATCCTAAGATTGTTGTAATCGTAATCGATATCCGCTGGGGGCTGCCGTCTATCAGATGAAAAGCGCCAGATCGCCCCTACCAGTTCCCCGGCGGCATTCTCTGCGTGCTCTGGGGCAGACCCGTCTGAGTTGAGCGGTAATTCAGCTCGAACCCTAAGCTCTCCTTCGACGAGTTGATCTGGCCACTCCTGCTCGGGTACCGCTTGGCCTAAAACATTCTCTGGATTCACTACGCCCATGGACAAACCGGCCATAGCTGAACCAGAAACCTTGATCGCATCGCGTCGTGACAGCGTCATACTGCTACCCCCTTGTCAATGAGCCTTAGCTCTTCCCTCGACCGACGGTGAGGGAGGCCTTCCCGTTGATTACTAGTTTGGACAGGCTGGATACATAATTGTTTGGCCGAAGCTGATCCAATCACCGCACCGTTCACCCAAGGTCCAGTCTCCTCGCTCCGCCAACCATCCGCGCACCCAATACGCCTCATAGGGCCCATCCCATTCACCTTCTCGGTAGCTACCCTTATCTGCTAGTTGTTCATTCTTGAAATACGTCTCCGTCGGACCATCAAGAATTCCTGCACTGTAGGTCTCAATCATCCTGACGCGGCTGCTGAGATAGAAGTACTCGTAGCGACCATCTTTCTTCCCATTCTCAAGAACCCCTGTCTCACTAATGACCCCTTCTCCGAATCTCGCGAAAACGGGACCGGTGTAGACTTCTCGGGTGTCCGCATCTAAGTAGACGTTCCCACGTCGCATCAAGTCACCAAGATCCTTCGGTGACTGAGCATACACGTGTGTGGCTCCCAGTAAGCTGAGGCTTATCAGAAACAACGCCATTCTCTTCATCAGGTAGCCCTACCGTGTAAGTCTGGATTTGCGGAGTAGATCCATTATAGACGCCTCCCTGTGCCTAGGGTCAAGCCCTTTCTGACAGATTCAACCACCTTAGTTCGGCCAGACCACGCCTTGATCTGCTGCCCTGCCCGTGCCGAGGCCTCGGAAGACAAACTTCTGTAACCTCTTTCCCTCGTAAGTCTCTGTCGTATAGATGTTGCCTTTCGAATCGGTCGCGATGCTGTGTACGCCAATGAATTGGCCAGGCTGGCGACCGCCATCCCCGAACGTCGTCAGGACCTCGAGCGTCTCTCTGTCGAGGATGTGTACCTTCTTGTTCGAGCCATCCGCCAGATAAAGGAATCGCTGCTCTGGATCTCGGGAAAGTGCGATATCCCAGGCTGACCCAGATCCAAGTGTTTCGGTCGCTACGAAGGCCTCCCTTACGAATGTTCCGTCTCGCATAAAGACTTGGATCCGATCGCTAGCTCGGTCGCAAACATAAACAAGGCCGTCGTCCGATATCTCAGCACAGTGTACTGGACTCCGGAATTGTTGTGCGGGAGAAGCCTCAGGGCGGTACGCAGGAATAGGTGTATCATCCGGCCTGTTACCGTATGCACCCCAATAGCGCTTCAGTGCACCAGTTTGGATATCGAGCACCGCAACACGCTTGTTTCCGTACCCATCCGCGACGAAGACTTCATTTCCGTCTGGGTCAATCGAAACTTCGGCCACTCTACCAAAGTTTTCCGGATCATTGCTGCCGGTGCCAACGCCCGGTCGACCAAGCTGCAGTAGGAACGTTCCGTCACGCGTGAATTTCAGGATGTGTCCATCATCAGGACCATTGCCTCCGATCCAGACGTTGTCCATGTGATCGACGGTGATCCCGTGGTTAGACGATGGCCAATCATATCCATCACCAGGGCCACCCCACGAGCCGACCAGATTGCCTTCCGAATCAAACTCCAGAACCGGAGGGGCTGCAGCGCAGCACTCTGCCGAAGCTGGTTCATGAAGCACGTTGAGTTCGGTTCTCTCATCGATTGTCGCCTGCCGATGAATGACCCACACATGGTCTCGAGAATCTACAGATACACCGATCGTTGATCCGATGACCCAATGATTTGGGAGTGGTTGGGGCCATAGCGGGTCAACCTCAAACACTGGGACTTGGACGCCGCTAGACTCTTGCTCGCTCCCACATCCCAAGAGCCCGAAAAGTGCGATCCCAACCCCCAATTTCAGCGAATACACGAATGGTGTGCTGCTCATAATAGGTGCTCCCCTCAAGATTCTTTATGCGACTCTTCTTCCTTCCTAGTGCTGACGCTGGCTCAAATCGTGTGCTATATTTTCGATCGACTGAATAGAGACAGCCTAGATAGAACGAAAGTGCGGAACAGGACCGTATTAGCAAGCATTAGCTGAATCCATCGCTAGCCCAGAGTGTATTACAGTCTGATATGTTTCGGTTACAGTCTTTTTCAGCATTAATTCGAACCGAGGATTTATTGTGAGTCCTACGGTGACACGGATGAGTCCGCGTGAACGCCTCGACGGCGTCCTCCCGGAGATTGAGATTGCGGCGCTCACGCCCGTGCTCGAGGAAATCGAGGAGCTTAAACGATCCCGTAATGCTGTCGTGTTGGCGCATAACTATATGACGCCAGACATCTATCATGGTGTCTCAGACATGAGAGGGGATTCTCTTGCCCTTGCCCGTCTGGCCAAGAAAACCAATGCAGAAGTCATCTTGATGGCTGGTGTGCATTTCATGGCCGAAACCGCAAAGATCGTGAATGAGTGCAAGACGGTGCTCATCCCCGATATGGAAGCCGGCTGTTCACTGGCTGAGGCAATCACTGGTGCCGATGTCCGTTTACTACGTGAAAGATATCCGGGCGTGCCGGTCGTCACGTATGTGAACACTTCTGCCGAGGTAAAGGCGGAATCTGATATCTGCTGTACTTCAGGCAACGCAGTCCAGGTCGTTGAATCCCTGGACGCTGACCGCGTGATCTTTCTACCTGACCGATTCCTCGGCCAATGGGTCGCCAGCCAAACCGACATAGACATCATAGTCTGGGAAGGTTCCTGTATGGTGCACGAGCAATTCTCGGGGGAAGAACTGCATGTCTACCGTGACATGCACCCGGGCATTCAAATCATCGCGCATCCAGAGTGTCCTCCAGATGTCCTTGAAGAAGCAGATTTCGTTGGATCCACATCAGGGATGATCCAGTGGGTGAAGACCGAGCAACCGAGACAAGTTGTCATGGTCACCGAATGCTCGATGAGCGACAACGTCGCTGCTGAATTTCCGGATACTGAGTTTACACAGCCCTGTAACCTGTGTCCGCATATGAAACGCATCACGCTCACAGGCATCCGAGACAGCCTGCGCGACATGCAGCATGAGGTCATCGTAGATCCGACCGTAGCTGAACGCGCTCGCGCTTCGGTCGAGCGGATGTTGGAGGTCCGCGCCTGACCGACGGCACGAACGCGGATCGCTTTCTTCGCCTGGCTCTCGAGGAAGATTTAGGAGACGCTGGAGATATCACCTCAAGCGCAGTTGTCCCCGAAACGACGACCGCTGAAGCACATGTCGTCGCTCGCGCACCAGGAACCATCGCCGGACTTGAAGTGATGCTTCGCACATTTACCATCGTCGATCCTGAAGTTCATACGGAATCGCTCGTTCAAGATGGGGCGCTCGTTGAGGCAGGCTCGCTACTCGCGATCATAACCGGCTCGGCCCGCTCATTGCTCGCCGCAGAGCGCGTGGCATTGAATTTGTTAGGGCAACTCAGTGGGGTTGCGACAGCTACACGCGAACTTGTGGATCAAATTGCAGGTACGAATGCCAGCCTGGTCGATACAAGGAAGACAGTCCCAGGGCTTAGGGCACTACAGAAGGCAGCAGTTCAGGCCGGCGGCGGACAAAACCACCGAATGGGGCTGTATGACGCCGTATTGATCAAAGACAATCACATCGCTGTAGCTGGATCAATTGAAACGGCAGTCGAGCAAGCTCGCGCCGCAGTCGGACCCGGCACCAGTATCGAAATTGAAGTCGAATCAACAGAACAACTCGAGGCTGCAATCGCTGCAGGAGCAGATATCGCCATGCTCGATAATATGAGCGTGAACGAGATGCGAGAGGCGGTACTCATAACTGCTGGACGATGCCGTACTGAAGCTTCAGGCGGAATCACGATTGCGACCATCCGCGAGGTCGCCAAGACCGGTGTAGACATGATTTCAGTCGGCTGGATTACCCACTCCGCTCCAGCGCTCGATGTCGCCTTGGACCTCGAGTATCTCGAGGGCTGAGCCTATTCAGTAGACAGGCGACCTTGGGAGCCTCTTCAGCGAAAGTGTTTGCAGTCCTGCAAGTCGGTCCGATGTTAGCCGTATGCAATCCCAGCACTGCACCTCCACTCTGGTGATCCGGCGATCCCTGTTCGTGGTCCTGCTGATACTGGCGGCCTGCGACTTGCTCACGGCCCCGTCCGTGGCCACCACGATCAGGCTATCGCCCGCCGAACTCGTGTTCGATGCGCTAGGTGAGAATCTGCGCGTGACAGCTACAGTCGAGGATCAAAGCGGGAACGTGATGAGTAATGACACGATCACATGGACTGCGTCAGATCGAGGGATCGCGACAGTTTCGTTTTCGGGCCTTGTGACCGCGGTGGGGCCTGGAACGTCCACAGTCAGCGCTTCGGCCGGCTCAGCGAGCGGAACAGCTACGGTCACGGTCATTCAGACACCCACCAGCCTCGAACTCTCGGATACAGTTGTAAGCTTTTACAGCCTTGGTGACACGACCCGAGTCATAGCAACAGTTCGTGATAAGAACCAAAACGTGATAGATGGTACCCCTGTGGTGTGGGCGACTTCCGATTCCAGTGTCGCTGGGATTTCTTCTGGTGGCCTCATTAGAGCATACGGAGTTGGATCTGCGACGATCACAGCAACACTAGAATCCCTGAAGGCTGAAGCCAGAATTACGATTACGCTCTGGGAATCGATCACTGCAGGTCAAATTCACTCCTGTGGGCTCATGGTCACCGGGACAGCCTATTGTTGGGGGAGCAACCGTTGGGGCCAACTCGGTGACGGCACGGGTAGCAACCGATCGATCCCGACCGCAGTCAGTGGTGGGTACACCTGGCGATCAATCTCTGCAGGAGAAAGCCATACCTGTGGGGTGACCACTTCCGATGAAGCACTCTGTTGGGGTCGTAATCTTTTTGGCCGGCTCGGTGATGGCACAGAAATCGACCGTCCACTACCGACCTTGCTTAGCAGCCAACCAGGCTGGCAATCGATTTCAGCTGGAGGCTACCACACGTGCGCTCTCACGAACGCAAACGATTTGTTCTGTTGGGGAGCAAACGGAAATGGCGAGATCGGTAACAGTACCACTGCAGATCAACTCACGCCGACCTCTGTGGGTTCAGCACAAACTTGGCAATCAGTTTCAGCGGGTGGCAGCCATACTTGCGCCCTGACTACATCCTCAGAGGCTTATTGCTGGGGCAAGAATTTGTACGGCCAAATCGGGGATGATGCGAATAACAATCGCTTAACCCCGACGTCAGTCAGTGGTGGACATATGTGGCGATCGATTTCCGGTGGAGAAAATCACACATGCGCTGTTACGGATTCAGAGCAAGCCTACTGCTGGGGAACGAACGCAAATAGGAGACTGGGAAACGCAACAAGCACGGATCAGCCTGTTCCGATGCTCGTGAATGGTTCATTGAATTGGAACTCGCTCTCAGGTGGTAACGAACACACGTGCGGTGTGAGTAGCTCGAGTGCAGGCTATTGCTGGGGATTCAATGACTCCGGGCGGCTAGGTGACGGTACCATAACCCAGCGGCGGGCACCGCAAACGGTTATCGGCGCACACGTCTGGCGCTCAATCTCTGCTGGAGGCTACCACACGTGCGGTGTCACGACTTCAAATACGGCGTACTGCTGGGGGCTAGGATCCTATGGTGAGCTAGGAAACGGGATTTCCGCTGCTAGCTCGACCCCGATCCAGGTCGGCAATCCCGGATAACTCTGCTATCGGCTGGCGTAGACACAGTCACGGTATACATCTTGAACCTTCGAAGTGGATCGTCGCTCGGGAGGAAACGTTGGCCAAGAGCTATAACAAACAGATCACGCGAAAAAGCTTCCTGCAGGGTACTGGAGCAGCTTTTGCTGGACTCGCCGCAGGACAGCTACCTGCAGTCTCTCAAGTTATTCTTAATGCTCAGGATCCGCTCCGTATCGGGATCATCGGCTCGGGGCGCATCGGTGGCGCTGTAGGCCTAAAGTGGGCTGAAGCAGGACATCATATCTTCTTCTCATCTCGCCACCCCGAGGAACTCACCGAGCTGGTTGCCTCAGCAGGTGAACATGCTCAAGCAGGCCTACCTGACGCAGCAGCAAGATTCGGTGACGTGATCTTAATCGCGGTACCCTACGCGGCACTGCCTCAGGTGGGACGCGATTATTCGTCGCTGATGCAAGGCAAGATTGTGATCGACTGCGGCAACCCACGCGCGGACCGTGACGGGCCTATGGCAGACGATGCCATCGCGCTCGGAACTGGAGTTGCTTCAGCGAACTTCCTGCCTGGTGTGCGTCTCGTACGTTCATTCAGTTGCGTCAGCTACACTATGGTCCAGCAAGCTCCTCGAAGCCCAGAACGGATCGGTATTCCGATCGCTGCAGATGATGATGAAGCTGCACGAGTCACAGCCAGGCTTGTAGAAGATACCGGCTTCGATCCCGTATTTGTTGGTGGCCTAGAGCGCGCCCGCGAATTCGATCGCGGAACCTCAGTCTACGTTCGCGGAATGTCCGCAGCACAGCTTCGGGAGGCTCTGGGTCTCTAGCCTCACCCTTTCCTCCCAAGTCAGCTTCAACCTAGCCAAACCTGATCGGGCACCGTACGGTTTCCGGGTTGTAGCTCACGTAACAGAAGGAGATCCAAATGAGGCATGCTTATACGCCCCGCGTACTCGGTGTTCTGCTTGTTGGTATGATGGCATTCACACTGGCGAGTGCTGAACAGGCCAGCGCGCAGACAGCTGACGTCGCAGGAGCTTGGACCCTAACGGTCTCGACCGACAACGCGGTAACCTACCCCTCGCTCACCTTGGTACAAGATGGTGAGACCCTAACGGGCCACTATTCGTCCGAAGCCTTGGGCGAAAACGATATCAGAGGGATGGTAGACGGATCGACGGTCACGATCAGATTTATGGCAGACTTGCAGGGCCAAGGAGTGCCGGTCGTCTATAGTGGTACGGTTGATGCCGAAGGTAAGATGAGCGGCAGCCTCGATATCGCTGACGGCATGCTCGGAGGCACTTTCACAGGTACTCGTTAGGACACAGAGAACTCTTCAGCCGATTCTGAGTGTACGTCACCCGTCAAATGATACGGGACTGATTCGTGTGCTCTGAGGTCAAACAGGAGTGGGCATGAGTTCAATTTCCCAATCCGAGGGGCCAGGTAGCCAAGGTACTGACTCCGGGATTCAAAACTTTTTTGTGAGCTTCGGCCCAGGTCTCCTCTGGGCCGGCAGCGCGATTGGGGTATCGCATCTCGTGCAATCCACGCGAGCAGGTGCCACTGCGGGGTTTGCTCTGACGGGTGTGATCATCTTCGCGCTCATTCTGAAGTACCCGTTCTTCGAATTCGGTCCCCGATACGCCGCAGCCACAGGGGAGAGCCTGATAGAAGGTTACAGGAGGATCGGACGCTGGGCCGTTTGGCTCTACCTGTTCATCATGCTGAGCACTGTAGTGTTCACGAATGCAGCGATTCTGCTCTTCACGGAAGCACTCTTTCAGTACGCACTCGGGACCAGCTTCTCCCCTACTCTGGCTTCCGCCGTCATATACGCCGGCTGCCTTCTTCTCCTCTGGATTGGGCACTACAAAGCCCTGGATCTCGCGATCAAGATCGTCGTACTCATGCTTGCACTGTCCACACTTGTCGCGGCGTCGCTAATTCTTCCTCAGGCTGATTTTTCAGGTCTGAATCTTCTTCCGCTCGTGCCCTCAGGGGGCACCGTGACATTAGCGTTCATGATCGCGTTAGCTGGATGGATGCCCGTTGGAATTGAAGCTGCAACACTTAGCTCGCTCTGGACGCTCGCAAAGGACAAGTCGACCAACATGCGCACGAGTGTTTCTACGGCACGTCTTGATTTCAACATCGCGTACGTAGGCACGGGAGTGCTCGCATTCGCTTTTCTGATTCTAGGTGCGGTCGTGATGTATGGATCGGGTGAAGAATTCAGCCCTTCCCCCGCCGGTTTTTCTACGCAGTTAATCGCATTATATGAAAGCACGCTCGGCGGATGGGCTGGCCCGATCGTGGTGACCGCTGCCGTTACGGCAATGTTCTCTACCGCGCTGACCGTGATGGACGGCTATCCCCGTGCCATAGATCGAGCAATCAAAGTCATCAAGACAGATGATCCTGATCAAACTGCCAACGCTGATATCTCCGAGCCGTACTGGATTGCGCTCATCGGGATTGGCGTGTTGATGACACTATTCCTTCACCTGTTCGTGAGCAGCCTCACTCAGATGATTGACTTCATCACGATCATCTCATTCATGACCGGGCCAATTCTCGGCTATCTGAACCTGAAAGCGGTGACGTCTCCAAACGTTCCCAAGGAACACCAACCTGGCAAAGCGATGATCGCCTTTTCCTATTTTGGCCTCGTTTCGATGGTTGTTGTAGCCGTCATCTTCCTCATGAACTGAATCGTGTCCATAGTTGATTCAAGCTAGTACTCCTCCTCCAAGGTTATACCAATGGAAACCCCCAGTGCGGTACACACACCTTTTTCAGTGGTCGCTGCGTGTAGGTTGCTCAGTAAACAGCCAGCACTAGACGCACTAATGAGGTGCCGGTCCAGCTTTGGCAATCTGTGATGAATTCCATATGTTGAAAGGAGTGATCAGATCAAGTAGGGGAAGCCGGCGTGCAAAAGTACACTTTCTTATCATTTCCGGGTAACTTAAACTGATACCGAAAATATTGGAGAGAGCTATGACCATCGATCTAAATAAGAGATCCTTAAGTGAACAGACTTCTCTGCACCCTTTGAACATATTGATGACTTCTTTCTTTCTATCGATTGTTACATCTGTCACTCGGCGATCGGCGAAATTATTTCGGACTGGACTGGCCAGCACTGTGGCACTCGGCTCACTGATTACGTTCGGCTGTGCGACAACCCCATCAGCCAGCAATGATGTGTCCAATGTACCCAGCTCCGACCTTGCCCGCCTGGAGAACATATACCGGGCCCGATCTGACAGCCTTCTGATGATAGTCCACGATGCCGACGCCAATTTCATGAGCGGTATGATCCATCACCACGCCCAGGCTCTTGTGATGTCAGCACTAGCTCCGACCCACAGTTCTAATGTGGCAATCAACACGTTGACAGCACGCATCATCAACGCTCAAAAGGATGAAATTTTTGTGATGCAACGCTGGCTTCGTGAAAGAGATCAGCCCTTCCCAGAGGTAAATCCAAATGGGACAGTTGGCATGTCTCAGGACCATTCAATGCATATGCCAGGGATGCTTTCTCCCCAGCAAATAGACTCATTAACAGTCGCACACAACGAAGAGTACGATCAACTTTTCCTGCGTTATATGATTCAACATCACAACGGAGCGGTGAGTATGGTACACGACCTATTCGCTACAGACGGTGCCGCACAAGACGATTTTGTCTTCAAACTCGCCTCTGATATTCAAGTAGATCAAATTACGGAAGTGGCTAGAATGCAAAAGATGCTCGACGAGTTCATGCGAGCTTCTCCAAATCAATGAACATGCCCTCACCACAATCAAGGAATTATAAGATGAACCTGACAATCCAAGATCTACCCAGGCTTTCTCGTATAGCCAGACCGCTAGTTCTAGCACTTATGGTGGTGCTGACTAGCTGCACCTCATCGACGATGTCTATGGGATCGCTCAGCCAAGTGACCCCACCAAGCCCTGACCCGCGCGTTGGTCTTCGTGCAGGCCTCCTCCAAGGATATGGAGAGGCAGTGTGGAACATGAGGGTCGTATCCACAACCCCTCCTCCCGAGGAGTTCCTACAAATCACAAACTCTGACTTAGCATTTAAGGGTAACTACGCAATTCAGGGTAACTACAATGGCGTGCAGGTCTGGGATATCTCCAATCCATCTGCACCTAGCACAGTCACTACCTTCGTCTGTCCAGCATCACAAAGTGACGTTTCTGTATTCGGAAACCTGATGTTCGTATCCGGTGAAGGTATGACCGGCAGACTAGACTGCAGCGATGAGGGTGTCCAAGAGGCTGTAAGTCATGATCGTCTGAGAGGAATTCGCATCTTTGACATCACTGACATCCGTAACCCAGAGATTGTTACTAACGTTCAGACCTGTCGTGGCTCACATACCCACACAGTTCTCGAGGATCCGAATGATCAGGATAACATCTATATCTATGTGTCCGGTTCTTCTTCAGTCCGTCCAGAAGAAGAATTAGCCGGTTGCTCAGATGCACTGCCTAGTGAAGACCCCAATACTGCTTTGTTTAGAATCGAAGTGATCCGGGTTCCACTCGCCAACCCAGAGGAAGCAGCAATCGTGAGTTCCCCTCGCATCTTCGATGATCTGGTGGCTCCCGCTCAACATGGTCTAGCCCCAGAAGACATAGCTGAACTTGAGAGAGCGAAAGCTGCAGGGGCATTCATCGTTGAGAGGGGTGGACAGGAGAGGGTCTTATCGGGCCGACAGGTAGATCCTATACTCAACGATATCGTAGCATCACGAGGTGGATCTGGACCGCCTTCCGCTGCGGATAGTGCAACTCTTCGTGCCGCTTTACCAGACCTTTTTGCTTCTTCCGGTGCTAACCGTCCCGCAAATCTCGGTCCTACTCAGTGTCACGATATCACCGTCTATCCTCATCTAGGGCTCGCCGGTGGGGCTTGTGGTGGTTACGGGCTCCTGTTGGATATAACCGACCCGATTGATCCTACTCGTTTAGCCGCTGTTGCCGATTCAAATTTCTCCTATTGGCACTCCGCGACATTCAACAATGACGGCACCAAAGTCCTCTTCACAGACGAATGGGGTGGTGGTGGTGCACCAAAATGCCGAGCCACTGATCCCAAAGAATGGGGTGCAGACGCACTCTTTACGCTGGACGGCGATCAAATGGAGTTCAAGAGCTACTTCAAGTTGCCTGCTCCACAGACATCGCTCGAGAACTGCGTAGCACACAATGGATCTTTGATACCGATTCCTGGCCGGGACATTATGGTCCAAGCCTGGTATCAAGGCGGAATCTCCATCTTTGACTGGACGGATATAACTCAACCTACTGAGATTGCTTACCACGATCGTGGGCCGACCGACGCTAATCGTATGGGTATGGGCGGAAGCTGGTCTGTATATTGGTATAACGGCATGCTCGTAAGCTCCGAAATTGCCAGGGGTCTTGATATTTTTGAACTCACGCCAAGTGAAGCGATTTCACAAAACGAGATCGATGCAGCCAAGAGCGTTGTATTCGACCATTTGAATTCACAAGGTCAGCCCCACTTCGTTTGGCCGTACACCTTCGCTCTTGCGAGAGCCTACTTAGACCAGCTGGAACGCTCCAACGCGATGCCCTTGGACAGAATCAACGGGATACGGACAGGACTCGTAGATGCCGAGAGTGATTCGGGAGCAACTCAACGGGCCTCGCTGGCTGGCCTTTCATCTAGAATCCGTGGAATGGCTGCCCAGTCAGGGGATGCCGATAAAGTCCAAATGTTGGCGGAAGCAGTGGAGGGTCTGGCCGAAGGTAGTTGAGCTTGTAAACTGCTGGCCGAAAAAATGAACGAAGGCAGGGTCTCGTAAGACAAAAAGTCTATGAGGCCCTGCTAAATCCAAATAAAGAAGACGGGAAATCCAAAACACCAGACTCAGTGCTCATCCAGGAGGAATACCATGAGTGAAAATCAGGCCGTTGAATCGACGATTCAACTTTACTTTGATTCCATGTATGAATCGAGCAAAGATATGGTGGACGCTGCATTTCATCCTAGCGCGAAAATAACAGGGATCTTTGCTGGAGAATTTCACGAGATGAGTCGCGATGAGTTTGGGGACCTGGTGGGTTCGCAGGAACCTTCTCCCAAAGAGAATGGAGAGACGTTGATGACGGAGATTCTTAGCGTTGAAGTGGCTGGCATAACGGCAGGTGCTCGAGTGAGAGATGAGTATCTCGGATTCACATTCGTGGATACACTTTCATTGGTAAAAATTGATGAAAATTGGGTTATTTATAACAAGCTATTTCATATAGAATCCGGAGGATAAGCCAACGGATTGACCCCCCACCCTCACTTCCACTACCTTTCCCCAACGGAATTCTGCGTCGAACTTTCGGTTCCGTAGACGATTCTATGTATAAAATCTGCGCCAGCTTATCGACCTGGATAATCCAGTCAGCCTGCTGAGTGCCTTCACATCGGAAAACCCTTGTCTTTTTCTACACTCAAGTTGCACCCGACCCTTATGAGAGGCGTCGACAAACTGGGCTTCCAGCACCCTTCCCCCATTCAATCAAAAGCGATTCCCCCTGCCCTCGAAGGCCGGGATCTCCTTGCCTGTGCCGTCACGGGCAGCGGGAAAACCGCAGCTTTCCTGTTACCCATACTTCACCAGTTGGTGGACCAACCACGCGGTACAACCCGTGCTTTGGTCCTGGCCCCTACTCGAGAGCTCGCCTGCCAGATCCGCGACGATCTCAATGCGTTAGCCCAGTTCACCGGGATCAAGTCGGCTGTAGTCCACGGTGGGGTGGTTATGGGCCCGCAGAAGACCGCGTTTCGGAGAGGTACGGACGTCATCATCGCCACTCCAGGGCGACTTCTCGATCACTTTCAGTACCACTATGCAACCCTGTCCGGCCTGGAATACCTGGTGCTAGACGAAGCCGACCGAATGCTGGACATGGGCTTCTTGCCCGACATCCGGCGCATGCTTCAGCACGTGCCGAAGCCGAAGCAGATTTTCTTTTTCAGCGCCACCATGCCGGCTCCCATCGATAAATTGACCAGGGAAATCCTCAAAAACCCAGCTAGAATTACACTACAACGGAAAGCAGCTCCGGCCGAAGGTGTTTCCCACGCTGCGTACCCGGTACTCGCCAAACAGAGAGGCGCATTACTCGTGGAGCTTTTACGGAGGGGACACATCGACGACGCACTGATCTTCACCCGCACTAAGCACAGAGCGGACAGCTTGGCCAGGCTGCTGAACCGCAATGGCATTTTTTCTGAACGGATCCACGGCAACCGCTCCCAGCCACAGCGGACCAAAGCCTTAGCGGGATTCAAATCTGGCAAATTCCGAGTTCTCGTGGCCACGGATATCGCTGCCCGCGGCATCGACATCGATGCTCTTGGACACGTGGTAAACTTCGATGTGCCTGCAGCTCCAGATGACTACATCCATCGAGTCGGACGCACAGCTCGAGCCAAAGCCACAGGTGAGGCCCTCACCCTAGTCATGCCAGAGAGCGAGGCCGACCTGGGAGGTATCGAGCGGGCCTTGGGATTAACCATTCCAAGAATTCGTCTGGAGGGTTTCGCCTACGATGTCGCCCCTGATGCTCCGCTGCG
>DUBS01000024.1:0-346 GCA_012960225.1 Gemmatimonadota bacterium | reverse complement strand
AAGAGGCCGGCCGCAAAATCTGGTAACAAGAAACGAACAGCCGCAAAATCTGGTAACAGCAGTGCTGAGGGTAAAAATCGCCCCCGACGGCGGCGCTATGGAAAACGCCGGACCCAGTAGCCCGTCCAGTGATAAAGGCAGTATTTTACTCGTCCGATGAGTGCCGTATGTTACATGAATACTTCTGGAGGAGGAGAGATAAACGTGATATCCCTGAGATCGAATAATCTTTCACGAAGAACTTTTCTAAACGCTGCGGGACTGACCATCGCTAGTGCTGCCTTCGCACCAATAGCAGGCAGTGCTGAAATGAGCCACCGCGCTCGGATTGAAGCTGCCTTGACCA
>DUBS01000023.1:71718-108484 GCA_012960225.1 Gemmatimonadota bacterium | reverse complement strand
CACCTCTATCGGTGTGTGCCACTTCAGGATGGAACTGGACTGCGTAGATCGGACGATCCACTGCGCGGAAAGCAGCAACGTGAAGTGTGTCGGTAGAGGCTAGGCTTTCGTAGCCGGAAGGAGGTTCATCCACATGGTCTCCGTGAGAGCACCATACAGTTGTTGTTTTTTCCTGATGGAAACCTTCGAATATTCCGTCAGTTACTTGAACCTGAAGCTCAGCACGTCCGTATTCCCGTTTCCCTTGTTCAACTCTAGCTCCTTCAAGATGGGCAATGAGGTGGAAGCCATAACAAATCCCTAGAATTGGTATACCTGCTTCCAAAAGCCCAATATCTGCAGTCGGTACATCCTCATCATAAACAGATGCAGGCCCTCCACTCAAAATTACGGCAGCCGGGTCCCAGGCCTTAATCCATTCAAGAGATTTATCAGGGGAGTGGATCTCACAATACACGGATTCTTCTCGAATCCTACGAGCAATCAATTGTGTGAATTGGGAACCGAAATCAAGAATCAGGACCCGATCATGTGTGTCACTCATTGCTCTCCTTTAGCCAAATCATCAAAGGAAAGACGTGCTCAGTAAGCTCTGGCCCAAACCACCTCCGTAACAGAATCCGTATCACCTGAGACACACTTTCTAGGAGAACTCTCAGAGAGAAACTCTTCACCAGGAAGAACACGAATAGTTGCCTTTAACTGCTCCTTTACCGTGTCCTCTACAGCGGGATTTCCACTCCATCCTGTGTACACGAAACCCGCCCCTGAATCGAACGCTTCTTTAAGCTCACCAAAACTATTCACACCACGTACCGTGCTGTCGTCACGCCTCGTTCGGGCAGCTTCAAGTAAATCGTCCTGGAAATACTCGAGCTTCTCTGGAAGTTTCGTGATGGCTTCGGTTTCGGGAAGAAAAGCTTTCCGATTTTCTCCTTCAGGTGTTAGCCGACGCACGAGTGCAAGCTGTTCATTGTGGAGATCCTTGGGGCCTATTTCCATGCGAAATGGCACGCCCTTTCGCTCCCACTCAAAGTACTTCGCCCCTGGTGAGAGATTGTCACGACTATCGATCTTTGCCCTAACTCCCAGCTTCTTCAATCGACCGAGCACTTCATCAGCTTTCTCTAGCACCCCCGACGTCTCTTCACCTGCTAGTATAGGAATGATCACTACCTGAGTCGGGGCAAGACGTGGAGGGATGACTAGCCCGCTATCATCCCCATGAGTCATCACCACCCCACCGATTAAGCGAGTGGAGACCCCCCAAGATGTATTCCAAGCGTATTCCTCCGCACCATCCTCTGATTGGAATGTTAGTTCGAACTGCTTTGAAAAATTCTGACCAAGAAAGTGCGATGTACCTGCCTGTAGTGCCTTTTTGTCCTTCATTAAAGCTTCGCAAGAATAGCTATTTACCGCTCCAGCAAATTTCTCTGAATCAGACTTCAGGCCAGTGATTGGAGGCATCGCCAACCACTCGTCCATGAACTTTCGGTATAATTCGAGTATCAGAAGCGTTTCTTCCTCAGCTTCACCTGCAGTCGCATGCGCGGTATGTCCTTCCTGCCATAGAAATTCAGATGTGCGGAGAAAGAGACGAGTCCTCATTTCCCAGCGTATGACATTAGCCCACTGGTTCATAAGCACGGGTAAGTCTCGATAGCTCTGGACCCACTTTGCATACATCGAATAGATAATCGTCTCTGAAGTGGGCCGCACGACATAGGGCTCTTCCAACTCCTTACCTCCTGCCCTTGTTACAATCGCCAATTCTGGAGCAAATCCTTCTATATGCTCTTTCTCCCTCTCAATGAAGCTCATGGGAATCAGAAGCGGAAAGTATGCATTCTCATGACCCGTTTCCTTGAACATGGTATCGAGTGCACTCTGCATACGTTCCCAAATCCCATAACCCCAAGGCCTGATCACCATGCTCCCACGTACCGGAGAGTGATCCGCCAACTCAGCCCTTAGAACGACTTCATTGTACCACGCCGAGAAGTCCTCGCTCTGTGATGTCAGTTGCTTATTGTTACCCATCTTTCTCTTTGGTTTTCAGTTTCGATATCACGCTTGATCCACCTCCATCTCCCCCCGACCGAAGGATCACGATCAGCCCAGGAACAGCTAAAAGAAGCATCGATAGACCGATCCAGGTTAACCGGAAAGAAACCTTCAACTGCGCGGCAATCAACCAGGACGCGAGAGCCCCACCAAGGACGGCAATTAGTCCTGCACCACCCAGAATCATCCACTCCAAGACGTTGAGGCGACGGATAGCTCGCGCGGCTACTTCCTGGATCACTCTCACATCTTCTTGATCGGTTTCATTCCTTTGATTCACACGAGATCCGAGAGCACGACCTCCCGCTCCTCCCCCGATGTCATATCTCTAGCAATGAAACAGCCCCTCTCTAACTCGCCTGGGCCTATAATAAGAACGACAGATGCACCCTCTCGCCCTGCAACCTTCATCTGCTTCAATAAAGACTGATCACGTAAAGAATAAGCGACGCTCTTGCCGGACTCACGCAGAGCCTGAGCGATCCTCAATGCCTCCGGACGCTCCCGTGCTGAGACGACAACGACAAAGTAATCGAGTTCTCTTTGGTACGTTGGAACGAGCCCGCGATCAGCAAGGAGCTCGCCTAGCACTACGTCGCCCATCCCGAATCCGGTCGCAGGAAGTGGTTCCCCTCCGACAAGTTCAAGCAGCCGATCGTAACGCCCTCCTCCGCAAATCGCTCGGAGTTCTCCCTTCCGGTCAAAGAGTTCGAAGACAACTCCGGTATAGTATGCTAGGCCTCGTACGATCTTTAGATCGACCTCCACATACTCAGCCAAACCCATCGCACCTAGTCTTGCTACGAATTCACGGAATGACGTAATCCGTTCCGAGACCCGGCTGTCGGAGAGAACCTGTGCATCAAGATCTTCGAGTGAGGGGGCAAGAAATACCGCAAGAACTTGTTTTGCCAGATCGTCTGAAAAACCCACATCTGTTACAAGCTTCTCACGCACAGCCTCTTCCGGTGTTCTTCCTAGCTTATCGGCTATAGCGAGAGTGCCAGCGACTGCACTTTCAGGTACCCCCAATACCTCGAGAAGTATTTGTACTAGTCCCCGATCTGATACTCGAGCGACAAAATCTTCAGATGTCAAACCAAGTTCACGAAGCCCATCAATTGCAACTGCAAGAATCTCTGCATCAGCAGCTAAGCCAGCCTCTCCAATAACATCCACATTCCACTGGAAGTGTTCCTTTAGTCGGCCGCGTTGTTGTCGCTCGTACCGGAACAGTTGCGGGAGACTAAACCAACGGATCGGCTTACTCATCCCCCTGCTCCTCGCCCCTAGAATGCGAGCGAGTGACGGTGTCATCTCTGGCCTCAAGGATACCTCTCGGTCACCCTTGTCCCTGAAGGAGTAAAGCTGGTTAACAATTTCATCACCGCTCTTCTGAACGTATAACTCAATCGGTTCGAGAGGGGGGCCATCATACTCTAGGAAACCATAGCGATGAGCTACCCGGCGCCAGGCCTCACAAATATGAGTCCGGAGCGCAAATTCTTCCGGTGGGAAGTCTCGGAACCCCGGAAGTCTCGGAAAGACTGAATTAGCCATGGTGGCGCGCAATCTAGGAGGCTAGTCCAGATCTACAATGGGGTCGCAATAGTGAATTGGGGAGTCCAGTTCAACATGACTCACCTCTCAGTGGTTCCCTTTTGAGAATCTTAAGGGCACTTCCTACGGTGTGCACCGACCCCGTAACAAGCACAGTGCCCTGCCCTGCGTCACTCCGAGCTTGTATCAGCGCTTGTTCGAAATCTTCCTCAATTCGAAGCTGCGCGATCTTCTCCAGGGTCTGGAATGCATCCTCTGGTTTCCAACGACGGCCCAAAGGCGCAGAGAGAGGTTGGGTCAAGAGTGCCGAATCCATTCGAGAGAGGAGAGGGGAAAGCATGCTTCTCCAATCTTTGTCGCCCAAAACCCCAACCAAAGCAACAAGCGGACGCGGAAGATCAAGACTGTCGATGGTATCAATAAGGGAATCCATCCCCGCCACATTATGCGCTACATCAAAGAACCACACTCGTCCATCAATGACTTCAATTTGATTCCGCCCGTGATGTTCAACAGTAGCAATCCCCGCTCTTAGTGTCTCTAACTCAGGTCGTAGATCCTCGGGCATATGCTGAAGCATTTCGACCGCCAGGGCAGCGTTGGTCGCCTGATGGCGTCCGACAAGGGGTGTCTCAATCTCAATCTGTCCCCAAGCATTCGTCTCCAGGGTGAAACGAGTTCGATCAGGACTGACTCCAATCCTATCGGGTGCAGGTTCAGTCGCCTTCAGACAGGGAGATCCTACATCCCTTGTCACCTCATGGAATATTTCTATTAAGCTCTTGTCAGATTCTGTTGTTACGAGCGGGATACCTGGCTTCACAATACCCAGTTTTTCCCGCGCTATCCCAATTAACGAGTTACCTAGGTAGTCTGAATGATCGAGTGCTACATTGGTGATCCCGGTAATCTCAGGGGAAATGACATTGGTAGCGTCAAGGCGCCCTCCCAACCCAACCTCGATCACTGCAACCTCGACATCCTCACGTTCAAAAGCATAGAACCCAAGTACTGTGGCTGCCTCAAAGAAGGTGAGTCCACAGATTTCTGGAATATTCATTAGCTCTTCTGCAAGACCCAACGTTCGATCTTGAGTCAAGGGATTACCAGCAACACGAATCCGCTCTCTGAACGAACACAGGTGAGGTGAGGTGTAGCAGCCAGTGCGAAAGCCAGCCGTCTCAAGGACTGCTGCTAAAGTTGATGTGACGGAACCTTTTCCATTAGTGCCGCCTACATGGATGGTGCGGTAACTTCGATGGGGGTCACCCAAACTCTTCAGGGCCTTTCTAGTTCTCTCAAGCCCCCAACGAACACCAGAGGCAAGCGACGGGAACAGGCCATCAGCTAGATCATCAAGAACAAATCCGCCGTCTAGCCTAGCCTGAAGTTCTTGGGCGCCCGCTATTCCGTCCACCCAACTCGTTGATGTCTGAGGATTAGGGCGATGGTTTCCTTGAGGTCACGTCGGTCTACCACCAGGTCTATCATCCCGTGTTCCAATTGAAACTCTGAGCGCTGAAATCCCTTAGGGAGTTCCTGCTTGATTGTCTCCTCGATCACCCTCGGACCAGTGAAGCCGATGAGGGCATTTGGCTCGGCTAGGTTCACATCCCCAAGCATTGCGTGGGATGCAGTAGTTCCACCAGTTGTGGGGTTTGTTAAGACTGAGATAAACGGAAGGGATGCCTCATGCAGCTTCGCTAGTACTGTGGAAGTCTTAGCCATTTGCATCAGCGAGTAGATGCCTTCCTGCATGCGGGCGCCACCTGATTGGCTTACGATGATAAAAGGTACACTTCGCTGAAGAGCTGACCGACATGCTCTCGCAATTTTTTCTCCGACGACTGATCCCATCGAACCTCCGATGAAGGAAAAATCCATTGCCGCAATTGCGATTTCAATTCCATCAAGTCGTCCGACTGCAGTCATCACAGCCTCACTCCTTCCAGCTGACTCTGCTGTCGCAATTCGGTTCGCATAGGGTTTAACGTCCACGAATTTCAAGGGATCACTAGCTCTAAGGTTCCCATCGAGTTCCTGAAGACTCCCTGGATCCAAAAGAATACTTAAGTAGCCCTCAGCCGAGATCCTGAGGTGGTAACCACACGACTCACAAACGCTGAAATTCCTTGAGAGTCGCTCTCGATAGAGTATATCTCCGCAGCCCGGACATTGCTCAAAAATATCCGAAGGCACATCTCTCTTCTTTTGAGACTTAAGAGGCTTCTTGTCCTTCCTGAACCAAGCCATCAAAGCTGTCTTTTGGTGTATGTGAGTAGGTCGGGCAAGTGATACATCATTCGAGTCATTGAGAGTAAATAGGTGAATGCCAGTGATAATCTGTCCGCCTAACCCTCAGTTGCCGATTCCTTTCGTCGATGCGGTCCATGTTTATTCAAGCAGCTTGCCTAGCCCTCGTGGACTACACGAACAGCAATAGCCAAGGAGATCCAACACATTAAAAGGAATGTGCCTCCGTAGCTTACAAATGGGAGTGGTATACCGGTGATCGGTACTACACCGACGGTCATGCCGATATTTACGAAGATATGGGCAAGCCAGGCACCGAAGATACCAAGCACTACCAAGCCGGCAAAGGGATCTGGCGTCCGTGTCGCCATGTGCACCAGACGTCCCAGGATGAAGCAAAAAGCGAGGATCCCGAACGCAGTGCCGATGAACCCAAGCTCTTCCCCCACAACACTGAAGATAAAGTCAGTATGCTGCTCGGGAAGAAAGTCATACCGCTTTTGAGAACCTAAAGTGAACCCTTGACCCATGACCCCACCGCTTCCAATCGCGACTTTCGATTGGATGAGCTGATATCCAGCTCCACGTGGATCTACTTCCGGATCAAGAAAAACAAGGATGCGATTTTGTTGATAGATGGCAAGTCGATTCCAGAGGGGTTGAGCTACCGTGCCAGCTGCTAGATTAGCAAGAACTACTCCAACAGACTCAAATAGAAGAAGTCGATAGCGGAAGAGGTACAGGAAGCCAACTAATGCAACCATGTAACCGGACCATATGATCGTGTCATAGGAAAGCATTAGGCCAAGGATAGGACTGGCTATAAGGAGAAGCAGGATCACTGGGGTACCCGCCCAGAAGAGCATCGCGAAAAGGATCCCCCCAAACGCCATCGCGGTACCCAAGTCGGGTTGGAGCATGACGAGTGTCAGTGGAAGCCCGACCAAGAGTGCAGGAAGCAGAAGATCCTGAACTGAATTGAGTGGGTCCTTCCTCTGTGATAAGAATTTTGCTAGAAACAGGATAGTCGCAATCTTTGCGATCTCTGATGGCTGGAAACTGAATGATCCAATCTGAATCCAACTTTTCACACCTGCAGCTGTCCCCACCCCTGTCCCGACTACAAGAGTAGATATTAAAAGTAGGATACTAAGCGTATATGAGGGTAGGGCGACCCATTCGATCCAGCGCACCGGGACCCGAACCACAACAATGAACGCTGTCACTGCAAGTACGAACCACGTCCCTTGGCGGATCCATGCATTCTGAGTTACATCGTTTGGGATATGGACAACTCCTGCGGAATAGATCATTGCCACCCCAAAACATGTGACAGCAAGAACGGCTAGCACCAGGGAAGGTTCCAAGAGCCATTTCGTCAATTGACGCGTCATCGGATAGCACCAATTACGGCAGGATAGCGCTCCTGATACCAGGTTGGCACAGGCCCAATCTGCACATGATCCAAGTACGTTTGCACACTGTCCGTTGGGATACCGTGCTTCCTTCGGAGGTAGTAGTCAGCTGTTTTTGCCATGATGGGGGCAGCTATCGCGGAGCCACTCTTCCCATATTCCACAATCACTACCACCACAATGCCCGGAGATCCACCGAAAGGGCCGGCCATCCCAGCGAACCAAGCATGTGGCTCAGCGAGGCCGGCTTGACTCAGTCCGTGCTCAGCAGTACCCGTCTTGCCTAGGACTTCCCAATGTTCGAGCGCTGTACCGAAGTGGGCGGTACCACCTGGGGCTGTGACCCTCCTCAACCCCTCACGGAGAGCCTCCAAATGGTCAGGATCTAGATCAAGGGCCCATGTGTCCCCAATTTCCAGATCACGAGCCAGGACGGGGGTTGGGGCGGATCCATCTCTAGCAAGTGCAAGATAGAACTGAGCTATCTTAAGAGGTGTTTGGGAATTTGGGCCCTGACCAATTGAAAGCGGCAGGACCTCTCCTTCCCGAGGAGCGTACCCGAACCGCCGCTCCCAAAACTCTCTCTCAGATGGAAAAATTCCCTGACTCTCTTGGGGGAGATCAATACCACACCGTCGGCTAAAGCCGATTTCTGTGGAGCGCCGCAGAAGCGGATCAAGCCCAATTCTAAGCCCAAGTTGGTAAAAATAGACATCGCAAGAATTACCAATTGCCTCAGCTAAGTTGTTGAACCCATGACCATCAGGGTCCCAGCACCTGTAGGATCGGTTACCGAAAGCATAGGACCCAGTGCACGGGACAGGCATCTTCTCGTCCGGTGTGATCACTCCAAGGTCCAGGCCAATTCCGGCTACAGCCAATTTCCAGGTCGACGCAGGGGGGTAGAGGCCCAGTACAACACGATTGAACAGGGGGTTGCGATTATCAGCATTGAGGTCCTGCCAATGTTCGGTTGATATCCCACTCACAAAGTCATTGGGGTCATATCCTGGGTTAGAATAGAGGGCGAGAATACCCCCGTCTTCCGGGTCCAACGCTATCACAGCCCCGGACAAAGATTTGGGAAAGATGTGGTGGATCCACTCCTGTAACTCGATGTCAATATTCAGGTGTAGGCTCTCTCCTCCCTCACCGGGGTCTACTCTGAAGGCACCGAAGTCACCTACGATACGCCCACGAGCGTCTACTTCAACGTACTTGAGACCTCTTCTGCCCTGTAGGATCGATTCATATTGCTTCTCCACCCCTGCTTTTCCCACGACCATGCCCTGTTCATAAAGGTCCTGGGAAAAGTCAGTGGATGCTAGTTCATCAGCAGTGATTTCTCCGACGTAGCCGAGTACGTGAGCTGCTGCTTCACCTCCCAAATACCTGCGGCGCGGTCTCATTTCGATATAGACTGTCGGGAACTCTGTTCGGCGTTCTTGGAGAGCACTCACCACTGGGAAGTTAGCATCAGAGTCCACTACCAGGGGCTGTCGACCATAACGCGTAAGGAACGCTAGCAGAGACTCAATACGCTCATCCGAGATCTCCATATACTGGCTCATTTTATTGAGCGTCGCTCGGATAGAGTCTGGTGGCCCAGGTAGAAGTGTTATCGCATAGCCCGGGACATTATCGGCAATGACACGGCCATTTCGATCGTGGATAGTGCCTCGTGGAGCAGGAATTGGGAGCTGGCGAATACGGTTTGATTCCGCTCTCAGTTCCCAAGTATCTGAGCGCAATACTTGAAGTCTGAAGAACGCAACAGTGAGGATACCCATCAAGATCCCCATGGTCAGATATAGACCTCGCGCTCGCTGCCTCCGAGAGTGCGGGTGATACAGGTTCATCTCACTTCTCTCCTACGCCATCCCATCAATACCATGAGTGGCATCGCTATAGCTGCAACGTATACACCCCCTAAGAGACCATTTAGCATCACTTGTTCAAGAAATGGGAGACGGAGAGCCTCATCCGCCATTACCCAATGAAGTAACTCACGAGCCCATTTTCCGAGGATGAAGTACGAAAGCTGAAAACTTAGTGAATCACCCACGAACAGGTTCCGTGTAGTCGCCCCCAGAGCTCCAGTCATCGTCATGGCCACGCTGCTAGCCCCAAATGCCAGGACACTTAGTGAGTCTTCTAAGAGCCCAAACGCAAGCCCGAGTCCAGAGGCCCATCCTATGCCGATTTCTCGTGCAGCCAGAAGTAGCGCAATGGTGAGCATATCCGGTACCACAGGCCCCAACCCAAACCCCACATGCATTATGAAGTGAGCCAAGAAAAGGCATAGAACAACGAGCCATAATTTGATGCTGTGACTCATGGCTTCCTGCGCTCCACAGTCTCCTTTTCTACGGTACTTAAAGAATCGTCTGACCAGAGTTGGTCCAGGTTATCCGGCACGCGATTAGTGAAGACAATGACGTGCGTGACAGAACCCGGTTCTACCATCGGCCAAAGTCGATAGGCCTTCCTCCACTGTCCTTGAACTTCCTCAATACCAGCTATACGGCCTATAGGAATCCCTCTCGGAAACACGCCACCGAGCCCACTGGTCACCACCAGTGTATTGTCGGACGCGGTTTCGTAGTACGCAGTCCCGTTGAGCACTAATCGGTCCTCTTCTCGGAAGGCTCCTCGCCGGTTCTCTACTATACCATATGTGCGACCGTCCTGAAGCATCGCACTTACACGGAAATCAGGATGGGTCCAGTCCATACCTATTGAACTTTCTTGTCGTACCTCCAGGATTCTACCCACCAATCCATGCCTGTTCACCACCGGGGCCCCATTTTCAATCCCATCCCCTGACCCGAGCTCCAAGAAAAACATGCTCTCCGATCCAGGAATTCCTGAACGCAATACTGTCGCAGGACGGAAAAACCCCTCACCTCGCTCAGCTAAATCAAGCAAATCCCTAAGGATTCGATTTTCATCCAAAAGACCAGCCTGGGAGGATACCGTAGCGGTAAGAGAGTCTAGTTGAGCCCTTAGGATCCCTGCCTCTGCAGCATTTTCCTTAGCAGCAACTACCCATTGCTGAGTCAGGATGAAGGGCCGCAAAGTTGTGACTCGCACCGACCAGGCGATGCTTTGTTGCATATCAGCTGGGATGTACGCGGTGACTAATGCCAGAATAAAGAATGAGATTGCGAGTAAATTCTGACGTCGTTGACCCTCAGCGTGCTCCGGCTCGGGCCTGAACGCCACCAAGACTCCTGCCTCCTATTGGACTAGAACAGTACGATAGTGCTGGAGATCATCGAGGATCCGACCTGCACCTCGCACCACACACGTTAGCGGTTCTTCATCCACATGGATTGGGAGGTTAGTCTCGTGCTGCAATAACCGATCCAGTCCTCGGATCAGTGCGCCACCACCGGTCATCACGATCCCGCGGTCCACAATGTCTGAGGAGAGTTCAGGCGGAGTAATTTCAAGTGCTCGACGCACGGCCTCAACAATCGCCTGAATTGGCTCTTGTATGCACTCTCGAACTTCCTGCGAGTGGACGGTCACAGTCTTGGGGATACCAGATACCAGGTCCCTGCCCTTTACCTCCATCTCTCGCTCTTCACCAACATCAAACGCTGAGCCAATCTGGATCTTGATAGCCTCCGCTGTCGGTTCACCGATAAGCAGATTGTAGTTCTTCCTAAGAAATGTGACGATCGCCGCGTCAAGTTCGTCTCCTCCGACCCTGATTGATGTGTTAGAGACAATTCCTGACAGCGCGATGACCGCAATCTCCGTAGTACCTCCACCAATATCGATAACCATATTCCCAGTTGGTGTTTCCACCGGGAGACCCACTCCTATGGCCGCCCCCATTGGCTCATCCACCATGTATACAACCTTCGCTCCAGCTGACATAGCTGATGACCGGACTGCCCTACGCTCAAGCTCAGTAATCCCAGACGGAACACCTATGACTACGCGAGGCTTGATTCGAAAGATTCGTTTATGTGTAACCTGAACTAGGAAGTGCCGAAGCATCATCTCTGTTACATCTACATCAGCGATTACCCCATCCTTTAAAGGACGAATCGCCTCGATGCCTTCCGGTGTACGCCCGAGCATGCGCTTGGCCTCGAGCCCTATGCCCATGATTCTGTTACTTCCCTTTTCAACTGCCACCACAGATGGTTCGTTGAGTACAATGCCCTCGCCCTTCACATAGACCAACGTATTTGCAGTGCCGAGGTCGACAGCGATGTCATTCACCGGGACTAGACGTCCCGAGCTAAACCAACTAGCTAGTCCAGACAACAGTTCAGTCGACATTCCAAGGTCATGGGGCAATTTTTGGGATTTTTGGGCGTCTTACCACTGCTCAAAGCAGCCCGAGAACATACGTTTACTGACTACCAGAAGCCAGTATCCAAGACGTATTGGGGTGATATCCTATGGTACCTAACTAGTTCCAGTACTTCCGAAGCCACTTTCTCCCCGGTCCGTATTGCTAAGCTCTTCCACCTCTACCACTTCCGGGCTTTGAAATAGCGAGAAGACCAGCTGAGCCACACGCTCGCCCCTGATTAGCGTAACCTGCTCCGATCCAAGATTTTGGACAATAATTTTGACTTCACCTCTGTAATCTGGATCGATAGTACCCGGACTATTTGGCAGAGTGATCCCATAATTCAGCGCCAAGCCCGAACGCGGACGCACCTGGCATTCCATTCCTTCGGGTAGCTCCATAATCAACCCGGTACTTATTAAACGAATCTCCCCCGGGTCTAGCACTACCTTGGTTTCAGCGGATCGTATGTCATAACCGGCGGCCTGCGGTGTCGCTCGCGACGGTAATGGGAGATCCGGATTAGACAGAAGCCTTTGAAATTGGACCTTTAATTCTTGAGTCACACCTGAGCCGAACCCATCAATAAGTCATTGACATCATGACATTCCATCCCGAAAGCATCTGCAACACCCTGACAAGTAACCTGACCGTGGACCATGTTCACTCCTGCTTTCAAGGCTGAATCCAGCAAACAAGCTTGCTCCCATCCCTTCTCAGCAAGCGCGAGTGCATACGGGAGAGTTGAATTGGTCAGAGCAAGGGTGCTTGTCCGCGGGACTCCTCCGGGCATATTCGCCACCCCATAATGCATAACCTCATCAACCAGATAAACGGGGTCTTGATGGGTGGTTGGCCTGATCGTCTCTACACATCCACCCTGATCCACAGCAACATCCACGATCACCGTCCCGGGACGCATCAAAGCCAAATCTTCACGATTGATCAATCTCGGGGCCTTCGCTCCTGGAATCAGCACGGCACCGATAATTAAGTCAGCGTCTTGGACTTGTTTGCGAATCGCATATCGCGTACTGAAGAGCACTTGGACATTCGCAGGCATGACATCATCCAGGTAACGCAGCCGCTCGAGATTGATGTCCATTATATGGACTCTCGAACCTAAGCCTGCGGCCATCTTTGCCGCGTTAGTGCCGACAACTCCACCACCCAGAATCAGCACTTTACCCGGTAGCACTCCGGGTACTCCACCCAGTAAGACCCCCAACCCACCTTGCGGCTTCTCCAAATATTTTGCTCCCTCCTGAACCGCCATGCGCCCTGCCACTTCACTCATTGGGGTTAGTAGGGGCAATTCTCCATTAGGTAGTTTGACGGTTTCATAGGCAATCGCCACCACACCTGCTTCTAAACATGCTCTGGTTAGACTTTCATCGGCTGCAAAATGAAAGTAGGTAAGAATCACCTGGCCATCTCTCATGTGTGGTAACTCTTGGTGTATAGGCTCCTTAACTTTCATAATCATGTCAGCCTGAGCCCAAACCTCTTCCGCTGTATCAAGCAGTCCCACTCCAGCTTCTGCATAGAAATCGTCAGTGAAGCCACTTCCTAACCCGGCACCACGCTCCATGACGACGTTATGTCCATCTTGAGAAAGCATCTCTGCCCCCGCTGGAGTGAGGGCAACACGATATTCATCAGGTTTGATTTCCTTGGGTACGCCAATCAGCATTCGATTCTCACGGTTCTCAGTTCTTTGAAAAATGCTACCTCTAGATTGCCTCTGGCCCCAGACGTAGCACGAAATGATTGTCAGGAGAGTAGTACATTTCAGCCACTCGCTGAATTTCTTCAAAAGATACGGCGTCAATCTTCTCTAAGACTCCATCTAAGCCCAGAAATGGCTCTTTGTGCAATGCAAACGACGCAAGCCGGTGAAGCCGAGAGCCCGGAGATTCCAGAGAAAGCATGACCTGTCCCTTAACCTGTCTCTTAGTTTTATCCAATTCCTCCGCAGTTAAGCCACTTGCTGCAAGTGTCGATAACTCGGTTGATATAGCTTCCACTGCAGCTTGGGCTGTAGTAGGTCGTGTCGCAACGTAGACACCAGAAATACCGGCAGCACTGTAGAAAGACTGATAAGCATAGATCGAATAACAGAGTCCCATCTCTTCTCTAATTTTCTGGAAAAGTCTGGAACTCATTCCGCCACCTAGGGCCGAAGACAAGAGTGCAAGTGGATATCGATCCGGATGACAATGTCCGGGCACATTTGTCCCAAATACGATGTGTGTCTGAGCAGAAGTACGTGCAACGAACGCATCCCCATGCTTTATCCCCTCTGGTTCCACAACCAAAGGCACGTCATCTACATCTGAAGAGTGGGTGGGGAACAACTGGCTTACCGCCTCAACAAGCTCTTCGTGGCAGAGATTGCCAGCTGCAGCCACAATAAGATTATTCCCTCGATAAGTTCTTTGGTGTAGCTGCCGGAGCTTGTCGCTTGAAAGCTGTGAGACTGATGTCTTCGTGCCAAGTATTGATCGACCGTATGGATGTCCCTGCCAAAGCTGATCAGAGTGCATCTCAAAAACCAAGTCATCCGGAGTATCCTGGACTTGGGCTATCTCTTCCAGAATCACCTTTCGCTCCAACTCTAGGTCGTTATCACTCAATAATGGGGCGAGAGTTAGGTCTGCTAGTACATCTAGAGCTTTCCCAAGATGTTCGTCGAGGACCCTCGCCTGATAAGAGGTATGTTCACGAGTCGTATATGCGTCTAGGAACCCTCCCAAACTCTCTAAGGAGAGTGCAATCTCTGAGGCTGAGCGTCTTTCCGTACCCTTGAACACCATGTGCTCAAGTAAATGGCTCACACCTGAATCAGAATCGGTTTCGTGAGCTGATCCCTGGCGTACCCATACCCCGACGGCAGCTGAACGTACTGAGGGTATATACTCACTGAGAACATGTATGCCACTAGTGAGCCGGGTTTCAAGAATATGCTCAACATCATCTGAAGAGACTGCGGTCAAGCCTGATGTCCTGAGAGACAAAGTATCCCGATGGGCAAGTGGGTTAATTCCCCCAATATAATTGCCAGGAAAGCTCAGTCTTCAATCACCTCAGGACTGTCCGCGCCTTCATCCCTGACTCCATCCTCGGAAGTACCCTCTGCCTCTTCCGCAAGGGCAGCCTTTCGAGACAATCTCAACCTTCCTTTTTCATCGATCGAAAGGAGTTTCACTCTCGTAATATCACCTCTTTTTAGCACATCTTCAGTCCGGTCAGTCCGATCCTCTGAGAGTTCTGAGATATGACATAGGCCCTCAGTCCCTGGCATAATTTCAATGAAGGCACCGAAGGTTGTAGTGTTCTTGACTGGACCTTCGTAGATACGGCCTATCTCTGGATCTTTAACAATCGCCTCGATCATTTCCCGGGCGCGAGTTCCAGCTTCTCCCGAAACCGCGGCAATCTTAACGAGCCCGCTATCATCAACCTCTATTGTGGCACCTGATTCATCTTGAATCGCTCGAATCGTCTTCCCCTTTGGTCCAATAATCTCACCGATCTTCTCTGGATTGATTTGGATTGACACAATGCGTGGGGCATATGTTGAAAGATCCTCTCGAGCCTCGGATAGGGTCTGGTCCATAAGGTCCAAGATGTGCATCCTGGCCGTGTGAGCACGCTTGAGCGCCTCCTCGAGGATATCCACCGTAAGACCTTCTTCGATCTTGATGTCCATCTGGATCGAGGTCACGCCATCTCGGGTGCCAGCGACCTTGAAGTCCATGTCCCCGAGCGCGTCCTCGAGACCCAGGATGTCGGTCAGGATCGCGACCTTATCACCCTCCTTGATGAGTCCCATCGCGACGCCTGCGGCGGCTGCCTTGATCGGCACGCCGGCATCCATCAGCGAGAGAGACGTGCCACAGACCGATGCCATCGATGACGAACCGTTCGACTCGAGGATCTCCGACACGACGCGAATCGTGTACGGGAAGTCGTCGTACGTCGGCAGGAGCGGCTGCATCGCGCGCTCCGCCAGGTGTCCGTGCCCTTTCTCACGCCGAGACGGTCCGCGGAACGGCTTCGCCTCACCGACGCAGAAGGGCGGGAAGTTGTAGTGGAGCATGAACGACTTGTTGATCTCTTCGCGTGAATCGATCGAATCGATCCGTTGCTCGTCACGTGACGTCCCGAGGGTGACCACGGCGAGAGCCTGCGTCTGCCCGCGGGTGAAGAGTGCTGATCCGTGCGTGCGCGGGAGCACTCCGACCTCCGACGTAATCTGGCGAACCTCATCCAAACCACGACCATCAGCGCGCTCGCCCTTGTCCAGGATCTGACGGCGCATGGTGCGCTTCTCGATCCCCCTGAGGATCTCGCCAATGTCCTTCTTCTGATCCGCGTAGGCCTCATCCTCCGCCGTCAGCGTGGCGATGACATTTTCGGTCACCGCGGCCATTGCCTGATTGCGCTCCTGTTTGTCGGCAAGGTTGAGCGCCTCGGCGACCCTGGACTCAGCGACGTGCTCCACCTTCGTCCTGAGATCCGCATCAGGCTCGATCGGGCTCCACTCCATATCGGGCACAAGGTGCCCCTCGAGCAGCTCCACCTGCAGCGCGCACAGCTCCTTGATCCCGCCGTGCGCGATGTCGAGCGCCTCGAGAATGTCGGCCTCCGGCACCTCGATAGCACCGCCCTCGACCATCGTGATGGCATCGGAAGTGCCCGACACAACGATGTCGACGTCCGAGTACTCGAGCTGCTGGAACGTCGGGTTGAGAACCCACGTGTCCTTGATCCGACCGACGCGAACCGATGCTACCGGCGTGTTGAACGGGATCTTGGACATGTTGAGCGCGACCGAGCTGCCGAGCAGCGCGAGCACATCCGCGTCGTTTTCCTGATCGGCCGACAGAATGAAGCACGCGAGCTGTGTCTCGTGCATGAATCCGTCAGGGAACAGCGGCCGAATCGGTCGGTCGATCATGCGGGCCGAGAGAATTTCCTTCTCACCGGGCTGGCCTTCGCGTTTGAAGAAGCCACCCGGGATCTTCCCTGCCGCATATGTCTTCTCCCGGTACTCTACCGTCAACGGGAAGAAGGGGAGATGCGTCGGTCCGTCTCGGACTGTCGCGGCGCACAGAACAACTGTGTCGCCGTACTGAACCAGGCATGAGCCCTGCGCGAGCTTTGCCATACGGCCTATCTCAAACGAAAGGGTTCGCCCGGCAAATTGATGTTCAATCCTCTGAATCATTCTGTTTTACTCACTTCGGTTTTACCGGGAGATTTTCCCCGGCTTAGGTTTAAATGCCGAAGGGATGCAAGAGCCGAAGGAGAGAGCGGCCGCTGCCAGGGAGCACGCGCTTGCGTGAGCCCGTTTCGCAGCAAATTCGAAGGCCGCCTCCCAGCCGGAGCGTGCAACACCCTCGGAGGGATTAGTGTCGCAGTCCTAGATCAGCAATGATCTCGCGATACTTTTCGATGTCCGTCTTTCTAAGGTACTCTAGAAGGCGGCGCCGACGCCCTACCATTTTCAGCAGGCCTCGTCGGCTATGGTGATCCTTCTTGTGAGCTTCAAAGTGGGTCCGGAGATCATTGATGCGAGCCGTAAGAATCGCCACCTGGACCGGGGCACTTCCACGATCATTTTCGTGGATTTGGTACTTTACAATAATATCTTCTTTGACGATCGCCATTAGCGTCGTGCCTCCGCGAGAGTCTATCGCTTCAAGGGAAGCTTAATTTTCTAGTCGAAAAGCTAGACTGATCTTGCTCTTTCGTCTACTGCACGGCGAGCTGTCTGTACATCTTGTTCCATTTGTGCAATCAGTCGTTGAGGGCTATCGAAGGACACGATCTCTCTGAGAAATTCTACAAATTCCACCGTTACCTCAGATCCATAGATATCTCGATCGAAGTCTAAGAGATGAACCTCTATGCTTGGAGAAAGTCCTTTGAAGGTTGGGCGTGGTCCCAGATGTAGGGCACCCGGATACCTCTCGCCCTCTACTCTGCACTGCACCGCGTAAATCCCCGGACGTGGTATGAGCTTATCTTTATCGGCCACCGAAAGGTTAGCGGTTGGAAACCCTAGGTGACGGCCACGCTTCTCTCCATAAACTACCGTGCCACAGATAGAGTATGGACGGCCAAGACATAGCTCCACTTCGTCCATACGACCTGCAGTAACTGCAGCACGAATCCGAGTTGAGGAAACCACAGCACCACCGGCCTCAACGGGTTCTACAACATCGACTTGAAAACCCAGTTCTGCTCCAAGCTCTCTCAGTGTATCAACGTTGCCTGACCGATCACGACCAAATCCATGGTCATGGCCAATCACGAGTTCCTCAACGTGAAAACGTTCAACCAATATTTCCTTGACGAATTGGAGTGGTTGGTATCTTGAAAGTAGCTCATTGAAGGCAATGAAGATGGCGTAGTCTAGTCCGCTCTCGGTAAGAATCTCCTTCTTCTCCAGTGACGTGGTAAGTGACTGTATAGCTGATTTTGGCCTCAAAATCTTTAGGGGATGCGGTTCGAAGGTCACAAGTACACTTCTCCTTTTAGTAACTTGCGCTCTCTCACTTATCTCCCGAAGTATCGTCCAATGGCCCAGATGGATACCGTCGAAGGTACCGACAGTCACAATGCTCCCAACATCATCAGGGACTCCGGACATGTGTGACCATCTACTATGGCTCACTGAACAAAAACCTTTCTCGGTTGCAGATAACCCTCCCCAGCTTCAGCAATGGCGATAAGGGTTCCCGCTTTCGATACAGCCACAAGCGTGGATGTAACTGGATCTTCAAATGGGATGGTATTCCCACGGGCAAGCTTCTCTACGTCGATCTGACTGACTTCCACTGAAGGCAGGTGCCCTACAGCTCTCAAGGGATCGATCGATCGCCTCTCGATTCTAGGCCCATCAGAGAAATGATCGACCTTGACAGCTTCTTCTACCGAAAAATCACCAACTGAAGTGCGGCGTAGTTCGACCAAATGAGCTCCGACTTTCAGTTTAGCGCCTATATCCCTAGCCAGAGATCTAACATAAGTACCGCTAGAACAACGCACGCGGAAACGTATGATTGGTAGATCCATACCAAGTAACTCAAGTTGATAAATCCTTATATTCTGGGCTGGAAGATCAACAAATTCACCACGCCTAGCACGGTGATGCATCGGCACTCCCTTAATCTTCTTTGCAGAGAATTGAGGAGGGACTTGTTCTAGATCGCCCTGGAATGAATTAAGTACCTCATCAATTTGATCAGCGGTAAGACCTTCCCACTCTCTAGATTCCTCAATCACGTCTCCTTGAACATCTTCAGTCGTTGTTGAAACTCCCAGTAACGCCACAGCATCATAGGACTTATCCAACCCGACCAAGTATTCTGATAACCGAGTTGAATAACCAACGCACATTAGAAGCAGCCCTGACGCGAACGGATCTAGAGTACCTGTATGTCCGATCTTCGAGGTCACTAGTGCACGGCGCAGCATGGTAACCACATCGTGGGATGTTGGTCCCGAAGGTTTATCGACAGGAAGAACAAAACCCAGGCCCGGGCCAACATAATTCACTCGAGATGTTCCTCGTCTTCATCCAAATCTGGATAAACCACCTCAGAGAGAATTTCCTCAATGCGGCGGGCCTGGTCTAAAGAGTGGTCTTGCTGAAATCGCAATTCTGGGACACGACGTAGGTGTAGTGACCGACCGAGTTCCCGACGAAGAAACACTGCTGCAGCTTCGAGCCCAACAAGCGACTCACTCAATCCATCATTCGTATTCTGAGCGCAGACGTAGACCCGGGCCGAACTCAGATCTCCAGAGATCTCGACATTCGTAATAGTCACTGGACCAACCCGAGGGTCTCTCACTTTCCTGTGAACCAACTCAGAAATCTCACGCTTAAGCTGTTCATTGAGTCGGGCCAAGCGCTTAGTCACCATTAGTGGACCCTCTTCTGCACGGAGACAATAAGAGCCTCTCCATTACGCTCCACAAAATTGTCCACTTTGTCCAAGGCAGATTCTGCATAGCGCCCATTTGAAGCGACTAGGGCTATAGTCAGTTGAGCTCTCTTATGCACATCTTGAAAAGCAGTTTCGGCCACAGACACGTTGAATTTATTCCGCAAACGGTCCTTCAAGGATCTGAGAATCGATCGCTTCTCTTTGAGCGACGAACATTCCGGGAGATTCAACTCCCAAGTGGCTGAGGCAATAACCATCTAACCTATGCCCCTGTGAGTAACTGCCTTAGGAAATTAGGACTTCGCAGATTAAGTATCTGAGAATCATGAGTGATACTAATTGAGGGTTCGGGCAACTTCCTGAACCGTGTAGCATTCAATGAGATCCCCAACCTTCACATCATTAAAGTTTTTGATACCGATGCCACACTCAAATCCCTCTCGAACTTCTTTCACATCGTCCTTGAAACGCTTTAGCGAACTCACTTCGCTATCGTAGATCACTATCCCGTCACGGATGATACGCGCATGGCCCTTACGGTCCATTCGACCTTCAGATATATAACACCCGGCAATTGTGCCCAGTTTCGTGATCTTGAAGGTTTCGCGAACCTCCGCCGTACCTTCCACCGTCTCTCTTCGCTCTGGCGCAAGCATTCCTTCAAGTGCCGCTGTTACTTCATCTACGGCTTCGTAGATCACATCATAAACACGAATCTCCACACCCTCTCGATCCGCTGACTGACGTGCTGCGGTTTGGGGACGAACACGAAAGCCTAGGATTATCGCCCCTGCCGTCTGCGCAAGAAGCACATCAGATTCATTGATTGCACCAACTCCTCGATGGACGATATCGACTTGTACTTCATTGGTACCTATTTGTTCGAGAGCATCTGATAGTGCCTGAACAGAACCATCTACATCTCCCTTTATAACCAAGGGAAGAGTTGAAAGCTCACCTGCCGCAGCAAGTGCCCCGAAATCCCCTAGGTTGACAGCACGTTCGCGAATACGGAGTTGCTTTTCTCTTTCCAAACGCTGCCGTTTCTCTGCGATCTCTGAAGCACGATCAGGATCGATCACCTGAAACATGTCTCCAGCTTGAGGGACACCATCGGCGCCTAGAACCTGCACTGGCATCGCTGGGCCGACTTCGTCAATGCTATGCCCACGCTCATCGAGGAGAGCTCTCACTCTACCGTCAAAAAATCCACAGATAAACGAGTCCCCTACTCGCAGTGTACCACTCTTAACGAGCACCGAAATGACAGGACCCTTACCAACATCTAGCTGAGCTTCAATAACAGTACCTTGAGCATCGCGGTTTGGATTTGCCTTGAGTTCAAGCATATCCGCTTGGAGCAGTACTTTTTCAAGTAGTTCTTCGACCCCTTCTCCCGTCTTTGCTGACACATCAACCGCGAGCACATCTCCTCCAAAATCTTCAACATTAATATTATGCTGTAATAGACCTTGTTTGACCTTGTTTGAGTCGGCAGCTGGAAGATCAATTTTGTTAATGGCAACGATTACAGGCACACCTGCATTGGCTGCGTGAGAGATTGCCTCGACGGTTTGCGGCATGACAGAGTCGTCTGCAGCAACTACTAGGATCACAACATCAGTTACCTCTGCACCTCGTGCTCTCATTGCAGTAAAAGCAGCATGGCCCGGAGTATCCAAGAAGGTGATGCTACGACTCCCCTCAACATCTACATGATAAGCTCCAATGTGCTGGGTGATCCCACCTGCCTCACCAGCAACCACATTTGTGTCCCTAATACGATCCAACAGGAGGGTCTTCCCATGGTCAACATGCCCTAGGACGGTAACAACCGGAGAACGTGGCTTCAGATCCTCAGGCGCATCTTGCACTTCTTCGAACTCCGGCTCTGCGACGTACTCTTCCTCTCGAACCGCAGTGAAATTGAACTCTTCCAGCAACATCTCGATCTGATCAAAATCAAGTCGCTGATTAATGGTCACTAGAAGACCTAAGTTCTTGAACGCAGACCCGATGATATCGGTCGAAGATATATCAATGAGGTCAGCTAACTCTGCAATTGTAAGGAACTCATTGACCCGAACCGTTGTACGCTCTCGTTCTTCTTCCTGTCGCTCCTGCTCAACCTGAGCTTCTTGCTCTTCAACTGTTTGACGTCCCTTCTTTTTCTTTCGTTTTTTCCCAGAACCTCCTTTGATTTCAGCCATAACGCGCTGGATGTTTGACTGCACAGCATCCTTGTCGACACGCTGTCGCTTCTTGCCCTTCTTCTTATCCTTGCGTTGCCGACGACCATCAGCAGTGTAGCCCTCAGCCTGAATCCGAACCTGACCACCTGGTCCCGCACTAGCAGCAGGAGAGGGGGTCTGTTGACGAATTTTCCTGACCGGACCACCCTCACGCGCTGGCTCAAGGGGCTCCGCTTTATCTGATCCCAAATGGTCTTGGACCTCGGTCTTTCCTTCGATTATCTCGGAGGTCTGTGAGCCTTCACCTTCATCAAACGCACTATCCGTTTCCGTCGGTTCCGCCTCATCTAATTCCAGCCCATCTAGATCCTCAAGGACTTCTGTAGTGTCTGTGCTCAGATGAATACCAAGATCCAAATCTTCTGATTCAGGATCTTTTTCATCCTTCTTAGCTTCCGGGGACGATGGGTCGGCAGTTGTTATACCTGCTAGCTTAGGCATATCTCCCGCCTCGGCGCCTTCCTCATCGGCCAATCCCTCTTCCAACCCAACATCAGACTCAATTGCAACCTCAGGATCTGGTGGTGGGATTTCGGATGCCCGACGACGACGACGACGACGACTAGGTGCGGGCGACGCTTCTTCTAGTACTGCCTGAATCGCCGTAGCCGGATCAGAATGGCCAGCTCTTCGTTCACGTTCAATCTTCGCGAGGACCTTAGCCTGTTGGGCCTCGTTAATAACTGAATTTGCACCGGAGACAGGGATTCCCATCTGCCGAAGCAGCGCTATGAGAGCATTAGCTTCTACTCCAAGGTCTCTTGCAAGCTCCTGGACACGCATTCTTTACCTAATCCCTCCCTTCATCCACCATGACTTAGTCATCCTATGCTTTCCAAAAGTCGCCCCGCTAAGGACGCATCTGTCACCGCAACCGCTGTTATTGGAGCCTTCCCAATCGCAGCTCCCAATGTTGCTCTATTCCCAAGCAATACCTGGGGAATTATCCGTTTGCGCATGGTTCGCCTAATCTTGTCCAGCTGAGCTGACGAAGCATCTTCAGCCATCAAGACTAGTCGCGCCTTACCTTGACTTATCGACCGACGAGTAGCGGCGCTTCCAGGAGCAACTGCACCAGCCCGTCGCGCCAAGCCTAGAATTTGGAGGGCCTCAGTCATCCGATTCCTCCGAGCCTGAAGCTTGTTCTCCAACTTCATCTACCACAGCATTAGCATTCCCTTGAACCTCTTCAGAATCCTCGCTCTGGGTTCCCTCTTCAGAATCCTCGCTCTGGGTTCCCTCTTCAGAATCCTCGCTCTGGGTTTCCTCCCTACCTCCATTACCAGCCTCGCTCTCCTCAACTACAGTCAGGGTTTCAATTAGTTTTAGAATGCGGTCAGTGTCCTGCTCACCAAGCCCTTCAATCCCTAAGAAGTCCCTTCGCTCAAGATCGATTATTTGAAGGAACGTCTCGTAGCCCGCTGCTGATAGAGCCCCCAGGGTAGATCGCTGCAGATCAAGCTCGGATAACGGGAAATCTGAAGTCTCGTATTGATCCTCAGTGCTGACACTGAGAACTGACATATCTGCACCCTTTTCGACCCATTCACGCGAGCCGTAGAGATCGATCTGCCAGCCAATCAGTTGTGAAGCAAGTCGAACGTTTTGGCCATTTCGGCCAATAGCAAGGGATAGTTGGTCTTCGTCGACAATCGCAGTAATAACCTGCCTCTCAGTATCACTGATGACCTTAGAGACTCTAGCCGGAGCAAGTGCGCGTCGAGCGAAGACATCAGTGTCCGGGTGCCAAGGAACAATATCAATACGTTCACCACCCAACTCCGAAACCACAGCTTGGACCCGTGAGCCCTTCAATCCAACGCACGCACCAACAGGATCAATAGACTCATCTCGACTATAGACAGCTATCTTGGTACGCCCACCAACCTCCCGTGAGATCTCACGAATTTCAACAATACCCTGACAAATTTCTGGAACCTCAAGCTTGAAGAGTGCTGCCACAAATAAGGCATCAGCCCTCGATAGAATCAGACGTGGGCCTTTTGGAGTCTCTTCTACCTTCTTAAGCACTGCTCGGATCGGATCGCCCTGGCGGAAACGTTCACGTGGATTCTGTTCTTTCCATGGAATGATTGCTTCTGCATCTCTGGAGCGGTTGAGCATAACTACCAGCTTACCTCTCTCGGTCTGCTGTACTTCTCCTGAAAGCAGCTCAGTCACTTCATCTGAGAATTCATCCCTAATGCGGTCACGCTCATTATCTCGAACTATCTGCACAATACGCTGTTTGACTGCCATGACCGCATTCCGACCAAAATCTCTGAAATCCACGGGAACTTCCATCACGTCCCCAACCTCAAAGGTTTCATCGTCCCAGCGAGCTTCCTCCAGTAATATCTCACTCGCTGGGTCTTCCACTTCAGCAACAACTCGGCGAAGTACTACGATATCAAATTCCCCAGTCAGATCGTCTATCGCTATCTCAGCTTGGACCGTTGTGCCGTGAATGCGTGCCAAGCCTGCAAGGATCCCTTCCTTGACCAGATCAGTCATTTCCTCATCTGAAAGGTTCTTAGTCGCAGCAACATCCCGAAACGCCGTCACGATCTGTTCTGCTCTAGCCATCTTTATCCTCTCATTTCCACTTAAAGACGAGATGGGCCTTACGTATCTCTGATTTCGGAACTGCTATTTCGTCGCCATCTAGAAGCCGAAGTCGAACTGCTGTCACCTCAACACCACTCTCTACAACACCCAACAATTCACCCTGCAGTCTCTTATCCCTTCCCGCTAGCATCTCGTGCCCATGTAGTGCCACCTGTTCACCTCTGAAGCGGCTAAAATCACCAGTCCTTGTTAGTGGTCTATCCACTCCTGGAGATGAAACTTCTAGCACATAACGCTCGGAAAGAGATTCATGTGAGTCGAGCCAAGGCTCCAGCTTTCGACTAACTCGAGCACAGTCTTTAACGGTTACTCCTTTTCCGGGCACCGAATCACACTTATCAACACGAAGTCTCAGCACAGGCCGCACAGAACTACCCGCCCAATGAAGATCTACAAACTCGAAACCCAGATCTGCGACCTGGTTCTCTAAGCCATTCTCGATCTCCGCTATGGGACGCAAAATACAACCTCCAATCAATCAATAGGGGTACACCGCCAGAGCGACATACCCCATTCAACACAGAACAAAAAAGCGGGGGCGAACTTCTCCCCCACTAAGAAATAAGAACCACCTAAAGGCGGCCCTACTACTCGTTTAAGATAAACGAGGTCTCAAGCCTACTCAAGCTCCCTGATAGGGGGCAACCATCTTCTCTAGCAGCGCCAATTTCCATCTCTGAGAAAACCCACCACTCATAAGCCTAATTACTTCTTGAGAATCTTCTATAATAGAATCAACCTGGTTCAATCACTTCTCTCTATCACAGCGCCCAAGGTTGTGAGACGTTCATCGATAGCTTCGTAACCTCTCTCGATTTGACCGATATTCCGGATATAGCTCGTACCGTGCGCACCCAATGCTGCTAGCAATAGTGCCATGCCCGCACGAATATCCGGGCTATCAACCACACCACCCTGAAGCGCAGTGGGGCCAATTACAACAGCCCTATGCGGATCACATAGAATGATGGAAGCCCCCATCGAGACGAGCTTGTCTGTAAAGTACATGCGTGACTCAAACATCTTCTCATGCACCAATACGCTGCCGACACATTGAGTTGCAGCGACAATCGCGATCGATGTAAGGTCAGCGGGAAACGCTGGCCATGGGCCGTCATCTAGTTTTGGGACATGCCCGAATGCGTCCTTACGGATCACGAGTTCTTTAGATCCGTATACGTGCAGGTCTGAACCTTCTACGCTGCATTCTATACCAAGCCGACGAAAGCCCATAATCGTTGAGTCGAGATGCTCAATAGGTGCATGCTCTATAGTGATATCACTTCGGGTAACAGCCGCGAGTCCGATGAAGGATCCAGTTTCAACATGGTCAGAACCAATCGAAAAATCAGCCCCTCTGAGTTCATCAACACCCTCAATCTCAAGGATATGTGTCCCTATGCCCTCAATCCGAGCGCCCATCTTATTCAACAATCGGCATAAATCCTGAACGTGGGGTTCAGCAGCGGAATTTCTCAATCGGGTTCGGCCTCTCGCACAAACTGCCGTCATAATCGCGTTCTCAGTACCTGTGACTGAAGGCTCGTCCAAAAAGAGGTCCGCAGCGATAAGTTTATCGGAGGTAATCGTGAAGCCACCATTAAGGGCTACTGTAGCACCCAGAGCTTCAAACGCCATAAAATGCGTGTCCATTCTACGCCGCCCGATGACATCTCCCCCGGGAGGTGGTAGTTCGACTTTACCGAAACGGGCCAAAAGGGGGCCCGCTAGAAGCAGTGAAGCTCGTATTTTACTCGCTAGCTCCCTATCCACCGCACCTGTTTGCACTCCGCCTGTGTCAACAATTATCTCATTTCTTCCGATCCAAGACACGTCACTGCCTAAAGCTGTGAGTATGTCTATGAACGTGAGAACATCCAGTATTCTAGGCACATTGCGGAGTGTCACCGGGCCCTGGGATAAGAGTGTTGCTGCCAAGCACGGGAGCGCTGCATTCTTATTGCCCGCAGGCCTTATCCGGCCCTCAAGTTGACGCCCACCTTCTACCGCGAAAGTCCCCATAGTCTCCGGGAAAAGCAGTGATGGAGGGACACACGATTTCCGGTTTTGTGACCCCGCCGTAGGAATTTGAAGATACCGCTCGTCTCTGTCCAACAGCAACCTATCCATTACTCTTTCGTCTGATCTGTTGACCTCCGAGATTGCCTTTTCAAGACAGCCTCCCCTCATGTCATGTGGGTTATAATGGGAAATGCAGGATGTGTGCCAGTACCTCTTCTGAGATACACAGAGTGGTCTTCCACCTAGATATCTGAGGGACTAGATCGTTAAACTTCACCCATGCTACACAGACTACCCGAAGCTCTGCAGCTGAACACGATCCAGGACCCTGCTGTTATCTCAACCCTAGCAGATATTGCGATGATCCTGGTGGGCGTTGCAATCCTCGTGGTATCTGTGGTCCTGGTGCTTCTAGCGCTTAGGGTCAACGCTACCCTCAAGAGTCTGAGCCAAAACCTTGGCCCAGTATCAGATCGGGCCCGCTCAATATCAGACAATGTAGAGTTTATTACTCAGGCCCTTAGAACGGATGTGGAGCGTTTGAATACATCCGTGAAGGCATTGAATGATCGACTGCACCAGGCCTCAGGCCATATGGAGCAGCGTATCGAAGAATTCAATGCATTGATGGAAGTGATACAGGGCGAAGCAGAGAGTGCCTTCATCAAGACAGCGGCCGCAGTCAGGGGGGTGAGGGAGGGTGCTCAGAAGCTAAGTAGATCTGCAAGAATGAAGAGGCAACGAACAGAAACCAGTGATCAAGAAGCCGACGCTAAGGATTCAGATTCTGAATCTCTTCAGTAATGATGTAGAGATGCCACTGCAAGGATTACTGTCCTTGTTCGTTGCTCAGTTGCTCGATTAGTAGGTCTCGCACAAGCCTCGGATCTGCTGTGCCCCCTGAGCTATGCATTACTTGGCCAACTAGGTATCCAAGAATCTTTGATTCCCCGCCACGATATCTAGCAACCTCCTCTGAATGCTTGGCTAATACCTCTGTTACCCAGCTCGTTAGTTGACCAATGTCTCGCTCCTGCATCAAGCCCCGTGCCTCAATGATATCTGAAGGACTACCGCCCTCTTGCACGAGGATGACCAGCACACTCTTCGCCGCGGATTCAGATACTACTCCTCTCTCTATAAGCCCTATGAGTGCTGCTATTTTAGCTGGACGAACCGGGACAGTTTCAGCGTCTTCTCTGCGCTGGTTCATCACCGCTTGCAAGGGACCGGTAACCCACTTGGCAGCGACGTGTGGATCTATCTGGATTCCTACCAACTCTTCAAAGTAGTCAGCATTCGCAGCAGACTGGGTAAGCACCTCTGCGTCGTAATCCTTTAGTTCATAGACTTCTTTGAAACGAGAGCAACGATCTCGGGGAAGCTCCGGAAGGGATTCAAGCACTGTGGTAACTTGCTCCTGGGTTACCCGCACTGGAGAGAGGTCAGGTTCAGGGAAGTAACGGTAGTCATGACTTTCCTCTTTCGATCGCATCTTCCGGAGTTCTTCCCTGTGGTCATCCCAAAGCAAGGTCTGCTGTCCCACCACACTTCCAGCATCAAGGGTAGCTATCTGCCGCGAGATCTCCATAGATAACGCACGCTCAACACCTGAGAATGAATTCACGTTCTTGATTTCCGTCTTGTTTCCAAGCCTAGAAGACCCGGGCCTGCGCACTGAAACATTGGCATCAACACGGAGATCGCCCTCTTCCATATTGCAATTGCTAGCACCTATATACTCAAGAGTCTGTTTGAGCTCACCTAAGAACAATCGGACATCTGCAGCTGTCCGAAGATCAGGCTCAGTAACAATCTCGACGAGAGCTGTACCTGCTCTGTTCAGATCAATCGCAGACGCTCTGGGCACCTTGTCATGGAGCAATTTGCCGGCATCTTCCTCGATATGTACCCTCCGTATCGATACGGATATGTCATCTTCTGATCCGGAAAACGTCACACTACCCTTTGTCGCCAGCGGGTGTTCGAACTGGGTGATCTGGTAACCTTTTGGTAAATCTGGATAGAAGTAGCTCTTCCGGGCCCAAACACTTTCAAAATGGATAGTGCACCCGAAGGCGAGGGCAGTTCGAAGGGCAAGACCCACAGCCTCAGGGTTCAAGACTGGCAGAGCACCTGGTAGCCCCATACAGACTGGACAAATATGTGTATTCGGTTCATCACCGAAGACTGCTCTATCATTGCAAAACAGCTTGTACTCGCTCTTGAGCTTTACGTGGATCTCGACACCGATCACTGCTTCCCAGTTCAAGTATCTTCCCCGTAAGAAGCTTCTAGTGCACCTGCGGCTGCTATGATGTGGCTCTCGCCCCACCAGGGCCCGAGCAATTGACCTCCAAGCGGTAGTCCGCCCACCGTCCCTATGGGCACTGAAAGTCCTGGTATACCAGCAAGGTTAGCAGTGACCGTAAAAACGTCGGACAGGTACATAGCAACTGGGTCCAGAACGCGTTCGCCAAGCGGAAAAGCCGGTGTGGGAGAGGTTGGAGTAAAGAGCACATCCACCTCATTAAATGCAGTTGTAAAGTCGTGCGCTATACTAGCTCTGGTGCGCTGGGCTGTTCCGTAATATGCGTCGTAGTAACCGCTTGATAGTACGTACGTGCCCAGCATAATCCGCCGCTTGACCTCGGCACCGAACTTCCCTCTCGTAAGTTCATACATTCGGTCAAGTCCTTCAGCAGGCAAGCGAGCGCCAAACCTCACACCATCATATCTCGCGAGATTACTGGATGCCTCTGCTGTCGCAAGAACGTAATAACAGGGAATAGCAAATTCTGTATGAGGCAGGGATACTGGACGACCCTCAGCTCCCGCGGCTACGAGCCGCTCACACGCCTCATCAAGTAGTGCACGAACAGGAGGATCAAGTTGCTCCGGGAAGTACTCAGTAGGGATACCTACAACCATCCCCTTAATACTCTGAACCGCGGCGTCTCTGTACCTTGGCACTGGTTTTTCTGCTGAGGTTGAATCCCGGGTATCATGTCCAGACACAACCTCTAGAAGTAGAGATGCTTCCAGGACCGTGGCGCCGATCGTCCCAATTTGGTCCAGTGAAGATGCGAATGCGATTAAGCCATACCGACTGATACGGCCGTAGGTGGGCTTTATACCCACTACACCACAAAATGCTGCTGGCTGCCTCACCGATCCACCTGTATCAGACCCCAAGGCCATCCGAACATACCCTGCAGCCACCGCCGCTGCAGATCCACCGGAACTCCCCCCAGGAACAAGGCTTCGGTCTACCGGATTCAAAGTGGGACCGAAGGCAGAGTTCTCGGTCGATGAACCCATCCCAAATTCGTCCAAATTCGTCTTACCAGCAATCAAGGCGCCCGCTTGCCGAAGTCTCTGCACGGCGGTTGCTTCGTAGGGCGATCTGTAGCCTTTCAAGATGCGAGAACCACACGTCGTCGGAAGCCTTTTTGTACAAATATTGTCCTTGAGCGCAACCATCACACCCTCAAGTGGGCCTTGGCCACAAGCTTCCAGATCTTCTGGCTCAGCAACTGCCAGGAATGCATTCAAGCCCTCCGGACCATCTTCCAGCTCCTTAATATCATCAAGCGATCGAAGTGTTGATCCCCTGAAATCCAGAACCTCAGAACTACTGAGAATTTCGTCCTGAAGACTCACTGATCTCCAGAGGGGTTAACACCCGGAGGAGCAGGAACTATGAAGAAGCCTTCCTTCCACTCAGGTGCAAAATCTTCTGGCATCTCATGAAGCTTATCCGGGCCCTCGAAATGCTCATGGGAGACAGGCGTGAGCTTTGGTCCAATCTGGGATGAATCTTCAGGTTGTTTAGTTGATCCTAGATCCCGAAGTGAATCCACGTGTCGCAGAATGGCATTCAGGTCTAATGTGAGCCGCTCGAGTTCGTCGTCTTCAAGATGGAGTCGGGCAAGTTCTCCTATTCTCTGAACATCCCTAGCAGAAACACTCATGGCCAATCCTTCTCCAGGCCCGCGTAGCGAAGAAGAAGTTTCTTCTCTCCCACATCATCGAATTTAACCTTCACCTTCATGTCACGTCCGAAGCCAGAGATCTCTATAACTGCCCCAGATCCGAAGGTCTGATGTATAACTCGTTCCCCTAACACAAAGCCCGGAGAATCTTGGTTCATGTCGAAAGCTTCGTCCTGTTCGTGCGAGATCTTGTAGCCACGGTTCTGTACAGCAATGGGTTTAGAGTAAGGCCCCGGGGATAACCAGTTACTCTTACGATATTCTAGCAATTTGTCTGGGATTGCTGAGACGAATGAGGAGAGAGAACCATAAGTGAAATCACCTGCACGTCTTCTTTGCCGAGCCCAAGACATGAATAGCTTATCTTCGGCCCTGGTGATCCCAACGTAGAAGAGACGCCTTTCCTCCTCTAGGGCATCCGCTTCATCATAAGCCCGACTAAGCGGGAAAAGGCCCTCCTCAAGCCCAGCGATAAACACCAAACTGAACTCTAGTCCTTTTGCGTTGTGGAGGGTCATTAGCGTCACGGTTTCAGATCCCGGATCGAGACCATCCAAATCTGCAATCAGCGCCACTTCTTGAAGAAAGAGGTCGAGTTCTGTGAAGGTGTCTATCTCATCAGGTTCTATGGTTTGAGCAAGAGTCGCATCAAAGTCGAGCGTGCCGGCAATGAGTTCTATCACATTACGTACACGGTCCTCTCCATCTGGACCTTCATTATTAAGATGTTTGATGAGATTAATATCTTCCACGAGTCCCTCAAGCATTTCTCCTATTGTCGCCTGGGTAGCACGTACACTTAGCCGGCGCATCAGATCAGCAAATTGCTTAAGGCCACGGACTCCCGCAGTACGGATGCCAGGAACCTCGTCAGCCCTCCCCGCAGCCTCTAGCATCGTGACGCCTTGATCCACAGCCCATCGGGTCAGATGCTTGCGTGTAGTATGGCCAATACCTCGCCTTGGATAATTCACGATGCGGTCGAATGCCGTTTTGTCTTTCGGGTTTGATATCAGTCGTAGATATGCAAGGACATCTTGAATCTCTCTGCGCTGGTAGAACCGTAGCCCACCCACCACTTGATAAGGCATCCGGGCCCGAAGGAAAGCATCCTCCAAAGCTCTTGCTTGAGCGTTCGTCCTGTATAGGACTGCACAATCACAGATCGATAGGCCTTGGGTACTGTGGATCTGGTCCTGAATTTCGCTGACTATCCACTGTGCCTCATCTTTCTCATTTGAGGTTTCGACCAATGTGATCTTATCCCCACCCTTGCGGCTCGCCCTAAGAATCTTCTTGGGCCGATTCACATTCTCACCAATAACCGCGTTTGCTGCACTGAGGATTAACTCTTTGGATCTGTAGTTAATCTCGAGGGGCACTACACGCGCGGATGGAAACGCAGTTTCGAAGTCCAGGATGTTCCGAACATCCGCTCCACGCCAGGCGTAGATCGATTGGTCAGGGTCACCAACAACCATGAGGTTCCCATGGGCCCGAGCTAATAACTCCACGAAACGAAACTGGGCACGATTCGTATCCTGGTACTCGTCTACCAAGATGAAAGAGAAACGTCCACGATAGTGCTCCAGGAGATCTCTGTGGCTTTCAAGAAGTTCTACCGGCTTCATTAGAAGATCATCGAAGTCAAAGGCATCCTGAGCCTGGAGAGCTTCTTGATACGCAGAAAAAACTTGGCCCACCGTTCGGATGAAAAGCTCAGAGCCACTTTGAGTCTCTAGCTGGAACGTCTTGTCATCCTCAAGCCTGTTTTTTGCGTTACTGATCTCAGCACGTATGGCCTTAGGATTCCAGCGCTTCAAATCAAGTCCTAATTCTTCTTGAACAGACTTAATAAGCCGAAGAGATTGGTCGGAATCAAAGATACTAAAGCTTCGATCCCAACCGAGACGATCCGCATGTCTTCTTAAAAGACGGGCTCCCATAGCGTGAAAGGTTCCCATCCACATTCCTATCGGCTCGGAACCAAGAAGCTTCGTGATGCGTTCCCGCATCTCCCCTGCAGCCTTATTTGTGAAGGTTACCGTGAGAATTTTCTCAGGGGATATTCCAAATTCTTGGATGAGATGGCATACACGCGCTGTTAATACACGAGTTTTCCCTGATCCGGCTCCTGCCAACACAAGTAGTGGGCCCTCGAAATGGGAGGTCGCCTCGAGCTGGTTTGTGTTCAGGCCAGTGAGATGAAGAGAGGAGGCTGGATCACCCATCGGAGACAAGCAAACGGAATTGGAACACCCTCCCCTCACGGTCTTCCAAAAGTTCGAAGACCCTCAAGCCCCGGTATCCGCGACCCATCCTCTAGAAACTACTTACTCTGGAGTCAGTCGCTCACACCCGACATACGGGTGAAGGACGTCGGGTAGACGAACAGTACCATCACGCTCCTGATAACTCTCTAAGAGAGCAGCCATAATGCGCGGCAACGCTAGGCCAGAGGCATTAAGAGTGTGTACAAAAATCGGTTTTTCAGACTGGCTTGGCCGAAATCGTAGGTTGGCACGGCGGGCCTGATAGTCCGTAAAGGTCGTACAGCTTGAGACTTCTAGCCACTGGCCAACCGCAGGCGCCCAAGCCTCCAGGTCATAGGTCATCGCACCACTAAAACCGAGGTCTCCACTAGAAATCAATATTCTTCGGTGATGCAATCCGAGACGCTCCAGTAGAACTTCAGCCTCACGAGTCAACTCTTCGAGAGCTTCCCGACTGCGCTCAGGATGCTCATAGCGCACCAATTCAACCTTGTCGAATTGGTGCATTCGCAAGAGTCCCCTAGTGTCCTTCCCTGCAGCACCCGCCTCCCGACGAAAACAAGGTGAGTACCCAGCATACCGGACAGGGAGATCCATCCCACTAAGAAGTTCATCCCTGTGGAGGTTCGTAATCGGTACTTCGGCTGTAGGGATCAGCCAAAGATCATCGCGCGTGGTCACATAGGACTCTTCTTCAAACTTCGGCAGTTGTCCCGTTCCAATCATTGTCTCTCGGGTAACCAGGTACGGGACACGCACTTCAGTATACCCGTGCTCTCCTGTATGCACGTCTAGGAAATAATTGATAAGGCCTCTCTGTAGTCGAGCGCCCATCCCCTTAAGCACAGAAAAACCTGACCCGCTAATCTTAGAGCCACGTGTGAGGTCAAGAATGTCGAGACTGGTTCCTAGTTCCCAGTGTGGTAAGGGCTCAAAGTCGAATGTGGGTGGATCACCCCAGATTTTTTCTGTCCTATTCTCATCTTCACCACCACCAGGTACTTCGTCGAGTGGTGTATTCGGGATTGTAAGTAAAAGATCTTGAAGTTCCTGGTCGATGGTCCGGATTTTGTGATCGATCTCAGAGATTCGGTCACCCGTAACCCTCATTGTTGCAACTAGTTCCTCGGCGTCCTCACCCTTTCGCTTGAGTTCACCCACCTGTTTCGATGCTGTATTCCGCTCGGCCTTCAGTTCGTTGACCACCATCAACCCCTCACGACGCTCCTTATCCAACAAAAGTACGTGTTCAACGATAGGAATTAACTCAGGGTCCCTCTTAACTAATGCATCTCTTACAACTTCTGGCTCGAGCCGGAGACGTCGGATATCAAGCATCAGTCCCTCGGTATCAGGCGACGGCTGTTACACACCGGACTAGCGTCATAAACAAAAGTCAAGTTCCCGTTTTCTATATCTATCAGTGTGGGTTCAAATCTGGCGTAGTAGAAACAACGACTTCCGAATGCACCTGGGGCCCGCTCCGTACGAATTACATACACGGTTCCAGATCGCACTGGTACAGGCTGATCTACAGAGTAAAGGGTGGTGTCCGCCGGAGCCTCAACCACTTCTTCACGCCGCTTACCCGGTATGGCGGCTAATCGGGCTGCCGAGGGCACCCCAAGTGCACTAGGCGGCAGAAGAACCAGCTCACCACCACGCGTATCCAAAGCAATATCCCAGGTCCCCGTAGCAGTTGCAGCCTCAATACGGACCGGGCCAAGTGTTCCTGGTCTGAAATTGAAACCTGAGTCCATATTCATCTCTGGACGGGCGAGGGAATAGAGCAGTACGGTATCTGCCTGAAGATCCCACCTGATCTCAAAAGGATCATTATTGCAAGCAGTCGCAGCCAAGAGTACCAGAACCACCACATTTATAACTGGAGAAGCTCGCACAAACTTTATCACATGAAGGAATTGATGCTGCTGTAGCACGTTATTGGTCCTTAGCTTGAGTAGAAAAAGCTGGAGCAAGTTGCCAGAAATCCAATAGTGGTGTCAACCCCGCAAATCCCTTTAATTACTTGACTTTACCCCCCACGCCAGGCAGGTTCCCAGCTCGTCGTTGCGAGCCCTATTGCGCCCGTTGAAAACTAAGAAGTCAGACGCTTTGAGACGGAGACAAACAGCACCGGACCTCTCAGTTCATCCAACTGGTAAGGGGGTATACTAGTGATCTATGAAAGACCCCCTAGTCCGGATGACATTGTGTACCACTCATTGGAGTAACAGCAAAGAAAGTTTCCGACGACTATCTTATCTCATCCTCAAACCGATAGAAATTACTTGGCTGAATCCAAGGTATCCTCAAAGCGTTCTGATGACGACTTATTCGTTGTCATCCTTGCGGGAGGGATTGGTTCTCGCTTTTGGCCAGCAAGCACTCCGGATCGTCCCAAACAACTCTTAGCGCTCGCAACCGATTCCCCGTTAGTCGTGGATACCTTCCGACGCGGTGCGGAGATTGTGCCAGTAAACCAAGTTCGATTGTTAGCCAATGCCCGATTGACTGCAGCGTTCCAAGCCCTCCCCGAACAGTGGGAAGACGACGTCTATTGGATAGAGCCTCGAGCTAGGGGCACATGCCCCGCACTTGCGTGGGCAGCTTGGTCAATAGAGAGAGAGTGCCCTGGTGCGGTAATGATCTCGCTCCACTCGGATCATTTGATAGAGCCGCTTGCCGATTTTCAGCGAACGATCTCCGCCGCAGTGGAACTCGCCCGAAATAAGGAGCTCCTGGTCTGCATAGGAGCTATGCCGGACCGGATTGAAACCGGATATGGCTACATACAGCCGGGGGAATCCATCGCCTTAGAGAGTGAGATAGCGGCGTCTACAGTTTCGGCATTTCACGAAAAGCCAAACGCCGCTAATGCAGAACGGTACCTGCAGGAAGGCTATTTGTGGAACACTGGAATGTTCGTATGGAAAGCATCGACTTTTCTCAATGAAGTAAGAGTCAACGCCCCAGAGATCGGTGCCTGTCTGCCCCTTCTAGAGGAGAGCCCAGAAGCCTTCTTTGATGCCGTGCCAGAAGGCCCTGTAGATACGATGGTCCTCGAACGATCTACCTGTGTTGGGGTCGTTCAGGCAAGTTTCTCTTGGGATGATATGGGGAGCTGGGAATCTTTGGCTCGGAATAGGGCGCCAGATGAGGATCACAACGTGGTGGTCGGTGATGGCACTGTGAGAGAGGGGTCAAGCAATATCGTCTTCTCAGAAGCCGGACAGGTTGTTCTCTTCGGAGTCGATAATCTTGTGGTTGTTCACACGGATGAGGCCACATTGGTTATGCCACGGGACCGGGCTTCTGACCTCAAGACTCTGTTCAAAAAGCTTGAGGGGTGACCCGATGACTCTGACCAATCTATACCTCTTTGAAGATAGACGTGCCCGTCGGTGGGCGCCCTTCTCACTCACCCGCCCGGCTGGGGAACTCTTGTTCGGTTGCCTGACCCTTCGAGAGCGAGCTGAGCACATTTTTGGAATGGAATGTCAGGGGCATTTATCACGCCATGCATTGGTTGGATTCGATGAGCCAGACAGTGCCGTAGCTATTTCCTTAGATGATGTCCCCAAAGACACTAGACGAATCATGATATCAAGCCGGGCAGTGCCAGACTTCCAAGAAGTCGAGGTACCGACTGAGCCGGCCTGGATCATGGTAAATGGAATACCCGCGGGATGGGTCTTGCCACCGGGAACAGAACTTCCATCAGAGCTTTCACTGAGAGACCCTTCGATTAATCCAGGCTATTCGAAAACGCTCGAACTCAAAGGGGAAATGATAGAGCACCCCTGGAATCTATTAGCCCGCAATCCTGCTCGAATCCAGACAGATATAGAGATGTTGTGGCCTCAACACTCGGTACCTGATGGATCGGTTCTCATCGGGGATGGGCCGGTATCCCTAGGTTCAGGAGCTGAGGTGGAGCCAGGCATAGTGTTTGACACTAGGCAAGGCCCTATCCGCTTGGCTGAAAATACCCGGGTCGAGGGACCTGCCCGACTTACTGG
>DUBS01000023.1:0-71707 GCA_012960225.1 Gemmatimonadota bacterium | reverse complement strand
ATCGGTCCTAAAAGCGTCATTCATGGAGGTAGGGTTGGGACTTCATCCATCGGCCCCGTGTGCCGCCTACATGGCGAAGTCAGCAACAGTGTATTCATCGGTTTTTCCAATAAATATCATAGCGGATACATAGGCCACTCACTCATTGGCCGCTGGGTCAACTTGGGCGCATTCACTACGAATTCTGATCTCAAGAACAACTACGGACCTGTTAGGGTTTGGACACCCGAGGGTCACTTCGATACAGGACAGATGAAGGTGGGTTGTTTCTTAGGCGACCATGTCAAAACCGGTATTGGAATGACCTTGAATACAGGGACTGTTGTTGGAGCTGGAAGTAATCTTTTCGGTAATGTGATGCCCCCTTCAAAGGTACCTGCCTTCAGTTGGGGCTCGGGAGATCATCTGGCGCGGTATCGGCTGACTGAATTTTTGGCAACTGCAAGACAGGTCATGGCACGTCGGAAGATCGAGCTAACTCCAGGTGTGATTAGGATCCTAGTGAAGGCCTGGAAAAGGACAGCGGAACGGCTCGCCGAGTAAGTCGCCTCTATGGTAAATCCTCACGCAAACCGAGCAAGGAATCGGACTAGTAGATGAAGGTAGCTGTGCTCGGAAGCGGGAGCCGGGGGAACTCCACTTTGATCTGGGCCGGGAACACCCGCCTACTCGTTGATGCTGGCTTTAGTGGCCGTGATCTAGCTCGACGTCTGCAGTCACTAGATATAGAGCCAGACTCCATTGATGGTATCATCGTGACGCATGACCATGGGGATCACACAAGGGGCATCGGAGTGTTTGCCAGACGCCACAGTCCCCCTATTTACATGACTTCGTCTACCCACACCGTGTGCTCTCAGTTGTTACACGGTAAAGAAACAGTAGTCGAATATGATCCCGCGCAGCCCTTCACTATAGGCGATATCTATGTTGAGCCGTTCGTGACAATACACGACGCGGCGGACCCGGTAGGATTGGCATTGATCGATGAATCAAGTGGTCTGCGTCTTGGAATCGCCACGGATCTAGGCCGGCCAACAACTCAACTCCGGCAGAAGTTGTCGACGTGCGATTTCCTGATCTTGGAAGCGAACCACGACGAACTCATGCTACACAATGGTCCTTATCCCGCATCGGTAAGACAGCGTATCGCGTCAAGCCACGGCCATCTCTCCAATCAGGCGGCAGCCCGTCTTGCTACTGAACTAATGCATCCCCGACTCGCCGGTATCGTGCTCGCTCACTTGTCAAACGAATGTAACCGTCCGGATCTTGCCCGAAGTGTCGTTGGGGATGCACTGGAGAAGGCTGGCTGGACAGGCCATCTAGAGGTGGCTCAACAGGATCACCCCACAGCACTTCTGGATGTGGAGGACCTCCGAGTCCGATCGAATACAAGTCAGCTTAGTTTTCTTTAGCAAGCTCCCAGCACCACCTAACTCTCAGACGAACGATTCCTGTGATGTCAGGCGGACTCCCTCTTCTCGGTCTCAGAAGCCAAGTACCCGCAAAAAATCGTTTGAAAGTGCCATCACCATAATCCCCATAAGGATCACGAACCCAACTTGGCTCCAGCGCATTTTTGTCTCGAAGCTGAGTGCTCTCCCTCGAATTCCTTCGATGACCAGGAAAGCCAGGTGACCCCCGTCTAGGACCGGAATCGGTAAGAGATTTAGGATCGCTAGGTTCACACTGAACAGCGCCATAAAGCGAAGGAATGAGTCTAGCCCAGCGGCTGCAGCTTGTCCTGAAGCTTCACCGATTGTAACGATACTCCCAAGCGAACGTGGTGAGACGCCTCCCGTCACAAGATCTCTCAGAAAGCCTAGGATCATGCCGGTTACTGCGACGGTCTCACGGTACCCATAGACCATAGCTTCAGTCAGTGGCACTGGTGAATAACTCAGTGCCCCAACCGGCGGGTAGACACCCATCCTCCCCACCTGAACGCCCTGCTCTTCCTCAGTGTCAAGAGTGACGGCACGAATGATTTCACGCCCCTCACGGACAAGCGTAATTTCAACTCTCTCGCCTGGTCGGCTTCTGATTTCGTTAGTGAATTCAAACCAACCTTCAACATCAATACCTGCAACAGCAGTAACACGGTCTCCAGGCTGTAGCCCACCCTCATCAGCAGCGGAGCCGGGCACTACTGAGCCAACTCCTGCTTCCACCCAGCCCTCCACGGATCGGACCAAAGCACGACGTTCAGCCTCAGTGACCGGAATCCGTATCTCTACCGATTGATCAGGTTCAGCGAGATCAAGTCGGATTGGACCCGATGGGGCCTCAAAAAGGCCTCGCTCGACATCGCCCCAACTACCGACCTCTGTTTCCCCAATCCGAACGAAGCGACTGCCTGAAGAGATCCCTATGAGACTCTCAGTCCCTGGGGGAAGGAATTCATCATGCACAATACCTATCCGAGTCGTACTTAACTCGGGAACACCCCATTCCGCGATGACATAGGTGTAGGCGCCGAACGCGAAAAGCATGTTGAAGATCACACCAGCAGAGAGTATGAGCGCACGCGCCCAAATTGGCTTTGCGTCGAAGTCTCGAGGCCCAGGAGTGCGAGGACTATCATCCCCACCGCCCTCGAGCTTTTCGAGCATCTCATCCTCTCCCATGCCACCGAACTTGACATAGCCACCGAGAGGAATCCAACTGAAGACATAATCCGTCTCTCCATACTTATACCCGAAGAGCCTCGGGCCCATTCCGATGGAGAAACGCTGGATCTCTACGTCTACAGCTTTACCCGCAAGGAAATGTCCTAGCTCATGTATGAAGATCAGCACACCAAGGACAACAATCGTTGCTAGAAAGTAGCTCATCGGGTTACTTCGACTTTGGTCTTACTAAGGCTATGAGCAACCTCAGTAGCGACTGACCTAGCGGCCTGATCAACTTCTAGAACATCCTTTATTCCAGTCACTGCACTGTTCCCAATTCGATCTATAGTTTCCGAAACCAAATCGGCCATCTCTGGGAAGCGGATGGTACTTTCGAGAAAGGCCTGAACCGCGATCTCATTCGCTGCATTATATACTGCTGGCGCACATCCTCCTGTCCGGCCTGCGTGTACGCCAACCTTAAATAGTGGAAATGCCTCATCGTCAATCGGTTCGAATGTTAGCGGAGATGAACGGATTGGATCATAGGTTTGCAGGGCTACGTCCTCGATTCTGTTCGGATACGTCAGCGCATACAGGATGGGTAGTTCCATGGTCGGGAAGCCGAGCTGTGCAAGTACCGATCCATCCACAAACTCGACCAAAGAATGGATCACTGACTGCGGGTGAACAATCGCATCAAGCCTCTCATATGCAATCCCATATAGAAAATGTGCCTCGATAATCTCGAGCGCTTTGTTGGCCAGCGTCGCTGAATCAATCGTGATCTTGGCACCCATGCTCCAGGTGGGGTGCTTAAGAGCATCCTCTGGACCTACATCCCATAGTGTTTTTTGTTCTCGTCCCCGGAACGGACCACCCGATGCGGTAAGCATCAGGCGCTGAACATCTGATGGACCATAACCCTGAAGGCATTGTAAGATCGCGCTGTGCTCAGAATCTATAGGTATGATCTCACCAGACCCTCTCTCCGCCGCAGACAAAACAAGGTGGCCACCCGCAACGAGAGATTCCTTGTTGGCTAACGCAAGACGATGACCAGCCTCTAATGCAGCGAGAGTAGGTTCAAGTCCTGCGGCACCAACAAGTGCATTAAGGACCACATCGGTATCTGGATCTGCTGCTGCCTCTAATACTGCCCCCGATCCGCTAGCCCAGGTGGTCATTCCATCTCCATCTGGTAGTGGGACTTTCTCGTCCGCCAAGACTGCTAAACGTGGATTAAATGACGCCACCTGGGCTGCGAGAGCATCAGCACTCGTTTCAGCAACTAACGATGCCACTTCGAATTGGCCAGGATGGCGATGAATAAGCTCAAGTGCACTTCGGCCAATCGAGCCCGTAGAACCCAGTATTGCTATACGGATCATTGGATCTTCGTGAGCAAGGTTATGACTGTGTATGAGACCGGGACCGTGATTGCGATGGAGTCGATACGGTCCAAGATCCCACCATGCCCAGGAAAGATTGTCCCAGTATCCTTTACACCTGCCTCTCGTTTGAAAACCGAGATCACGAGATCACCAACCTGCGCACTCATTCCAAGTACGCCGCCAAGCAATCCCGCCACCAAGAAATTATTGATGGGTATTCCAACCAAATACGGCGCGGTTAAAAAGTACCAGGCAACGCCTACAGCGATGGTAGCGCCGAGTCCTGACCATAACCCAAGCCAGGTTTTGTTAGGACTGATTGAGGGGGCAAGCTTCTGTTTACCCCACCTGGTGCCGGCAAAGAAAGCCACCGCATCCCCAATCCACGTGGTCGCTAGAGGAAGAGCGATCACTGCGACACCGAGCCAAGGCGCTCCCACGGTTTCACCCCACCCTTCCGTGGTGGCAAACATGAGAGTGAGAGGCACGAACGAAAGCGAAAAACCACAGTAAAGACAGCCTGCCATCGTTACTGATACAGCGCCCAGAGGCCCACCTGTGGCTCCTCGATTCATGACCGCTAGGATAAGCGAAATAAGCATAACGGTCCCGACAACGATGAGCGCCCAAGGAGCAAAGGCTGAGAACGTTCCCTGCCAGGTCCCAGCTAAGACCAGAGCCGCAGCTCCAGTAGCTCCCGTGAGGCGGAAAGGATCCACTCCCGTGTGCGCAGCTAGTCGATAGACCTCCTGTGTGCCCATCGCGGCTAACACAGACAAAGGAACCCCTAGAACCCAATTCCCAGAGTACAGGAGTACCAACACGATAGGTATACCGATGATCGAAACCAACCATCTCCGTGAAAGATCGCTCACGGGAATTACGAAGTCCCGACAAGGCCGAATCGCCTGTCCCTGCGTTGGTAATCTAAAACCGCCTCAAAGAGATGTTCTCGGCTAAAATCAGGCCAAAGTACAGGAGTGATGTGCAGTTCTGTGTAGGCAATCTGCCATAGCATGAAGTTGCTAATGCGATACTCACCAGAAGTCCTGATCAAGAGGTCCGGATCTGGCAGATTCACCGTGAAAAGTGTCTTACGTAACGCGTCCTCATCTATGTCATCTACTGTGAGTTCGCCTTGATCCACTTGCTCTGCCAAAGTCCTTACAGAACGTAGAATCTCCTCTCTGCCACCATAAGAGATCATGAGATTCAACCTTAAGCTTTGCCCGCCTTTGGTGCCCCTGACGATCAAATCCACTGCTTCTCGAGTCTGGTCGTCAAAACGCTCTATTTCCCCAAGAACATGGACTTCGACACCCTGGTGTTTGAGGCTGTCACGTTCCTTCCGAGCGTAGTACCGCAGGAGAGACATTAACGAGGCAACTTCTTTCCGCGGACGATTCCAGTTTTCAGTTGAGAATGCAAAGAGAGTCAAAATATTAATTCCTGCCTCCGCTGCCCCCTCAATTGTCTCGCGAACAGACTTCATCCCTTCCCGGTGTCCAACCTGGCGCGGAAATCCCTTCTGTTTCGCCCATCGACCGTTGCCATCCATAATAATAGCAACGTGATTTGGTACATCACCGCTCAGACGAATTTTATCTAGGCTTTCAGAGGCCATAAACTTTTAGGCGGAGGCCGCTAGATGGCCATCACCTCTGCTTCCTTATTCTTGAGAAGTTCGTCCACCTTCTCTATGTAGTCCTTGGTTGATTTCTCAAGCTCATCCTCTCGGCGACGGCTCTCGTCCTCACTGAGTTCATGATCTCGGACAAGCTGGTGGAGCTCGTCCCTTACTGTTCGACGCGCGTGGCGAATCGAGACTCTTCCATCCTCAGTCATCCTATGTAGAAGCTTTACATATTCCTGTCGACGCTCCTCATTCAAGGGAGGAATCGGAATGCGGATAATGTTCCCATCGTTGGCTGGATTCAGACCCAGATCTGCAGTCATGATAGCACGCTCTACCTCAGGTAGGAGGGTTTTATCAAATGGCTGTACGACCAATAAACTAGATTCCGGAGTACTAATTGTAGCTAGCTGGTTCAGCGGCATCTTCGATCCGTAGGCTTCGACACGGACCGTGTCCAGAAGCGCAGGGGTAGATTTTCCCGTCCGAACCGTCGCGAATTCGCGCCGAAGTGCTTCGAGTGCTCCCTCCATTCGCGTTTTAGCATCCTCAACGGTCGGCATAAACTCCCTCCACTAAGCTCAGGTCAAAGAGCACCGGCTTCAGTAGTATTTAACTGATCACCTTTGGTAATGACTACTAGGATACTAGGGTTCCCACTGGCTCACCAAGGATGGCTCTTGAGACAGCACCCTGCTCTCCCAAGTTCAGAACAATGATAGGCAAAGAGTTTTGCTTACAAAGCGCAACAGCTGGCGTATCCATAACCGCAAGTTCACGCGCCACAACTTCCTGAAACGAGATCTCCCGAATGAACTCCGCATCAGGCTCTGTGACCGGATCAGCTGTGTAGACACCTCTTACTTTGGTTGCCTTTATCACCACATCAGATCCCATTTCAATTGCACGAAGCACTGCGCCTGTATCTGTAGAGAAATAGGGGTTTCCAGTACCTCCAGCAAAAAGCACAATACGTCCCTTTTCCATGTGCCGTAACGCGCGACGACGGATATACGGTTCCGCAATCTCCTCCATCCGGATAGCAGTCATAACTCGGGTTTCAATTCCCTTGTGCTCCAGAAGGTCTTGAACTGCCAGAGCATTTATGACTGTGGCAAGCATCCCCATGTAGTCGGCTTGAACTCGATCCATTCCGGAACGGGAAGCCATCGCACCCCTCACAATGTTGCCGCCGCCAATCACAACTCCCAAGGAGACACCCATTGAGGCAACGGACCCGATTTCGTCCGTTATGCGATCCACAACCTCCGGCGTGATACCGAAACCCCTGTCACCTGCCAAAGCCTCACCAGAGAGCTTCAGCATAACCCTTTGATATCTAAGCTCTTGAGAGGTCTGGTTCTGGTTCATCGAATTCGGTTTAGAAATCCCTGTTCGTCACCGGAAATTGAGAAACACATTTACGCGGGTTCCTCGCCTATCTTTATCCGGGAAAATCGACCGACACCGATCTTTTCACCGGTTCTGGCAGATACTTCTGTGATCAACTCCTCAATAGTCTTATCCTGATCCTTGACGAAATCTTGAGCAAGTAGCGTATTGTGTTTCAGGAACTTAGACATCTTTCCTTCGACTATTTTATCGACGAGATGCTCAGGTTTAGGGTCCCCTTCTTTAACTTGCTCCAAGTAGACGCTTCGCTCTCGCTCAAGAATCTCGTCCGGAATTTGGTCCCGAGAGACGGCAATCGGTGCAGATGATGCAATATGAAGAGCGAGGTCCTTCGCGAGTGCCCTAAAATAATCTGTGTTCGCAACAAAGTCGGTCTCACAGTTCAACTCAACAATCACAGCAGTCCTATTATCGAAATGCACATAACTCCCGATCGTCCCCTCATTCGCAGATTTTCCAGCACGCTTCGCGACCTTGGCAGCTCCTTTCGCCCGGAGAAGGTCAACCGCCTTCTCAATATCACCCTCTATTTCCATCAATGCCCGCTTGCATTCCATCATACCTGCGCCCGTCATATCACGCAGCTTCTTAACATCCTTCGCGGACACCACCGTACCTGGCTCAGTCATCCTTTTCTCCCTCAGCTACATCCTCCACACCGAGAGATCCATCGGGACCCACGTCGACTTCATCCTCTGTGCTAACGGCTTTCGGAGAGTCTAACCCCTCATCCTGGACTGAATTATCCGGCTCACTTTCAGCAACAGAATCCTCCTCGTCCGAGGTTGATTCTACTCGGTCTTCTGCGCTCAAGTGCTGAGCAATGACCCCAGGTCGTGGCCGACGCTTTCTTCTTGGCCTCCTGCGTTGCGGACGTTGTTTCTCTGTAGTCTCCCCTGTCTCTGTCGAATACATCGTCGCCTCAAGGTCATCGACCCGGCGGCGCTCACCATCTGGAACTTCCTTGCTGGCTACTGAAATTGACTCGGCAATCGCATTCGCAATAAGAGATACTGAGCGTATTGCATCGTCATTCCCGGGAATAGGAAAGTCTATTAGATCGGGGTCAGCGTTACTGTCCGTGATCGCTATGATCGGAATACCGAGCTTCGCGGCCTCGCGAACGGCTATGACTTCTCTTTTTGCATCAATCACAAAAATCGCTCCGGGAAGCCGTCCCATATCCTTTACACCGCCCAAATACTTATCCAGCTTGATCCGCTCACGATCAAGCATAAGGCGTTCTTTCTTGGTATAGAACTCAAAAGCATTTTCTTGCTGACCACGCTCAAGCTCTTTCAATCTTCTAATCTGCTTCCGAATCGTCTGGAAGTTAGTGAGCATGCCTCCGAGCCAACGCTCGGTCACGAAAAATGCTCCTGACTCCTCAGCTTCCGTTTCAATTACTGAACGCAGCTGCTTCTTCGTGCAGACAAAGAGCACCTTATCCCCACGTAGAACGACTTCGCGAGCCGCCTGCTGGGCAAGTTTCAAACGGTCGAGTGTTTTTCTGAGGTCAATTATATGAATGCCGTTTCGTTCGGTGAAAATGAACGGCTTCATTTTTGGATTCCAACGACGGGTCTGGTGACCGAAGTGGACTCCAGCCTCCAAGAGTTGCTCGAGGCCTACGTCAGGCATACCACCTTCTCTGTTTTGGGGGGCCGATTACGCCCCGATCAAGATGCCGACGGCTTTCTTGGCACGCCGGTTACTAATAGCTAACGCTTAGAGAACTGAAAGCGTTTACGAGCTTTAGGTCGGCCAGGTTTCTTTCGTTCGACCTGACGTGCATCCCTTGTAAGCATCCCCTTTCCGCGGAGAATTGGCCGCATTTCCTCATCGTGCTCAACTAGAGCACGCGATAGACCAAGTCGTACCGCATCGGACTGTCCAGTAAGTCCTCCGCCATGAACACGTACGGTAATATCAAACTGACCTTCTAACTCTGTAGCTCGTAGTGGCTCAACAACTCGAAGATGGTGCGCTTCTCTCGGGAAGTAATCTGTCATAGAACGTCCATTTACAGACCATTCCCCCGTGCCGGGGCGAAGCATTACACGAGCGACGGACCGCTTACGTCGTCCCACTGTTTGGATCTGACTCTGCTCAATACTCATAGATTCAGGGGCTTAGGATGCTGTCCATCATGGGGGTGTTCTGCTCCCGCATACACCCTGAGCTTCTTCCGCATTGCTCGCCCAAGGTTGTTTTTCGGAAGCATACCCTTAACTGCTAGTTCAACTACCCGTTCGGGATGAGACTTAATCATGCGACTAAACGGAATGTGTTTCTCACCACCCATGTAACCCGAGTGACGGAAGTACGTTTTTTGGTCAGCCTTTCTACCTGTCAGCCAAACTTTATCGGCATTTATAACAACGACGTTGTCTCCCGTATCAAGATGGGGAGTAAAGATTGGCTTGTGCTTGCCACGAAGCACAGTTGCTATCTCAGTGGCTAGGCGCCCGAGTGGCTTTTCGGCAGCGTCAACAACCCACCACTCTCTAGATATGTCTTGAGCTTTCGGCGTGTAAGTTTTCATGCCGGATAATTAAGATTTTTGGGTTAAAGTATAGCCGAAAATGATATCTGTAGTGCCAAATGGTGTCAACGGAAGTCCGGCCCTGCTTTACCGGGATTCTCAGGGACTCTGGTTATCCTCTCTATCCCAGTATGGGCCCTACCGGAAGGTCTCAAGAAATCTGGCTCGTGAAGCGTGGCGCAGTCGGACCAAGGCCTTTTCTTTAATTTGCCGCACTCGCTCACGTGTGACGCCAAGAATAGAGCCAATCTCCTCAAGGGTCATCGGCTTTTGATCATCAAGTCCGAAGTAGAGTCTTAGGATTTTCGCTTCCCGTTCCTTGAGAGACGCAAGCGCTACCTCAATCGTATCACCAAGCGCACGCTCATAGGTCTCCTGTTCAGGGCCTGGCGAATGCTGGTCCGGAAGATAGTCGAGAAGGCGACCGTTCTCTCCTGGTTTTATCGGTGAATCGAGGGAAAGATGGGAGCGTGACACTGCTAAAGTCTGGCGCACTTCTTCTTCGCTGAGATCCAGTTCCTGAGCGAGTTCTTTAACCGTAGGATCTCTTCCAAATTCTTGTAATAGTTCTGAACTTCGTCGACCAATACGATGGAGTGCACCAGCACGATTCAGAGGAATACGAACGATCCGACTCTGTTCCGCAAGCGCCTGAAGTATCGCCTGGCGTATCCACCACACGGCATAGCTAATGAATCTTATTCCTTTGGATTGATCAAATTTTTGAGCCGCTCGGATTAATCCCAAGTTGCCCTCATTTATGATATCTGAAAGCGGAACACCTTGGTTCTGATATTTCTTTGCGACCGAGACGACAAATCGGAGATTTGAGCGGACTAGTTTATCAAGTCCATCCTTATCTCCCTCTTCGATGAGCTTTCCCAATCGAACCTCTTCTTCACGGTCGATAAGGGGGTGACGTCCAATTTCCCTGAAGTATTGGTCCAGTGATCCTTCCCCTAAGAATCCACGGCGGCTGGAGGAGGTCATCAATAACGCAGGTAGTTTGGGCGAGGGATGGGACCAACTGACTCTTGCCGTTCAAAACATTCGACTGACAGGGCACTCAGATTCGGTGCATAGAATCAGGCTTGATCGATTCGGGCGCAACCAGGGTTCTCCTTAGAATCACCTTGGGAAGACATGAAAACCATCGAGTCCTAGTCCTCTCTTACAAGACCATATTTTTCAATCTTCTTGTAAAGGTTGGACCTGGGCATTTCAATACGGCGAGCAGTTTCAGCCACATTCCAATCATTTGCTCGAAGCTTGCCTACAATGTAGGCACGCTCAGCCTCTTCCTTGAAAGCACTGAAATTATCTAGTGCTAATAGTTCCCTTCCTGGATCAACAGATCTTGCTCGTGAGATAGTGAACGAATCAACATCATCAGAGGTGATTTCACTACCATCACAAAGAATCAGTAAGCGCTCTACAGTGTTGCGTAATTCGCGAACATTACCAGGCCAGGTCAATGTCTTTAGCCGCTCCATTGCCGCATCCGAAAAGACACGTGGTGCGCTTCCCTCACGAGCAACCATTCCTTCGCTGAAGTGAGTTACTAGCATCGGAATATCTTCTTGGCGCTCACGCAAAGATGGCACCCTGATCGGCACCACATTTAGTCGGTAAAATAGGTCTTTACGAAACCCTCCATCCTCAATTTCCTGCTCAAGGTTCTTGTTCGTCGCCGAGAGAACCCGAACATCGACTTCGACCGCTTCTGATCCTCCAATTCTGGTTAGAACCCCCTGCTCCAGTACCCGGAGTACTTTAGCTTGTGCATCCCGCGACATATCACCGATTTCATCAAGAAAAAGTGTACCCCCGTTCGCTTGTTCGAATTTTCCCACTCGATCAGCGAAAGCCCCAGTGAACGACCCCCTCAAGTGCCCGAACAATTCAGATTCAATTAACTCTGACGGAATTGCGGCACAATTAACTTCAATGAATACACTATCAGATCTTGATGAAAGTCGGTGAATAGCACGAGCAACAAGTTCCTTGCCCGTACCATTCTCACCAGAGATCAGTATTCGAGCATCGGTTGCCGCCACTTTCTCAACCCGCTCAAGAACACGGCGGATCGGTAGTGAATTACCCACTATCTCATAGCGACTCTCAACCTGGCTCCGGAGTTCCGCCATGCTTTCTGTGAGACCCTTCAACTCCAATGCCCGACGAAAAGTGACGAGAAGGCGATCCGTATCCAAAGGCTTCTCAAGGAAATCATACGCACCCCTTCGGGTTGCCTCTAGCGCGGTATCGATAGTCCCATGACCCGAAATCATGATTACCAGAGACCCTGGACTTTCATCCCCAAGCCTAGCAAGCACTTCCAGTCCGTCCATCCCTGGCATCTTCACATCCAAGAACACCAGGTCCGGCTGGAATGCGTTAGCGGCTAAAAGAGCATCCGGCCCATCCTCTGCTACACGGACTTCTTGCCCCTCATACTCAAAAACTTGTACAAGGGCGTCACGAATTCCCTTTTCGTCATCGACGATCAACAAGCGGGCCATCTAGTCATCCCCATCTCTAGCATGTTCTTCTCTCTCGGGATTAGCCAATAGAAAGAGACTATCCGCACGGACGAACGCCGACTCTATACCATCGGGTTTGGGTATCAATAGAGCATTTCGAGGCAGAGCCCTTCGTCCTTCTCGTCCAAAGGCTGTCAGGATCGCGGGTATCAGGCTCGAAGGTATCGGTATCTTGGCTATCCAGAGTCTATTGATGATTAGAGAAAAATGGCCTTGATCTAGTGGAGCAATCATACCCTGCATTTCAACCGCGATGGTATCCGGTAGAAGTCCAATGATCTCGTCTAGTTTTGGAAGCCCAGGAAATTTCTCTGCAATAACGAACGCAGACAACCTGACTCGTTCTTCTTCAAATTCTACCCTCGGCTCCAGGAGGCCCAGAGGAATGATCCCCGGAACTGCATAGCGGACGACCGATGATACCTCAACGCTCGCTAGCACAAGCTTATCATCTGACTCACTCCAACTCAGCCTCTCAAAACGGTCCATTGTAAGATCAGAGAGGGACACACTAGGCTGGCCATCTTCTCCAGATCCCTCATAGGGATTTGAATCCAGAAAACGATTTATCGGAGGGAGGCCCCATTTGAAGCCCGCGTAAATAGCGGGAATGAGAAAAGCCAGAAGCATCAATCTCCTCATACCCTACCTACCCTACTCAAGCAGAGGCCAGCTTAGCACTGGAAATCACGCTATATCGGACACCGTTCTTAGATAGCTCACTACGACTAAGATTGATCCTATCTACCTTCACTTCTCCAGTGAAATCCAACTCAGCGAGTAGCTTGTCGAGTCCGCGAAACATACCTGCACCGGCCCTTTCCTTCGCTCGAGCAAGTGTGATATGCGGATGAAATACTCTCGCTTCAGACTCGAAACCACACTGGCCGAGAGCCCATTCTAGGTCCTGTTTCAAGCACCTGAGTTCGGGGCTTGCGCGGATCCCAAGCCAGATCAGACTTGGAGAGCGAATACTCGGGAACGCACCAAACCCACCCAGAGCAATTGAAAATACTCTGACCTGGCTCGCCACCTTGGACATTGCTGCCTCTATTGGCTCTGCCTGCTCACCACTCACTTCACCAAGAAATTTCATTGTAATATGGAAATTTTCTAGACCAATCCAGCGCACGGGGAATTTCTTCTCTTGTAAAACCTGAGTTGCACTCTGGATCCGCCGGCGCTCCCTCTTTGGGAGGCTCAAGCCTATGAAGAGGCGCATACGATTTCGATTCAATGGTTGAATTAGGGGAGGCTTGTTCCGATACCAATAACACCCTGATAGTTCTCGGCTTGATCCATCTACTTAGAGTGTGAACCGATAAGGTAGGTACCAGTCACGTGAGCCGTCGAGATGGCATGATGAATATATCAGCCAGGAAGAGTACAAATGGAGCATAGGTTGTGTTACCTATTGACGTTCTACTAGGATGGCCGCCTCTGTTTGGGGGTACTCATCGAAAAATCGACTGGAGAGTGCGAATGAGGGTAGCGGTTCTTAAGGAAACGCGTTCTGCTGAAAACAGAGTCGCGTTGGTCCCCTTAGGTGTCAAAAACTTGGTCCAGCGGGGACTTACTGTCACTGTTCAGACGGGTGCGGGGGAGACATCAGGAGTCTCTGACCTCATGTACCGGGAAGCCGGCGCTGAGATCGCAGCCAGCGCCCAAGAGGCCCTCGAGGATGCAAAGCTCATTCTGGTTGTTAATCCTCCGTCTTCTAATGAGCTGGCCCATCTTTCAGAAGGCTCCATCCTAGTTGGGTTTCTTGACCCATTGTCGGATCCTGACCTAGTAAATCGACTTATCGAACTAAAGGTTACCGGGATTTCAATGGAGCTCGTCCCTCGAATTACACGAGCTCAATCGATGGACGCCCTCTCCTCTCAGGCTACGGTGGCAGGCTATAAAGCAGTTTTACTCGCCGCCAATCACCTGCCAAAATTCCTACCGATGTTTACTACAGCTGCAGGTACGATCCGCCCGGCTAAAGCGCTCATCCTTGGAGCAGGAGTTGCAGGACTTCAGGCAATTGCTACAGCAAGAAGACTAGGAGCAGTCGTTGAGGCTTTTGATGTGCGACCAGCTGTCAAAGAACAAGTGGAGAGCCTGGGGGCGTCATTCCTTGAGTCAGAAGAAGAGGTCACTGCCGAAGGAGAAGGGGGATATGCGAAAGAGCTCACGGAAGACCAGCATAATAAGGAACTCGAACTGATCGGCGATGCACTAATAGATACAGATATCGTGATCACTACTGCTCAAATTCCTGGCAGAGAAGCACCGGTCCTAATCACTGAAGATATGGTTAAAACCATGAAATACGGGTCAGTAATCGTTGACCTCGCCGCTGAAAGCGGAGGTAATTGCGAACTGAGCAAGGCCGGTGAAACCGTACTAGCGCATGGAGTTCAAATCCTGGGGCCTTCAAATCTACCAACAAGCATCCCTGTACACTCCAGCCAAATGTATTCAAAGAACATTGTCACCCTAATCAGCGAATTTCTTGGGGACGATGGTCAACTCCAATTGGATTTCGAAAATGATGTAGTGGGACCCTCTACCGTAACACACGGGGGTGAAGTTCGGAATGAACGTGTTCAGTCAGCAATGCACTCAAACAGCCCGTGAACCGGGCTAACAACTTCACCTCCTGGGAGAACTAATGGGCGAGTTCGACTTGATGACCGGACTTTACGTATTCGTGCTAGCGGCCCTCGCGGGCCGTGAGGTGATCACGAAGGTCCCCCCAACCCTACATACGCCGCTCATGTCAGGTGCCAACGCAATTTCGGGAATCGCGATCGTAGGAGCAATCGTTGTCGCAGCAAAAGCAGAAGGTGCGCTGCAGGTGACACTTGGGGTCATTGCCATCGCCATGGCTACAATCAATGTGATCGGCGGATTCATGGTTACTGATCGGATGCTTGCCATGTTCAAGAAGAGGTAGGGATAATGGACACAATTATTCAGCTAACCTATCTGCTTTCCGCAATCCTATTCGTTGTTGGCCTGAAGCGCCTTCAGTCACCTGCAACAGCCCGCAAAGGGAATAGTCTCGCAGCCTTGGCAATGCTTCTCGCTGTCATCGCGACAGTACTCGACACTCAGATCCTTGACTGGACTTGGATCCTAGTGGGGGTCGTCCTAGGCGGAGTGATCGGTGGAACAGCAGCTCGTTTAGTTGAGATGACTGCAATGCCTGAACTCGTGGGGATCTTTAACGCTTTTGGCGGCGGGGCTTCTGCGCTCGTGGCAATCGCTGAGTTCCTTGCAACACCCGGGGTTGGAGCAAGCACCACAGGAGTAACGATCCTGCTTGGTACCTTAATCGGAAGTGTGACCTTCACTGGTTCGTTCATCGCGTTCGCTAAGTTACAGGGCCTAATAACTGGGAATCCCATCACTTTCCCACTCCAAAATATTTTCAATGCCCTGCTGTTCTTAGCTGCCATCTCTTTGGGCGCAATGACCCTCGGTGTATTCGGGTCTGGAGATCCTCAAACACTCTTCTACGTGTTCTGTGGCCTTGCTCTTATCCTCGGAGTGTTGCTTGTGATTCCGATCGGTGGAGCGGATATGCCAGTCGTAGTCTCACTGCTCAACTCCTATTCTGGCCTAGCAGCCAGTGCTGCCGGCTTCGTGATCGGTAACACCGTCCTAATCATCTCAGGTGCGCTTGTTGGCGCCTCTGGACTAATCCTCACGCAACTCATGTGCAAGGGGATGAATAGGTCTCTGGCAAACGTCGCCTTCGGTGGCTTTGGTGGAACTGCGGGCGTTGATCGATCTGAGATTGGTCAACGGCCAGTGCAGAGTGCTGACGCGGAAGGAGTAGCAGCTGAACTAGGATATGTTAATTCGGTAGTGGTGGTGCCCGGATATGGACTGGCCGTGGCACAGTCTCAGCATGAACTTCGGAAGGTCGGGGATCTGCTGGAGGAACGCGGAGTTGACGTAAAATATGCGATCCACCCGGTTGCCGGTCGTATGCCAGGTCATATGAACGTCCTGCTCGCAGAAGCAGACGTGAGTTATGATAAACTCTACGATCTGGATGAGATCAATGATGATTTTGGAAATACTGATGTGGTGTTGGTTGTTGGAGCAAATGACGTCGTAAATCCAGCTGCACGAGATCCACAATCTGTCATTACTGGAATGCCAATCCTGGACGTTGATCGGGCAAGGAGAGTTATCGTTATGAAGCGTAGCCTTTCACCAGGCTTTGCTGGTATCGACAACGACCTCTTCTATATGGATAAGACGCTTATGTTTTTTGGCGACGCGAAAGAATCCATGGCGGAACTGGTGCGCGAAGTAAGAGAGTTGGCCTAAGTAACTTTTTTCCTTCCCCTAGCCACACCTGAGGTCGACGCTACAGAGAGGTCGGTTAAAGCACTTCAGGAGGAAACACCACCTTCGTATGCGGCCGCTTCCTGAAGTAGTTCCCACGTACGCTGCACATGGGCATGTGTCGTCTTGAGATTTCCGATTGAAACCCTAAGACATGTTCGACCACGAACTACAGTATGAGTTATAAAAGCTTCACCGCTCTCATTAACACGATCCATAATCCGATGATTGGCATCGTCCAGAGCAGCGGCATCCAGTTCTTCAGATATAAATCGAAACGCTACGAGAGATAAGGGAGCCGGTGCCACGCGTTCCCATTCAGGTGCAGCATCAACCCAAGACGCTAGCGCTTGTGCTAACTCCACATGAATGCGCAGTCGATCAATGATGCCCTGCTGACCAAAATAACGCAGCACAAACCAAAGCTTGAGCGCCCGAAATCGGCGCCCTAATGCTACTCCGTAGTCCATCAAATTCCGACCTGCTTCTATTCCTGGGTTTTTTAGGTATTCCGGAACAATCGAAAAAGCACGCTTCAATACCTCAGGACGACGACAGTAGAGGAGCGAACAATCCACGGGAGTGAACAACCATTTATGTGGGTTGACTACGATTGAGTCAGCAATCTCCCAACCGTCAAAGAGTTCACGGAGTTCGGGTACGATTGCAGCGGGACCCCCGTAGGCGGCATCCACATGAAGCCATAAGCCAAATTCTTGGGCCAGCTCGGCAATCTTACGGACAGGGTCGAGTGCAGTCGTCGATGTGGTGCCCAATGTCGCTACCACAGCCACCGGTTTTAGTCCCGATGCAATATCTTCCTGGATTACAGATCTTAGGGTGGACGAACACATGCTGAGTTGTTCGTTAGTCCTGATCGCCTGGTATCCAGATCGTCCGAATCCGAGAGTCAAAGCAGCTTTTTCTATTGAAGAATGAGCTTCCTCAGATGCGTAGATGCGACCATGAACCTGCTGGAACATTCCCTCGTTCCGCACGTCCGGGTACGCCGCCTCTCGGGCAGCTGCAAGTGCGTGCAGTGAGGAAGATGACGCTGTATCGTTGATGACCCCATCGAACGAAGAAGGCAACCCGAGTAGTTGCCGAAGCCAGTCAGCTGTCAACTCTTCCAATTCGGTGCCGGACGGCGAGCTTCGCCAAACCATAGCGTTCACATTCAGAGCAGCAGCAAGCATCTCACCTAGAATACCCGGCCCCGATCCAGTCATAGCGAAATAACCGAAGAAAGCCGGATGATTCCAATGGGTCAGACCCGGTACTATCACATCCCTGAAGTCGCTTAAGGCATCTGTAAGAGACTCACCCTGTACGGGAGGGGTCGCTGGTAAAACTGACCGGATGTCCCCCGGTTGGACACTGGGTAGCACCGGTAACGATCCAACATTTCCAAGATAATCAGCACTCCAGTCGGCTACTTCGTGGGCGAGTGCTCTGAATTCTTCTATAGGGATATCTGAGCCCAAATCAGTGGAAACAGGAGATGTCATAACATAAGAGGCAATAGCCAAGTCAGAGGTTCGAATAGGTCTAGCACCAAAGCTTTCAAGATGACCAATTTTGGAAGTCAGCCAACCTCAGTGTCTAAAGATTCCGTCCAAAGACTAAGGAAAACTGAAACAGTCGTACCCCCTCCAGTGGCGCTATCTACTTCAACTGTTCCTCCCCAGGACTCCACAATTCGCTTTACGATAGGGAGACCCAAGCCGGCACCTGTGGAGCGCGTCGAGAACTGTGGTTCGAATATCCTTGGAAGCAACTCTTCAGGAATTCCAGCACCGTCATCTACAATCGCGAGTACAACCCGTCCGTTTATCTGGTTACCTAGGATTCGCACTATGCCGCCCTTTGTGACTGCAATCCGAGCATTCTCAAGAAGGTTGATCAGCACTTCCTTCAACTCAGATGTGCGAGCCCGCACCGGGGGAAGACCTAGAGCTATTTCTTGCTCAAACAGAGCTGTGGTAGAAGACCCTCCTCCGTAAAGAGCCATGACGTCATCAACGATTTCATGCAGATGAACCTGGCCTAGCGGCACCTCACCTTCTCCTCCCGGTGCACCGTACTTCGAGAAGCTCTGCGCAATTCCCGCGAGCCGTTCAATTTCAGCTAATATGGCATCCACATTCTTGACGAGTATGTCGTCGAAATCTGTGCGTCTGTCTTCCCTGGCTCTTCGTATATGTTGGATGCTAAGCTTTATCGGTGTAAGAGGATTCTTCACTTCATGGGCAACCTGACGAGCCATCTCACCCCATGCCAAGACTCGCTCGGTGTGCAGCTCATCTGTGATATCGTCCATAGCCACCACCACTCCACGTCCTCCAGCGGTAGTGCCTAAGCGTCGAGCACGAATCCTGACCCTGCTTTCTCCTGCTTGGATCTCAGTATTGGCTTCTCCCTCAGAACTCTTGAAGAAATGGGTGATCCACATGGAAAGAGCCTCCGCGAACGGACTCTCTCTGGGTACGGGTTGTCCGACAACAACTCTAGAACCGAAGAGATTCTCAGCAATCGGGTTTGCCAGGGTCACTCGGCCATCCGAATCCAAGGCCACCATCCCCACCGCAGCTTCCTCCATGATAGCCTGCGTGCGCCGCGATGTTCGGACCAATTGGCGTCGAGCCCGGCGCACCCGATTCACCATACGATTGAAGGCTCTGAACACTGCTCCAAACTCGTCGCCTCGCTCACCTGGAAGTTTCAAATCTAGGTTTCCCGAACCAACCGCTTCCGACGCGATTTGAAGTGCACGGATGGGGCTCGTGAGTGCTCGACCCGCCATCCAGGCGAGTACCAGTGAGAGTGCAGCACCTACTAACATCACAAAACCAAGGAGTTCGATCAGATCCATCCTCTGGATCGCAGTAGCCCCAGCGCTCAGCGGTACTTGAGCACCGAGTATGTCTCCGTCGGGGAGTCGTCGATATGCCGTGACGTACGTTAGCCGTCCCAATGATGTCTCAGTGAATTCCCGAACTCCCTCTCGACCATCTAGCAAATAATTCTGTGTGAATGGCATCCAGCCCTCGTAAAGGCCCAACTCCACCAACTCCGCTACGCCACCTCCACCGCGGAGTTCACCATTGCGATACTCTAGAAGCTCCGCACCGACTTGAGTCGCAAGCCGTTCCATGCGACTACCAGGGCCTGGATCGAGGGAGAGATACCACCCAGCAGCATCTTCTACGACTCTCTCTGCGACTACTCGAGCCGACGTACTAGACGCTTGAGTAAGCGTCCTATATGCCAGGGTACCAAAGAGAGCGCTTGCCAGGGCGAAGAACCCGAATAGCGCTAGTGTCACTCGGGCACGAAAGGAGATCACTAGCCCTGAGATCTTAGCCTCCGGTGGGACTACATCAAGCAGCAGCCCTCGTCCAAGAACCCAGAACGCTGAGAACACCAAAAGGTTGAGTACTAACAGCAGGGACCCTCGTGCACTCGCAAGAAGCGATCCCGGAAGACTAATAGGAATATGTGCATGGTAGCTCGCATTATTGAATTCAATCGCCATCTCCCCCTGCCACCCCGAGGTCGTCCGGTGCCAGCTAAGAGAGTCACTACCCAGTGGGTCACCAGAAAGAATAGGGATCAGCGTAATCGGGTCCGTCTGCGATGGCAGACCACCTCGCACCAGGGAGGCGAGAGGAGAGCGAGCACCCTCAGGGGGCAACGGCGGTGCGATAGCTGTCAGAACCTGCCCACTCCTCAAAGGAACTGCCATCACGTATCGGGCATCATCACGATGCGGTCGAAGGATCCTGAATTCTCCTGACTCCTGAGCCTCACGGACTATTGCAGCTAGATCGTCCGAAGGATCGCCGTCGATCCCGATCCTCAGTTCCTGACTATTCTCGCCCTCCTCGTCCCACATCGTCAGCCGCAAAGCAAACAGTTCCTCCGCCAGACCACTCGCCCTCCAAGCCTGGTAAAGAACATCAACGTCACCCCTTCCCGAACCGGCAAGAGAATCCGCCAAGGAACCGAGTCGAACCAATCCATGCTCAAGATCGGGATCTTCCACCGCTGCAGCTTCGATGAGCTGAAGACCACCCGCCATCCTTCTCGCGTTTACACGGTCGAGCAACGCGTTGGGGACAGCCGCAGTGGTCGCGATCACGATAGCAAGTAACCAACCAACAATAGGCCGTTGTCCATCGGACCACGCTGTTGTCGCCACTGCCGCGGTAGCAGTGGGAATTGCCCACAATGCGATCCACCCCACGGGTAGGAATGCTCCGTTCAGTACTAACGTACCACCCATGCCTCCCAGCAGGACGGCGGAAGCCACTGTTACCAACGTCCAACTCTTATGAGCACTTCTACCGGATCTCGTCAACCAGAGCACAGAAGCCACGGTCAATGCAAGGATAGCGCCCAGTGCCATTTCATAAACGATCCACTCAAAACGATCCGAGGCCAACGAGAGTGGCTGTAGCCCTGACCGCACCCAGGCGACAACAAGCGGAAACAGGAGCGCCGAGGATAGGGCCGCAACCCAGATCGGTACCGCAAACTTCGGGCGCGGGAGAACAGCGAATCCAGTCAAACCTGCGATAGCGAGTAGTACCAGTCGTCCAAGAGATATCTTCAGCGAACCCGGCCACAGGGGAAGCGCAAAAAGAGTCCAATCGAAGATCCTCTCTAGTCCGGCTACCTCTTGAAGAGGGAGTAAGCCTAAGAGGAAAAGAAGCCCTCCAGTTGCAACAACACTCGTTGATCGGTTCGGAGCACCACCAACTGCAAGCAATAGCCACGCTATAAGCAATCCACTGGATACGAGCCACCGCCAACGGGCCAAGATTTGCTCAGCGCGGTCCGCTGCATCAGGTCGCTCAATTAGAACCTCAAGCAGCCTCTCTCCATTTGGGAGCACAAGAGGTGAGAGCCTCTCTGAATTCGGTGTATCCCCTGGATTGATCCGAATGTGTTCCCCAGTAAGATCTAGGAACTCCGACCCGAAATCTCCTAATCGAGCCCCAATCTCCAGCGGTAGATCAGTTCGCATGAGTTGTGCAGCAACCGCTACTCCACCGTCCGGTGCCAGTGCAGTTACATACAGATAGCCAAAGAGCGGTAGATCAACGTAGGCGTGGCGGTCCTGTCCAGCTTGAACCTCTTCGGGCACCTTGCCACGGTGCATGCCATCCCATATACGGAGCATCCCATCCGAATCGTAAAGAGCGAGTGCTGAGACTCCGTGCTGCGCACGAATGTCCTGGATCGTCGGGACATCTTCCAGCCGCTCGAATTCAGTTGCACCGCGAACAAGATGATCAGCAGCAGCTTCACCCGACCTCAATTGGGCCTGAAGTTCCTCCTGGAGTCGTCCACCAACCTCAGCCTCTCTTTCGGCCCAGAATGTATTCCAGTTTGCTGAGAGGTCACTCACCTCACGGTCTGCAAGAACTCCTGCGAGAATCCCAATTACTAGGATTATCGACCCACTAACCCAGAACACACCCCGTTCACGTACTCCCCCAAGAACTCCTACGCTCATACCGAGTGCGGCAAACACCAATGAGGGGCTACCCGGAGAAGCAACCCAAAAGGAAAGAGACACTAGGGCAATCCAGGGACCGATCCAGCCTAACGTCTGAGGCATACGATGCCACTCAGTAAATAGACGATTCACTTCAGATCAATAGTATGGCGCAGCACGTACTGTATCTCTGACTCAGGATCACCCTGCTCTCCAGTTAAGTAAGTCAATAGAAAACCATCAGATGCTGTGCTAATCCCGTTCACTGCCGCTCCTTTTTACAAATTTTCCTTCTACTGAGGTCCTCTTGCCCGTTTCATGGAACTTACGAGCACCAATCTCTCTAATGATATCAAGACTTGCGAACGTCATTAGAAATGACATAACGCTTATTACTGCGAACGCTATCCGCCCCAAGGTGTATACCACGGATGAATTTGTTCTTACGCATCCTCCGCGCTTTCTTCTTGAGTCTCCATATCACGAGCTTGGCAATCATCGTACCACTGGGCCTATCCGCTCAAAGTGTGGTCGTTGACCGGGGAACATTCAGTCTGAGCATTCACGGTGACAGAATCGGCACAGAAGACTTCATTATCCGACGAGCAGGACTTGGTAATGAAGCTGCTTTCATCTCGCGAGGAGTGGTCGTGCGCACTTTGGATGGGGCTTCAGAAGAGTTTACAACCCTCTTGAGAGTAATAGCGACCGAAGGCACCGCAGCTGGTTACGAGTTCAAGTCATCTAGACCAGTACCAGTTGAGATCATGCTCAATCTCTCCGGTCCCAGGTACTTCTCTAGATTTATCTCTGAAGAAGGCCAAGAAGAGAGAGAGTTTCGCGCAGAGCATGGAACCCGGATCGTCGAGCACCAGGTGGCTCACCATCTTTATTTCCTACGAAATGTGCTAGAAGATTCCATAGTGCATGTGATTGAACCGTTATCCCGCACAGATAGAGAGTTCCTGGTTTCGGCTCAGGAGGAAGAAGAAATCCGCCTTGGTCGTAACCGTGTTCTAGCTCGACGGGTCATATTCACAAGTGTTGATGGAGACCGAATAGTTTGGTTCGACAGACAAGGCCGTGTGCTCCGCGTAGAAATCCCGACAACTGGATATCTAGCTGTGCGTGAAGACTTAGTCGGATGATTTCAGGTGTCCTTCTAGTTAACTTTTTCAGTTAGAAACGAAATTCGGTTAAATCCTGTAGCATCAACAAGAAAATGATGATTACTCAATTCTTCATAGGGTGATCGCAACACTTTCTCCATAATTCAAGTATATCCTCATAGAGAGGACACATTTTTTTGCTAAATTGCACAGCAAGCCCAATTAGATGACTAAACAAGAAATGATAAGCCACGCTGAAATCTCCCGTGACCAACCTGGAAGCAGATCAGCCCTCAATAGCATGCCCATTCCAAACGTGTCAGCAAAGAAAGATCCCAGTGCAGTGTGGCTTTCGAGTACTAAGATCTCTCTATCTGTGCTAGCGTTAATCGCTATTAGTGTCACCACACCACTCTGCGCTCAACAGCTCTCAACTAGGTCTCTGTCACTCGACGAAGCACTTCGGATAGCGAGGGAAAACAACCCCAGCTTTCTGCAGTCAAGAAACGATGAGTCACTCTCAAATTGGGATGTACGACAAGCTTACGCAGCTCTGTTACCCAGCGCCTCCGTTGGTTCCGGTGTCTCATGGCAAGGCCCCGGTGAACAGCAATTCGGAAGCTTGACACTCGGAGATTTGGGCTTTGGGGACCAACCCTCATACTACTTCTCCAATTATAATATCGGCCTCAATTACTCAATCGATTGGAGGACGATCAAGGGACCAGCACAGGCAAAAGCTCAAAGGGGTGTCACCCTTGCTCAGATTGATCTCGCTGAAGCAAGTCTCGTCTCAACCGTAACCAATGCTTACGTAGAGATACTCCGGCAACAGGAGGCCTTGAGACTGGCTGAGCAACAACTTGAGAACAGCCAATTCAACCTCCGACTAGCCCAAGGCCAACTAGAAGTGGGCTCAGTAACACCAATAGATGTCGGACAAGCTGAGGTCCAAGTTGGTCGTTCTGAAGTGACAGTACTTCGGACCCGTAACTTGTTGTCTACAAGTAAGATGAGACTTCTTCAACAATTAGGATTAAGGGTCAATGAAGACATCGCACTCTCAACTGAATTCACACTTTCGGAACCTACCTGGAATCTCGAAACTCTGACAGACATGTCGCTTAATCGAAACCCGACACTTCGAGCACGACGAAGATCTAAGGAAGTAGCAGACATCGGGATAAGCTCAGCTCGCTCTTCATATTTTCCATCCCTATCCATCTCAACCGGATGGAGTGGGTTCACCCGAGAGGCTAGCAATACAGACTTCCAGGTGGTACAGGCTCGGGCTCAGGTGGCTTCATCTGTAGCTCAGTGTGTGCAAACCAATAATCTCTACTCTCGCCTCGCCGATCCTCTTCCGCCCTTTGATTGCTCGCGATTTGCGTTCACAGATGAACAGAGACAGGGGATCATCGATGGCAACAGGGCATTCCCATTCAACTTCCAGGGTTCCCCCCCTAGTGTCTCTCTCCGCCTCCAAGTCCCGATTTTCCAGGGTCTCAGTCGAGAACGGAACCTGCAGGCAGCACGCCTTCAAAGGGATGACATGGTACAGCAGGTACGGGAGCAGGAATTAGCCCTAGAGGCAGATTTGTCGATTGGTACCGCCAATGTCCAAACAGCATATGAGAGTGCTCTCTTAGAGGAACGCAACCTAGAATTAGCTGATCAGCAGCTAACTCTCGCCCGTGAACGCTATCAGTTGGGAGCGATTACCTTCGTTGAACTCGTAGATGCGCAAACGTTACTGGCTCAGGCAGAAAGGGACCGCATAGCAGCGGTTTTCGCTTATCATGATGCAGTAACTAGTCTCGAAGTACTTGTTGGAACATCCCTTCGGAACTGATACCTAACAAACCAAACAGAGACGATCTAGTAAAACATATGGAGAGACGAACTAAGATTATCATCGGGATTATCGTCATCATCTTGTTAGCATCCGCTGCCATACTCCAGACGATGTATGGAGGTGACCGAGGAATCAGCGTGCGTATGGAGGAAGTCCAGCGACGTGATCTCGTTGAGGTCGTAACCGCAAGTGGGAATATCAGACCTCGTCGAACGGTCAACATTAGTTCTGATGTTTCTGCCAGAGTTGCGGAACTGTTGGTTGATGAAGGCCAGGACGTCGTGCAGGGACAAGTACTCCTTCGCTTAGAGCCGGATCAATACGAAGCCGCGTTATCACGTACCCAAGCATCTCTCGCTCAAACGCAAGCACAGCAAACTCAGCAAGAGGCTAATCTCTTACGTACACAGCGCGACCTAGATCGCCTTTTGGCTCTTCGATCCCGTGATTCTATCTTGGTGAGTCGTCAACAGGTCGATGATGCACGTACTAATCTAGATGTCTCAGAAGCAACTCTCTCCTCAGCACGGCATGGAGTGTCACAGGCTCAGGCTGCGGTTGAGGAAGCTACTGAACAGGTCTCGAAGACCATCTTTGTCGCACCCATGGATGGCAAAGTAACGAGGCTGAATGTTGAAGAAGGGGAGACGGTTATCATCGGTACGATGAACAACCCGGGCTCACTTGTACTTACTATCTCTGATCTTTCTGTAATTGAAGTTGTTGTCCAGGTAGATGAAACCGACGTCCCTCAGATTTCGTTAGGCGACAGTGCGACAATTCGCATCGATGCCTTCTCTAACGAATATTTCTCCGGCCAGGTCACAGAAATAGGTAACTCGGCGATCAACCCGCCATCTCAGCAATCAGCGGGTCAGCAGGCTGCGATCGACTTCGAAGTCGTGATCACACTAGATGAGAACGGTGCATCTCTCCGTCCAGACTTGTCCGCTACAGCTGACATCGTTACCGAAATGCGTAAAAGTGTTATTTCAGTACCAATCATCGCGGTCACAGTTCGAGAGATTGAATCTTCAGAGAATCAATCTGCGAATCGTGCTCAAGTGACCGGCATGACAGGTCCGAGGGCAGGTGATTCCTCTCAAGGAAAAGATGACTCTCCGGATGAGGAAGGTGTCTTCATAGTAGTTAATGGCACTGTCACGTTTACTCCGATCAAACTGGGCATCGCCGGCCAAGAATATTTTGAGATCCTCGCTGGTATAGACAGCGGAGACAACTTGGTGGCAGGTCCTTACCAGATGATCCGCCAGCTACAAGACGGGGATTTAGTAAGGAATACGGATGACGATGTCACCGGCGGTTTCCAGTTTGGCATAGGCGGCGGCGGTGATGGCGGCGGTAACGGCTTCCGGATCAGAATCGGCGGATCTGATTGATGCTGACTGAAGTATCTCCAGCAACCTGACAGATTAGATGCAGGTCTGGGAAGGCGTAATCCTCGCCATGCAGCAGCTTCGCTCGGAGAGGCTAAAAAGCTTTTTTAGCCTCATAGGTGTGATCCTAGGAGTAATGTTCTTGATCGTAGTTGTGACGATCATCGAGGGTCTCGACCGCTATGTCCGCGAAGAAGTCACCTCACAGGTATTCGGCATCAGTACGGTGACACTTCGCCGCTGGCCCGAAGTTGATATTAATACGGACGAGGAGAGGTGGCGCAGTCGGATGCGAGCACCCCGACTTCGCTACGAGGACGCAGAAGCAATTCGTGCCCAACTCACGATCCCAGCACGAATCGCAATCCAAAGCAACTCAGGAGGAACGGCAGTTGCGGACAATGGTCGTACTGCTACTGGGGTGCAACTGATCGGAGCATCTCCCGAGATCTTCCCTGTCCGCAACCTCAAGATTGACCGTGGTCGAGCTTTCACTGGACAAGAAGCGACAGCCGGAACCCCAGTCCTCGTCTTGGGTTTTGAGACTTCCGAAGTCCTTTTCGAAGATCTTGATCCGATCGGACATACGGTCCGTTTGAGAGGGTTCCCCTACAGGGTGATCGGTGTACTCGAAGAGCGAGGCTCACTGTTCGGAATGTCACTCGACAACTTTGCAGTCGCTCCCCACCAATCACCGATTCAAGCGGTACTCAACCCTCCTGGAATTGTGGACGAAGTAATTATCCAGACCGTCAACCCGGACCGCCTCCTTGAGGCTCAAATGGAGGCCGAGGGTATCATGAGGACCAGGCGCCTGTTAAGGCCCTCGGAAACAAACAACTTTGCATTGGAAACCGCGGACGATGCCATAAGCTTCTGGGACAATATTTCCCGCATACTCTTTACGGCACTTCCAGGTCTCGTAGCCATATCTTTGGTGGTCGGCGGAATTGTGATCATGAATATTATGCTGGTCTCGGTGATGGAGCGTACCCGGGAAATCGGAGTGCGAAAGGCACTAGGAGCGCGACGCCGAGATATCCTCACACAAGTCCTTATCGAATCGGCAACCCTGTCGACAGTGGGTGCGATTTTCGGGGTCCTAGCAGGCATTGGAATCGCTACACTCGTAGCATCCTTCTCACCGATGCCCGCTGCGGTCAGCCTCAAGTGGGTAGCGCTTGGAGTCGGTCTTGGTCTGAGTGTGGGCATCGTTGCTGGAGTATATCCAGCTGCTCAGGCTTCGAAGCTCGATCCCGTGGATGCCCTCCGGTATGAGTAATCTAAAGCCGCAAGAGGGGGCATCGAGATTGACTGCCCTTAATGAGGGCCTCAAGATAGCCTTTGAGGCCATACGTACCAACACTATTCGTTCCGTACTCACGATTCTGGGTGTCGCGGTAGGTGTGTCGGTCGTCGTAGCCCTAGCTGCTGTCATTACAGGTATCCGGACTAGTGTCATGGAAGCCTTCGAGGCTAGCGGGCCCAATAATTTCATGGTTACCCGCTTCGATTTCACAGCGGTGAGAATTTCTGATGTAGGAAACGGCCGGCCTCCATGGTGGAACAAGCCTGAGATTGAGCCTGAAGAAGCTCGTGCGCTAATGAATCTTCCAACGGTTGATGAAGCACTCTACACATTTAATTTTTCTACTGACATGTCCTTTGAGAGCCACCAGGTACGTGGTGTACAATCGACGGGATACTCTTCCGGGTGGCCAAAATACACACTTGGCGACTTCATCGCCGGTAGGGACTTCACTCCTGCAGAGGTAGAGCAGAACCGATCTGTTGTAGTGCTCTCCGCTGAATTGGCTACAGAACTTTTTGGCCAACGTGATCCGATCGGAAAGCGCGTCCGAATGCTGAACCAGTGGCGCGGAACACAAGAGCCTTTTTCAGTAGTTGGTGTCTTTGAGACCGATGCTAATGTTTTTAGTAATGCGATCGAGCACTGGGCTATCTTCCCGTGGACAGCCGCCAACCGGAGATTGCGCCAATCGATGTCTCAAGCACAAATCATGATTGTGCCAATAGATTCCGTTTCAATGGAACGTGCCCAGGATGAAGTGATTGCAACAATCAGAGGAATGAGAGGGCTCGGGCCGAGGGACGACAATAATTTCGCCGTGCTTAGTTCTGCTCAGATCCTTGATCTCTTTAATCAACTGACTGGAGTCTTCTTCTTGGTCATGTTTGCACTCTCATCAGCTGGCCTGCTTGTGGGCGGAGTTGGAGTTATCGGGATCATGCTCATAAGTGTTACAGAGAGAACAAGAGAGATCGGTGTCCGAAAAGCCGTAGGAGCGACAAGAAGAGAGATCCTATGGCAATTCCTCGTTGAGGCATCAGCCTTAACAGCTATGGGCGCCGCTGCCGGTATGTTCATGGGTTGGGTGCTCGCAACTGGTATCGCTACCTGGACTCCGCTTCCAGCAAAGATTCCGGTGTGGGCTGTGGGTACCGCACTCGGCATGGCATCACTCACAGGAATGCTCTTCGGCCTCCTGCCGGCAATCCGTGCGAGTCGGCTATCGCCAATCACAGCGCTCCGTTTCGAGTGACTGAAAACAGCGAGATACAAACGTTGCGAGCGCCGCTCGACGTGCTTGCAGTCATGGCACATCCGGATGATGCGGAACTCCTCTGTGGAGGTACCCTAATCAAGAGCGCTCGCCAAGCTCACCGGGTGGGAGTTATTGATCTCACAGCAGGTGAAATGGGAAGCTCCGGATCAGCCGCAATTCGAGGAAAAGAAGCGGACCACGCCGCGGAAATCATGGGGCTTGTGGAACGTCGCTGCCTAGGTCTGCCAGACGCGAATCTTGAAAACAACCGAGAGTCCCGTCATCTCCTAATCGAGCACCTACGGACCCTTCGGCCTAGAACTGTGATCACTCATTGGCCGGTCGGGCGTCACCCTGACCACCGTATTGCAGCCGAACTCGTGAGAGATGCCTGTTTTCTGAGCGCTCTCACGAAGCTTGATATCGAAGGGGAGCCGTTTCGGCCGATAAAACTGGTCTACGCAACTGCATTTCGTGAAGATGCATTCCCTGCGGATTTCGTGGTAGATATAACAGACCACGTAGACAGAAAACTCGAAGCGATATCTGCATATAGTTCTCAGTTCGACGGAGCAACAAAGGGCGGAGAGATTTTACCAGGCGGGGAACGCCCGTTGACAGAGCAAATCCGCATGCAGCTAGCCCATTACGGATCGCTCATTCGCGTACCATACGGTGAGCCCTTCCGAATCTCGGAGGCACTCGAGGTAGAGGATCTTACAAAGTTGAGCGTATCAACTTTCTAGCTACCCTCCTTATTTCTATTCTATATCCTACAAACAATCTCAAGAACAATACGACGCCATGACGGCACCTCTGCGCCGCCCACTCGTAGAACTCGAGCCTCGGCAATACCCCCGCTGAGTATCCATGGCCATAGCCAACATCCAATCTCAGCCGGAAGGTGCCCAATTGGATCCCCAGAGTCGAGATGCACCCAAACTTCCGGTTCAGTTTGAACTGGGGGATCAGCAATAAGTTGGAGCATGTCTCCATCCTTAACCGCATCGATATGCCGGTCACGCCCAGAAAAAATGGTACCATGAACAGTCGAACGGAAACATGTAGGGCGTCCGTCAGGAAATGGTGGAGCAATCTGCATCTTCAGTGCTAGCTAGTTAGGGAGTAGGGCTCGGACCGGGGGGCGGTTAACTTATGAGTCGCGTCCTCCGTAGCAACACAAGACCGGAGTCGAGTACCATTTTATGAAGGCGGTTTACCTCGACCATGCCGCAACGACCCCCATCCGAAATGAGGTTCGTGAGGCAATGGAACCATACCTCTCTGAATCCTTCGGGAACCCCTCAAGCCTTCACAGGTGGGGACGAGAGGCATCCGCAGCTCTTGAGGACGCAAGGGCTACCGTAGCTGAAGCACTCGGTGCACACTCCCGAGAAATTTACTTCACCCGCGGAGGAACTGAATCCGATAATCTTGCAGTTCTTGGCTGCTGTAGATTTATAAACACTCACAAGAAACGGCTCACATTAGTGGTGAGTGCAATCGAGCATAGTGCAGTTCTAGATCCAGCCAAACTCGTCACAGAGTGGCAAGGCGTGGACCTGGTCACACTCTCAGTTTCACAAGACGGGGTACTCGACCAAGAGCTCCTTAGGTTGGCACTGGAATCTGGACCTACAGTCGTTTCACTAATGTGGGTGAATAACGAGACAGGATTGATCTTTCCAGTTCCTGAAATATCAAGCCTCGTCAATGAACTAGGTGGCACTATTCACACGGATGCTGTCCAAGCTGTTGGGAAGATACCGGTAAACGTCAGAGAGTCTTCGATTCACCTACTAACAGCCTCGGGGCACAAGATATACGGTCCAAAAAGTACAGGGATACTTTTCGTTCGTTCTGGTGTCGATTTAGTGCCCCTCGTACACGGTGGCGGTCAGGAACAAGCACTCCGAGCTGGGACTGAAGACGTTGCGGGTGCAGTGGGTTTCGCTTGCTCGTTACAGCTTGCCGTTGAGGAACAACAGAAATTGTGCAAACGACTTACAGCACTCCGCTCTGTTCTTGAAAGACGTCTTCTAGAAATCATCCCTGGGCTCCGTATTAATGTGCAAAATGCAAACCGCGCCTCACATATTTCAAGTATTGCTATTGATGACATTGATGGAGAAGATCTCCTCGCTGCTCTCGACCTCGAAGGTATAGCAGCCTCTGGTGGTTCAGCCTGTAAGAGTGGAAGTACACAGGCCAGTCATGTGATCACAGCCTTATACGGAGAGGGAAATTCTACCGCGACTGTTCGATTCTCACTCGGCTATAAAACCACCAAGCAAGAGATTGAACAGACCATAATCAAGCTCACCGGGATCGTTACACGACTCCGGAAGCTGGGGGCAGCATCGTGAGCAGAATTCTAATGGCCATGTCCGGTGGAGTAGACTCATCTGTGGCGGCAGCACTTCTTGTGGAACAAGGCCACGAGGTAGTGGGTGTCACGATGAAAACCTTCTGCTACTCCGAGACTCCTGATCACTCTAAGACATGTTGTGGACTCGATGGAATAAGTGACGCCAAACGAGTCGCCACCGCACTCGGGATTCCCCATTATGTTTTTGATGTCGAAGACGCGTTTGATCGTGATGTGATTGATGACTTCGTAACCCAATACGCTCAAGGGAAAACGCCAAACCCGTGCGTGAGATGTAATGGATACACCAAATTTCGAGATCTCTTGTCCCGGGGTCGCTCTCTAGGTTGTGACCTCATTGCATCCGGCCACTACGTACAGATCGAGCACACCCACTCCCAATCAAAAATCCTGAGAGGTCACGACACACAGAAGGATCAATCGTATTTCTTATGGGCCCTGCCTCACGCAATACTAAGAAACCTGTTATTCCCTGTGGGCAACCTTACGAAGGAACAGGTGCGCGAGCATGCTCAGGCTCAAGGACTCGTGAACGCGAACAAACCCGAGTCACAAGAGATCTGCTTCGTTCCCACTGGTGATTATCGAGATCTCCTTCGAGAGCGCCTAGGAGAACTACACCCTGCTCTGCAGGCCGGGTATCTAGTACGCAGATCTGGAGAGATCGTAGGAGAACATAATGGCTATGCCGGCTTCACGATCGGCCAGAGAAAAGGACTCGGCGGAGGATCTTCGGAACCCATGTTCGTCCTGAGCATTATTCCGGACACCAAAGAGGTCGTCGTGGGTACTCGTGCTGAACTATTTGATGATATTGTGATTATCAGTGGACTCAACTGGCTAGGAGAACCCATTGAGGATGGTACAGAAACATTGGTGCAGTTAAGATATCGAGCTCCAACTGTCCTAGCGCTAGTGAGTCATGAGAAACATCAAATTGTTCTAAGACTTAAAGAAGCCCAGGCGGCAGTAACACCCGGCCAATCAGCCGTACTTTTTGATCAAGAAAATCGCTGCTTAATAGGAGGGGGTACGATTGTAAGTGCTCACTCTAGTGATTAGTTCCGCATGCCGGTGGCAGTGGCAAACTCTTCCATTGCCTGGTGCTCTTCCTCTGTAAGTTCTTCAGGCACTTCAACTAGCACTTCCACGTACTGGTCACCTATATGACCATCCTTTTCAACCCCGTGACCCTTGATCCTAAACTTAGTACCCGACTGGGTACCCTCTGGGATTCTGAGTATCACCTTTTGTCCAGATACTGTTTGGACTTTGATCTTTGACCCTAGTGTTGCCTGCACAATATTGATCGGTACCGCTACGTGAATATCAAGGCCCTGCCTCTTGAAGAAACGATGCGGCTCTACCTTGAAGGTTATAATCAAGTTTCCACGTCTTCCTCCCCCGTAACCCTTCTCTCCCTGGCCAGAGAGCTGGACTTTAGCACCTGTGTCCACCCCGGGAGGAACACTTACCTGGAGCTTACGCTGCTGTCGGAGAACTCCCTGGCCGGCGCAGGAACCACAAGGCACTCCGGGAATGTTCCCGCGACTAAAGCATCTTGGACACGGACGTTTTACGGCAAACCCACCTTGACCAAATGAAATGTCCCCGGTTCCAGCGCACTCCGGACACCTCTGACTCTCTGTTCCGGGTTTTGCGCCCCCTCCGCCACATCTTGCACAGTCTTCTGTGAAAGAAACATCGATTGAGATCTTTCCTCCGCGCACAGCGGTAAGAAATGGGATTTCAAGCACATATTCTAGGTTTCGCCCACTCTCTCTTCGTCTCTTCTGAGTAACCGGGGAACTTCTATTCCCAAGATCAAAAAGTGAGCTAAACAAATCGGAAAAATTCCCGAAGCCGCCCTCTAGATCATCGAAAGAAAAAACCGGATGACCTCCCTGAGGAGGACGAGTGGAATACCGTTCACCTCCCATCCCAAAAGCACCTGCGGAGCGCATCTGGTCATATTGGCTACGCTTGGTAGGATCACTCAGGACAGAATACGCTTCACCTATCTCTTTGAACCGTCCAGCAGCCTTCTCATCACCCTGGTTTACGTCGGGATGGTACTGCTTGGCAAGTTTACGGAAACCCTTCTTGATCTGTTCAGCACCCGCTTTCTCGTTGACTCCGAGTATCTGGTAGAAATCCTTCCTCGCAGGCGCCATGTACCTCAGATCCTCCTAGTCGTGCTTGTGGACACTCACCCGAGCCGGTCGGACGAGGATTCCCTTTAGCAAGCAACCCTTCTGAAATACCTGAGCCACTGTGTCATCTTCCTCTGCCCTCTCGGCTGGAACACGCATGATCGCTTCCATTCGCTCCGGATCAAACAAGTCACCAAGAGGATCAATGATCTCAGCTCCTGAGTCCTGGAGGACACTAATAAATTTCTTCTCAACAAGGTTGATCCCCTCCATGACTCCTTCCACAGTCACGGTATCTACTTCCAGTTCAGCAACCCGATTTAGATCATCAAGAATATCCAGGAATGAACAAAGGATATCGGCCTGCGCTCTAGACCAGGACTCCAACCGATCCTGCTCGTTGCGCCGTTTGAAATTGTTAAACTCAGCAGCAAGCCTTAGATGGCGATCCTTTAGATCCTCAAAGTCTTCAAGGACTTGAGTGAGCTGCTGCGCCTCTGTTTCTGCAGTCTCATCTGCATCCGAAATTTCTTCGATCGGTTCAAGATCCTCTTCCTGTGATATTCCTTCCGTCATCATCCTACCTTCTGGGTTGGGGTTAGAACGGAACGATTTATAATTTATAACGTAGACTGCTGTCCGTTCAGGGGCTGGCCCCGAATTCTCAGAGAGTTCGTAACAGCATCGCGAGTGCCGCCTGCGCTGCCCTCTCCCTTACAGCATCACGATCTCCCAAGAAATCAACGGAACACGTCCTCTCCTCGCCGTTGAGTACAACGGCAAACCACACTCTGCCTACTGGCTTCTCCTTAGTTCCCCCACCTGGTCCTGCAACACCCGTCACGGCCAATCCCACGTCAGAACCCAGGCGTTTGGAAGCTCCCAAAGCCATTTGAATAGCAACAACCTCTGAGACTGCACCAAATTGGGACAAGTCCTGCTGACTCACATCAAGAGCAGAAACCTTAACCGAGTCATCATATGCGATCACTCCACCAACAAAGGAAGTAGACGCACCCGGGTGGTCGGTTAAGCGCTTAGTGACGAGACCACCAGTACAACTCTCTGCCACCGCTAGCATCAAACCTAGATCTTTAAGAGCATCTGATACTGATTCAACAATGTCACCACTTATCGCATGGTAACGCCAACGTGCAATCTGAGTGTCCAATTCTTCCTCAGCCCTATCAAGTGAAGCCTTCGCTTCCTCCGTCGAGACCGAACGAGACGTTATCCTGAGATCTACACCCCTCAGATCCGGTAGATACGCGAGTGAGACCTCGCTCAATACACTCGCAAATGCAGAGTCTGAGCTGATCGCCTCTTCAATTAGTTCTGCTAGGCGTGACTCCGGAACTCCAGTCGTATGAAGCATCCTATGGTGAACTGGGGCCATTCTATCCCCAAGCCATTCTTCCAGAAGCGCACTTAAATCCCCGAGAAAGATTCCATGTAACTCCCGCGGGACACCCGGTAACATCACCACAAGTGTCGAGTCTTCTTCAAAAGCGAGCCCCGGTGCGGTTCCGTTTGGGTTATCAAGCACTATTGCTCCCTCAGGCACTTCAACTTGAGAAAGATTGGTTTCAGGAAATTCCCGGTAACCGTGTGCATGGAACCGGTCTCTGAGCTTAGCGAGAAGTTTTTCATTAGACTGGAGTGGGCGCTCAAACAAGTCCGCAACAGCATTTCGCGTAATATCGTCCTCGGTCGGACCTAGTCCGCCGGAAATGAGCACAAGATCAGCAGATCGGGTTGCCCTCCACACCGCGTCCTGGATACTGGTTCGGCTATCCCCAACGGTGTATCCACAAGAAACCGCTATGCCCTTTTCCGCTAGTGCACGGCCCAACCAAGCTGCGTTGGTATTGACGGTCTCACCAAATAAAAGCTCATTCCCAACGCTAACGATTGCGGCGCGTGCAAATTCACCGGTCATGTTACCGGCCTCACCAGAACGGAACAAATCTAAGCGAATCCTAGCTCTTGAAATTCAGCAAAGCTCGATAAGACCACAGGTAGTCCAGCATAGAATAAATGGTCATTAGAATAGCTAGAGGAAGTGTGATACCACTCCATACTAGAAAAAAATTTTCAGCCAAAACCCAACCAACTCCATCCCACGCTTGAGCTGTCGCTAGCATATTTATCGGATACCACAAAAATAGCCCACCTGCAAATAGAAACTGCAGAAGTGTCTTTCGTTTCCCCAACTTTCCTGCAGCTATGACGATTCCTCGTCTAACCCCGTAGCCCCGAAAAAGGGTGATCAGGGCCTCTCGACCAAGAATCACAATCAGTACCCAACCTGGCAATGTCCCCCAAATAGGGATGTGTTCAGATTCAAAACCCCTATTAGAGATGATGAAAATGGGAACGAATGTCGACACAAGCAGAAGTTTGTCAGCAATAGGGTCAAGTAACCTGCCTAGGTCTGTAACGAGATCATAGCGTCGAGCGATATAGCCATCTAAAGCATCAGACAAGGCTGCTAATACAAAAATCACAAAAGCTATAAATCTCAGACCCACATCCTCTGCCTGTACGGCAAAGAAAATGATCGGGCATGCTACTATCCGTGAGAGTGTAATAACCACGGGTAGGGTGAGGCGGTTTTTAGGCAAGGGGCCTTCCCCGCGCAGTGAATAACTAGAGAGGCCGGAAACTCGGCTCCACTGAGGGATGAGGCAAGATCACCTTCCTCACACTGTTTCCAGCTTAGGCTCCAAAATCAATTCCGCCACCTCTTCTTCCATACGTGCCGCGATTGAGACGGCCCGTTCGCGGAGGAGACCGTGAGGCTCCCAAGCAATGAAGTCCCTAAGTAAGTTGACAGCATCCACCGACGCTGGTGCCCTTGATACATGACCTAGAGCAGCTAGGCGAAGAAGTCCATTCCCACTGAATAGATCTCTCTCCCGACGAGTAACTTGATCACGAATAATTAGTGCCGTTACTGCCCCGAAACCAGCCGCAACAAGCACGGTAATACCAGCTCTTCTAATCTTTTTGTTCACGACCCCATTTCTCTTCGCCCTGCCAGCGCCTGGGCGATGGTATTTCCATCTATATACTCTAAATCACCACCCACCGGGATACCTCGGGCTAAACGGGTCACACTAGGGCCTAGAGGCCGAATCTCATGCTCTAAATACACAGAAGTAGCCTCACCTTCAACACTTGCATTTGTAGCTAATATAACTTCCCCAATTTCACCATTGGAACACTGAATGCGTTCTAATAAACCATTGATATTCAACTCGTCTGGCCCCACACCATCTAGCGGTGAGAGTCTACCACCCAGGACATGGAAAAGACCCCTGTATTGGCCGGTCCGCTCAATCGAACCAACTTCATATGCTTCTTCCACCACACAGATTATGGAAGGATCTCGTCTTGGATCTGAACATACTTGGCAACGCTCCTCCTCCGAAAAGTTACCGCAAACACTGCAGGGGCGAATCCTTTCAGCTAGTTCAACAACCAGCTTAGAGAGCCTCTGAGTATCATGTTTGGACCCCTTCATTAGGTAGTGAACGAGACGCAATGCCGTTTTCGGTCCAATGCCTGGAAGTCGGGCTAGTTCGCTGCTGAGTTGATCGATAACCGACATAGCTCAGTACCCTTTCGAGACCAAGTCAGAAGAGTTTTGGTAGACCTGGAATATTCATTGGGAAGCCTCCGGTGGCCTTCTTCATCTTGCGCTGGTATACAGATTGAGCTTTGTCCTGCGCGTCACTCAATGCTCCCAAGACAAGATCCTCGAGCATCTCCACATCACTTGGGTCCACGCAAGTAGGATCAATTTTCACCAGTTTCACCGAGCCCTTACCGTCTACTGTCACTTTTACCATCCCTCCACCCGAAGAAGAGGTTATTCTTTCTTGGTCGAGAGAGTCCTGGAGACCTTTCATTTTTTCCTGCATTTGCTGACCTAGCTGCATTAGCTGCTTAAGATTATCCATGTGTCCTAGACAGGATGGGGTGACTAGTCGGCATCAATTCAGTCCATCAACTCAAGATCGAGTTCTTCTACAGCTCTTCCGAGGCGGGGTTCCTGTTGCAATAACTCTCTCAAGGTATCCTCACGCACTGATTTTTCGGTAATACGCTCAGTATTCAAAGGCTCCGTTTTGTTATCGGCGATAACTATATCTGGAGCTCTTTTAAGGTAGGCAGCAACCCCTTTGCAGATCTCTAACATGACCTCGGGTTCTTTGAGCTTCCTAGCCCCAGGACCCGGTAAGGTAGTGACCTCAAGTCTACCATCTGACAATTCTCTTACTTCTGCTGATCTCAAGAATCCACTCAACCCAAGAGGAATATTATTCCCTGATTCCAGCCATCTGGTCCAAGCTTCCTCAAGATCATCTGATGGGATAATCCCATTCGATACATTCTCAGTTGATCCACCTTGAGTGTGTTTCTCTGATTCTACATCCGGCTTGGGAACATCACTTGCCGTTCCTTTGTCAATCTGTTCTGATTTTTCTGAATCCCCGCCACCTTCTCCAGATTTTCCTGCACCACCTACTGAGGGAGGAACTCCTCCAAGAGCCTTAATCAACTCCTCTAGAGCAACGGTTTTCTCCATGTAGCTCAAGCGCAGCAAGAGCATTTCAATCAACACTCGAGGATTCGAACTACGTCTAAGACTACCTTGACCTTCAAGCTCAGCTACAGTACTAAGCATTCGAACGATATCTTCCGGCTCAAAACGAATGGAGTGCTCTAGAAGTTGATTCTTAAGATTGCTTGGGAGGTGAACCTCTGTGTCAGGCGCTAAACGCAGCCGAAGCAGAGTACGTAAAATATCGAGAAGACCGTGATAGAACTCGACTAAGTCGTACCCCTCGTTAGCTAATTTTTCAATTAAGGGAAATACTTCCGAGTGCTTACGCCCTGAAAAGATGTCGAGGAGTTCGAGGTATCGCTCCTCCTCGACAAGACCCATCACCTTTCTCACCGATTCAGTTTCGACCTTACCCCCAGTGAGTGCAATGACCTGATCTAACAGCGACAGAGCGTCGCGCATCCCACCATCAGCCTTCCGTGCAATTAGTCGTAGTGCCTCATCCGTGGCCTCAGAATCCTCTTGTTCCACAATGGCAACTAATCGCGACAGAATATGATCAACTCCTATACGTCTGAAGTCGAAGCGCTGGCAACGTGAGAGAATGGGCGCGGCTGACTGTTCTATTTTTTGAGGTTCTGTCGTTGCAAAAATGAAAACCACACTCGCTGGAGGTTCCTCAAGTATCTTGAGCAAGGCATTCCATGCCTCCCGCGTGAGCATGTGCGCTTCATCCACGATGTATACCTTGAAGCGCCCTTCCGCAGAAGGAGCGTACATCGCCCGTTCTCGGAGATCGCGTGCATCATCTACACCGCGGTTTGATGCCGCATCAATTTCAACGACATCGAGAGCGGTGTGACCACCCCAAATCCGTGTACAGTTATCACAGACACCACAAGGCTCACCCTCTTCACTCCGCTTCGCGCAATTCAAAGCCATAGCTAGGACCCGCGCCAGTGTGGTCTTTCCAACTCCTCGAGGTCCACAGAACAAGTATGCATGCCCCACCCGGCCACCAGATACAGCCCGCCGGAGTGTTTCCGACACATGTTCCTGGGTGGTCACGTCCGCAAATGACTTCGGACGATATTTTCTGGCTAAAGCATGGTAAGACAATAGTTTGTCATCATGATGGAGTTGTTCACATCAGAGCTGGTCGGAGTTCTCCCTGCCCTATAAAGAAGAAACAAAAATATCCTAGGGGATCTACACCACCGATCACCGCGCTTCCCGCTAGTCCTTGCCGCATACTAACAGGATTTCTGAGTTCTTGCCCCATACGCTTGGGGTAGATCTGAAGCTATCTCAAGAGTAGTGCTATACATTACCTAGTCAATCAGAAGGGAGTTACTGGAGAGTAGGGTTGAAATTCCGCCCTATTGCACGCGCGATCACCGTTACCTCATCTACTAACTTTGCAAACTGGTCCGGATAAAGTGATTGTGCTCCATCTGACATCGCTTTAGGAGGGTCAGGATGAACTTCTACGATAAGCCCATCTGCCCCAGCCGCTACTGCAGCCCTACCCATTGGGGTGACTTTGGAACGGATCCCGGTCCCATGGCTAGGGTCAGCAATTATAGGCAGGTGGGAAAGAGATTTTACGACTGGAATCGCTGCGAGGTCAAAGAGATTCCGTGTGTGAGTGTCAAAGCTACGTATCCCTCGTTCGCATAAGATTACATCAGGATTCCCTTCAGCGAGAATGTACTCTGCCGCAAGAAGCAATTCGTCAATCGTGGCAGATATTCCGCGCTTCAAAAGAACGGGCTTCCCTGCCTTCCCTGCTCTACGCAGAAGCGCATAGTTTTGCATGTTGCGCGCGCCGATTTGAACAATGTCAGCGTATTTTACAACCAGATCCACTCCATCCGGATCCAAGGCCTCCGTCACAACTGCAAGCCCTGTTTCCTCTCTGGCACGTGCCAAGAACTCCAGGCCCTGCAACCCAAGTCCCTGAAAGGAATACGGTGAACTGCGTGGCTTGAATGCACCTCCACGCAGAACTGTCGCACCGACGTCCTTGACCCTATGAGCTATGTCCAAGATATCACGCTCGTTCTCAACTGAGCACGGACCAGCCATTAGGACGAGATCTGAACCACCAATCTTTGTTCCGTTCGGGAGTGATACTAATGTATTCTCATCCTGCCACTCCCTAGACACCTGTTTGTAGGGGTGGGTAACAGGAATGAGTTCAAGCACGCCCTCGAGACCCGCGAGGCTATCTGAAGAAATTCCACCATCGTTTCCTATGACTCCTATAGCAGTCCGTTGTCCCCCTGGTATGGGCGTAGCATCGTAGCCCATCTCCTTGACGACTCCCACAACTGCCTGGACCTGCTCGGCAGATGCATTGTTCTTCATCACGATTAGCATGACGGTTATTCCCCTATGTTTTCCGGAACTAGAGGGTTTGAGACGCAGTTCTTAACGAAACCCTGGTCTCGGATTCCTGAGCCCGGAAAGTCAGACCATGGACTCAAGGCTCAATCTGCCCACCAGACTTGATTCTATAATCAACACCACTGACCCATATACACCTATAAGGTCATACAGCGGGAAGTAAAGGTGTATACAGCTAGTCGGCTATGGCTCGGAAGAAGCCCCCGCATCCTGATCCTGTAGGGCATCCTCAAGCTTAACACCTACAATAGTACTAATACCTGGCTCTTCCATAGTCACACCATAAATCCAGTCCGCAGCCTCGATGGTGCGGGGATTGTGCGTGATAACTACGAACTGGCTATCCGCCTTAAAGTCTTCCAGTAGTTTAATAAACCGACCAATATTGTTTTCATCAAGCGGAGCATCTACTTCATCCAAAACACAGAACGGACTCGGTTTAACAAGGTAGATTCCAAAAAGAAGTGATAGCGCGGTCAATGCGCGCTCTCCTCCAGAAAGCAGATCTATTCGTTGTGTCCGTTTTCCCTTCGGAGATGCGTGGATTTCGATCGGGGACTCTAGTGGGTCATCTGTTACCTGCAGCCAGATGTCTGCCTCACCACCCTCAAATAATCTCAGAAACGTTTTTCGGAAGTGTTCGCGAATCTCATCAAAAGTAGACATAAAGAGATCCGTAGCAGTTGCGTTAATCTCACGGATTGCCGAACGAAGATCATCACGGGCCTCGAAAAGATCATCTCTCTGCTCAGTCAAGAACGCGAAACGCTCACTCTCTTCTTCATGCTCTTCTACTGCGAGCATGTTCACCGGACCCAACCTCTCTAGCTTTAGTACGATTTCCCTGAGTTCTGCCTCAAGTTCATCCTGATCACCTTCGACTAGCTCGGCTTCCTCAAGGAGAGCATCCAGCGGCCGCCCCCACTCAATCTCTAGACGCTCTCGAATTCGACCTATGCGACCATCGAGCTCTTGATGCTCCAGCTCTAATGTATGTCGAAGATCTGAAGCCGCGCGTTCAACTGTCCGAGCCTCTCGAAGGCGTTTCTCAGATGTGCCGAGAGCTTCCTCTAGACCCTGTAGGATATTGTCCTTGTCCCTGACTTCACTCTCAGCAGCGCTGCGCTCCTCGAATAAACGCTCTATGGCGGTATCACCCTCCGATCGAATCTTGCGAGCTTCTGCCTGATCCTCCCTCAAGCGACTTTCTTCTTCATCTAAAGCAAGGACGCGGTCTTCAGCTTGGTCACGCACCTGACTAATCGTCTCATGACGCTCATTTATGCGTATCACATCCCCCTCTAGACGAGCAACATCTACAGCCAAAGCAGCTTCTTCAGATCGGGCACTTTCCCATTCATTTTGAGCTAACTGTAGAATCTCTTTTGCTTGCTCATGTTTTTCGCTGAGGCCTTCCTCCTTCTCCAGTATAATACCCCGATCAGCTCGTGCTTCCTGAGCTCTTTCGAGCACACGGGTATGTGCCGTGTTAGTAGCTCCTATCTCCCGTGCAAGATCTGACTGTAACCGGTGCATCCGACCTTGCTCACCGGATTGTGTTTCTCCCTCAGCCCTTATTTTGTGAAGGGTGTCCTCCGCCTCATACATTTCTAGTCTTGAGGAAACCACCATTTCTTCAGCATCAGCAAGGTTGCGTTCTTGGGCCTCACGCGTTTTACACGCGGACTCTTCCTCTAGCAACCGAAGACCAAGTGCCTCCCTTATCCTCAGGAGTTCTTCCTTCCGTTCTAATATTCCTGAGCCACCCGAAGGATTACCAATTCGCACCACGCCATTAGCAGTTGTAAAGCATGCGCCGTCGACCCCCTGAGGAACCTGAACGCCATTAAGGAGTGCCTTAACCCAAGGTGCTCCCTCACCACTAGTGTTGATTTGTGAGAGAAGCCCATTGCTTTGCCGCGTGCCAGATTTCGGAACCATGTCCAATGGCAGGACTATTAGGCCTCCTCCCCCTTTCCAGTCTTCGATGAACCAATGGAGAATGCTATCTACCGTCGCACTCTCATTCACGACAATCGCCCGTGCGAATGTGCCCAAGTGGGACTCAAGAGAAGGGGTTATTTTAGCAGATGCTTGGATATAGTCTGCTAAAGTTCCTAATACGCCCAGAATTCCTGACTCGAGCACAGCTTGCACGACAGGTTCAATGCCTTCCTGGTCACGTTCAAGTAACTCCAAAGCAGAAAGGCGAGCCCTAAGTTCCATCGCGATATCAGTGGACACGCGCTCCACCCGGCGGGCATCAGCCAACTCCCCCCTACCTGCCGAGACATCAGCAATACTCTGCTCTACACGAGCCGCTGCAACCTCCAGCTCATTTAAGGATTCTTCGAGCCTTCCCTCAAACAAATCACTTTGTGCCTGGAGCTCTGAGAATGTTTCATCTGTAGCGTCCAACTCTTTCGAAACTCGAGACAATCTTTTCTCTAATTCATCAGCCTGGGCATCAGAAGCTTCAGCGTCCCCTTCTAATTGAGCTCCTCGACGCACCAGATCACGTTCTTCCGCCTCCACTTTCTCAAGATCTTTTCGGGCACCAGACATGTCGTCATAAAGTCTCTCAGCTCTAGTTTTCCGGTCGTCTGCGAGTGTTTGAATATCCCCAAGCTCCTCAAGCGCCCGGGTTCGTTTGCCGGTCAATGCCCACTCGTCACGTTCAAGCGCTTCAGCCTGGAGCCGCGCTTGAGCACGTTCCTCATCAACTTGTACCAAACGACGACCTGCGTAAGCTGCCCGTTCATCTGCAACAGCAAGATCCCTCTCCCAGCGGACTAGCTGTTCTCTTGCCTTCTCAAGGGTCGTGGCTGCCTTTGTGCGTTCTTTCTCGGCCTCAACTTCCCGAAGCCGTATAGACTCGTACTCGGCTTCCGCCGTATGCAGTTCCACAACTGTGCGTTCACTGGATCTGTCATCTCTATCCAGCGACTCTTGTACACTTACTAAACGCTCTCGCAAGAGATCTAATTGACGACGAACAACAGAAACTTCTACATCTAATCGGCGCTGGCGATACTTAAGATAACGTTCAGCTTTCCCCTTTTGCCGAGCCAAAGAACGCACCTTAGTCTGCACTTCAGAGATAACGTCCTCGAGCCGCTGGACGTCTATTTCGGCTCTTTCAAGCCTGCGACTAGCAGCTTTTCGGCGATCCTTGTACTTACCAACCCCAGCAGCTTCTTCAAACAACGCGCGCCGCTCCTCAGCACGATCCGAAAGAATCGCGTCGATCATTCGATTTTCTATGATCGAGTAGGCATTCGCACCGAGTCCTGTGTCCCTGCAAAGGTCAGTGACGTCGCGCAAACGACATGCAGATCGGTTAATGGAGTACTCACTGCCACCATCCCTGAAGACCTGTCGCCCAATCTCTACTTCTTCAAATGGGATCGGTAGTGATCCGTCCTCATTGGTAACCGTAAGAGATACTGACCCGCGATTTACCGGCCGTCGAGCAACGGTCCCTTGAAAAATCACCTCTTCCATCTTCGCGCCACGGATAGCAGTTGGACGCTGTTCACCGAGAACCCAACGGATCGCATCACTGATGTTCGATTTGCCGCATCCGTTTGGGCCTACCACAGCAGTGATCCCATCATGAAACTCAATGGTCGTTGCATCCGCGAAGGACTTGAACCCGTGAACTCGAAGTGAGCGAAGCTTCATTCAGTGTCTTGCAGGAGTTTTCAACAGATACGGACTATAGATACAACTGGGATAAATCCTTACTGGCCACAGGACATTCACTGTGCCTTGAAGGCACAGAAGCCGCAGCTCTTTTATATCTACTCCAGAGCAGCAACTGGATCATGATTGGCGGACCATAAAACACTTCAGATAAGACCCCAATGCCAATGCTGCGAAGCCTAAAAAAGTTAGAACCACAGGTGCTTCTTGCAAACCCCAGAATACTTGAAAAGTACTACTATCTTTGGCTTCCGGATGCTCAGGAAAGCATATGTTTTGCTCTAGTCCTGAGGCACTACGATTCATGTGAGACATCCCAGCGAGGCGCATCACCCCACAGGTCCTCAAGCTGGTAAAATATCCGTGCCTCAGGACGCAATACATGGACAACAAAGTCGATGTAGTCTAACAAAATCCAACGACCGCCTCGTATCCCTTCCACATGGCCCGGGCGGATACCCTCTACTTTTAGTTTTTCGACTACGTGTTCCGCGATTGCCCTGACCTGCACATCTGAAGTTCCACTAGCCAAGACAAAGAAATCTGTAGCCGTACAGATTCCTCTGAGATCAAGCACAACAAGCCCATGTGCCTTAAGCTCGAGCGCCAGGTCGAGGACTCTGTTAACACCGCTAGGAACGTCCACTAAGGCCACCGAAGTCTTGCGCAGGTTACAGAAATAGCGGCTCTAATGCTGAGGCCTACTCACGCTCAACATGCACCTCGATGTGGGATTCAACCTCCTCATCGAGATTGAGTGGAACCTCCCACACACCTAGCATTTTGATTGGCTCATCTAGCAGAACTGCTCGCCGGTTGAGTTCAAAATCGATATCGGACTCATTGATCCGATCAGCGATATCAGCGCTAGTAACAGATCCGAACAATTTCCCATCATCTCCAGCGCGGACATAGAAGGTGATAGGAGAAATACCTTCGAGCTGGGAAGCTTTTCGACCTGCTTTCAGGAAGTCGCGTTTTGAGCGCTCGTCTGACTGGGCCTGCTCCTGTTCGAGCTTCTCTATGTTCGCTTGGGTTGCAGTATAAGCGAGCCCCTGAGGAATCAAATAATTCCTTCCGAATCCCGGCTTAACCTGGATCACCTCTCCAGCTTCACCAAGGTTCTCCACGGATTGTTTCAAGATCAGCTTCATCATTCCTCCAGAGGGTCTAGCGCGCGGCTAACTGTTCCGAGCGCTTCCGAAAATCTAAATAGATATCTGCAATTCCAATTAGAACCGCACCACCCAGTACTATCGGCGGAACGATAAACAAACCGAAAAGCGTCATAGCGTAACCAAGAACCGAGAATCCTCCAGTTATGAACACCATGACGGCCGCACCGCGCACAGCGCAGAGTGCACCGATGAACACTACTGCATTAGATCCTAGACGCTGTAGTGGTTCACTCCATCGAGTGAATAGCAAGAAAAGCCCAACCACAAGCATCCAAATAAGATGATCATTAAAACGGAAATTCTTAACCGGCCCAAGCGCCTCTTCACTCCGTCCAGAGAAAAAAATGAAGAGCCACCAAGAAAGCAGGAGTGCACTCATCGAAGCGAGAGCAGTCAAGGCTGGAAATATCAGAATCTGCACCTCCGCAGTCTGATAAAAAGCTGTCATCAAAGCAGGGGCTAACCCTTCACTACCACCAAGCGCAATCACTTGGGCAACCGTAGCTCTGATCCGATCAGATATTACCCAATCCACAATGTTCCAGGCACCAGACATCAAGGTCATCAGCATTGCTACAAGCACTAAAGCCCCGAAGACGGCTTCAAGTGCACGATCTGAGATCTTCATTTTCGGACGAACTATAGACAGCCCGACAAAGCAACCTCCCAGTAGTAAGGCCCATCCGCGCTCTAGGTACCACATGCCATCATATGGACCAACCATAACAATGATTATGGCGATCAGGGTGGCACCTAAGATCGCGTAGCCGCGCAACGCGTTGGTCCACACGAGCAAAAGAAATGGGACTGCCACCAACACCGATGGCCTCGCGGTAGATGTTAAAAGCACAAGTATGCATAGCACGCCGGCACGCAGCCAGTCACTTTTCCGGAAGGCTGATACCCTCCGCGTCAGATCCGGCATAAAGCCAGGCTATCCCAGATGGTTACGCGTGTAAGGCAGCAAAGCCAGATAGCGTGCACGCTTCACTGCTCGTCCTAATTGCCTCTGGAATGCAGCAGTCACTTTTGTCGTACGCTTGGGCAGTATCTTACCCTGTTCAGTAACGAAATTGGAAAGGGTTGCCACATCCTTGTAGTTCAAGGCGATAATTGGAGGTCCTTCCATACGTTGTCGGCGCCCCCGTGGCCCCGTGAACTCTGGAGGTCCAGATCGTTGATGTCGAGATTCGGTATGTTCACCATCCTCCGCCTCCTCTGGACCAACGCCAGTATCGGTCAGTGGCTCTTGCTGATCGTCCTCATTTTCGGCCTCATCTTCATCGTTGATTTTCTTCGGCCGGAGCTCTCCCATTATCGAGTCTCCGCCAGTGGGTTCTCCTTCGTTGAGAACCAAAAGATAGCGGATGATATCATCGTCTAGCTTGAGCATCCTTTCGTACTCCGGTAACGCCTCTGTTACCGCAGTAAAGTGGGCTGCCACGTAATAACCTCGAGACAGCTTGTTGATTGGATACGTTAGTTGTCTGGTTCCCCAATGATCGATTGCCGAAACCTCACCACCCTTGGAGGTGGCTAACTGGTGAAGTCCATCGAGTTTGGCAGTGACGGCGCTCTCTTCAAGCGCAGGGTCGAGAATGTAAACGACCTCGTAAATTCGCATGATTTGTTCCCTCGGGCCGTAGATTTGTAACGGGCCCCGTTGCTTCAGCCGACCTTACTGCGAGAGCGGTTGGCCAATGGAGCGGGATGTCTGTTTTGTACAGATCAGTACTACGCGAAAAACCTAGTCAAATCTTAGTATTCCAGAAAGTATAAGAAGCAATAATAAGTCTTTGCAGGACACGTTTTAATCTGCTGCTGCCCTCTGAACTGCAGTGACTAGGTGGGGATAACGGGCATAGCCCCACTGAGCTTCCTCAACATTCAATCGCTCGCGGTTGGTATGTGCAAAGCCCTCCTCACCGGGAGCGAACCCAATTGTCGGAATCTCGTGGATTCCACAAGACCAACCCCCATCCGTTGCAAACAACCACGGCCGAACCACAGCCTCACCCTCACCTCTTCGTCGACCCACAGCACCAGCTGCACTGGTGACAACAGGGTGCTCCGAGTCCATCAGAAACCCAGGAGTGAACAGACTCCTCTCCTCCTGGATTCCTGTGTATGTAGTTTGAAGTTCTTTTGCCATGCGCACCTCATAAGACAGCCCCTCGGGTAACAAAGGGATCTGGCGTTTAATCGAGCACCTGACCCTATCGAGAAGTGAATCGTCGTCGTCACACGGCAAAATCCTCCAATCCAAAGCCAAAACAACCTTGTCCGGGATTACATTTCGGCTCTCTGGAAGAACATCCACAGTCGTAGCAATCAAACTAGCAGGCCCGAGTACTGGATCGGCCTTCTGATTTTCACCCAACTCCCTTACCGCGACCAATACATCCCCCAGCAGGTCTAACGCATTCCTAGCACGATCGGGTGCGCTTGCATGGCCAGCTAACCCGGTAAGTACAACTTCGAGTTCAGCACGGCCTCGATGGCCAATGCATACGTCTCCGTGTGTTGCCTCACCAATGATCACTACTGCTGGATCGACGTTACCTGACTCTAAGAGCCGCTTCATTCCTAGGCCGCCACGTTCCTCAAGAACCGTATGAGCCACAATGACATCACCGGGAGCTTGTCCAATCATTGAGGCAGCTGCATACGTCTGCAGAGCAAGAGGGCCCTTTATATCCATGGAACCGCGTCCATGCAGAAAACCATCCCGCACTTCGCCACTAAACGGGGGCACCTCCCACTCCGAGTGATCACCCTCGGCAACAACATCTAGATGGCAGTTCAGCATGGCAGGAGGTGCATCTCCTGTTCCCGTGGCAATACCTATGACATTACCCGTATCATCGATATGAACATCACTTAGACCGAGTGCCTCCATTTCCTCTTTGAGCCGAGAGGCAACTTCTCTCTCTTCCCCAGGAAGTCCTGGGATGCCGATCAGCTCGCCAGCAAACGCAAGCGCATTCTCAAAACTCGGCTCCTTGGGCATTAGCTGAAGAGCGTTTGGATCATGTCCACAATCCATGAAAGTGAATTTCCATCCACATTAAGTCCGTGCACTTCTACAAACCAAGGAGCGAGTACCAGTGACACTACACTCATGAGCTTTATCAAGATGTTGAGAGACGGCCCTGAGGTGTCCTTGAATGGATCTCCTACAGTATCTCCTACAATGGCAGCCTTGTGAGAATCGGACCCCTTACCACCATATGCTCCGCTCTCGATATATTTCTTCGCATTATCCCAGGCACCACCCGCATTCGCCATAAAGAGTGCCATAAGCACACCCGTAACCGTGGCACCCGCCAACAGACCTCCGAGTGCTTCTACACCTAGTACATAACCAACAATTACCGGAGCAAGGATTGCCGTTATACCGGGTAAGATCATTTCCCTTAGTGCGGCAGTTGTAGAAATATCCACACAGCGAGCTGAATCTGGCTTGGCTGTACCTTCCATGATCCCTGGAATTTCCCGGAACTGCCGACGAACCTCGTCAACCATCCCCTGGGCAGCTCGACCTACTGCAGTCATTGTCAGTGCTGCAACAAAGAATGGAAGGCATCCACCAAGGAAGAGGCCTATCACCACCAGTGGATCGAGGATGTTGATCCCGCTTTCCTGGAGGCCAACCTTAGATGAGTATGCTGAGAATAAGGCTAGGGCAGTGAGAGCGGCCGACCCTATTGCAAATCCCTTGCCAATCGCTGCTGTAGTGTTTCCGATCGCATCGAGTGAGTCTGTAATCTCTCTAGTCTCGGGACCTAGTCCGCTCATTTCGCTAATCCCACCTGCGTTATCTGCGATTGGTCCGTAGGCATCAACTGACATCGTTACACCCACGGTTGCGAGCATACCAACCGCCGCTATCCCGATACCGTATAGACCCGCATAGTTAAAGGCAGTCCAAATTGCAGCGCAAATGAGGAAGACCGGGAGAACCGCTGATTGCATGCCAACAGCTAGCCCGGTGATCAAGTTGGTAGCCGCGCCAGTTTGGCTAGCCTCCGCAATCTTCTTAACCGGACCTTCAGCCGTGTAATACTGTGTGACCATGCCGATAGCCACACCCGCCAGAGTTCCTGCTAGGATTGCGATCCAGGGTCCGGAGACGGGGAAAGACTGCCCAGCATCAACGTATGTGATTCCCATGCTCTGGACGACGAAATACATAATTGCCAGAAACAGCGCGCCGGCTATCCACGTCGTGCCATGAAGGGCGTGAGATGGATTGCGCTTCTCAAGTGTCTTCATCGCACCGATGCCAACTAGAGATGCCAAGAGACCGATCATTACTGTAAGGATCGGGAGTGCGATCGCAGCAGTTCGATGCCCTGAAAGAGCAGGTACTGTTGCTCCAATTGCGATCGTCGCAACAATTGAACCTACATAAGACTCGAAGATATCAGCACCCATCCCGGCAACGTCACCCACGTTGTCACCCACGTTGTCCGCAATCGTGGCCGGATTCCGCGGATCATCCTCGGGGATACCTGCTTCAACCTTTCCGACGAGATCAGCCCCTACGTCCGCAGCTTTCGTATATATGCCCCCTCCGACCCGAGCGAAAAGCGCGATAGAGCTCGCACCCATAGCAAAGCCTGAGACAATCTCAGCGAAGGTAGCGTACTCACCATCTACTACTGCTCCTGCACCGAAAATTGCATAAAGGACACCAAGTCCCAGGAGTCCAAGAGCCGCGACGGCGAGTCCCATCACTGCCCCACCGAAGAACGCAATACGTAGTGCCTTGCCCTGACCCTCTTGATTAGCTGCTGCTGCAGTACGTGTGTTCGCGCGAGTCGCTGCCTTCATACCAAAAAAGCCAGCTGAGACCGAGCTGAGTGCCCCAAAAACATACGCTCCTGCAGGTGTCCACCCAATCGCAAAGCCGAGCAGGATTGCCACCACCAATACAAATACAGCCAAAACTGTGTATTCACGTTTGAGAAATGCCATCGCCCCATCGTGAATCTGTTCACCTAGATCGATCATGGTCTCGGATCCGGCCGGCTGCTTTTTCAAATATCGGTAGATCAAGAATGCTATACCCAGGCCGATAAGACCCAGAAGCCATGCCCATTGAGTTACTGCTATTAAGTCGGTCATTGAATCGCTCTTATTGTTACCATGATTTGTGAACTACATCTCGTTATTGGTTGAAGCGGTTCATTACTGCCTCGGTCCCCTCCTCAATCCATGCTTCAATTGCGCCCGTCATGACAGGGAGCAAATCTACCACAATGTCCTCGTCCTCCTGGGGCATACGCGAGAGTACCCAGTCTGCTAGATCTTGTCCTTCTGGCTTCAAGCCAACCCCAATTCTGAGCCGAGCGTATGCGTCAGACTGCAGGACTCCTGATACTGACTTGAGCCCCTTGTGTCCTCCGGGTCCTCCCTCTGGTCGAAACCTCACTCGTCCCACTTCAAGTGCGGCATCATCCACGACTACCAGGAGGTCTTCTCTGATCCGAAAAGACTCCATCTCACTCAATCGTAGCAAGGACAATCCGCTGCGGTTCATATATGCAGTGGGCTTTACCAGCTGCACATGTGAATCACCCACATCACCCTCAGTGACGAGAGCTCGATCCTCCTTTTGGAAAGAACCAAAGTCCCAATCGTAGGCAAGTCGATCAACAACCCACCACCCTACGTTATGCCTTGTAGCATCATATTTGGGACCAGGATTCCCTAGTCCGACCACAATCTTCACGCACATGGGAATGAACCGACCCTAATCGCCACCTCCATCAGAGTCTTCGGGTGACTCCTCAACTGCTGTATCACTTGGCAAGCCTTCCCCGTCCGGTATCTCACCCTCAAGCAGTTCATCCTCTTCAACCACAGCTTCCTCAACAACCTTGGGAATCGCCACCGCACAAATAGTTCGCCCTTCGTCAACGGTGATGTTGATACCTTCCTCCAACTCTAGATCATACACGTGAAGAGATTCGTTGATATCAAGCTCAGAAACATCGACCTCGATTAGCTCTGGGATCTTCGATGGGATGCACTTCACTGGAAGTTCGTTCATTACCTGCTCAAGCACACCACCGCTATTCTTAACACCGATTGGATCTCCAACGAGACGCAACGGGACTTCAACATCAACTGCAACACCCGCCTGGATGCGGAGGAAGTCCACATGAATAAGCGAAGACTTGAACGGATGGCTCTGAATCTCACGCACCAACGTTTGGAAAAGCTCGCCCACCCCCTCAACCTTGAGACCCACGATCGTATTCTCAGTGCTGATGGAATGAAAAAGGTTCTCCGCCTCATGTGTATCCAGAGACAAATGCATGGTGCCCAATTCCCGTCCATACAGGACAGCTGGGATCCGGCCCTCCTGACGTAGCTTTCTCGCTACCCCCTTTCCCGTACCTTCTCGTTTCTGTGCTTTCAGCGTAATAGTCATTCTGGGTTCTCGTTCTCCTGATTATCGGCCCCCAGGGCTATCCTGGGGCCCTTCCCCTCAGTTGTCCTTCGGAATCTCAAAGAGTTTGCTTACAGATTCGTTCGAATGCACGTGGTGAATTGCCTTAGAGAGCAAGTCAGCTACGGAAAGAATCTCTAGCCTGTCAGAGCGTTTTTCCTCTGGAACATTAATCGTATTCGTCACGATCATCCGCTCCAGAGACGAGTTGGCAAGCCTATTAGGTGCCTCCCCGGAAAGAATCGGATGGGTTGCCGCGGCATAAACTGTCTTAGCACCGCGGTCTTTGAGTGCTTCGACGGCGTTGGCCAGTGAACCTCCTGTGTCAACCATGTCATCAACGATTAGACAAGTCCGATCCTCGACATCACCAACAATGTTTAATACCTCAGACATGTTTGCCTTCGGCCTACGTTTATCGATAATCGCAAAGGTCGCCCCAAGACGACGAGCAAAACCTCTTGCCATCTTTGCCGCTCCGACATCAGGAGCTATGACTACGAGGTCTTCGAGTGCAAGATCTCTGAAGTACTTTGTCACCACCGGTGCTGCGTAAAGGTGATCAACGGGAATATCAAAGAACCCCTGGATCTGGTGCTGGTGGAAATCAATTGAGATAACGCGATCAGCTCCGGCAGCTACAATAAGGTTCGCAGAGAGCTTAGCACCAATCGAGACCCTGGGTTGATCTTTCCTATCCTGACGACCGTATCCGAAATACGGAATGACCGCTGTGACTCGGGCTGCCGAGGCCCGTTTTGCAGCGTCTAATAGAAGACACAACTCCATGAAATTGCCCGCAGGAGCCGAGGTGGGTTGGATAATAAAAACATCCCGCCCACGAGCACTGTGGTCTATCCGAACAAAGATTTCACCGTCCGAGAAATCTTCGATCGTCGCTCCTTCTGGCGATTCCCCAAGCTTCTCAGCTATCTCACATGCTAACGGAAAATTGGCGCGTCCGCTAAGCAGAAGAAGAGGTCCATGCTTGTAAGTGTCTTCCATGTGACCGGAGCTAGAATCTAAATCCCTATAGCTATCGCTTGATAGCAAGGAACGTTAGAAAAACCACTATCAGTGGTCAACGCTCATTGCTTACTGAATTTCTAACCTTAGTCCTACATCTCACTGGTAGATAGAAGGTTTTCTTACCGTTCTTGGACACTAAAGACTCGGGCACTAACTGCATCAGCCCGCCCCACCGTCTTCAAAACCATTCGAACTTCATACTTGCCTGCCTTAAGGTCTGGCAGATCTAGGTTCAGGTACCGGAACAATAGGCCTGGACTTAGCGGTCCGGGCTCCTCCCAGGAGAGTCGCAGCGGCCTTGCAGGTTTTGTGATCCGAAGAAATTCCCCGATCTGGCGGAGCACTCCCCGATTTATCGGGCTCACTGAGACTTCGAAAAGTAAAGTCTCCGATCTAAATCCAAGGCCGGAGACCTCCCAGGCAATAGCGAATGTTTGACCTGTTAGGATTTCGGCTTTCTTGAGTGCCTGTGGAAGTGCTGCCGCAAGCACTTTAGGCTCGTTAGAAGAAGGTCGCAGCATCAGGATGTCAGAAAGCGATGCCACATCCTCTGGCACTGGCTGACTTTCAAACTCCATCCTTAGGCGCCCGGCACGGTGCTTCCTCGGGCTCCACGTTTCAGTCGAAAGCACATAACTCCCCGACGGCACTTCAAGTGAGAGCGCACCCTCGGTATGGCCCATTATTTGAGCACTCTTGGTCCGTGCTCCATCTAGTGGCACTAGAAAGATTCCAGCACGGTCCAACATTCCGTCCTGGGTACCCGGATCGAGCCAGGGTATTGGATGGTCATGGCCCACATGCCGAGTTGTATCATCTGGAAGAAAGTGAGTCCCCACTACAACTACTCGGCTACCTCGGGGGAAGAATGCAACTTGACCTTCCATTGGAAGAAGGACAGGTGCATATGCCGGCGCATATAAAGAACGAGGTCGTTCGACATCTGCCCGTAGATCTCCCGGCGCTGCTAGACTTGGGGTATTAAGCATTTTACCAGGAGGCATATAGTCCCTTCCCTCTGGATGTTTGTGACCAATCACATGCTCGACCGTCGTGAATCCTGCATCAGAAGTCCTATTCCACCCCAGTTCCCAACCGTGTCGGATCGTGAGTTCGTCAAGATCATTGCCCCAACTAATTCGATAGGGGTTCTCAGCCTCTTCACGGATCTTTGCAACAGTCCAGCGTGCATAGTGTGAAGTCTTTCGATCATTACCTTCAACGAGATAGAGCGGGTCCGCGAGCATCCAGAGGCGCTCAAGCAAGTTATCTAGGGCTTCAGAAGATAATGTTGCTGCCTCCTTTAGCGCATTTTGGCCGTCATCATCCATAATCCAACGTGGTACGCGCCACCTAAGTGACTGTTCATTATCCATTCGGTCTATTGCTATCGAAAACGCTCGATCGGCCTCAATATATCTTTCCAGTCCATGCAGAGAAAATCCTTCCAAAGCTGCACACCACCATGGCTCGGCAGTCCCACATGAACGAGCTGCCTCAAGTGCTTCTTCCCAACGCCGAGCTTCGGAGAGGTACCAGACGCGCTGCCCTAGTAACCAGTCGTCACCCGGGACAAGCGCCTGTATTGAGTCCAGTAAGGACAGCAGTTCTTCTCTGAGTTCTTCAGCTTCGACTAGTTCGGGACGTGGGTACCAATCCCCCTCGTCGTACCAATAGCAGAAACGCCCAATTCGCTCATCACAAGCACCATTGGCCGATCCAAGTATGAGAGGAAAGTATCGAATCCTTCGCCGCTCAAAACGAGCTTGGGCTGCCCGGGCGATTCCCTGCGATTCCGATGAATCAATAACAGCAGCTACAGTATCTATTTCACGGGATACGACCTGGGCCATGTTGATCTGAGGAGAGGTAGCACAAATCAATAGAAGCGTGCCGAGTCCCCTGGCAGACAGATATTTTCTCGACTTCACCAATATCCCGGTTCGTTTTACTGCGCCTAGGAGTATTGCAATTGGCCCGGGTGGATTCGAACCACCACCGCCGGTTCCAAAGACCGGTGTCCTGCCATTAGACCACGGGCCAACATAATCATCCTATCGGAAGCTAGGCCTTAGGTTCAAGGCTTCGCGGACATCGGTGTAACCGGTGGATAACTCTCCAACGTCCGTGTTACCAGACAAGGCCAACCAAGCTCTTCCGTAAGGTCGCGTGCATCGGATTGAACGTCACCGCCATTCCTGGCGATAGCAAAGCAAGCAGCGCCACTCCCGGAAAGCAAAACGAGCGGGTAACCCTTCTGCCTCAGGGCACCAAGCGAACATCGGACTTCAGGGTGCAAATCAGCAGTCGTAACCTCAAAATCATTGTGCGCTGATGAAATGATCGTATCCCAGTCCCTTCTCGCTCTAATGAGACTTAGGCCAGTGTGATGCCCATTATCATCAGAAGACCTCCCAAGCATCTCATAAGCATTGCGTGTTGACACGTGCACGGGCGGGAGTATTAGGAGTAGAGCTTCCTGCGGGAGAGGCTTGATGGGCTCGAGTATCTCTCCTCTTCCATGGGCCAGTGCTGTAGTACTGTGGCACAAGAAAAATGAGACGTCTGACCCTATGTTAGATGCGATTTTCCTCAAAGCCTCGGTATCCAGTAGGCCCTCGGTAAGGTAGTCCAGCCCACGAAGTACGGCCGCAGCATCAGACGACCCACCCCCTAGGCCAGCTCCAGCAGGAATGTGTTTTGTTAGTCGCACATGGATCCCCTCTTGTAAACCAGCTGCCTCTCGATAAGCAGAGGCCGCACGGTACGCGAGATTATGCTTTACCGGCCCTACTTCCAGACCTGTAACTTCAAGGCTGATTTGTCCAAGGTCATTTAATTCAACGAGTACATCGTCGCAGTAATCAATGGCCTGAAAGAGGGTCTCAAGTTCATGGAACCCATCCGAGCGACGGTGCAGAACCCTCAAGAACAGATTCACCTTCGCAGGAGCAGAAAGGGATGCTGTTTGATTCAATGCTCCTCCGTGAAGTCCTCATCTCTGCTTGTGTCTGAATTCGAGGACCTGGCCTGACCAAATGAGAGACCAAGTGCCCAAGTGTAATACAGACCAATGATTGTGATCGGGATCCAACCTCCAAAGTGATATCCGAAAGCGAACGCTAGGGAGTCGGCACTATCTACACCGTAAACTGTGCCGATAGCAAAATCTGAGCCCGCGTGAAAGGTACCAAAGAATCCCGGAGCAGCAGGAAGAGCAACTGCAAAAGCGACTACCCCTGCAGTGAAGATCGCTGAGACAAAACCAGTGTCGATTCCAAATGCCAGCATACCCAACCAAAAAGAGAGAGCATGCCAGGTCCAGAAGACTAGCGTCCAAGTAAAACCGAGCAGTAAGAGTCTCGCATCCCTCATGATCTTAAGCGAGCTGATAAATGACTCGAGGATCTTGACTGAAGCCGCTCCGATTTCCGGACTTAGTAACTGACCACACCACCCAGCAATGTTAATCACCAAGCGTGGGGCTACTACGATCAAACAGAGCACTGATGTCACTACTATCACTATCAGTATAGCCAACCTGAGAAGGCCAGCCCCCCAACCTTCTGAAAGCGCCTCTATCGAAGGGAATCCAGAGGTGTACACGGGAATGATCAGAAATAGCAGCAGAACCACACCATCCATGAACCGTTCAACAACGAGTGACCCGAACGCCGCACTAGCAGAGACCGGTTCTAGACGGCTGAAGGTATACGCCCTGGCAAGATCTCCAACTCGCGCTGGGAGAAGGTTATTCGCCATGAATGCGATTGAAACACTCGCGAACCTCGATCGGAGTCCTGTATCCGCTTTGACGGGTGTCAAAAGGATCTTCCACCGAAGTGCCCGGATGAAGTAACCAAAAGTTCCAACACCAATAGAGGCACTTAGAAGCCAGAGATCAGCCTGGGCGATGTTGGCGACGATGTCCGTTAACGATTCGCCTCGGAGTACCCACCAAAGAAGCAGAACAGTGACTAGGGCACCTGTAAGCGCCATGCCCCAGCGTCTCCTCATGCCTTTGACCGCGCCTGCCGCAAAATCTTGCTCATCTCACGCACAGCGTTTTCCATCCCAACCAATACCGCACGAGCAATGACACTGTGTCCGATATTCAACTCCTCAATCTCTTGTATCTCTGCAACCTGGCTTACGTTCTCGTAGGTAAGCCCGTGTCCAGCATGAACTGCGAGTGCAAGATCCCGGGCAAGGGTAGCCGCATGACCCAATCTTTTAATCTGTTCTTCCTCTGGCTTTGCCCTCCAAGAGTTGGCGTATTCACCAGTGTGCAGTTCAACAGCATCGGCTCCTAACTCAGCGGAACATCGTATTGATTCCTCGTCCGGATCGATGAATAGCACAGTCCTTATTCCACTCTCTCCCAGACTGCGTATCGCCCCACCGATCTCCGCTCGTTTCGAATCTCTAGAAAGGTCTAGACCACCTTCAGTAGTCACCTCCTCTCGGTTTTCGGGTACAAGTGTCACTTGCATGGGCCTGAGTTCGTGTGCGATCTCGAGGATATCAGAAGCGACAGCAAGCTCGAGATTTACTCCTGTCCGAACAATTTGCATCAAGAGTCGGAGATCTCGATCCTGGATATGTCGTCGGTCTTCACGCAGATGGACTGTGATCCCGTCCACACCAGCAAGTTCAGCGAGCACGGCCGCCCTTACGGGATCCGGTTCATCAGTGCGCCGCGCCTGCCGCACAGTAGCCACGTGGTCTATGTTCAGATAGAAGCGCATTTTTCCAATCGTAGCCTCACATTTAGCTCCTCTGTGACAGGTCCATATCCGAAGACTATACGTATTATCTTACTAAGTCTCTCTTCTATAGGATGCCTAAAATCTACTACCTAAAATCACATAGTTGGTAATCTATTCAACACGGATGTCCGGACATCCCTTGAGTCTTCCGAGAAATGCGGGCGCGACCCGTGCCGTAATCGAAACTGTCATGTTCTCATCCACTCGCTTAAGAATCTCGGCTTCTTGATACATTTTTGAGATCATCCGTCCGTTAGACACCGGGATGTGGGCCACAACCTCGACCAACTTAGCCCGAAGTCGAGCACCGAGTGTCTCCCTAAGTGCTAGCAATGTGCTCTTGTCTTTAGCAGATACAAAAACCGCGGGAGTAGGTTCGATGGCTCGAATCCGTCGACGAAGCATTTCTTCTTCCGCATGAGTGATAAGATCAACTTTATTGAAAACGAGAACCTTACTGGCGTTCGCTAGGCCGAGTTCAGACAGCACACCCATCACGACATCATGCTGATCCTCCCAATCCTGCCTAGAAGCATCAATCACATGTAGTAGAAGATTGGCTTCTCTTGCTTCTTCCAGTGTGGAATGAAACGAGGCCACCAGATGATGTGGGAGTTTTCGGATGAAACCCACAGTGTCCGTGATTAGGGCCTGGTAGCCCTGGCCCAGATCGACGCTACGAGTTGCCGAATCAAGTGTTGCAAAAAGACGATCTTCGATAAAGAGGTCCGAACCCGACAAGGAGCTTAGAAGGGAGGATTTGCCAGCGTTTGTATAGCCTACCAACACTGCCTGGAACATTCCTTCTCTCTTCTGACGTTGAACCTCTCGAGCCTTCGCAACCTGGCGAAGCTTTGATCTTAGGGTAGCGATACGCTTCCGTATAAGTCTGCGATCCGTCTCGAGCTGAGTCTCCCCGGGACCCCTGAGTCCAATACCACCCCGAATGCGCGAGAGGTGGATCCACATCCGTCGAAGTCGAGGAAGGAGATACTCTAGTTGTGCTAACTCAACCTGCATTCGAGCCTCACTCGAACGCGCACGCGTAGCGAAAATATCTAGGATCAATTCAGAGCGATCCATAACGCGGACACCGAGAAGATCTTCGAGGTTTTTCCCCTGAGCGGGTGTGAGTTCCTCGTCAAAAATTACCAAGTCTCCTTCCTGATCAGAGACAAGTTCTTTGAGTTCTACTGCTTTGCCCTCACCTAGGTACACTCTCGGATTAGGCTTGGTGATACGTTGAGTTAAGTATCCTACGACCTCGCCTCCAGCCGTGTCTGTTAAATGTGCGAGTTCCTCTAGATGCTCTTCTATTAGAGCAGGATCAACCGCTTGACGAGGTGGTGCCCCAACCAGTATTGCCCTGTCCACAGGCGTGTGCATGTCGATGAGCTGAGTCGGTATCCCACTACCCTCCAGATATTTGTATTCGTGGGATATACTGCTCAGTCATGAATACCTGGAAAGCACTGTGTTCGAATGATTTCAATCTACTCGTATGGAAGATCGGTGAGAGTTCATTCCTCATAAGCACCCAACCTGGCCTCAACATGGGCCTTGAGAACCCTTCGTTCATTCTGGGTTGGGTCTGTGAGAACAAAGTCTAGTAGGTCTTCAAGTATTCGAGCAAAATTTGGACCTGGGCGTAGCCCGATGCGAATTAAGTCATTGCCATCAATGGCTAGATCGGAGATGCTCAATGGCACACCAGTCGCACGTATAAGGCGAGCACGGCGCCATGAGTCTACAACCTTAGATGGCGTCTTTCTTAAAGAAGGATGAGCCCTTGCTCGTGCCAGTTCTAGACGAGCCAGGGCATTAAGCCGCTCTGGGCTATTTGAACTGAGCCAGCGGCGTATGGCTTGATCATCCGCACCTAACCCCGGAAGGGGACTAGCTGAGGCCTGCTGAGATGTTTCATCAGTCTGAGCATTTGAAAACCGAAGTCGAACAAGGATCCCGACAACCTTTTTAGGATCAAGCAAATGAAGGAACTGGGCCAGCCTTAGAAAGGCGTTGCCCGGAGGCAGTTCATCTATTGATGCAAGCGTAAACTCCCATCGATTCAAGGCGACTGAATGATCTACCGTCCGAAGTTCGTCAAGTTCAGGGTAAAGTACGCCCAAGGCTCCTGTTTTTGCGTAAAGGCTCAGGGTTCTTGAGGGAATACGATGCCGATCCAAAGCCTTCAGAAGTTCATCCCGAACCCGCTCGCACGAGAGACCTCTCAAGTGTTCTGTCCCGTCACAGAGTGCTTTCCATGAAGCCTCGTCAATTCTGAGATCAAAGCGCCCTGCGAATCGAAAGGCCCGAAGAATTCTGAGATAGTCTTCCGCAAATCTTTTCTCAGGAACACCGACAGTCTTGAGAATACCTGCCTCAAGATCTTTGAGCCCGCCAAAGGGATCGAGAAGCTTCTGCTCGATGGGGTGCCACGCGAGGGCGTTTATCGTGAAATCTCTCCGTGCTAGGTCTTCCTCTATTGTGTCAGCAAAGGTTACTACTGCATGTCTTCCATCAGTTTCGACATCCCTACGAAAAGTCGTAACCTCAAATAAAGTCCCATCCCGAGCGAGCACTCCCACAGTGCCGTGTTCGATCCCTATCGGAACAGTTCTCTTGAATAGCTGTTCTATTTGCTGAGGCCGGGCCTGTGTGGTGAGGTCCCAGTCACCCGCATAGTGACCCGACAGAATATCCCTGACTGCTCCTCCTACGGCCCATGTATCATGACCCGCCTTCTGGAGCGTATCAGTAATCCAGTGGACTGCTGGAGGAGGCGAAAGTTGAACCATGCTCACCCCGCCAGGACAGCACCTCCGTTTACGTTCAGAACTTCTCCGGTGATATGACGTGCAAGCTCTGAACAAAGAAATAGGATCGGGCCAGCCACATCTTCAGCTGTCGCAATCCTACCCAGTGGAATCGATCGAGAGATCAGCTCCCTCCCCGCCCCCTCGAAGGTTGATGACGACATCTCGGTGTCAATCCAACCTGGTGCCACGCAATTCACTGTAATGTCTCGCGAGGCGAGCTCAATACAGAAGCTTTTGACAAAAGACATCATCGCTCCTTTGGTCGAAGCATAGTCGGCATGGAATGCTTCACCACGTTGGCCAGCTGTGCTTCCGACAAGAACCAATCGCCCGTGATCTCTAAGACGGTGGGTAGCAGCACGACAGGTGTAGAATACAGAGTTTAGGTTAACTCCCAACGTCTTCTCCCATTGCTCGTTAGACATCTCCGCAATACTTGCTTCTTTATTTGGCCAAATCCCATGGTTCCCAACAAGGATGTCTAAGCCATCGAATTCTGTATCTACTCGTTTGAAGAGGATTTCCACATCCCCAGGGTCAGAAAGATCACCCATTTCTGCCCATGCAGGGACACCAATTTCGTGAAGTGCATCCAATGTCTCCTGCGCTTCCTCAGAACGGCTGTGATATCCGATACCTACACTAGCTCCAGCCCTAGCCAACAGGAGCGCTGTCGCTCTGCCTACTCCCCGTGATCCACCAGTTACCAGGGCATTCTTACCTGTGAGATCAATTAGCATCTTAGGGTTTCTCACTAATCAGTTGGCTCACTTCTATATCAAAACCTATAGCATAGTAGTATCGGATCTTTGATTAACACGATCTGATATTGACTCTTAAGAACTATCAGCGGAATGCTGCATGATCACTCTCAAGACTAAGTCAGGGTCTTCGCCATCAAGTGCTGACTCACAGGCGTAGGTGATCAACGCATCTGCGGTAAGAAGCTGAAAGGCACTGTTCCGCACGCGCCCCGGAGACAATCGCGCTTGCTCTAGAGCATCACAAGCAATGTTCGTGAGGCCTAACGCAGACACGGCAGTGACTCCCGACGCATCAATCCAAGGTCCCAACTCTACCGGGGATGCTGGGCGTCGTTCGCTAATCCATGCCTTCAGGTCACTCACCCCTCAGCCTCTCGGAGAAAATCCTTCACGGTATTAGCACCAGACTCTAGCGCTTCATCAATCTTCGTGGTGTCTTCCACACCAGCTTGAGCGATATGGGATTTACCCCCACCTCTTCCTCCTACAAATGCGGACACTTCCCGAATTAACGCATCTGCACGCACACCTCTTGAGATCAAATCCTCACCCACAAACGCAAAGAGTACATGCTTTTCGTTAGGCATTTCAGCTGCCAGCACTGCAATCCCCGAGGTGCCAGACTCAAGAAATCGGTCACCCCACTTTCGTGCATCATCCGCATTCCGAGCGCGAATACGGACACCTCGATAGTGCGCACTGTCGCCTCCTCCTAGATCGATCACATCAGAAGTGACATCCGTTTCGGTGCTTCCTCCTTCCGACCTTACTTGATCGAGGAGGCTCTCAAGTTCAGCAGTATCGGACAGAAGTTGCTCTGCTCGATGCTTTGCTCCGTCCGGTCGTGTCTTCAGGACCGCTGAGATCTCTTCCAGAGCGGCCTCACGTCCCTTTAGGTAAGTAAATGCTTCTCGTCCAGTAAGCCCTTCAACGCGCCTTACTCCTGCCGAAACTCCTGACTGACTAACGAACCTAAATAGGCCAATCTCAGAAGTTTGGCTCGCATGTGTGCCTCCACAAAGTTCCATGCTGACACCAGCTATGCTCACAACTCGAACCTCGTCAGGATACTTTTCTCCAAAAAGAGCCATCGCCCCGTCTTCAACAGCGGCTGCATAGGAGCGGTGGTCAATTTCAACCGGATGATTGGCCCAGATGCCCTCATTAACGATCGATTCTACCTGCTCGAGTTCATCGGTATCCAACGGGCCCGTATGTGCAAAATCAAAGCGGAGTCGATCAGGAGCGACCAGTGAGCCGCGCTGTACCACATGGTCACCCAGCACTTCTCGTAAAGCCGAGTGCAGGAGATGAGTCGCGGTATGGTTTCGAACTGTGTCTCGCCGAACATGATCTGTAACCTGAGCTTCAACTGGAAGCTCCTCCTCTCCGGCGGGAAATACACCCTCCATTGAACCAAATACTGCGGTTTGTCCCATTACATCAGCTATCTCTCGAACAACTAGCTTCCAGACATCACCAGAAATAACCCCGACATCCGATACCTGACCACCACTTTCAGGATAGAAGGGGCTTTCACACAGTATGAGGCCGGCTGCGTCATCCTTAACACGATACGCAAGAACCTTAGTTTCTATATGGAGTCGTTCGTAACCGACAAATGTCTGCTTTTCGCCGGAGATTTGAGTCCAACCATCTGTGATATCACCCGCCCTGAAGACCTCCTTGGCCTCTTCGCGATCTGCGCGTGACCTGGATCGCTGTTTAGCTAGTTCCTCTTCGAAGCCGACTTTATCAACGTCATACTCTCTTTCTTCAGCAATGATTTCAGTCAAATCGATCGGGAAACCGAAAGTGTCGTAAAGCCTAAAGGCGTCATGCCCAGCTATTGTCCCTCCCCCCTCCGATATGAGTTCGTCCAATCGGGTCATGCCACCTTCAATAGTCAAAAGGAAACGCTCTTCCTCCGCTTGAGTTGTTTTAAGTAGATGGTCTCGTTGATGGATCAGATCGGGGAAAGTGTCGCCCATACTATCAACGACTGCAGCGACTACACCTGTGAGTGTTGGCTCTCGTTGTCCAAGGAGCCAAGCGTGGCGCATTGCCCTCCTTAGGATACGACGCAGCACATACCCACGACCTTCATTTCCCGGAAAGACACCATCGCAAAGAAGAAATGCAACTGCACGGGAGTGGTCCGCGAGAACTCGATAGCTAACAGCCTCGTCGGTTTCAGCGTCGTAAGCTCTTCCCACTAGTTCACCCACACGATCAAGCATTGGGCGGAAAAGGTCAGTATGGTAAACAGAGCCCACACCCTGCAGTACTGAAGCAAGCCGCTCCAGTCCCAACCCCGTGTCGACAGATGCGGCCGGAAGTTCGGTGAGGCTGCCATCTTCAGCTCGATCGTACTGCATGAAAACAAGATTCCATAACTCGCTGATCTGACCAGAATCGTTCAGCTCGACAAACTCCTCCGTATTCGTCACAGAAGTCCGGTTTTCTCTTAGGTCGTAGTGCAATTCTGAACAGGGGCCACACGGTCCTGTATCAGCCATCTGCCAGAAATTATCCTTGTCACCCAAGCGATGTACCCGTTCCGCTGGAAGTCCCACCTCGGTTGTCCACAGGTCTGCTGCTTGATCATCCGTGTGATGGACAGTCGCATAGAAGCGTTCGGCCTCAAGGCCATAAACTTCTGTCAAAAGATCCCAAGCAAAACGGATCGCATCTTTCTTGAAATAGTCCCCAAAAGAGAAATTCCCGAGCATCTCAAAGAATGTGAGGTGCCGAGTAGTGCGCCCCACCTCCTCAAGGTCATTGTGCTTACCACCGGCTCGAACGCACTTCTGAGATGTCACTGCCCGTCTGAATGGTACCTCTTCTTGACCCAAGAATGCGCTCTTGAACTGCACCATGCCGGCATTAGTGAACAGCAGTGTGGGATCATCCTCTGGCACAAGCGAGGAACTCTGTCTTCGAGAGTGCCCTCGTTCCTCGAAGAACGAGAGAAATTGCTCCCGGATCTCGGCGGTCGTCATGGAGTCACATTAAGGGAAAGCTGCATTTATGAAGCCGGACTCTTAACGATAACGGGTGACGCGGTGTGTAAGGAGTACCCGCTAGTGTGAAATCAAGGGAGCGGAAGGACCGAAGGCCAAACGCTTACATTTGTTCCAACTCCTAAGAACGTCAGCCGACGACTTCCCCTTCCAACATTTCCGGGACAAGGTCATCAACTTCTTCAAGTTCTTCTTGATTCGCGGGATCCAGTCCTAACGCAGTACGTAAACGTACTTCAATCTCTTCGGCGATATCCGGATTCTCCACTAGGAAAATCTTAGAGTTTTCCTTTCCCTGCCCCATGCGCAGATCCCCGTAGGAGAACCAGGAACCTGATTTTTCAACGATTTCATGGTCGACTCCGAGATCAATGAGTAGCGCGGTATGGCTGACCCCTTCGTTGTATTGGATGTCGAATTCAGCTTGCTTGAACGGAGGAGCACATTTGTTCTTCACAACCTTTACCCGGGTTCGGTTACCGATCACATCCTGTCCGTCCTTGATTGCACCAATACGGCGTATATCAAGCCTAAGCGAGGCATAAAACTTGAGTGCTCGCCCTCCTGAAGTCGTCTCTGGACTACCAAACATGACTCCGACCTTAATACGTATCTGGTTCGTAAAAATGACCGAAGTATTAGAGCGACTTACAGCACCTGTGAGCTTTCGGAGCGCTTGGCTCATAAGTCTTGCCTGAAGTCCAACATGGGTGTCGCCCATCTCACCCTCAATCTCTGCTCTTGGAACGAGCGCTGCTACGGAGTCAATAACTACGACATCAATTGCACTGCTACGAATGAGTACTTCTGCGATCTCAAGCGCTTGCTCTCCCGTGTCCGGCTGTGAGACCAGGAGGTTATCTACATCTACACCAAGTTTGCGGGCATATCCGACATCTAGGGCATGCTCGGCGTCTACAAAAGCCGCTATACCACCAAGGCGTTGAGCATTCGCGATCACTTGAAGACAGAGCGTTGTCTTGCCTGAGGATTCCGGACCATAGATCTCACTGATTCTCCCTCGCGGGATCCCCCCTATGCCGATTGCAGCATCTAAATTGATCGCGCCAGTAGGGATCGCCTCGATAGTACTTGCAAACGAATCTTCTCCCATTCGCATGATCGCACCCTTGCCATAAGAGCGCTCAATCTGTGTAATCGCAGTGTCTAAAGCCTTCTGGTTTTTGGCCGTCTTCTTCTTTAGGTCTTGGTCAGTCATTTGAGCCGTGGCCATCTCTTCTCCGTCTTCGTGAGACCCCGCTTTCAAGGGGTTCGACATCCAAAGTATAATACCCGAACATAAAGCGAAAGTCTCCCTATTGACCTAGGCTACTGACCCGAAGAGGGAGTAACCACAAAAACATTGGAATACCATGGTACAAATCGAGTCCTCGTCGTTCTCGACGATTGTATAGAATTTCTTTAGGAGGGCTCTGAATAGAGGAGAGCAGTAAAGGACCTTCCTGGGAACATATCCATATCACAGTCTAGTTACTCATCAGTTTTTCCTGACGATAAAAATATGTCTGCCATACCCCTGGCCTGACTGCCACATAAAAAGTCTCAAACGGCCGATCCGCATTCCTCGGCGTGAAAAGCCCAACTCCTAGGTGCTGCCCCACTCGCATGATCTGCTCACAATCCACTGGACCCTCACCTACCATTTTCTCATACATCCGATCCTCAAAAAAGATTGGATCACTGCTAACAAACCATTGAGCAGTTCCAGCATAGGTTCCGGCGAAATCAAGGACTGGCTGGAGAGTGCGTATTGGGATCCTGCCGGGACCAATCAGCGTGTCACCCTCAGGGGTCAAACGAACCTGCACAGTTTCACCTGTGGATAGGCAAAGGTTCACCAACGACCCCTCACCTCCAGGAGGCAGAGTGGCGACTTCAATACGGACCGTGTCCGGTGGTGGGGCGGGAAGCACCACCGTGTCTGGTGCAAGCCTTTCCATAAGAGATGGGCGGTGAAGAACGAGCTTGTCTCTGACTCCTATGGCTACCGAGCCTAAAACGGCAAGTTTCGGTTTCCAATACTCCGAGTGATGACCTCCCGACGGTTCAGAGTAGTTCACCGCAAGGTACTGAGCCCCGATCCGGATTCCTGCCATATCGAGCTGGGCTCCTAAATTGACATCGAACCCGTCGTATTCACTCATCACAGTCAATATCGAGCTATTCCCAATTCCAACATGGACCGCTGAGCCGAAGAACCAACCTTCTGAGTCTATAGAGCGGTAGAACTCGAGTTCATCTCCATCCTTGAACATTCCCGAGCCATAACCACCCGTAACCGTAATATCGTGCTCCGGGAGGGCGCCCTCATCGAAGCCTTGGATGTGGACAGTCGCAACACCATATAGGCTTAGTTTAGTATTCACGTCTTCAAGGCCCACGTAGGACTTGCGGAACCGCTTGTCGGGTATCCCTAGTCTCGTGGGCTGATATGCGATCCCATCTTCAAAATTCGGCGTGGTCACATACCTGCCCCCAAACGCCAATCCCAATCCCTGACCTTGTGGTCTTAGTAACTGCGCACGGCCAAAGACTCCCCACATATTTCCACCCAAGCCCGGCTCATTGAAGGATTGCAGGGTCGTACCAATCTCTACACGATCAAATAAGCCCAAAGCAAAAGAAGCATCGGAAAAGAAATCTTTGATCGGCGCACCAAACCCGGCCTCATTACCGCTCCCATCAACCTCAATCGTGCGACTGAGATCCATGAAAAATCCTGAGTAAGTTCCTGTAATCATCATGTGTGGGAGAACGCTAGCAACCGGGATGTTTATGAGTCCAGATCCATACCGTTGTGTGCTAGGCATCGTTGTAGTCTGGGCCGTCAGCAGTACAGCTGAGCACAATGGCCAAAGGGACATCGCTGATAGCAAGCAATAAATCCGCCCCCACGAGGTATTCATCAAAGGATATACAAAGCCTTTAGGACATTCTTAGAATCGGGGCGTACGAAGTGTCATCATTATGGTTAGTCCAAATGATGCAGAATCCCTTTCCGACTTCATCACTCCTCACCACTAGGCCGAATAAAGTCACAGCAGCTTCAAGCTTTTTCAGTTGCCGATCTTCTTCTCGATCTGCGAGAGGCGCCGGCCAATAGAAACAACCCAAAAAAAGACTATACCGATCGCAATCGCGTACGCGATGAAAACATGCCAGTAGGGGCGACCAAGACCCTGGGCCGCAAGCTGTGCGCCGGGAAGCTCTGAGATCTCCTGGGCAGAGAGTGTGATGGTACCAATCAGGAATGTGATTCCCGTGACCAGGCTGCAAAGAATTTGGTTACGATTCATAGTAATTACACTGATGTATGACGGGAGCGAGTATCGAGTTCAGACCGAAGATTCTCAAGCGAATAGCGGAGGAGGAACAGCCCCAAGAAAAGGACAGTGAAAGCTCCTAAGCTCATCAAAAGTGTGGTAAGCATGTCACCGGGGAGAGTCGGTCCTTCTGGCTTAATTACCACAGGCTCCGGGTGTAATGATCGAAACCAGATAACGCTGAGGTGAATGAAGGGGATATCGAGAGCACCAACGATCGCCACCACCGCAGCGTGGCGTTTGCCCTTCTCTGGATTTTCGGTCGAACTCCTGACCAAAAAGTACCCTAGGAAAATGAACCACAGTAGCAGCGTGAGCGTAAGCCGCGGCTCCCAAGTCCAGTAAGTACCCCAAGCGATTTTTCCCCATAGAGGCCCAGTGATAAGCATGATCGTTGCAAAAACCATCCCTCCTTCAGCCGCAGAAACGGCAGCACGGTCAAGCCGTTCATCACGAAGCCAGAGGTACACCGCACTGAAAAGTGCAGCCAAGCCAAATGCTAGGAAGGATGTCCATGCAGCCGGAACATGGACGTACATAATCCTCTGAGCGATCCCTTGGGTGACTTCAGTTGACACCCAAAAGAAAGACATCCAATAGACCGCCCCAAGCCATATCAGTCCTATCATAGCCAGTACGGTTCCAGTAAGTAGGATTTTCTTACTTGACATCAATCCTCCACCACAAAGCGGAAGAGCCAAGAGCCCAGGAAAAAAGCCATTAAAGCGAAAGCCGCAAGCATCCTTATACTACCTTCAGCCTCTGTTACCGGCCTGCCGGAGAAAAACTGGCTGGTGGCAGTTGTACCGTAAATTACCACGGGCGCAAGTAATGGGAAAATGAGGACCGGAAGAAGCGTGTCTCCCATGCGGGTCCCCGTTGATACAGCAGTAAACAAGGTACCAAGAGCGACAAAAGCCAGTACACCTAGACCGATCACGATCGTAAGCATTCCAAAATTGCTACCAACTTCGAGTCCGAAAAAGAATATGAAGACCGCAACAACCAACAAGGCCACGATATAAAGGAACACAAAATTAGCTAAAGCCTTCGCGAGAAAAATCGCATCCTTCGGTACGGGACTCAGTAATATTCCCTGGAAAGCGCCATCTTCAGCCTCTAGGTGAAAGGTGCGACCGACTCCAAGTAGGCCAGCGAACATGATCGTCATCCAGACAAGGCCTGAAGCAATATCTTCAGGGGACACACGGACCCAATCAGTCGCATAATTGAAGAGAATTGCCACCAATACTACGAACGCACCCATTGTGATAAGGCGCTCTCGGGTACGGAACTCTACAAGCAGGTCCTTCCAGAGGATTGTCCCAACCTGTTTGAGGTAATTCCTCATCCGTGTCCCTCTATCACACCGTGGTAGAACTGACCGAAGTCATTCCCAAGTTCAGCGCGCTTTCCCTGCCACACAAAGCGACCACAGTTCATGATGGCGACAGTTGTTGCCAACGCCACGCCCTCACTCAAGTTATGTGTGACCATTACGACAGTCCGTCGACCATCCCTAAGGTCTGAGAGTACACCTTGGAGCACCAAGGCTGCCGATGGATCAAGCCCGGTGTAGGGTTCGTCAAGCAGGACAATATCAGGATCATGGAGGAGGGCCCGGGCAAGTGCAAGTCGTTGTCTCATACCATGGGATAAATCACGGACCAGCGATGCGGCACGTTCTTGGAGACCCAGATGCTGAAGTTTGTCTCTTACCACATCGTCCACATCTGAGAGGCCAAAAAGTTGCCCATAGAACCGGAGGTTTTCCTCGGCACTGAGATGACCGTACAGGAAGGTTTGGTGGGAGAGAACACCGATTCTACGGTGCCACTCGACCTCTCCGAAGTCGAGTGCCTCACCTCGAAGCCATACTTGGCCGCGGCTGGGTCTAAGAGCCCCTGCTAGAAGCGCCAACAAGGACGTCTTACCGGCACCATTTGGGCCAAAGATGGTGAGAAACTCACCCTTTGCCAGTGATAAATCTATCCCATCAACCGCAATAACAGACCCGTATTCACGCACTAAGCCCTGGGCTCGGAGAACGGGGTTGGTTGAAGATTTCTCGTCAGCTTCTGGGTGGGCAGGAACGGACACGGAGGTCAGCCAACCGCCCCAATCTTGAGTTCCTGGCCACATTCGGAACAAAAGTGGCTTCCATTGTCATTACCAAAACCACAGGATCTACACATCAGTCCTGAGCGGAGTGCAGCACGGATTTTAGTTATTTCAGCTTCGACATCGTCATCAAGAACATGTGGCTTACTACCAGCTGCATCAGCTTCAAGCGCCGCGAGAGCTTCAGCCGTGAAGTCAGCTTTCAACGAGAGGTAATCCTCTTCGTCCAATTTACCAGCGAGGAAGTCATACTCTACATCACGGAGTGCAAGTAGCGTGACTCTCTTACGGGCCTCGGTATCAGTCAGTTCGTCTTCGGCCCTAACAAGAGAAGCATGCAGTCCACTCAGGATAGGCTGAAGAATGAAAAGTGTGACTGCGGCCGCAACCAGAGCCCCTCCCAAGAATACAGTAGTCATAGGGAGTTGGGTAACACCGTACTAGTCAACGGATTACCTCGCTGCTCCCGCCATCGCAGGGGCATCTGTTGTTACAGCTTCTAGCTCTGGGCGGGTACTTCTCCTACGTCGGTCTACACTTGGCCAAAGTGCGATCACAGTACCCAAGGCGAGAATCAATCCACCATACCAAATCCATGCCACGAACGGCTTAACTAGAACCTGCAAGTCGATACCCTGCGCAGCGGAGTTGGCTGAGAGTGCCCCATCCACATCATCCATTGCCGACAGGATCAGGTAGAGGTCCTCCCTTACTGTCGAGCGGATCCCAACCTCAGTCATGAGTTGATCGCTCGTTACGTATTGGCGCTTCTCGGGCAACAGTATGCCCTTTGCCACACCGTCTTGCTCTACAGACACCGTAGCGATCGCTTGCCATAGGAGGTTGCGTTGACCCTTACCCAAAGAGACAGAAAGGCCCTCATAAGTAAGCGTGTAGGTATGGCCAAAAGGAGAAGTGATATCGACTTGGTCCCCCGGCAACATATGCTGGCGCTCGTCTACATTGTACGCGGCACCTGCGAAGGCAAAGTAGATCATCACGATCCCTACATGGACGATATAGCCCCCCCACCGTCGCCGGTTTCTGGTCACTAGGTGAAAAAGCGCAACCGCGTAGCCTTCCCCTTCAATGCGTGCTCGGGCTTGCGTTCCCTTCCAAAACTCCGTGGCGATGATCGTTAGAACGAAGGCACAGATGCTCCAAGTCACGAGCGCTAACCCATGGCGTGCTCCCGCCACCCAGAGGGATACAGCAACTAACAGCCCTACGCCGATCGGGATCTGAAAATTCTTCTGGAGATTCCGCTTTGTTGCACGACGCCAAGCTATCACGGGCCCAATACCCGCTAACGCGAGAAGTACTAGCCCAATTGGGAAATTGACTTTTTCGAAAAAGGGCGGGCCCACACTTATCTTCTCCCCAGTCACGCCCTCGGCGACAAGCGGGAAGATCGTGCCCCAGAAGACAGCGAAAGCAAAACCCAGCAGCATTAGGTTGTTGAATAGAAAAGCGGACTCACGAGAGAGAAACGACTGCATGCTATTCTCACTCTGAAGCTTGGGTAGGCGGTAGATGATCAACAGGATACACGCCAAGAGTACAATACCCATAAAGCTCAGGAAAATGTAGGCGATCTTGAGTTCTTGAGCGAAAGAGTGAACCGACTCGATGAGGCCTGATCTAGTTAAGAAAGTAGCGAAAATCGTGAGGAGGAATGTCAGGAGTACCAGTGACATATTCCAAACCTTCAGCATCCCACGTTTTTCCTGAATCTGTATGGAGTGGAGAAATGCTGTCGCTGTTAGCCAGGGCAGAAGTGAAGCGTTCTCAACCGGATCCCAAAACCAGTATCCGCCCCATCCGAGCTCTTCGTAGGCCCAGCGCATGCCGAAGATGATCCCAACTGCGAGAAAAAGCCACGAGAGGAGAATCCATCTGTGAGTGAGTTCAATCCACCGGGCATCCAAGCGACCATTGAGCAATGCAGCAACTGCAAATGCAAATGGGATCGTGAACGCTGTGAAGCCGAGATAGAGCGTGGGTGGATGAATCGTCCTCCAGTAGTTCTGGAGCTGGGGGTTAAGTC
>DUBS01000022.1:24449-24811 GCA_012960225.1 Gemmatimonadota bacterium | reverse complement strand
CCCACGCGCGATCCTCGGCCAACTCGGGATGACGAGAAAAATGAGTGGGATGAAGATGACCGGTACCTTGAACGCAGATCTCCGAACGACACTCAATTTGGGGTCTCAGGAGAGATCGGGTATAAAGTGAGAATCGATGACAGATTGGGCTTACGAGCGAGTGGCTTCTTCTATCATGACTTCCGGTCTTCTGGTAGGGCGGCCAAAAGCAGCCTCGGAGTTGGATTTGGATTTTCCTTCTTCACGGGCGGAACAAGACGCGAGGAACGAAGCCGACGCAGATAACGGACTGGAGTTTATCGGGGTGCGCCAACTTGAAGCTTTGGTACTCTAGGATCTTGCCCACCTCGTACTCCGACCCC
>DUBS01000022.1:0-24418 GCA_012960225.1 Gemmatimonadota bacterium | reverse complement strand
GTTCCTAACTCGACCCTTGAACGCACAACTACCGACCCCGCGCAATGCGTAAAATCATAACCCTCGGAATCCTAACGGCACTGGTCTTGGCAATAGCCAGTTTAGTAGCGAACCGAACGTCTGATCCACCCCCCCTGACTACACTCGTCGGTCCTTTTTTTGATGCGGATTATGATGTAACTGCAGAATTTCTCTCGTTTCAAAAGGAGAGCCGCTTCGTCCGCCTGGAGGATGGGACTGACCTGGCGGTAGACATTTTTGTTCCTGAAGATGCGGTAGATGACAGCGGATCACTCACAACGAGCTTCCCGACGATCCTAGAGTACACGCCATATAACCGCGCCTTCGCTTTGCCGGGTATGGCTTTATGGGAGAGGATAGGCCTCCGTTGGCGTACAGGACTCAAGGAAGCAGTCTTCGACCGATCTCTGTCGCAACCTGTGCGCACCATGATCGGCTTAGGATACGCTTACGTTGTAGTCGATATGAGGGGAACCGGAGCTTCGTTTGGGAGCCAAACACCTCTCATGCCTAGACTCGGATCAGACGGAGCTGAGATCGTGAATTGGATCACCAGCCAACCATGGTCGGACGGGTCTGTGGGAATGAGGGGACAGTCCTACGTGGCCTGGAGCCAATACGCTACCGCGAGCCAAGCACCTGAAGGCCTTAAGTGCATCGCACCGGGGGTCATCATGTTCGACACCTATACCGAAGGAACGAGACCCGGTGGAATAACCACGACTCGATGGCTCTCAGAGTATAGTGATCACCTCCAGGCGTTTAATCTCAGCAAGAATGATCCTGACAATGGATTCTTCCCGGTAGCACCAGTCGTGGATGAAGACGGCGACGGACGATGGATCGATGAAATCCCACTCGCATCCACCGGAGATATTACGCTTTTCACTGACGACGATGAACTCATCTACCCAGACGGACAGTTTCGAGAACAACATTACTTGGCTCGAGCCGTCAATGAGCATAAGGACAATGTCTTAGGCCGGCGTTTACTTGAGCCCGACATGCGCTTCTCAGATGCAATCCAAGCGTTTGGAAAGGACACTCTCTCCTTCACTGATACCAGCCCAGGGGCAATGCTTGAAAGGGTAGCCGCATCCGGTGTGTCTGTACTAAACCTGGGTGGATGGTTCGATGGTTTCCTGAAGGGCACGACAAAGCTCTTCAGCTCTATGGAACAAGGTTCAGGAATGCGGATGATGATCGGACCCCGTTTCCATGTGCCCGAAGGTGTGACCCCACCCTACCAAGAATTACTAGGCTACGATGGAGACCTGGCATCCGACGTTGTGCTTGAAGAGATCCGCTTCTTCGACTGGTGCCTGAAGGGGATCGATACTGGAGTCTCAGAGGAGGATCCGGTACTCCTCTATGTCATGAACCGCGGATGGCGTCATGAAAAAAGCTGGCCGCTGGAAAGACAAGAAATTCAGTCACTGCACCTAGGACCTTCTGGATCCCTCGCGCCTGACGTAGGGGATCCTGGATTGGATCACTACAACGTGGATTTTGAGCATACTGCAGACTTCGGTTCCAACGCCACAAATCGCTGGATTCTGATGCGATCTCCAGACTCGCTCATGGTTCGAACAAAGTTAGATGAACAAACGATATTTTATGAAACAGAGCCGCTGGACACTGAGTTAGAGGTTACAGGCCATCCAGTAGTAGATCTCTGGGTGAGTGCGAATCAACCTGATGCGGACGTATTTGTGTATCTGAGTGACGTGGCACCAGACGGGACAGCAAACTACATAACGGAAGGTCAACTAAGAGCTGGGTTCCACATAATGCAGGATCCCAAACTACAAACCCAAGGCCTCCGACCTGTACGTCCTGAACTTCCATGGCATGGATTTCGGGCCGGAGATTATGACGCGAATGCGTTTGCGGATGACCATATTGTTAACCTCCGCTTTGATCTTCAGCCCACGAGTTGGGTCTTCACTAAAGGGCACCGTATTCGAATCTCTATAGCTGGAGCAGATGCGGGCAACTTTGAGTTGCACCCGGATCTCTGCGCTACCGGTGTTGCTGAGCAATGCTCGGCCACAACACTTACCTTACACCGAGGTATCGCTTATCAGTCTCGGATTGAATTACCCGTAATCCCACTTTCATAATGAGAACCTTCTGCAATTATGGGTCGCTAATGGAAACCATAGTCCGGTTAAGATCCCACACGTTGCCACTCCTCTTGCTCAGTCTACAGCTGAGTGGATGCTCAACCTGGCAGCCTCGAACTGTGAGCCCACAAGCGGTGATCGAGATGGAACAACCCTCACGTGTGCGCGTCACAATGGAAGCTCGTGTAGTCGAGGAGACTAGTCCTAATCTAGATCGTGTAGCGCTCAGAGACGAAAATGAGCTGGTACTTAGCAATCCCACCGTGACCAACGGTATGATCATCGGTACCACAGACGCCGGTCCGGTAGCCAGAGTTGTACTTGGGGATGTTCGCACAATCGAAGTTCAGGAAAGGGACGCTGTACGAACTGGCGTACTCGCGGGTGGAGTCGCACTGGTTTCCACTCTCTTTGTCCTCCTTCTCTCGACTCTTTCTGGCAGCTGACCAGGCAATCGGGTCCGTTCCTTGCAAGATGACGCGGTGACTAGATCACCGCTGAACGAGAACATCAGATCAACGTCATTCACTTAGGTGTGTTCCCGTTCCAGGACTAGAGGCTCTACTCACATAACCATCCATGCTTAGGTTACCGCTATCCACATTCCCCGGATGACGGACTTCTGCGAATACTCTATGAGCTTGGGCCTGAATCTTATTCCTCTTCGCCGACACCTCTTTTCGTTATTCATCGCATTTACTGTCGCTTTTCCTGTACAGATTGCTGCACAAGTGGATATCGAAGCACTCCGGACTGAAGATCCAGCGATGGGGTATTCAGGCTCTATCGGTAGCAACTTGACTGTCCGGACAGGAAATGTGGATTTCATTCAAGTTGGACTAAATGCCCGCCTATTCCACGTGGATGACTTGGCAACCACACTGGTGGTTGGGAATGGGGGACTTGGGCTTTTAGGACGAAGCCGTTTTGCATCGTCAGGACTGTTGCATTACCGCAAGACCTACCTCTACAACAGACGAATCTCACCTGAGTGGTTCGGCCAACTGAACTATGACAGGTCTCAGCGGCTCGACTTCAGAATGGTCCTCGGCGGAGGAGCTCGGACCTCATTCGCAAGCGGAGAGTGGGGAGAATTCGGTATGGGTGCTTCCCTTGTTCTCGAACACGAGGCCCTAGATCTCCCGGAAGATGCAGTACACCCGAATAATACGAACACATTCAGGTGGAGCAGTTTTCTCACGCTGCGCGTGGTACCGACCGAAGATCTTGTGATTACGTCTACGACCTACATGCAACCCGCTTATAACGATTTTAGTGATCTTCGAATGCTCGGAAAAATTCGTATTGCAACGCCCGTGACTGATGCGTTAGCGCTCACGGTATCGTTTAATATGCGTTACGACAGCGGACCGCCGGACGGTACCTCAGCTCTGGATACCACGCTGAAGACAGGTATCGCCTACGTTTATTAGACAGCCGCCTAGTTGCCGGCTGCCCTTACTGGGAAATTCCATCCCGGAATCTCAGACTCAGTTCTACCAGCCATAACTTCGGCAATGCGTTCTACGATCGCAGGATGGTCAGCAGATACATCACTCGTTTCTCCTAGGTCACTGGACAAATCATACAGTTCGATCGGTACATCAGCAGAAGAATGTCCACCTAGTCGCACGCCCTTCCAGTTACCCATACGAACAGCTTGTGCACCGTCCCATAGCCCATGGTACTCCCAGTAGAGGGCTTCATGGTCTTGTTGCCGGCCGGTGCCTAATAACGTGGAGAGCAATGAAATGCCGTCGATATCATCAGGCGCGACACCACCTGTTAGGTCAGAGAGTGTCGGGACGATGTCCCAAAATGCCGACACGTGTTCACTGGATGAACCAGCCTCGATCATTCCAGGCCAACGCGCGATAAACGGCACTCTGATACCACCCTCGTAGACAGAACCCTTTAGACCGCGAAGTCCAGCGGTGCTCTCGAAGAAAGAAGCATCAACACCTCCTGTGTAAGTGGTGCCGTTGTCACTTGAGAACATCACGAGAGTATTCTCAGTGAGGCCCAGTTCATCTAACAGGGCCAAAAGTTCGCCGATATGCGCATCCATACGCGTGATCATTGCAGCGTACGCAGCCTTCGGCCTTTGGTGTGGTAGATATGACTGATCACCTATATACGGAGCTTCCTCCCATGCCCCGTCATATTCAGTCAACGCAGAATCCGGGACCTGGAGTGCGAGGTGCGGAATCGGGAATGGGAGGTAGAGGAAGAACGGCTCATCCTGGTGCGTATTGACGAAGTCCAGAGCCTCTACTGCCATCAGATCTTGGGCGTAGTCTCGACCAGTGAATCCCTCATAGGAGGCAGGATCATCGGGGTTCCCTTCCAGCCTTTGATGTGGTGAAAAATACTCGTTACCCAGTGTGTCCCAGACCTGATTCCGCCACAGGTGTGTCGGGTAGTAGTTATGCGCTTGCTTTTGGTCCAGGTAGCCGTAGAAAAAATCAAAACCCTGCTCGTTAGGGACACCTGAGGACTCCGGCCCACCGAGGCCCCACTTCCCAATTGCCGCCGTAACGTACCCGACTTCCTGAAGCATACGGCCTAGTGTAAAAGAGCCAGCCGGAAGAGGCATTTGACCGAACTCCTCGCTATCCAGCCACCCGCCAAGCTCGAAGTTATCCTTGATAAGTCCATGACCTGTGTGCTTGCCACTCATCAAGGTTGCACGTGACGGCGCACATACAGGGCTGCCCGAATAGTGTTGGGTGAATCGCATCCCCTCCTGAGCCAGCCGATCAAGGTTGGGAGTCTTGATCAACGTCTGCCCGTAAGATCCCAGTTCACCGTAGCCAAGATCATCCGCCAAGATATACACGATGTTCGGCAGCGACTCATCTAGTGGGACGCTCTCAGAGCACGCCATCAGAGCCATCGATAGAAAAGCAAGAAGCTTGGGAAGTCTAATGATTTTACCTGCTTTGTTAGTGATCAATTCGATACGCCATGTTTCTGGACTTAGGTCTTGCGAGATAGCTCATAAGGTACGGTATGCACACGTGATATACACAGGGATACCGTTCGACTGGCGTGTTCAAGAACTAGTGTCGCATCTTAACTGCCGTGCAAGACCAGAAAAGGAGAGAGGCCCTGAGTTTCAGATTATACATATCGGCAGCTGTTATCGTGCTACTCGCGTGCTCCGACACGACGGACGCGATGACGAGTGGAACTGAGCAAACGTCCGATAATGACTTAGTGCAGGTGCCGCAGGGTTTTGAGGTATCGATTTTCGCCGAAGGCCTATCAGGCGTACGGATGCTCAAGTTGGGTCCTGATGACCGCCTGTATACCGCACGTTCTTCGGCCGGAGAAATTCTACGTTTTGATTTGAATGCAGATGGAACAGCTAATGGCAGTCCAGATGTCGTCGTATCCGGACTCAGTCAGCCGTACGGGCTGGCGTTCCACGAAGGAGACCTCTACATCGGCGAAACCCACCAGATCATTCGCTTGACCGGACCCGGGTTTACTGAAGAAACCGTGATCATCCCGGACCTCCCAACCGGAGGCCACTGGACTCGGGAGATTGAGTTCGGTCCCGACGATCGACTCTACGTCTCGATCGGTTCGAGCTGCAACATCTGTGAGGAAGTTGATCCCCGGCGCGCCGCCGTGGTCAGCTACGAGGCAGACGGATCTCTTGGAGAGACCGTCGGCGAGGGGCTGAGGAACTCTGCCGGACTCGCGTTCCACCCCGAAACCGGAGAACTCTGGGCAAGTCAGAACGAACGCGACAACCTCGGGGACGATCTTCCAGCAGAGGAACTCAACATCTTGGTGCCTGGTGGCCCTATCGAACACTACGGATGGCCGTACTGCTACGAGGATGGGTTACCGAATCCTGAATACCCGGACGCCCAAAGGTGCGTGGGGAAAGTAGGGCCTGCACTGGAGATGCAAGCGCACTCTGCACCTCTCGGGATGGTTTTTTATAACCAGGAGCAGTTCCCTGTCGAATACCGTGGTGACCTGTTCATGGCTTTCCATGGCTCCTGGAATCGCTCAAACCGGACCGGCTATAAGGTGGTGAGAGTCGAGGTTGAGGACGGTCAGCCTATTTCGTATGACGACTTTGCCACTGGCTGGCTTACCGAGTCCGAGACCGTCGCAGGTCGACCGGTAGCAGTCGAGGTTGGGCCTGAAGGAAGCCTCTATGTATCGGATGACGGCACAGGTCGTATCTGGAGAATCCGATGGGTGGGATAGTAGATCGAAGTTCTAACACTGGTATGCTCTTGAAGAGGAAATAGGATGGCGATGTTCAGCGAAAGCACTCGACGTGAGTTTTTGGTTCAACTAGGCGGACTCGGTGTGATGCTCGCTCAACCACTGCTCGCCTTCGGACAACAACCGTTGCCCACGAGAATGATCCCCGGGACTGATGAGTCTTTGCCAGTCATCGGCTTGGGGTCATCGAAGCCTGTCTTGGAGATTCCAACCGAGGGCACGGAGCCTGTAGCCGCAGTGATACGCATGCTGCTTGAGCACGGCGGTCGCCTTGTGGATACTTCGCCGAGAACCCCAGACATCGATACCGAGTTTGGGCGTGTACTTGCTGAGCCCGATATACGAGACAGCATCTTCCTCGCGACAAAGATCAATACACCCAGCGAGGAAACTGGTATCCAACAGTTAGAGCAGACTGAGAGACTGTTTGGTCGCCGCACCATAGATCTAATCCAAGTCGAGAGCCTCAGAGGTCTCCAATCTCACTGGCCGAAGCTTCAGGAGATGAAAGACTCCGGGGCAGCACGTTATATCGGAGTCACAGTCTCATCCTATAGAAACTTTGACCGGCTCGAAGCGTTCATGAGAACGGGATCTCCAGACTTCGTGCATGTCAACTATTCAGTGATTGAAACACGCGCTGAGGAACGGATTCTTCCGCTCGCTCAGGACCTTGGCATGGGCGTGATCATCAATAGACCGTTTATGAACGGCATGTACTTCGGTCAGGTCAGCGACCGCGAATTACCGTCGTGGACCGCGGACTTCGACTGCGTGAGTTGGGCGCAATTCTCGCTTAAATACATTCTCGCGCACCCTGCAGTCACTTGCGTGCTGACTGAGACGACAAACCCGGAACACATGGAAGAAAATATCCAGGCCGGCTTCGGACGTGTGCCTGACCAAACCGCGAAGCAGCGGATGAGGGAAATGTTTAGCCGCTGAGTCCGAAGGTCCAGAGATTGTGGGACTAAAGCACAGGGATACTAGTTCCTAACACATGGTGAGTACGTCAGATTCTCGCCGTCTTCAAACCATTCACCACACTCTACCCCATCTTTGAAGATGCCTTTCGTCCACAACCGACCGTCCTCGAAATAACTCTCATAAGGTCCATCCAATCTGGTTCTCGGTCTTTGTTCTTCTAGCTCTGCTTGCGTCCAGATTTTGAATGTACCCTGCCTGTAGAGTTGGCCGTTGTCATAAAACGTCTCGAACGGCCCCTCGAATCTTCCGTCCCTGAACATCCCTCGCTCATAGACACTGCCGTTCTCGTAATACGATTCGTATGGACCTGTGAACGGTTCACCAATCAGGGGATCGACCCAAATTCGTCCCTCTATATCGAGGGTATTCATATCCCTTGGTTCCGGCGCTGTTGGCCTGCACCCCAGAACTACTAGGAGTACTACCGGGAGAATGATCCTCATCCAGATCCTCTACGAGCGTCCTGAGATCCTGGCAATCGCATGCGCTGCCTCTGACACGATCTCAGTATTGTCCCTTGCGGTAGTGCCATCTGCTAACTCGAACGTATCTTCGAGACCTGCTCGCGTGTCGTAGCCACGTCTTGTGGCCTCCTCAATCAGCGGCCACGCGGTTGCTCGAAATCCATGAAGCAGACGAGGTCGATCAACTCCGGCAGCATCGAGCACGGCCTCCATCTCTGCGACGTTGCTCAGGGCTTCTTCGAGAACGCGGTTCCGTGGCTCCATCATGAGCCTAAGACAATCATTGGCAAGTCCACTCTCGACGCATGTTGCGGCAGCATCGGCATTGAATAAGCCGGCCTCAACCCCAACACCGTTTTCGATCAACATCTGAGCGAGTGCGACTGAACCGGGTTCATTGAAGTTTACCGATGCAAAATCAGGCAATACGGACCACATACTCACGATCTTCTGACGCTGTTCAGCGTCACTGACAATCCCAAAGTGGGTGCTGATACCGATTGGTGTGAACGGGATTGTGGAACGAACTGTGGTCAGGACACTGGCGATATCTTCTGATCGTAAACTTTCTTTCACCTCGCTATCACGAACGTGTACATGGATCGCACCGGCGCCAGCCTTTACCGCATTCTGAGCCGCATTGGCGAACTCGTCAGCGGTTGTTGGTAACGCCGGGTGACTTCCAGGCTGGCGCCCACCGTTCAGTGCAGCTTTAAGAAGAAAAGGTCTGATCTGCTCCCGCTGGGTCACGGCACACCCCCCTAGGGAAACGACACCCGCTCCCGCCGCAGCAAGAAAAGCGCGTCGTGAATAATCGGAGGTATGAATCGGGGACATAACTTGATTCTGCTCCCCCTACCTCTCGAACCGCAACCTAGAGAGGCATCTCCCTAGATATAGATCAAAGTGCTGTACGTGCACACGGTTCCGCCGATCAGGCACTATCCGTCCAGGATTTGAGGATCATACCCGTGTAAGTGATTGCAGTGAAAACACTTCTATCGATAATAAGGTCTCAGAATTCAGTTGAGCCTTGTCCATGCCCTGCACCCACCCTACCCTGCCTTCAGCCTCTTTTAGCTCATAGAGCATCGACGCGGAACTAAGCCATGATCAGAAAAACCATCATCGCCCTGTCTCTTGCCTGCCTAACAGCGGGTATGACCAATGTCCTAGCCCAAGATATGCCAACTCTTGGCCCTGACGACTATGACCAGTGGGAGAGCCTAGGCAACGGCGTTCTTTCTCCATCCGGCAACTGGCTTGCCGTATTAATCAACCGAGTAAGTGACGAGGGTGAGCTGCGGATCCATCGCACTGACACGGACTCTCTAGTAATCGTCCCATTTGGTACCCGGCCGGCATTCAGCAGTAATGGTGCATGGCTCGCCTATGCGATCGGTGTGTCCCCAGATGAGCGAGATGCCGCCCAGAAAGCCGATGAGCCGGTGCATAACTCGATGGGCTTACTAAATCTGAGCACGGGAGATCAGGAGGCAATCGAACACATCGAATCGTTCTCCTTCTCTGATAATGGGGCATATCTCGCCATCGAACGCTACAAGCCGGAAGACAAGGAAAGTGACGGCGTCGATGTCGTAATTCGCACGATGGCTACCGGCTCCGTAATGAGCTTTGGTAATGTCTCGGAATTCTCTTGGCAGGATGAAGGACACCTGCTGGCGCTTACCACGGACGCAGATGGGCAGGTCGGTAATGGAGTCTCAGTCTTTAATCCAAGCAACGGACAACTCCGCTCTCTCGAAACTGATGCAGCAACGTACCGTGGCCTCTCGTGGCGTGAAGAATCTTCTGACCTCGCCGTCCTGAAAACGTTTGAAGACGAAGCGTACGAGGACACGGCACACGTCGCGTTGGCATGGCGTGATCTCGATGAAGACGACCCAGACAGCTTTGAACTTGATCCTCGCTCCCAAAGCGCTTTTCCGAACTCCATGCGCATGGTCGAATTTCGTGCACCGTCATGGTCGGAAGATGGCTCGACCCTATTTGTGGGTATCCAAGCCCGTAAGCCAGCCACCGAGCCGGAAGAAGAGAGTGAAGATGACGAAGAGGATGACGAAGATCCGGCGGGTGTGGAAATCTGGCATTCGTTAGATCTTGATCCCGTCCCTCAACAGCGCGTCCGGGAGCAGCAACTCCGGCGAGTAAATTTCCTTTCTGCATGGTCTTTAGATCAGAACAGTTTTGTCCAGCTTGGTGATGATCTCACCGAGTTGACGTCTATGGTTGAGGGCGGAAGCTACGTTGTTGGCCGCGACGAGAGTCCTTACGACACAGATGCGATGTTCCGCCAGCAATTCTTCGATCTGTACGCAATCAATGTAGCAACGGGTGATAAAACGCTGGTTGAGGACCGTCTCACCTTAGAGTTCGGGGCAACCCCGAACGGCCGCTACATGGTATGGTTCGAAGGAGAGGACTACTACAGCTACGACCTACGCACCGGTGAGAAACAAAATCTCACTGAGAATGTTGCAACGCAGTTCGTGAATCTTGACGTGACGCCGACCCGAGAGCAGATGCCTCCGTTCGGGGTCGCGGGATCTCTCGAGGGTGAAGATGCGATCCTGCTCAATGACCAATGGGATGTCTGGGAAGTCAATCTGGATGGATCCGGTGGTCGTGCACTCACTTCTGGTTCAGATGACTCGATCCGTTATCGCCTCGTAGATCTCGACGCGGATGTAGATGAATACGACCCTGACGAACCACTTTACTACTCAACCTACGGCGAGTGGACAAAGCAGGCGGGATATGCACGGGCGCGGCCGGGTGACGATCCAGAGATGCTTCTCTGGGAAGACAGATCAATAGGCCGGCTACAGAAGGCCGAAAACGCAAATGTCTATGTTCTTCGCCAAGAACGCTTCGACGATTCTCCTGACTATTTCGTGGCTGAAGCAGACTTGGCTACCCCTCGTCAGGTGACCACAACCAACGAGTTTCAGAGTGACTTCACATGGGGCAAATCAGAACTCGTCGACTATGAGAATGAATGGGGGCGCAGGCTTCAAGGTGCGCTCTTCTATCCCGCCGACTACCAGCCGGGCCAGAAGTACCCGATGATCGTATATCACTATGAGCTATTGTCTCAGTCTCTTCATCAGTACCAGGTACCTGATCCCACCAGCTACTATAATGGCCAAATCTGGAGCCATGAGGGGTACTTTGTGCTCCGTCCGGACATCGTGTATCGGGATCGACGTCCTGGGCAATCGAATGTGGAAACGCTCCGTCCTGCAGTCGCTGCGGCAGTCGCAACCGGTATGATCGATGAGGAGCGAATTGGACTGATCGGACATTCATGGGGCGGATACCAAACGACTTTCTTCGTCACACAGGATGATCTATTCACGGCAGCAGTCGCTGGCGCACCTTTGACGAATCTTATGAGTATGTACCTCTCGTTCTATTGGAACAACGGCGGCACGGATGCTCGGATATTCGAGATCAGTCAAGGCCGCATGCAGGTGCCGTGGTGGGAAGACTACGATTCCTACTTCAACAACTCTCCATTGCACCATATCCAGAACATGAATACGCCGCTGTTGATGATGTTTGGTACCAACGATGGTGCGGTCGAATACAACCAAGGTGTAGAGTTCTACAACGCTGCGCGGCGCCTCGCGAAGCAGATGGTGATGCTGTCCTATGACGGCGAGAACCATGGGCTAGCGAAGAAAGAGAACCAACTAGACTACCAGGGTCGTATTCTTCAGTGGTTCGCGCACTACCTAAAGGGTGAGCCAGCTCCGGAGTGGATTTCTAAGGGGGTTCCCTTCATTCAACAGAAAGATGGACTGAAAGCGAAGAGACCCATCGGCTAAACCAGCGCTTTAGAGCCAACGGATCCCGTACTCGGGTCTGGTGTGACTAAGGCATTAATGACGCCTCGAAATTTGGCAATCGCATTGGAGTCAAATGCTGAGACCCTGGTCGGAACGCTAGAACGCTCACGATTCACATTTATGAACTAAGAAGGCCATCTTAGGATCTATGGTGAAGTGGTGCATCTTGATCGAACCTACGACACCATCCACACAACAACGGTACACAAGGTCAGGAGCAGGAGGACTCACTTGATTCGCGACCCTTATCAGAACAACCGACTCGCGGAGCTAGTCGAAAAGACTACAGGGCTCCAAGCGGGGCGCAGAATCATTCACGCGATAACGGGTACGGTCATATTCTTCGCAGTTACCCAACTGGAACTATCTAAGTCTCTTACAGTTACCGGACTGTCCGTTTTATTCCTGATATTACTTGCCTCAGATCTAGCAAGACTCCGAGTCCCTCACCTCAATATTCTATTCTTCAGGTTTTTCCAGATCTTGGTATCTCCACGAGAATCGCAGAACATCGCATCTTCCACTTGGTATATCCTGGGCGCGTTAATCGCGATCATGCTATTTCCCCTTTCAGCTGCATTGTCTGGGATTCTGGTCTTAGCCTGGGCTGATCCAACGGCCAGTTATCTCGGACGCCGATGGGGAAGGCGCGCTTTCTTGGGAGGCACATTGGAGGGTACAACAGCTTTTCTAGTCGTAGCCGTCTTGATCCTCTCAGTGCGGCATCCACCATCAATCGCAATCCCCTCCGCGTGCCTCATAACACTAGTAGAACGGTCAGCTTGGCCGCTCGACGACAATCTGATATTAGCTCCTGCATGTGCTGGCATCCTGACATTATTGAATTTGATAGTTTGAACCCCAGAGAGCCTATAGTCAGTGGGATCACCCCGATTGCCGTTGTACAAATCAGGACCGAGGTTGAACTTAGATTGAGGGGTGAGAAACTCTGCGTGCTGACTAAGAAGGGGGATGCGGCGGATGATCACGGGGATTGGTGAGTTCGCCCGAGGCATTACACATCAGACTATCCAAGGAGCGGCAACGCTGATTCAGTCACCATCGGCCGGCGGGGCCGAGCTTCTGGGCATGAGCGCCTCGACCCAGGGCCAAGTGGTTATCTCTGTCCTCGTCATCATCATCCTGTTTGTCTTTCGCAGAGCATTGTTGGCAGTTGTCAGCAGAACGGTCGAAGATCCGGCATCCCGCTACAAATGGGCGAAAACCTCTGCGTACACAGCCTCTCTCATCGGTCTCGTTGTCGTTATCCAGATCTGGTTTGTTGCGCTTAGATCACTGAGCACCTTCCTCGGTCTGTTATCCGCAGGCCTAGCCATCGCCCTCCGAGATGTGGTAGCAGACTTCGCTGGATGGTTATTCATACTTTTCCGTCGCCCGTTTGATCTTGGAGACCGCATACAGATCGGCACTCATGCGGGTGACGTTATCGACCGACGAATCTTCCAGTTCTCAATCATGGAGATCGGGAACTGGGTGTCCGCTGACCAGAGTACAGGTAGGGTAATCCATATCCCAAACCAACGTGTTTTTCTGGAACCACTCGCCAACTACTCGGCCGGGTTTCCTTACCTGTGGAACGAGCTAGAAGTACTGCTGACGTTCGAAAGTGATTGGAAGCAAGCCAAGTCACTCTTCAAAGATATCACCACAAAAATCATGAAGGATGTGGTGGCCGAGGCCGAAGGGCCAAGGAAGAAAGCAGACCAGCGCTTCCTGATCCACTACCGCACCCTCACTCCAGCCGTCTACACGTCCGTGCAGGAGAGCGGTGTGTTGTTGACAGTGCGCTACCTCTGCCGTCCGCGTGAACGCCGAGGGACTGGTGAAGAGCTCTGGGAGGAGATACTACAAGTTGTCAAGCGAACCGATAGCATCGAATTCGCATATCCGACCCAGCGCCGCATTGTCGACTCCCGTTCAGACTGATGGATCAAGCAGGGGACCACTTGGGTCCTCAGTTACTTGAGCAAGGCGGGTACGTCATCTGAGTAGGCTGGCCACCCTCATCGATCCATTCGCCACACCGTACACCCATGCTGTAGCTGCCCTTGGCTAGTAACTTACCATCGAAGTAGTACCTCTCGAACGAACCATCGAACTCTCCGCCCCTGTATTCGATCTTAGAGTCCACTTGTCCGTTAAAATAAAAGGACTCATAGAGCCCCTCCCACGTACCACCCCCTAGAGTGCCCTGCTCCCTGATCCGATTGGAGTCTGAAGGAAACACTGAGAACGCGGGGCCAGAGTACGGCACAAGCGTTTCCGGCGTCAGATAGGTATCACCTCTCTGAACCAAGTTCACGAGATCCATCGGCTCTTGGGCGTCTAGATCAACCGACCCCACCGATATTAGGACGAGCCCAATAATCAGAGTTCTATTCATAACTTAATTCTGCTTGGGAACCCCTCAGGTCCGCAAGTTAGCCAGGTGCCAAAATTGTGATCATGATCGGGCGTGAACGTTAGGTTTACGAAGCAAGCTCATCGTGGACCAGCTCACCTCGCGAGTGGGTCGGGTCGGAGTTGGAAGTGTACTACCTTGCTGGGTGTCCCTATACCGGTTTCGAGGTGGAAGGGCGCCCGTGTGCTGTACGTCGCCCACAGCCCCTTTCCCTTCCAGCCCGCGTCCGGGTCGTCAATACGCCCATCCATCCACTTCGTGTAGAACCCCAGTGGGTAGGGTACGCGCAAGACTACCCACTCCCCGTCACTCAGTGCTAACAACCCTTCAGATTCATTGCCAGTGTTGATTGGTACATTCTCCCCTAACCCCAGCGTGTTGAACTGATCCACCCACGTGTAGTAACTACTCTCAGCACTGCCGGAATCTGAGAGGCCCTTGAGCTGAGGTAGCGGCTCTGGATAAAGAGTCCAGCCTTCAGGACAGTGTTGGCCGGTTGCGGTCGGCCCGTTGAGCGGGCCCGTGCATTTACTGCGGTCGAAGCTTGCCATGTGTCCGCTCGCGAGAGGCGTCCACACGACGCCATTACGATCGATGTCCATGCCACGCGGGGAGTACCCCTGTACGGGTGCCTCTGGGTTTCCCCAGGGTGTCTCATAGATCTCTGTCAGAGCTGTCGTCGCCGGTTCCGTACCAGGATCAAGCCTCAGAACCGCTCCGGGAAAGCCTAACGATGAGCCCCAAATTGAGCCGTCAATAGGATTGTATGCCACACCGTAGTAGCCGGACCTGATCCGCATGTCTTTCGCCGGGTCGAGGGGCTCATTGGGTTCGACATAATCATCGCGTTGGCCATTCCCGTTCGTATCGACGATCAGCGGCGTCCAGCCCTGCGACTTCTCTTCGTCACCGGTCTCGTCGAACATCTTCGTGTTCAACCAACCGATGACCTGGCCGCCACCACTCGTCCACAGCGTGTTGTTGTCGTCTTCGGCGAAGATCAAATGGTGCGTGCCAAAGCATGTGCTGATGAGCGTCATTTTTTCCGAGACAGGGTCGTACACGGCGAGATGGCGGCCGGCCCTAGTAGTCGGGAAAGCCCTTGCGGATGGATGGTCCGACCCTTCCCGACAGAACGCCGGATTCTCGGCTGGACGAACCCGTGAGGTGAGCCACACTCGGCCACGTTCATCGAGCATCGGATTGTGGACGTTTGCCCGACTGTCCCAGATCGCCTCGTTTCCCCAGTAGGGAGAAGGTTCCATTGGGGCACCCGCTGCAAGCGGGGTATTCGGATCACGAACGGGTACCGGCACCTGGCTGATCATATGACTGACTGGGTCGAGAACCGGCACATAGTCTGCGCTGGCCTCAAGCGCTCCATAGATAGAACCGTAGGGGTTTACAGTCGGATCACGCTTATCGGTAGATGCCTCGTCATGAAGATAAGTCGTCGGATCGGCCCAATCCCATTGAGTAATCACGACGTTGCGCTCCACACCCGCCGGGCGTGGCGGAGCAGGAGGCACCTCTCCCCCAATAATCCGATCGGTCCAGTCGGCGAACATTTCCAACGCAGCTGAGAGGCCCATCCTGTTGAGGCCACCGTACATACTGCCACCTGCCTGCCCGGATCGGATACGACGATCCCATGCCTCTTCCATAGAAGCAAACTCCCCCAATGCTTCCGGAACCTCCCGGGTCGGTTTGTTACCTAATTGATGACACGCCATACAGCCGCCAGACTTCAAATTCCGGAGCCACTCTGCCTGGCTTCGCATAGTTGGTAAGATGCCATTACCTCCGGGGCCTGTGCCTGGAAATTCGCTTTTGGCCGGAACCTCGATCAAAGAGAACCAGTACCCAGCAGGATAGTACTGTGCGGCAGCGTGCTCGTCGGGTGCCAGCACCGCCTGCAGGTCCTGAGTCGTACCAGGTCTCAGGCGGATCTTCTCCGAATCGACCAACCCATAGCCGCGGACCCACACGTCATATGTAGCGTCCGGCAAGTCGGGAACGACATAGCTGCCCTGGTCGTCTGTAACGACAGTCCTGCTGAACTTGGTCGGAAGGTCAGTGGTTTCTGCGATGACCCAAACTCCAGCCTCAGGGCCGTCTGGGCCGCTTACAACGCCGCCGATGTCATCGTCATCGATGACAACCACCTCACCGCCCTGCTGGCAAGCACTCAATCCAACCAAGAATACGGCTATGCATCCGACGATGCAGACAAATGCGCTTCTCCGAGACCCAAATCTCTTGTTCATAGCACCCCGCTCCCTACAGACAACAGTTATTCGCAAGAGATGTCCTTCGGTGTCGTCGCACCAGAGGTGTCAGGGGCACCATATCGGAGACACAAGACAGTATTGTATGATCGATCGATGAGCGCAGTGAGATAGCACGGCATGCCCTGCCAGGTTACGGGTCACTTCCCTGGCGTGGATGAAGACACGGAATACATCTTGCAGCCAGAACGATCATATCGACAAACACCGAACTCATGGCGCAATGACAACAACCACTTCCCTCATCCTAGATCATCTTCATGATCCGGAAGAACTCGAGTCACTATATAGGCAAGATCCGGAACCATTTCGAGAAGCTGTCGAGGAATTAATTCGTACCTCACCCGATTCGATCGTGCTACGGGGTTGGAGGGCACGCCTTGAATACAATCAAACGGTACTAGGTGCTAAGCACGGAACTAAGCTTTGGTACGCGCTTGGCATCTGCCTCGCGGTCGGCGCACTTGTCCGACTCCCAGCTATCGTGTTCGAGGAGTGGTGGTACTACCCACGGTTTGGACCATTGTGGATCATCTTGGGACTCGCTGGCTATTTCTTGGTCAGGCGGCCCGATCGTGCACTGTTGATGACCGGTGTGATCCTAGCTGCGATAGCAACCGGTTATGTCAGCTTGCTACCAGCTACCAGACTAGGAGAGGATTGGTACTACACTGATTCAGTAGTCATGGCGCTGATTCACCTACCGATTGCATTGTGGTCCTATCTCGGGCTGGTCTTTTTAGGGAATTCTTGGCGAGATGCGCGCGCTCGGGTTCGCTTTCTGCGTTACAATGGTGAGTTGGTCATTCTCACCAGCGTGGTCGGGCTCGGTGGATTGGTACTCAGCGGTCTGACACTTGCCTTGTTCCAATTGATCGACCTCAACATTGAAGAATGGTATTTCCCTAATGTTGGGATTTTCTGTGCTGTCGCTGTACCAGTAGGCGCAACATATCTATTCGATGCCGTGTTCGATCGACGCACCGCAATCGCGCCCGTGCTAGCTCACGTTTTTGCTCCCCTTTTTCTCATAATGATCGTCACCTATCTGGTGATTGCATTAGCCGAAGGAGCAAACCCGTTCATTGATCGATCTTCTTTAATCACTTTCAATGGTCTGCTGCTACTGGTCCTCGGCATCTCCATTTTTTCATTGGTAGAACGCAAGAGAGGAGCGGATGTGGGGTTGATTGATTATATCAATTCCGCACTCGTTAGCTTGACACTCGTGATCAATGTCATCGCACTGTCGGCCATCCTATTCCGGATCACTTCTTTCGGATTCACGCCAAATCGCGTGGCCGTGCTCGGAGTCAATGTAATCGCTCTAGTGCATCTCACGTGGATATTGGCGACCTATATTGGCTTAGTCCGACGTAAAGTCGGGATTGATGCGATGGATCGCGTCGTTGGGAATTACCTCCCCGTCTATAGTGCCTGGGCAGCCGTCGTAGCGTTTCTTCTACCGGTGGTGTTTGGGTTCGGTTAGTAAAGCGGCCCCGTCTTTGGGAACGGGACCATTTTGGTAGATTCAGGAATATCAGGATTATCAGAAAACACACCTACTGAGAGAAAATCTTAGATGAGAACACGGGTCCCTGTAGCACGGCAGCTCATAGCCACACTCCTTATCGCACTGCTAACGGGTTGCCATATCTGGCAACCTACAACCGTCAATCCACGCACAGTCATCCTCGGAGAGCTTCCGTCCGGGGTGCGTTTCAGACTGCCGGATGGAGATACTATGATTGTCATGGACCCTCTAATGAGAAATGACTCCATCCTCTCTACTGAGGCTGGAACGGTGCCAATAGCATTACAAGATGTAAGCGGACTCGAGGTGAGGCGCTTCAGCACTCGGAAGACAATCGTATTCGCGGCCGGCATCTTAGGGGTCATGATAGGCTGGACCCGCTGGGCCACTAATCGCAGCCGAGGAGTCGATCCTGGAGAACCCTCCCTGCCGAAGGTACCGGTACCCGGAGGATAGCCGAGATAAGAAGATGCGGAGGCAGTAGACGTACGCTAAACTGCGACAGATCACTCCCAGAGCATAAGGCTATGAGATCACGGTTGCCTTACCCGATACGGTGCACTGTCAACGCACTCAGCCTTGCAATGTTAGTCTGTCTTGGAGCATGCTCAATCATTCCGAATCCATTCAGCCAAACACCATCACCGGCGAGTAATGGTGGCGAACGGCGAACATCCCCGGATGAACTCTTGCGCGAAGAGATCTTTCGCGATGGTGAAGCAGACCCAACCGCATATGAACTCATACAACGACTGCGCCCCAATTGGCTTCGAGCCCGGGGTCAGGTTTCTTTGGGATCCCCAGAGGCGTCTTATGCACTCGTGTACATGAATGATGTTCTGTTTGGAGGCCTCATGACGCTGCACCAGATCCCTCCTAGTCAGATAGAGCGAATGGAGTTCGTAAGAGGCATCGACGCGAGCATACGCTGGGGTACTGGACACACGTCTGGGGTAATCCACATCCTGACGGGAGGCTAACCAACCGGGGATCTTCGGACCCGCTTGGGGCTCATAGAAGAGTGGGGACGAACCCGGATCCGGGTCCGTCCCCACTCACTACTCCAAAGAACCTCTGACCTCGAGATTCTTACGCCAACCTAGGCGCTGATCAGATCACTCTCCCTAACCGATATTCGTGTTATTCTGGAACTCGGTAGCCGGAAGTTTGAAGCACAGGTCATTTCCGAAAGTGTCTCCAAACGGTGAATACGTTCCGACAGCTGGGACGAGCGGAATGCTGTAGCGCGTTATGTCGTAGAGGTGATGGCCCTCTAAGAACATTTCCGCCGACCGCTCGTAGACGATCTGATCCATAACCTCTTGGGCATCAGTACTCGCAAACGCTGGCAGGCCTGCATTCGTGTGCAGTGTGTTAATGATCGCAACCGCAGCTGCGAGATTCCCAGCGGAGTGCTCAGCCTCAGCCTTGATAAGCTGTGCCTCTTCCCAGGTAGCTAGCTGAAGAGGGCTATTCACAGCAGGGAACTTATCTGCTGTCCACACCACAATGCCCGTGGTCGGGTGTGCGACTCCTGAATTGGTCACTGCTATCCGTGGATCAGCTACTCCTCCAACCATCTGGTCCTTACGCGTCTCCGCGATCGTCACACTGTTATAGTCGTGATTTTGTAACCAGAGTGGGTTCTTCGTGACACTGGCGTCGGCGGAGAACTGCAACTCGAAACTAAAGCCAGCTGGTACGTTAGAAGCGACACTTGCAGCGTCACTCTTCTTACCAAGGTTTAGAAGTGCCCTGGCTTTACCAACCCTAGCCGCATTCTGGATATCTCCACTGCCCCCTGAAATTGCGGCGTCAAAGCGTGCCACAGCAAGATTCCAGGAATCAGCTCTGCTCTGCTCAGGTCCCCCATCGAAGGCAACGGAACACATGGCTTCACCAAAGAGCGTGTATGCATATCCTGCATACATGGACACCTCAGCTGTATATGCTGCCTTTTCAGGCACATCCGCAGCAGACCACTCGGTCAGGTTACCCAACGTATAGTCAGCGATCCAACGCGCCCTTGAAAGGGGCTTGTACACCGCTGGTTGGCTACTCCCGCAGTCAGCGTTCGCGTACTGCGCTCCGTAACCACTCGTATCGTGGTTCCGTGAGTCCCAGATGTTTGTGACGGAGTTGTTCGAGGCGTCAGCCCACTCCATCCCGGTAAGGGCACTCGCTGCTGCATACCAGGCAGCAGCGCAGCGCAATTCGTTGGCCACACTACTGACCAGCAGTCCAGCCGCACTCGGTTTAGTCAAATCACTTGCTACGACCCTCGATGGAGCATCCACGCTGAGTAAAGAATCAAGCGAGTCACATCCTCCTAAAACGAGAACCGAGCCAAGCGCGAGAGCGGCAGTGAAACGGACTACTGACCTGGACCCGCATGCACTTCTGCTCATGTGGGATGCTCCTAGCTTAAAGTTCGTTGATGTCTTTTTCATGATTGTCATCCCCCTATCGATTCAGGCGGATGGTGAGTACCAAAGACGTCAGTGGTGGCACTGCAGAGTCTTCCTGCGGTTCCCTATTTCCACTGAACGTATTGCTCGGATCCATGACCTCTGGATCGTGGTGTGGCCATTCCTGCCACTCAGTCCAGATCATCCCTAGATTGCGTGCACCGAGGGTGATAGAACCACGATTTGAGCCAAGCATCTGAGCCCATTCGCTCGGCATCTGGTACGTCGCTGATAACTCCCTCCAGCGTATGAATCCAGCTGGATTGACCCATAATGCGAACTCGCCGCTGGAACCGAACTGGGCTTCAGCAACCAGCCTGGGATCGTACTCCTGTGGATAGAGATTCATCCGTGTCTGATGGAATGCTGCATACCTCCACCAACCCTGCAGATCATATTTTGTGTGACCCATCTTGGCCTGAATCAAACTCGATATCGTGAGCCGGTCTCCTATCGAGAAGGAGTTGGAAAGAGAAGCTTCGAGCGAAGGATCCGGGTGTCCCTGATAGATCCATGCAGCCTCATCACAAGCAACCTGAACTCCCGCCCCGTTGGCGATTGGCCCCTGGCCCGGTCCTGGTGAAGCGTCACAAGTCATGGTTGACTTGTCGATGTTATCAGTACCAGCTATGAACTGAGCGTAACCCACTTGGGGTGCGAAAAGCGATCCAACCGGATAGCCCACTTGATGTCGTGTCGACCAACCCAAGGACAGGTAGCCATCGTCGCCTTCCTTCAAACCAAGATCTGTGACCTCATTCTTGTTGGTGCTCATGTTGATGTCCATATCCCAGTCAAAGCCTTCGCTTTCGATGATCCGAGCTCCAAGTCCAAGCTCGATGCCTCGGTTGTTGATCTCACCGATGTTCACAAACTGCCGACCCGTGAACCCCGTGGAAGGCGGAACATACCGAGCCACGATCGCATCCTTGGTTGTCTGATCGTAGTACGTGAAATCAACGGTCACGCGACCATTGAATAGCGTGGCATCAAATCCCGCTTCAACCTCCACGCCCCGTTCCGGTCCAAGCTCACTGTTACCTGGTGACAACGGAGTCACCGTCGCGCCACCAGTGGGTGAGAGGCGAGTGGTAAAGCTCCGAAGAGCGTCGAACGCATCAGGCTGCTGTCCGGATTCACCGTATGCAGCCCGAACGCGTAAGGCGTCATTCACCACGAATGATGAGCTGATCTTCGGGTAATAGACCAGAGAGAAGTCTTCACCAAACGAACTGTTGTCGTCAGCCCTGACCGCTCCCGTAATAAAGAAACGGTCCTGCCAGCCAAACTGCTGCTGGAGATACACGCCAACGGTGTTGTTCTCGACGAGACCGTCTGACCCCGTCACATCTTGACCTGTAGCACTAACAGCTGAAAGCCCCAACGCCGGGAAACGTCTCCCGGATGCGGTGAGATCCTTAATGGATTTAGTATAGACCTGGAAGCCAGCCGACGTGGTCGATGCCAGGTTATCCGTTAATGTTTTTTCACCAGTTGCGGCATAGTCGAACGTAGTATAGGCAACTGATTCTCGATTTATCCTTCTCCCGCCAGTTCTAGAGCTGGAGCTATAGTACGGTGCAAAATCAGGCCCCAAGAACGCATCCAGATTATCCTCAGCCTGGTTCGTCAGATCCGTACCGAAGGTCAGTCTATGCGTTAACCAATCGAAGGGTGTGTGAGTTGCCGTGAACCCCGCAGTCATACGGTTCGCATTGTTATAATCAAAGTCCCTCGCTACTCGAGCCTCCGGGATGCCCCGGCGGTAGCAGCGACGATCAGGAACGCGAGCACAATCGACTGGGCCTGCATAGACCGCCTCTTCATACGGATAGTCACTAGGGATCCGCATACGAATGAGCCCGAGACCAGCGTTCGCAGTCAGCGTGATGTTGTCACTCGGCTGAGCGGTGAGGTTGATTCGACCGTTGTACTTGTTCGCCCAGCTATTCTCGGTCACACCATCATCCATCGAGGCTGACCCGGCGACGAAGTAACGGAAACGGTCGGAACCACCAGAGACATCTATTCCATAATATTGAGTGTGGCCATTGCTGAAAATCAGGTCCCGCTCAGTCTTATTCTCTAGGATGTTGAGCGATTCAATCTGACCGGTGTTGGGATTCACTCCCCAGTTGGTCGGAGTGCGACCGGCTGGGTCGCGGAACCACTGGCTTCCCTGGCGCATCGTGAAGTTCCATTGCGCCTCACCGACAGCGCCCTTCTTCGTCGTGATATTGATGACGCCGTTGGCGGCCTCTGTACCATAGAGCGTGGCAGCTGCCGGGCCCCTGATCACCTCCAGACTTTCAATCATCGCAGGATCAAGGTCGTCAATCCGGGAGACATCCCTGCCCCCACTTTCCATGCGGTTGCTCGCTCTCACCCCGTCGATGTAGACGAGCGGCCCATCGTTCACGAGCCGCATGGTGGAACTACCGCGGATCTTGATTGTGGAGGCGGTGCCGACGTCACCCGAGCCTTGCTGGATCACTACCCCAGGCATCCGACCACGCAGGAGGTCAGACAGGTTGGTGATAGGCTGCACCTCAGCTATGCTGGCATCCAGCCGCCCCACAGCGTTTCCGATCTCTCGAGCTCTGGATCCCGTGGCAGTTCCTGTCACAAGAATCTCATCTAGCTGGAGAGCCTGAGAACTAACAGTAAAATCTAGAACGCCTGTCCCACCTTCACTGACCGTGACCTCATTCGTCTCGGTCCTGTAGCCAAGTGAGCTCACAGTTACCGTATGCGTGCCCGCTGGAACCCCCAACAAGAGATACTGACCGCTTGCTTGGGTCAGCACTCCGAGGTTGAGTGTTTCAATGAAAACCTGGGCATTGGCGACCGGCGAACCTGTAGCTTGGTCTCGGACAGTACCCGTGATCTGTTGAGCATCTACCTGAAGGGGCGACGCTAGAAGCAGAACCACGAGTGCCAACCACGGAACGGATCTCATTCCATCCTCCACAATAATTTGAACACTTAGGTACTTCAGATTAACAGGCACCGCAGTCCCCAGGACCACAGTGCGTGAATGAAACATAATTTTAACCGCTTACGGTTAGCAACACGTCCATCTTGTGACTGGATACAATCGCAACCTAAATGGTTGTAGTATTGCAGTCTTATTTTGGCAAATGGCTACGTATTCTAGTTGCCACCACCTCCACGCTGAGCTGACGACATTTGAGCCTGCGTTAACGCACGCAGAGTAAGCGCAACCCTCATGCGTTCTGATTCACTTAGATCCGCGAGAAAGCTATCCGCGGCTTCGACCCAACCATCATGATCGAGGGCACGAGCAGCAAAGTCCAATGCGGCTAGGATTTTGACCCGCTCCGCAGAAGGCTCGGTAGCCGGAGGGGCTGGCTGACCCGGGCGCGCTCTGGGCGGCACGAGTGCGAACGAGACATTCCGAATCCGATCTGCGTCCGCTTCATCAGCCATCCAGCACGAACTCGGTGGCGCGACGCCAGCTGTGAGATAAGGAAGCCAGAAATTTAGACCGGCAAATGGGCCGTTCGAAGATGGGATAAACCAGGTGTGCAGCATGTGCAGAGTCCGACCCTCGTCGGCGAACTCTGGATGATCATGCCATTTGGCAAGTTCGCTTTCGAACGGAATGGGTATTTCGGTTTCCGGTACATCGACGAAGGCGTAGGCCGCACCCACGAGTCTCTCCCGACCATCAATTTCGACGAACATCAGGTGGTCCGGTGCATTCCGCTGGACACCATCCCTACTGCGGGCTGAGTTCACGTAATGCACGCCCATCCCGGGGATATCACCCAGTGCGGGATTGAATCCAGCAGCACGAGCAGCTTCCGGTGTCTCAAGGCCCGAAACTGCCTCCCGAAGTGCAGCAAATTGCTCTCGATCCACGTTCGGCAATCCAGTCCACGGCGGCGAGGCAAGCGTTGTGCAGCTCACAGCCTCACCTGCATGGCTGTGCCCTTGGTCCGCATGGTCAGGCATCTGTGAT
>DUBS01000021.1 GCA_012960225.1 Gemmatimonadota bacterium | reverse complement strand
ATCGGGAAGTTGACCCTCTCGAAGAAGGGCGGCCCGACGCTGATCTTCTCACCGGTGAAGCCCTCGGCGACGAGGGGGAAGATCGTGCCCCAGAACACGGCAAAAGCAAAGCCGAGCAGCATCAGGTTGTTGAAGAGAAAGGCCGACTCACGTGAGACGAACGACTCGAGGCGGTTTTCGCTCTGGAGCTTGGGCAGACGATAGAGAATGAGGACGATGCAGCCCGCCAGGATCGACCCCATGAAGCCGAGGAAGATGTACGCAATCTTGATTTCTTCCGCGAACGAATGCACCGACTCGATGAGCCCCGAACGCGTGAGGAACGTGGCGAAGATCGTGAGCAGGAACGTCATCAACACGAGCGACATGTTCCACACCTTCAACATGCCGCGGCTTTCCTGGATCTGGATCGAATGCAGGAACGCCGTCGCGGTCAGCCACGGCAGGAGCGACGCATTCTCGACGGGATCCCAGAACCAGTATCCGCCCCAGCCGAGCTCCTCGTACGCCCAGCGCATACCGAAAATGATCCCGACCGAGAGGAAGAGCCACGAGAGCAGGATCCACTTGCGCGTCAGGTGGATCCAGCGCGCGTCGAGCCGCCCGTTCAGAAGCGCCGCCACGGCGAACGCGAACGGGATCGTGAACGCTGTGAAGCCCAAGTAGAGCGTAGGCGGATGAATCGTCATCCAGTAGTTCTGGAGCTGGGGGTTAAGTCCCTGACCGTTTGCAGGGGTGAATGCTAGCTGCTCGAACGGATTGACATCCGCGAAAAGCAATACAATGAGGAAAAACGTCAGGATCGTCTGTAAGACACCAGCGACGTAGGGCATAAACTCCCTATTCTTCTTCCTGTTGAGGAAGACACAGAGAGCCGCAAAGAACGCCAGCACCACCGCCCAGAAGAGTAATGAACCGCGCTGTCCAGCCCATAGCCCGGTGATCTTGTAGAACACTTCCATCTCTCGATTCGAGTACGACGCAACGTACCAGTACTCAAATTTGTCACCCAGAAAGGCGCTTACTACACCGAGAGATGCGAGTACTAGTAAAAAGAAAACCGCGTAGACACTGCGTTCCGCACTCAGAACGTAGTCACCCCTCTGCGTGCGGCCACCCACATAGCCGAGCAGCATTCCCCATACTGAAAGTGGCAACGCAATCCAGAGGGCGTATTCCCCGAGAATCGTCAAGTGACTCGCTCCCCGTTAGAGAGCATGGTCAACCGGCGAGGTCCTCCGGAGCGGCCTCGTACCGGCTGCCGCATTTCGTCAGGAGAGTCTGGGCCTCGAAAACACCATCCCCGCGAAGGCGCCCCTCAAGTACGACTTCCGTGTCATCGGTGAAGGTGTCCGGAAGTGCATCTCGAAATTCGACGGGAAAAGTGACTGATTCGTCCGCAAGATCACGTACCATAAATGTGTGAAGCAGCTCTCCGTCAACGCGCTTGTACGTCCCCGGAAGCACCTTACCACTAACCTTTACCCCTACCTCGTGGAAGGTGCGATCATCCTTAACCTTCGCCATGAGTTCGACAGGAGTCAGATAGTAGACCATCGTCTCGCTAACGCCGGTCCAGATCAAATAGGAGACGACCGCGGCCACACTCACGAGTCCAACCATGAAACGGCTATGATTTTTCATAGTCCCCTCCTCAATACCGGTTCCTTCCTGAAGGCTTCGAATCTAGCCGAACTCCCCTAGTTGGGACCAGTCCAAAGGATCCCCTGATATTCACGACCCTCCGGGGGACAGAAGATTCAGAGCATCTTGGAGGAAATCTTTGTCAGCTTCCCCGGAATGCCTGAGCCCGTTCTAGCGCCCATCCTGCTGCTTCAATGGGACCCTCAAGCATCCGTAACCCCAGTCCCTCAGCGGGTGGAGTACCGAGTATTCCCACAGAAAGGCCGATTTTTGAAGCTAGAGCAATCTCAGAGAGTGTTCCCCACTCACCACCAACCGAGATAACAGCTTCCGCTCCCTGGACTACCAGTGCATTACGCGCTTCCCCCATCCCAGTGGCGAGTGGGATGCCAACCCAGGGGTTTGCTGACTTTGGGTCAGACCCTGGAAGAATACCAATGACTAGCCCCCCGGCTTCGGTTGCACCCTGAGCTACGGCCTCCATCACACCTCCCCCTCCTCCACACACCACTAGAGCTCCTAAACCAGCAAGTTGTCTTCCCAAATCTAACGCTAATTCCCACTCGATTTCTGAGGCCTGAGCACCCCCTACGACCGCAATACGGAATGGAGGATCGATCTTCCGTGCCAAGGTCATTAGTCACCAGCCCACTGAATGGCAGCACGGACAGCCCGATCCCACTCCGTCTTAAGTGCTGACCGGTCAGTTTCAGACATTCTTGGCTCACATTGGGTCCCAGATCCCTGGACTGAAAGAAAGTCGTCAGCATCCGACCAAACACCCGTCGCAAGTCCCGCAAGACCAGCCGCTCCCAGAGCGGTGGTTTCCACGATTTCTGGTCGACGTAGGCGAATACCGAGCACGTCTGCCTGGAACTGCATGAGCCAATCGTTCAGAGCTGCACCACCATCTACACGCAATTCCTGGGTCTCGAGCGCCGCTTCTTCCTCCATCGTCTGGAGAACATCCATTGTCCCATATGCCATGGCCTCCAACGCTGCTCTCACAATGTGCTCTCTTTTCGTTCCACGAGTGAGCCCTACGAGCATTCCACGTGCATCAGGCACCCAATGGGGAGCCCCAAGCCCTACGAAGGCAGGCACAAAATAGACGCCAGAATTGTCTTTTACGGACCTCGCCATAGCCTCAGACTGCTCTGCTACCTCCAGAAGCCCTAGCCCATCCCGAAGCCATTGGATAGCAGCACCCGCAATGAAGACTGAACCCTCGAGTGCGTAGGCCAACCCACCTTTCTTGTTGCAGGCAGCCGTTGTGAGCAGACCGCGCGTGGACGGCACTGCTTCTTCACCCGTATTCAAGAGCAAGAAAGCGCCTGTACCGTAGGTGTTCTTGGCCAAACCTGGGGACCAACATCCTTGACCAAACAGTGCTGCCTGCTGATCTCCTGCGATACCAGCAATCGGCGCTTCAATACCTAAGTGGACACCCGAAGCTATACCAAAATCACCAGAGCTAGGGCGCACTTCCGGTAGTAAACTTTTGGGCACGCCCAAAAGGTCTAGGAGCCATGGATCCCATACGCCTTCAGTAAGATGGAAAAGTAAGGTCCTCGACGCGTTCGTGGGGTCAGTCGCGTGAACTGTTCCATCCGTGAGGCGTGCCAGAAGCCAACTATCAATTGTACCAGCAGCGAGCTCACCAGATTCTGCACGAGACCGCAGATCAGGATCCCGGTCTAGAATCCATTGAATCTTGGTGCCCGAGAAATAGGGGTCGAGTATTAACCCTGTGCGAGCTCTTACCTCACTCTCATGACCTGCATTCTTAAGTCCTCGGCATACATCAGTCGTTCTTCGGTCCTGCCAAACAATGGCTCGATGGACGGGCTCGAGTGTCTCTCGATCCCAGAGCACCACGGTCTCCCTCTGGTTTGTTATACCAACCGCACAAATATCTGCTCCGGACGCTTTATCAATCGCTGCACGTGCAACATGAACAGTAGTATTCCAAATCTCTAATGCATCGTGCTCGACCCATCCTGGCTGCGGAAAATGTTGGGTAAATTCAGAGTATGCTCGACCTAGGATTGTTCCGTCCTGCCCTATGACTAGACAAGTTGTGCCGGTTGTTCCCTGGTCTATCGCCAAGACAGAGGAAATGCTCATGTAGGCTCCAATCGTTGGCTGACTTCCAGCTCTAGTTGGTTTGAGACAGGCTACCGAACTCGTACCGCCACCCAAACCGTGAAAGTAAGTCTAGGAAAGTGCCGACGGGGAAGCCCACGACGGTATAGTAGTCCCCAACGATTCCAGCCACCAACGCCGCTCCCAACCCTTGGATTGCGTAGGCACCCGCTTTATCCATTGGCTCCCCACCCATCACGTAACGGCGAGCTTCTGCTTCAGTGAAGTTGCGGAAACGAACTTCAGTGCTGGATACAGCACTAACTGTTCCGTCGTGTCCTGAAATGGCAAGTCCAGTGAGAACTTGGTGTTCACGGCCAGCAAGAGAAAGAAGCATCTCAACCGCAGCGCCTTCATCTTCAGGCTTACCCAATAATCTATTTTCGCTAACTACAACGGTATCTCCTCCGATCACCAGAGCATCTGGTTCTGTCTCGGCAACTACCTCTGCTTTAGCGCGTGCGAGGCGCTCTACATGAGCTGCAGGAGATTCTCCTGGCATGTATATCTCATCAACTGCCGGTGACTGTACGACAGGATTGAGTCCAAGTTGGTGAAGAACATCCAATCGACGAGGTGAGTTGGATGCCAGGATCAGTCTCGTCATGCTTACCACAAGAACCTTAGCCTTAGCGCTCAAGCAAGATCGTGACCGGACCTTGATTCACGAGTTCCACATCCATGGCCGCTCCGAATTCTCCGGTTTCTACCCGACCCGGAGCTCTCTCACTGAGGAAGGCCACAAAGTTGTCGTACAGAGATATCGCAATCTCTGGAGGTGCGGCGTCGATAAAACTAGGCCTACGTCCCTTCCTGACATCTCCATATAGCGTGAATTGGCTCACTACAAGAAGCTCTCCCTCTACATCATTCAGCGAGCGGTTCATCTTTCCTTCAGCATCTGAAAAGATTCTCAGTCCAACGATTTTGTCCGCGATCCAAGTTGCTTCTACTTCTCCGTCACTCGCTTTGAAGCCAACCAAAAGAACAAAGCCCGTGCCAATGGCACCGACAGATCGCCCGTCGACGGTGACCTCTGCCGACGACACCCGCTGCAGGACAACTTTCACAAGTGGGTTACTCCACTGTGACGGACTGAGTTCGAACAGTGAATAAGATTTTCCTCACTGTTTCCAACCTTCTTCACTGCTTTTTATTTTATCCGTTTTGTGACAAAGATTGTCTGTAAAAATTTATATAGAACCCGACTGTAATGAACA
>DUBS01000020.1 GCA_012960225.1 Gemmatimonadota bacterium | reverse complement strand
ACACGCGGCGTCGCTGCGTCAGACTTTCGTCCATTGCGCAATATTCCCTACTGCTGCCTCCCGTAGGAGTCTGGGCCGTATCTCAGTCCCAATGTGACGGGTCATCCTCTCAGACCCGCTACGCGTCGTAGCCTTGGTAGGCCATTACCCTACCAACAAGCTGATACGTCGCGATCCCCTCCTTGGGCAAGAGCTTGCAAGCAGAGGCCCTCTTTGATCTCATCCCCATGCGAGAATGAGACATCATGCGGTATTAGCCCGGGTTTCCCCAGGTTGTCCCCCGCCCTAGGACAAGTTGATCACGTGTTACTCACCCGTTCGCCACTCGGTTACAGGGAGCAAGCTCCCTGGTCCTCGTTCGACTTGCATGTGTTAAGCACGCCGCCAGCGTTCGTCCTGAGCCAGGATCAAACTCTCCGTTGAAAAAAAGCTTGAATAGCTCTAAGCGAACGCGACCTATACTTCCGATCTAACGTTCGGAATCTACGTTGGTTGACCCAATCGACCCTAAGGTCGAATGCGGTGGGACGTAGTGCCCACCGACTTGGGCCCGCTCAAATCACACTCAAAACCTCAGTTTTCAATCAGCTAGATATGCCCACGTGGGAGTGTTCTTGCGCCGCGGAAGCGACAGATAGGGAACTCCACTGCGAGCAAAACGCAGCGACGGCAGTCCAGCAGCCGCCCGCTGCGAGAACGGAATGATAATCCTGCCTCCTAGAGGGGTCAACAGTCTCTGGCCACCCAATATTACAGCCTGCCTTCCTCAACTATTAAAAAGGGTGGACGACCGGATTTGAACCGGCGACCTCCGGGACCACAACCCGGCGCTCTAACCAACTGAGCTACGCCCACCATCGATCATCACTGCAACAGTACTTGAGAACTACTCAAGAGAAGCTCCTCCCAAGAATTACCTGCTTGCAAGCGCGAGAAGCTAAGCAATCCTAGATTGAGCGTAAACCTAATCTGGAGGAGGCTTTTTAACGCGCGCAAGATGAACTGAATTAGATGATCCAGACCTCGTCATCCGCTCGAGACCCCGACAACCTTCTCACCAGAAAATATCCAAAATGGTCACATTACAAAGATCACTACTCGTGCTTCTAGCTTGTTTCCTGGCCTGCTCGGAACCAAACACGAACACTTTCCTGTATGATTCAGCCACTGACGCTACGCCTTGGTCCCACGACAGCTTCAACGATGCTGAGGACAAGTTCACATTCGCTATATTTTCTGACCTAAACGGAGGAGAACGGCAACGGGTATTTGAGGTTGCGGTGGAGCAACTGTCTCTCTTGCGTCCCGAGCTCATCCTGAGTGTCGGTGACCTCATCGAGGGTGGAACTGAAGATGAGACACAACTCGTGAAAGAGTGGGATTCTTTTGATGAGCGGGCTGCCCAGGTTGTAGCTCCCGTATTCCGCGTCGGCGGGAACCACGACCTGACGAACGAAGTCATGAGACAGGTGTGGGAGACAAGGTATGGCACCCGCTACTATCACTTCATATACAAGAACGTGCTTTTCTTGGCACTGGATTCAGAGGATTACACGCCCGAGCGTATGCGTGAAATATACCAAGCTCGCGCAGATGCTCTCAGTGTTGGAGCGGAAGATCCTGAGAGGGCTCAGGAGATGAAGTACTACCAGATGCCCGAGCGCATGACCGGCGAGATTGGACCTGAGCAGGCCCGTTATTTTGTCGACGTGCTCGACGACTATCCTGATGTTCGATGGACACTGCTCTTCATGCACAAGCCCGTCTGGCAGAATGAGGATGAGCCCGACTTTGCAGCAATCGAAGCTGCTCTATCGAATCGTCCTTACACCCTATTCAACGGACACCTTCACACGTATTCACACACCATAAGGAACAGCCGAGACTACATCATGCTCGGTACTACAGGAGGCTCCCAATCCTCGAGCAGTGAGATGTCATTCGATCATGTCACTCTAGTTACAATGACTGCCGACGGACCATCGATCGCGAATATCAGATTAGACGGAATTTTAGATAAGACAGGTCATATCCCGGCTGGTGGTGATACCCTCTGCTTCCAAGCATCAGCGTGCTAGCCTCGTACATAGCCTCGAAGCAGCCCTGCCCTGCTGATGAGTTCGGGCAGGCGTCGCCCTCCTGCGGGATAGTCGTTCTGTGTATTGAGCTAGTTGGGCATGAAGATCTTGATCGGCACCCGACTGTCCCCGGCTAGGCCATTGCCCAACCCCCCATATTCATCCCGACCCCAGCAGTAGGCCCCGCCACCCACAGTCAATCCACAAGCGTGGTACCCTCCTGTGGAAATTGACTCCCAAACGTGCTCTCCAGAAATCACCGTCGGGATCAAACGGTTGGTCATCGCACCATCACCGACCTGACCGTAACTGTTTCGTCCCCAGCAGTAGCCCTCTCCGGACGTAGTCACTCCGCACGTGTGGTATCGGCTTCCTGCAGCAATAGTTGCCCACCTATGGGCACCACTCACTAAGGTTGGAATCGAACGATGGGCCGTACTGCCGTTTCCTAGTCGACCGTAGTTCCCATATCCCCAGCAATAACCATCTCCGGACGTAGTGACTCCGCAGGAGTGATATCTTCCGGTGGATATTGATGCCCAGGTATGTCCGCCACTCACAGCGGTCGGAACTGAACGGCTTGTGCGCGTGCCATCACCCAACTGCCTGTAATAGTTATACCCCCAGCAGTACCCCTCCCCGGACGTGGTCACGCCACAGCTAAAGTTTCCTCCCGCTGAGATCGATGTCCACGTACGGCTACCACCCACGGGTGTCGGGGTCCAGACGTCTATACTATCACCATTACCTAACTGTCCCCTCGGATTCTCACCCCAGCAATAGCCTTCACCTGAAGGGGTCACGCCGCAGCTGTGATACCAGCCTGCAGAGATCGAACCCCAAGACCCAGTGCCGGCCATTGCAGTCGGCACCGAAACATCAGTCGTGTCACCGTTCCCGATCTGTCCGCGGCTGTTCTCACCCCAGCAGTAGCCTTCACCTGAAGGGGCATAACCGCAGCTGTGATCATATCGGGCGGAGACCGACTGCCAGGTATTCGGTGGACCAACTACATGCGTTGCTACCGACCGGTAGCTGGATGTCGCAGCATCACCCAATTGACCGGAGAGATTCTCACCCCAGCAGTACGCCCCCTCTCCAAGCTTCGAGCATGTGTGGAAGACTCCGGCAGAAATTGATGACCATTGGGTAACCGTTACTAAGGCAGTTGCGCTAGCAGATCCAGAACTGGCTGTGATATCCGCAGTTCCGGTTGCGACAGAGGTGACTAAGCCCGTGGACGATACAGTCGCGACGCCCAAATGTGAGGTTGACCAAGTCACGGTGTCACCGGCGACCGGGTAACCCTCTGCGTCTACAACTTTGGCTGTTAATTGAACGGTCACACCGGCTTCGGAAAAAATCAGAGTGCTATCGGACAGCGCGACTGACTCGGCTTCTTGATTAACAGTGACAGTCGCCGTCGCAGAACAGTTACCAGAACACGAGGTAGCAGTGATCGTAGCCGTCCCTTCGCCACGCGAGGTTACCAACCCCAGAGCAGCAAATACAGCGACTACATTACGATCTGAGGTAGTCCATGTTACCGGAGCTTCTTCCTTTGGGCCGCCATTCTCATCTCTGACCGTTGCAGTGAGTCGGCCCTCTTGATTCAGCGCCGTCAAGCTGAGGCTAGGAGGATCAATCGTAATCGATGTTGGTGTCGTGGGAGCTGTCACCTGCTCCGCATTGCAAGCAGCAAGAACCAGGAACACACCACAGCTGAGAATTCGTGCTGTGGCACTACGGTGTAACCCCAACTTTGACCTTATGGACTTCCATCCTCCAGAGGGGATGCTCGGCAGCACTATTCGATGCCCGTTTACCATGCCGCAAGAACCCTGGCGGGGAGATAATTAGTCGACCCTTGTCCATCACCTAACTGACCTGAACCACCAGAACCCCAGCAGTATATCGCACCGTCTGTTGTGACTCCGCAGTTGTGGTACCATCTCGAAGAGATCGTTTCCCACTCGTGCAAACCATTGATCAATGTCGGGCGCCGACGCGTTCCTGACGTCCCATTACCTAAACGCCCTGAACCACCGGAGCCCCAGCAGTAACCCTCACCGATCACCGTTACGGCACAGGTATGTGAATAAGCTGCCGAGATGGAGGCCCATCCATCCATGATGTCTACTACTTTTGCTCTAGGCTCAGCTACTGTTGAGTTATATGTCCCGTCACCGAGCCTCCCATTCCCATTGTATCCCCAGCAGTAAGCCTCATTATTGGCCACTATTCCGCATGTGTGATAGCGGCCTGTTGAGATCGATTGCCACACGTAGCCATTACGCACAAGAGTTGGGGCTATACGGCTTTCGTTATCCCCATAACCCAGCTTGCTCGCTTGTCCATTCCCCCAGCAATACGCCTGGCTAGACGTGGTAATCCCACAACTGTGATCGTATCCTGCCGAGATCGATTGCCAGGCATTCCCACCTGAAACCAACCTAGGACTCGAGCGAGTCGAGCGAGTGCTGTCACCCAGCTGCCTGTAATAGTTATCACCCCAACAGCCTGCTTCAGTGTACCTCGTGATCCCACACGTGTGACGTCTGCCTCCTGACAGCGAGGCCCAGGAATGCCCACCGATGACGAGAGCTGGAGTTGGGCGAGTCGAACCACTTGTACCGTCACCCATTCGGCTGTACCCCGCATTTCCCCAGCAGTAAGAGTCCCCGGCTGTGGTCACGCCACAAGTGTGCTGATCTCCAGATGAGATCGACTCCCAAGAGTGTCCGCCACTCACAAGACCTGGAACGTCAACCTCTGAAGTATCGCTCATGCTCTCACCCAGTCCCAACTGATCGTATTGGTTGGAGCCCCAGCAATATGCTTCAGCTGAAGTCGTAATTGCGCAGCTGTGCGACTGCCCGACTGAGACCGATGTCCAAAGCTTAACCATGACCGAGGCAGTGGCTTCCAGGGAACCCGACGTTACGGTAATTATCGCGTCACCGATTCCGGTTGCAGTGACTAGCCCGGAATCCGAAACAGCTACGATAGATTCATTAGATGTAGCCCAAACCACCTCGGCACCACTCATCTCATGACCCATCCTATCCTTCGGTGCAATCGTGAGCTGAGTTTCATCACCTAACGCCGAAAAGCTTAGAGCCGTATCGGACAACTCGAAGCTCGCAGCAAGTTGGGAAACCTCGATAGGTGCCGAGGTAGTAACAGAGCCTGAGGTTACTGTGAGCGTAGATGTACCATTCGCTACAGAGATGAGCTGACAAGTTTGACCGGACCAGCACAAAACTTTCACAACAGACAAATCTGAGACAGACCACTTTACCACCGCGTCACTCGCTCCGCCGATGCTGACAGTTGCTTGGATGGTGTCAGCCAGTGCATTGAAATTTACGGGCGACGGATTAACCGTAAGTGACGTCACACCATTTGGAACCGTCGGCGAGTCACACCCCACCAACAGAAACAAAGTGACGAGTACGTATTTGCGCATGATTACGGTCTTGTTCATAAACCAAAATTTGGAACCGGTGACCAACCTGCTAAATCGCTCAGAATACCGCTAGTGGACTACTACAGTTGCGCTTGTTCCATAGCTAGAAGCGTGCCCGAGTTAACTAATTAGAGTCTGACCCCATATGTTAAGGTCCTAATACGGCTGTGAATTACTACTTCAGAGGAACGCGCCTGCCAGGACTCGAACCTGGGACCCTCGGCTTAGAAGGCCGATGCTCTATCCAGCTGAGCTACAGGCGCAGGTGCCACAGTGGCTAACCTAACCCTGGTGAGTGAGCCTTCTCAACGAGTAATCAAAAGGCCGCAGAAAAAATGCTCCGCTTGACCCTCCTGGCAAAGCTGTTGCAATGTTTCACCATCCATGAATCGTGTACGCAGAAAATGAGCCACTCAGCCGGAGTATCCGATATCCGTATTCTAGTCACTATACCGCTAGCTGCCGCAGTGCTCATTACCGTAATGGGGTGTGCTGATCTGGCACTAGAACCTGATCGGAATCCAACTGCTCTGTCAGTACTCCCGATCGATACAGTCCTGACAAAAGGGCATACCGCGGCGTTGAGAGCTGTCGTTACCGACCAGGATCAACAGGCCTTTACGCCACTGCCTACCTGGGCTCTACCAGATTGGTCGATCTCCGATCCACAAATTCTGAGAGTATCAGGTGATGGTTCTATGGAGGGACTCAAGGGCGGAGAAGTGACTGTGGCCGGGGAAGTAGCCGGATTGAAAGCTGAAACCCGAGTTCGAGTGAATCCAACTGAGGTTCAGCTTTCTGCACCCTTCGTTCACTTAATACAAAGTGTTCAAGCTCTCACGGGTAGTGTTCCGCTTATCGCTGGGAAAGACGCACTGCTCAGAGTCTTTATGACTGGCGACCAAATGAGCTTCTTTGAACCTACGGTTAGAGCGTCGTTTTATTCCGGAGATGAGGTTGTCTACTCGGTCAGGATGCTATCTCCACTGTATTTTCTTCCGGTATCCCCTGATCAGAGCCAACTCGAAAAATCGTACAATACGCTTATCCCAGCAGCTGTATTACAGCCGGGCGTGGAATTAGTGGTCGAATTGGATCCTGAGGAAGTTGTACCGCTCGCTCCAGGAAGCTCCGTGCGCGTACCCGAATCAGGTCGTATGGCGCTCAATCCCCGCGAGGTAGAACCGTTCTACCTCCGCGTCGTTCCGGTGTTGGCGTGCGGATCTCCCTTCCCGGCTTGTTCTGGGCAAATCTTCAATTGGACTGGAAACCTGTCTAAGTACGCCGACCAGGTACAGTACACTCGGCTGATATTCCCAATCGCCGACTTCGAAGTCGATGTCAGAGACACCTACACGACTGACGCGAATCTCACTGAGAAGTCAGGATGGAGCAGTTTTCTCAGAGAGATCGACCTCTTACGAAGAACAGATCCAGATGGACCGGGTCACTACTACTACGGGGCGGTTACCCTGCCCCAAGGATCGGCATGGGGCGGACTTGGCTACATAGGTAGACCGACAAGCGTTGGACGACCATCAGAATTCACTCTAGCCCATGAGTTGGGTCACAACATGAGTCTGCGCCACGCTCCCTGTGGAGGACCGTCAGGGCCAGATCAAAACTATCCGTATTCGGGCGGGTTTATCGGGAAATGGGGGTATGATCCACGCGGTGCTTCCGGCCTAGGCGAACTCAAGAACCCTGGGGTAATCAAAGACCTCATGTCGTACTGTAGCCCTGAGTGGATCAGTGATTACCATTTTGAAAAATCCCTCGCGTTCCGTGCGAATGAAGGGCCAAGTCCACGACAATCTGACAGGACTCCCCAATCTGAAGATGTCTTGATTCTATGGGGGGGATCTGACGACGGCGTGCTTACACTGGAGCCTGCAATTCACATGACTGCACCTGTGGTGCTCCCAGTTGAAGATGGTCCATATCAGATCGAAGGATTCAACGCGAGCGGTGGCTCATTATTCTCCCTTAGTTTCTCGCTCGCTGAGACTGAGTACGCCAGTGGAGGCGATTTCTATTTTGCCCTTCCGTTCCAAGCGGGAGCAGCTGATGAACTCAACAGAATCCAGTTGCTAGGCCCTGAAGGTCAGATAGAGCTCGGAGCTGCAGTGCCCAGCCCCGAGCTCGCGGTGATCACTAATCGACAAACTGGGCGAATCCAGTCCATAATCAGAGAATGGGATGAGACGCTACTCCCAGTTTCTCCGGAAGTGGATGTGTTAGTTACAGACGGTGTTAGTACACGTCGAATTATCGGGGGTATGGAATGAGAACTCCCCTTAAGTGTTGGTCACTCACTCTACCCGTATTTCTGTTGGGGCTGTCCGGCCTACTCTATAACCCAATAGAGGCACAGATATACGCTGAGGTCCGGGGCGGAATCGCAGTTGGGAGCCATACTGCCACTGCAGCTGCAATGGAACTTGAGCCAGGATTGTCGGTTGCCGGGCTGATTTCTCTTCAGACATCGGGAGTTCTTGGCCTATACGCTGGATTCGTGCGAACTCAGTTTGGATGCACCAACGGCTTCTGTACCGACCGTGATATAACGTTCGCCGGAAACGATGCGCGCCTTGGGCTTTCTCTGAGCCGCGGAGGGCCTTGGATGCAGGTGGGCCTACTCTACGGCGGAACCGGAGCCGATGGAGACAAGCTTAATGGCGGCATCGGAGTCGAGGCGGGCCTTGGTCTGGCTTTTTCTGCAGGGAAGCTCCGATTCTCTCCAGGACTGATATACCGGCGACATAACGCAAGCACCGCGATCAGGAAGGACCACGCTGTTTCATTAAGTCTGGACTTAGGAATAGGACTTCAGCTCAGAAACTGAGTCGCCCTTAGTCCACCGCAATTCTAATCCTTTATCTGCTCCCTACTCCGAGTCCCCCATCAGTCACGGGATCACCAACGACCTTGTAGCGGTCGAACCAATTTCTCAACAGGAGTTGCACACGTATAAAGTTGGTCGGGGGACGGCTTCGGCTGTGCCATCCGTCCGTGAGACGAACCATCGCTGTCGGGATTTGGCGGAGCTTTAGCGCCCGATAATATTGCTCAGTTTGCTCCATAGGCGTGCGTAGATCCCGTTCTCCTGTCATAAGCATCGTGGGCGTTGTGACGTTGCCCACGTACATGAGTGGTGAGCGTTGCAGATGCTCTGATGGGTCTTCCCAGAAATGCTTCTCGAAATCGAAGTACCAACTCGCTCCATCCGTGGTACCGACAAAACTCATCCAGTTCGTCACAGGTGCTTTCGCGACAGCGGCCGTGAAGCGGTTTGTGTGTCCTACTATCCAGGACGTCAGCACACCACCACCCGAACCCCCATAAACGAAAAGGTTTCTTTCGTCGATATAGCCTCGAGCTATCAAGGAATCGACTCCAACCATGAGGTCGTCGTAGTCCATCGATGGATAGGCATAGTTGATCGCGTTGCCAAACTCTGATCCGTAACCTGAGCTGCCCCTTGGGTTCGTGTAGAGAACTACATAATCATTCGCCGCGTGATCTTGGTTCTTGAAGTCGAACCCAGAGTTATACATCGAGTGCGGACCACCATGGATTCGCAAGATCAATGGATATTTCTTTGAGCTATCAAAGTCTGGCGGCTTGTTGATCCAACCTTGGATGTCGAGCCCATCGACAGACTTGTACCAAATCTCTTCTACCTCACCTAATTCTACCTGAGACAACACTGCTTCATTCGTTCCCTTGAGGACACGGATCTCACTAGGGTTCTGAAGTGAATAGGTCACTAGGCTCCCGGGTTCATAGTATGACGTTCGGATTCCCACTGCTGAGCCATTATCCGCGATATCTGTTGTCGAGAGCATATGGTTGCCCTCAGTGACACTCCGCGGCACTCCATTGGGATTCTGAAGGGATCGTTCAAGTGGCACGAACCAGAGGTTCGAAGTCCCCTTCATCGAAGCCGTGAAATAGAGACCACGTCCATCAGCAGCCCACCTCACGTTGCCAATGCCTCCCATCTCACGGGCTATAACTCGTGATCCCGAACCATTCGCATTCATTACGTACATCTCTCTTTCCGTGTACGTGTCCGTCGTGAACTCGTCACCTTGGTATGCGATCAAGCTTCCATCTGGGGAGGGGAGAGGGCTGGTTTCGCTCCCTCGTCGGTTTGTGATTTGCTGAATCGTGCCCGATGCCACGTCAACCGAGTAAAGAGCGGACTCGCGATACTGATACTCAGCATCCTCAACCCTGAGACCCGAGAATAAAATGCTCTGACCGTCCGGCATCCATTGCGGAGAGCCATGGTCAAAGTTTCCGCTAGTCACTCGCCGTGCTGTGCCCCCTGATGCAGAAACAACATAGATGTGCCGCGAACCCACAGGGGACCACCCAGAACCATCACGCCTATAATTGAGCTTCTCTACGATCCTCGGAGATGCCGTCCAGTCGGCACCCTCAGGGCGCTGGGGCATCTCTATCTGCCATGCTGGATCCATCGGAGCTTCGTCTAATACATTAAAGGCAAGCCAATTACCATCCGGTGACCACTGGATGCTCGATGGCGACTCTGTCATCCTCGTCACCTGCGACACTGCCCCTTCTGCGTCCATCCAACGTACAAAAATCTGTGCACCCTGAGGTTCACCCTGTTTCACAAAAGCCACCCTGGTTCCATCGGGAGACCAAGCTGGTGAACCGCCTTCTAGCAAGAAACGGTTCCGGCCGCCATCGGCGTCCATAATCCAAACTTCAGATGCGTGCCTGTCGTTGACTTTATCAATCCATTCTCGGACGTACACCAACTGGGTGGCATCAGGAGAGAGTTGGGGATTTTGGACAAATTCCCAATCGAGATAGTGGCCGACCCTGAGACGTGAAGAGCTCTCTTGGGCCTGTGCTTTGAGCCCACTGAAAGCACAGGCAAGAGTCAACAGTGTAAGCAGGCGAGATAGCATGTAGCGGCTCATGAGAAGACTCCGTCTCTTCAGGTAAGTCAGATAAACTTCAAGATGGATACGGCATGCCCGAATGTTCAATAGACTGAGTAGATGCGCTACAGCAAGGATACCCGAGGGTATGGTTGATTAAAGTTGACCACGCCAGAAACTTTCCTAATGACGCACTAAAGCAGTTAGTCACCCTGCTCAAGGCTGGCCACTACAATCTTACGACCAGGTCGGATACCTAGAACCGGCCGGAGTACGGCCGCCAAGATCAGACTTACACCGAATGTGCAGACGAGAAGTGGACCTGTCGCCAGATCCCAGTAGAACGAAGCACCGATACCACTCAGGATGGAGGCAGTTCCAGCACCCCACGCAATAAAGAGGGCCAGCCCAAAGCGATTGGTGTAGAGAAAAGCAATCACTGCTGGGATCACTAGCGCTGTGAAGACCATTAGTACTCCAGCAATCTCAACTGAGAGAGAGATCACGATCCCAAAGGTCACATAGAACACAAAGTCCCAGAGCCTGATATTTCCGACCCTCTCAGGTACGAAAGTCAGGGCCAAAAATTTCCGTCTTAGTAAGTAGTGAACGAGCCCTACGGCTACATACGCACTCGCCATCTTGCCTATGGCAGGCCAGCCAACCCAAATCAATGTACCTGTAAGCGTCTCTTGGAGATGTTCAGAACCCTCCGCTGTAAGACTGGCAAGCAGAATCACCGCAGCGGACGCGACCACATACGAAACCCCGATGATCGCCTCCTGGGGTACAATCGATTTCTCCATGCGAGTTATTGAGAAGAGCAAGGCACCGAGAAGCGTGAACCCAAAGGCGAACAAGAGTGACCCGGTCGTACTGGGCTCGATGCCCATCAAGAGGGCCACAGTAGTTCCGAGCGCTGCGATTTGAGCGAAGGCGAGGTCAATGAAGATCACTTCACGGGCGATAACGTGTAGGCCCAGATATGCATGGATCGAAAGAATAACAAGCGCCGCCACGATCGGTGGGATCATTAGATCGAGCATCACCTTATCTCCGTGCGAGAATCATCGGCTGACAAAGGCCTGGGCGAGCTCTATTACCCAGGTATCAACCAATGTGAAGTAATCATCAACACCTTCTCTGGCATAGGGTGCCAGAGGGACCCGAACGAAAATTGCGTCACCCCGAGTTGCGACAGTCTCTACTTTATTCTCGTCAAAATACGTCGCGGACAAGAGCACATTCAGGTTCTCTTCCCGCATGCGGTTGATTAGCTGAGCTACATGTCCTGGTGTTGGCGGAATACCGGGCTTTGCCTCCACATAATCTGCACAGCGTACTTGGAAGCGGTCTTCGAAGTAGGCCCAGTTCTTGTGGTAGCAAATTATCTCTTGTCCACGGAAAGGGCTTGCTATTTGGAGCCATCCACCAAGGAGTTCGATAAGGGGTGTATTCTCAAATTCCTGTTCGTCTAGAAACTCGAACAGCGTTTGGTTTAGTGCGAGTTGCTCTAGTGTCTCGCCACCTATGAGTTCGACCAAACCTTCCCCAAACAACCTCTGGTAAATCCGTTCAGTGAAGCTTGCGAGCCCAGCATCAAAGTGTGCAGCCCTATCTGGAGCAACCCTTTTGAGCCCTGTCGTGATGTTACGGGCCACCTGTAGCGTCCGGAGTGGGTCAGTCGTCAGGTGCGGATTACCGAAGATGTGAACGTCTCCACCACTCCGATCCGCAGTAACGGGCACGTCCAAAAGTTCAACACCCGTATAAGCAGTCACATAGCCCCTGCCCCCTTCGAGGACATTTGAATTACCTGCCCGGTCAAGTAACGTCGGTACCCATAGCTCCAGGTCGAGTCCAGTCGTGACAAACATATCGGCTCGACGAATATCGAGTGCAAAACTCGGCTTTGGCCGCACAAAATGAGCATCTTCATTTGGATTCGCGATCGACGATACCATTACCTCTTGTCCACCGATCTGCCGGGTGATCTCTGCATAGATAGGTAGCGTCGCGACAACCCGCACGGGAGCCAGCTGTTCCCTGTAACTGGATGGCGCTAGCAGCAGAAGGGTTATCAGTACTGTTCTCATCATCCTATGATCTCCGTAAAGCACTGACACAGGCAATCTAACCCTGCCATGATCTCAGTAGGTCTCATGTTTGTGTGGGCCCATCGCGAACGTCACCTGAAGTAGCAGTCTCCCTTCCCTCCCATCCACAAAGCTCCTTCCGAGTAAGTCGTACTCGAGTCTTAGCCTGACATACTCACTTTGCCACCAACTAAGCGTCGGCGAGATAAGCCAAGCCGTTTCATCTGGATCTTGCGGACTAGAACTTCTAGCTAACCTGGCACCCATGAGCCAACTCTCAGAGAGTCGAACTTCTCCCATACCCCAAAATCCAAAAGCTTGCCCTGAGATCTCGTGCGCCTTTTCGTGCTCCTCTTGATGCTCCCCTTCGTGCCCACTCCCAGAAGCGACTAAATCGACTGCCATAATGCCACCTCGGAGTGACACACCCTGGTACCGAGATCGTCCTGGAGGGCGCCATGTGATGGCTGCTTCCGCACCATAGAGATTCCGATCCAATGATCGTGCATCAGCCGCGAATGTGCCGTTAATCCAACTAAAACCGAGATCGAGATCAGTCGAAGAAGATAGATTCCAGAAACCATTAATATGCCCTAACACCGAGAGACCATTTGACTCACCGAATAGCATCTCGTTCTCGCTGCGTGTCACTTCGAGCGTAGCCTCATAGGTACCACTGACACCACCGAACGGTGCGAGCCAATGCACTGAAGCTCCCGTTTGTGCTAACGATTCTGGACCGATGAACGAGAGATGTGGAAGCGAACGTGTCTGGAATGGCAAGGCGTGAGGATGCCAGCGGTTCAGTTGACCGAACTGCTGGAAAAACTTTCCGAGCTTAACCCCAACACCCCCCGGTAATCCAACCCATTCGACATAACCCTCTTCAACTCCAAATCCCAGACCACCCTCTTGTTCTCTATGGTCTCGAGGTCCTTCTTCAAACGGTAAGAGCTCCCCTCCCTCGTTGTGGCGAGATATGAAGACTTTCGCACGTGAGAAGGGGTCCAGATTTGAGATGATCGAAATTTCAAATTCGCGTGCAAAGAAATTGTCCTGGTTAGTATCATCCACATTCATGTGCCCAAAAACATCAGAGTTGACGCTGATTTCTGGGTTGAGGGCCTGCAATGAACGCTGTCGTCCAACGAATTCTTGTTCCGTAGCTTGATCTACAGCACCTGTATTTTCCCCGAGGGCCGCAGCCGCTTGCGCCGCAGCTCGGAGTCGGGTAAGTGCGTCATCAGCTTCCTCTTCAGGACCAGAGGCACGAAGCCTCGCAACTTCCTGGGTCAGGCTATCAACCAGCACCGCGAGCCGTGCGAGCTCCACTTGAAGGGAATCGATTCTTTCCTGGGCGACCAAACCCCCAGGATTAGCCAAGATCAGGATTGTAGACACGAGGACCATCCACCTGTGACGGTCAATCCTCGTTGCACTAATACTCATGATAATTTCCCCTCTTCCTCGCTGTGCCCACAGAAGCAGGCCCTCAGAAGGACCCGCTGAGATCGGCCGCTAGAAAGCGGCCAGGTACTGCGCAGTTAGCCCAGAGGTGGAGCTCTAGAGGGGTGCCCTTCGGAAAGCACGGAGTGGACAAGAATGTCAGTTTCATCTGGGCTAAGATCCCGAACGATGACATCCTGTTGCTGCTCTTCGAGTCCGACTGAAGGTGCAGCTAGGTTCGCCACGACCTGAGTACAAATCGTGTGATCATGAGCGGGCGGGCACGTCGATGGGTTGTGTTCGCTCTCTACGACGGGCTCATTTACTAGATCAGCACGCTCCAAGAGCGGAACCGAGATCCAGATGACAAGCATCACGGCGGAGAGGCAGACTGACACGGCCTGGCGAATCACCTTCCCTTTTTCATTCATAACAAGATCACGTGAACGGCCTGCTTGGCCCCTGTCAATGACCTAGTAGAAACAGAGAGCATTTCCTAATGCATGCCGGCAAGAGACAAAAACCTACCCGTTGTTTGGCCGGTAAGACTCCCATCTCTAAGCACTGGGACACCGTTAACTAACACGTGCACGATTCCTTCAGAAAAACGCTGAGGATAATCCCAGTCAGAGCGATCAATGATCGTCTCGGCGTTAAAGATCGACAGGTCCGCAGCGTATCCTTCTTTGATCCGCCCTCGATCGGTAAGCCCAAGAAAATCTGCCGGTAAGGATGTAATCTTCCGGATTGCTTCTTCCAATGGCAGAACTCCCTCTTCACGCACGTAGTGACCAAGAAAGCGCGCAAAGGTGCCAGCTCCTCGAGGGTGCCCCCTGCTAGCTTCGCTCCCGTCTGCATAAGCCCCATCACTCGCAATCATATTCCACGGCTGAACCATGAGAGTCCGAACGTCTTCTTCTGTAATAGCACCCAGTGTGATGTTCACGGAGGCAGATGCTCCAGCGATCAAATCCATCACTGCATCGAACGGGTCTTGTCCCTCTTCAGCAAGTTCTGAGAGGTAGACTCCAACCAACTCAGGATAATCAGAGCTGCTCACTATCCGCATACTGCTGTATCCGGTCGCCTTCAACCAAGCAAATCCACCATCAATCCCGTTCTCACTTGCTTCTTTCAATTGTGCGCGGTGACTTAGATTAACTAACATCGATCGGAACCGTGCTGCTGCTTCAGGATTAACAGGCCCAGGCCCGCGGAGGCTTGATGACAGACCTGCTAAATCCATCATAGACGGAGGTATCACAACGATACCTATCAGGGAGGAAGTGGCAGCTCCGTCGTATGGATACTGGTCAGAGACGATCTCCACATTTCTGGAGCGAGCACTCTCGACCAGCTCAATCACGTCATTAATGCGTCCTTCGTTATGAAGCCCCACCGCCTTCAGATGTCCGATCTTACCAGATATGCCGGCACCCTCAGAGATCGCAACCACTTCCTGATCAGATTCCACGAAAGCGTGGACGGGATTTCGGACATGGGAGTCGTAGATACCCTCGAACGAAGCTACTTCTCGAGCAAGTTCAACCACTTCTGATGTCTCGGAGAACATTCCGGGCTCGTACATAAGTCCAGTCGAGAAACCTACTGCTCCTAATTCCATTCCTTCTCTGACTTGTGTTCGCATTACATCGAACTCAGAAGGAGTGGGGGCACGCTGTTGATCCTCTCCCATAACACTTTCGCGTATGGCGTTGTGCCCAATGTAAACCGCGACATTCGTGCCTGAGCCATTGTTCTCCAAAGCTTCAATGACTGTCCGAATCATCTCGGGACCGAAGCCACCATCTGGTCCTCCAACGACAGTCGTGACACCCTGGCGAAGGACACCTTCATTCATACGTCTCTGACGTTCTAGTAGTGCCGGCACAGTATGGCTATGGACATCAATAAAACCAGGAGCAACAACTAGACCTAGCGCATCCAACGTATCAGTGGCTTGCGCTCCGTCCTCTCCGACCCAAGCGATCCTATCTCCCTGAACACCGACGTTCATCTGCGAGGATTCTCCGCCAGAACCGTCAACCAGAATTCCACCCAAGATAAGCAGGTCCAGATTACTTGGAGGCGAACTCTCACAAGCAATCAGTAAGGTGCACCCCACTAGAAGTGCGGCGAGTTTTTCCGGCCTGACTCTAATCATTTAACGGACTGGAATTCTCACTGAAAGCTGGTGAGTATGAACCAGGGCATCCTGTAACGTGAGAGGCCCCTCCGGCGCGATGATAAAATCGTTGGCACTATCCATCATCCTCATCACGCCCTCCTCCCACTCCCAAGCAATTCCAGGTCGTCCCGTACCAGTTGTGAGACGTCCTGTATACCGGAGATCGACGTCAGAGAAGTGAAGGACGGCTCCCACGGTAGGAGACCATTCCATCCATGACTCCTCTAGGTCACGGAACGAGCCCTCAATGTGATTTACCTGTTCGAGCTCATAGTCATAGGAACGCATCTCAAGACCAGCTTGGAGCTCTAGAGCCCCAAGCTGATGAGAGAGTCCGGCTCTGAGAATGACATTCGTGAAGAAGAATTCGTTTTCAATGGTCCGGCCTCCTGGCTTAATCACTGTACCTGAGCCAGTAGTCACGAGTTTATCTGCCTCCTGCCAGGTTTCGCTCCAGATCGGTTGTAGAACCATATCAACCCCAAAAGTTGTCTCTCCACGCGTCCGAGCGATCCCAAAACCTGCCTCATACGCCCACGTAGTTCCAGGGTCCCTAGGAATGTTTTGGATCTGATAATTTGGAATTTTCGGATGCGATTTTTGGTTTATCGTAGCAGTTGCCCCAATCCGCCATCCAGGAGCACTCAGATCCCGATCCCAATTCAGGTGACCACCGATGGTACGCGTCTTGTCTTCATTGACCTCAATACGACGTGTAGCCACACGACTAAAGTCGTCTCTCCAGATAAAATCAGTCCATGTCACATCATGTGTCATCGAAATCCTGTTGTAGACACCGACCAAAGAAATTCGATCTCGCTCTCCGCTGCGATATAGACCGAGGCGCACATCAGAAGCACTTCCTGATTGATCAATCCGATCTGCTCCAGCATACAAGAGATCAACACCATCGACCGCATTGAGCTGTGCTGTCGAGAACCCAAGCCCGACAGACCATGGCCCGGAGTCTACTTTTCGCCCAATAAACCCACGTGCGTAGAGGTTCCTCGAGGACACGTCACTGAGCCGTTGAGGCTGACTGTCCCAGATAACACCAGGCTCGATGAAGGGTCTCCATCCCCAGCGCTCTTCGGGGTTATCGATCTGTTGAACTGCCAACGCGGCACCCCCAAACCAGGCATCTCCCTGGAATAGTCCAACCATCGGAAATGTCTTGCCGCCACCACCATGATCTGAAATTCCATAGAATATGGGAGCGCCTAGGAAGGACGATTCGCCGATGAAAATACCTTTGGCAGGATTCACCCAACCGTCAGCCAAAGAGTCATCTAGCGCAATCATCACACCACCCATCCCAAGAGTTTCTGACGGAACTATCAGAAACTGATCCCCAGATGCAACTGGAACAGTGCGAATCGGAATGAGTTGAGCCGTTAGTCCTGCACCAGCAAGCATTGTAAACAACAAGAGATTTAGAGAAATCTTAAAAAGATCCTTGGTCACCTTAATCTCCTGGATCATTGGCATCATTCAGACCTGTCCTGAGTAGAGGAACAAAGCAGCACGATTACTATGGGAAAAACTCTCTGCTGGACCCTCAATGTGCAGACATCATGCCACAAGAAAATGCCCTTTCTTCAATAGGTTCGTTGACCTTGCGTCCTCTCTATGTGACGCCTAGCAGTCCCGGATGTGACAATTTAACACCAACGCCGATCGTACTTTCAGGCGGCCAGCTTGCGACTAGCTCCTGGGCCGTAACTCAAAGAGCCAAATATTTCCCGACGCCACCTGTTGGAATGGGACGGAGGCTCCACCTACATATTTTCTTCCTAGTTCACTCAACACTGGAGTGGCCACAGCTTCATCTCGAATCCTCACCATCTGACGCTCGTAGAGTTTTCCATCAACTCGTAATAGCGCGCGACCGTCTTCTTGGGCTTCCTTTGGCCAATGCTTCCAGACTTTACCCAAGAATGAGTTCATATAGCCGGACGGAATGAAAATTCGGCCCTCATGTTCCATAATCCATGTCGTACGAGAACGAATAGGATCCAATAATTGAAACTCAACGGTGGAATAGTCTCGTACGAACGCCCAATCCGGCTCCTCCATACCCGTCTGCATGTCACCAGAATCAAACGGGCCAGCCGCAACAATCGCCAGGGCACCCTCAAGAGGCCCATCATGAAATCTTGCTACTATAAAAACCCCCAATACAACGCCTATAACGAGGACCAAAAGGGTACTGAGAGTCCGAAATATAGTTTTCATTAGCTTACTACCTCACAAATACTTAGATGGTTACACATCATGTTTCACTATAATACCAAAGTTGAGAATCCATATTCATCCACCACATCATTCAGTGCCAACTATCAACCAAGTCCACGGCAATCCTTCCGAGGGCAGCTTCGAGTTCAAAAAAATCCCCCTGATTTTGGTTGGTAAATACAGCAACTACGGTGGGGCCACCCTCATAGTAGAGAATCCCGACATCGTTACCGGCATGAGGTGGCCAATCTCCAGTCTTATGGGCAATAGACGCTCTACCCCGCAGCTGTTGCGGCAACCTAGAACTGTAGAATTGTCTTCGGAGGATACCGATCATCTCGTTACTGGATTCGGGCGATGCCAACTCACCTTCTTCGATCGCCTCGAGAATATGAGAGACTTCTCGAGCCGTAATCCTGCCCAACCATTGAGTGGAATCACCCTCGAAGCCGAAGCTACGGACTGCGGCTTCGGGATCAGAAGGAAAGCCTGACTCAAAAACTTCACGATCTGAAAGAGAGGCACTGCTAGAATCAGCCAACTCCAACACAGCTCGAAACAGCTCACCGGTCGTGGCACGGAGTCGGGTTTGTTCGAATCCTAATTCCTCGAGCATCGTGTTCACCCGCCCCAAGCCTAGGCGGTTTATCACCACATCCGTAGCTGTGTTATCACTCGTGATAATCATCTGGGTGATGATGTCCCGATAGGTGGGCTCGATACCGGGCGCGAAACTTTGAAGGAGCCCACTTCCACGTCGCATATCTTCCGGTTGGATCCGATAACGTTCATCAAGATCTAATGTCCCAGCATCGGCATCTCGATATGCCAGCACCATGACAGGGATTTTGATCACGCTAAGCGCATTCATCGGTTCATCAGCACGAATAGCGATCTCTCGCCCCGACGGTAGATGCTTGGCGTAAAAGGATGTCTTGGCACTGAGGGCATCAAGGCTTGCCTCAATACGGGAAGCCAGATCTCCGCTTTGAATGACACCACCTCGCTCAGATGCACATCCCCAGACCATTACAGCCGCCAATAGAACGACACCTCGTATCTCAACCCTCTTCATGTTCTAGTCCTTGGTCTCGGGTAATTAGAACGCCTTGAGATAGGTCAATTTTACGATTCCTGTTCGGCGGAGCCACCTGGGATCCCGCGGAAGATCGAGGGGGCCAGTGAGGTAACCCGTGTCGAGTACCACAAAGAGATCACTTCCCGGTGTGTGGATCCAATCGACTCGGATATTTGATTGCAGTGTCTGTGACACATCATCCCACTGAACGAGGGCATACGCAAATAGTTTTCGGTTTAGCGCGGCTTCTAGGCGAGTACTGATCAGTGTAGTCGTAAAGTCTCCATCAGGTACTGGGAGTGATATGTCATTCCAACTTACACTCCCATCAACCGTGAGATGTTTATTCGCGATCCACACCACCCCTCCACCTAGTTCCGTCCTTGTCCCTGACCAAAAATCACCGAGTGCCGTATTAAATTTCAAGCCTATACTACGTGCGCGATCTGGAGTAAAGCCTGCAGATATACGCCGGAACCTGTAATCCCCGGCTGGCACCATACGGCCATTGATGCGTGCAGGTTTATCAAGGCGCTCGAAGCGCTCTCGAAAATCTAGATTAGCGTTGTCTCCTGATTGAAAGTCCAAACGGGTCGTTAACCGTCTGCGATGAGATTGTTTTTCTCCCTCGATGCCCTGAATGTGGTTTGCACCAAGAGTCATAAAAAATTGTCGAGCCCACGAGCTATTTTCAAAGCGTGGTCGAATTCCGGCCTGACCACCCCATCTTTTTTGATTGGGGCGAGGAACAAAGCCGAGTGCGGGATCAAAAGCCTCACCGATGACTGTGCGGGTAATCTCGAAGATGTATCGATCGTTTTCGAGGATAAGCTCAGCTTGTCCTGCGAAGTTACTCCCATCAGAAGTCACATAGTCTGAATCCCAAACCTTAGCAGCCCACAGAAGCAGCGAGCTGCTGCTCCAGAATCGGCTTTGGAGATCTGCTCCCGCCACTCGGTTATGGCCAGCCACGGTCTCTTTGCTAGTCATGATTCCACCCACGGTCATCCGTGGAAGCACATTGCCACGCACTCGTGTGACTGAGTTCCAGGCACCAGATGTCGTATTGGGCAGGCTACTGACGGAGCCAGGCACCTCGACACCTGAAGTTCTTAAACTCATAGCGCCAATAGATATCGGACCCGCTTGGCCAGTGAACCGACCACCACCCAGAATGTCGCTATCGAGACCTACCCGTCGAGAAAAGAACACTTCTGTTTCACGCGGTGCTCCAAATTGAAAGAGTCCTGCTCTCTCAAGAAAAAACTCACGCTTTTCAGGGAAGAAAAGACTGAACCGTGTCAGATTCACTTGAACGTTATCAGCTTCAACCTGAGCGAAATCCGTATTGTATGTCAGATCAAGTGTAGAATTAGAGGTGAATGATGCCTTTATGTCGATCCCCGCATTGATCCTAGTATCATTCCCGTTCTCACTAGTGTGCGTGGCACCGGATATCGCGTGCGGCTTCAATTCTATATGCCTGGATTTCTGAAGATCACGAAGTCCTGTCATCCGTGCATAGCGGGAAACTTGGACGATACCTGATCGGTACTCCTGTCCTATATGAGGCCAAAATACAGACTCGTTTTTTCGACGAATGGTTCGCGCAATAGCTATTCCCATCTCGGGAGCTTCTGTGTCGTCGAAGCGAATCGTTGTGAATGGGATCTCAATCTCTAGGACCCATCCTTTTTCCGTAATCCGCGCCTCAGTCGTGTAAATTCCATCCCAATTCCAATCGGTACTCGATTCATCAGAAATCAGAGCGTCATCCTGAGTACCGAGCACACCAACCTCGAACATGTAGGCATTCCGGTCATCATCGTACGTGTCCAGCGCGATGCGAATGTTGTCGTCTTTATCAATCCAGCCACCCCGCTGGAGGATATTGCCACGAATGAGATTGGGTTCTGAATCATGCATCGTCATCCCGAAGTACAGAGCGGTAGGTGTGTAAGCAATTCGTACTTCTGTCTTCTCGCTAGCCGGAGCTCCATCCACGGGATCACGTTGTAGAAATCCTGTTACAGGCTGGACTAGGGCCCAAAAGGGTTCATCCAAAACACCATCTATGACCGGAGGGGATGGGATGGGGACAGCGACCGCTAGACTATCTTGAGCAAAGACAGGTTTACCCAGAACGATCAGGTATATGAACGGCGCCCAAACACAGTATCTCATCCCCCACCTTGGTTCATTTCGTCGAGTCCGCCACTTCAAGTTCTGGCTATTCTGTTACAGGCTGTTGATCCTTTTTGGTTCCGAACGATCTATCAAAGCTATGCCTAAAGCCCTAATTCCTATACGCTTTAGCGGGTAAATGACTGAGATTGGCCACCTAAGGGAACTCTGAGGCCAATTTTGCTATATACCTTTCGGGAAAGGGAACCACACCCGAAGATCAACGACTTCTTTCGAACGAAATAACCTGCAGGGGAATATGGAGAAAGCATCCACAAGCTCTGTTCAGACAAGCTTGGTCAGTCGTGAAATCGCACACCTCGCCTTCGTCAAAGTAAAGCAGGACGATTGGCTCACCGTTCGACAAGAAGAGCAACTTCGAAGAGCCCTGATGTCGCTCGGAGAATTGCTAGCATGGGCAGTAACCTCAGCGAATAGCGATGATCCGATTGCTGATGTCAGCAAGAGTACGAAGAAGATGATGACCAACGGTGCTCGAGCCATTAAACGCAGTCTCGCCAATGGTATGGCTATAAAGAAGGCGGAAATTACCGAGTTGAAAAAGGTCGCCAGGTCTACTCGGAAGTTGTCCGAAAATCCGAAAACGGTCTATCCATTTGAGATCACCTACCATCGTTCAGCACGTGATTCCGTTCAGAGTATGTTTACCAAGACTGAGGATGTTGAGGTCAATAATGCTGAGGAAACCCTGGCATTAGCTGAAGCCATCGAGAGGCAAATAGACCACTGGACTACGCTTAGAGACATCATGATCGCAGAACTGAAGCTAGAGCAAAAACAACTTGGTGTGATGACAAAAAATCTCTCTGAGTTCGTCAAATCCATGCACACGCTACTAAGTGAAGTGGTGGCCACGCTTTCTTAGGCCGTAGGTGCCCTGGACGCCTACATGCTGATAGAGATCATCTGAGCAGACGACCAGTAACAAGTACTGCAGAGTCGGAGTTCTACGGAGACCGAGTTCGATCAGCTTAGGTCCCAGCGCATCAGAGCGAGACCTCAGCGTCCATTTCTTTCCTGATAGCGTGCACCACTAAGGACGGCTGACAACGCATAGTTTCCTTCATGGCATGAATACTCGTATAGCAGGTCATCAAATTTCTTGAACGGTATCTCGCCACCCCAGGATTCAGTGTACGTCTCAGGGTCCTCAATCGTGAAATCATAGAGTATCGTCTCCTCATCTACTCTCGTGAATTTCTCGATCACTTTCATGTCCTCTGAATGCGGGATCCCTCGAAACGCCTGCGAAGGATGAAGATTTGTCGTCTCCACCACGAGTGTATTCCCTTCCCATCGACCCCATGAATCACCAAACCAGGGGCGGTTCTCTTTAGGTAATGGTCGGGGCTCACCCAGCCGGATAATCCTTACATCGTGAACCATCTCAGCCACGATCATCACATGATCGGCATTCTGCACAATCGTATAATTGTTGTTGTAGGCCGTATTCGGAGTCATTGGAGGACCAGCGCTTGACCCGAAAGACACGATACACCGTTCTCCAAGAGGTCTGAGCTCCGGGTGGTCGTACTGACCGAACTGACTCCTGAATTCCCTGGCTTCCCGAATGCGTTCCTGAGCCCCGGGTGTGAGTGGTGGACGACGACCGTTTGAAGGACGTGTCACCAAAGATGTTCGAGGTTCTCCGTTGACAATTGCTATCCGGGAACCCCGATCCCAATAAACCTCATTGTATTCCTGGCCGGTGAGCCGAGCTTCATTACTCTGACCTTGCAATTCACGTCTTCCACAGGCAACCGTCCCAGGATTAGCGGGGCATTCACCACTCACGTTCTCTATATCTCTTACTTCTTCCCATGTGAAGATCGGCCCCCTACCCTCCCGGCGCTGAAACGGAGTGAGTGTCACATTCGTCCAGTTCCCCTGAAGGTCTGGATGACCGTCTGACGTCCTAGGAATTTCCCATGCCTGGGTGCTTGCGGTTCTTACTTGTGCCGCTGCCGTCGAGACGAATCCCGGCATTGTGATGAGACATGCAAAGAGCAGAATCCTCTTCATCTTCTAAGCCTCCGGCAGATGCGGGCACTACTTCGCCTTCATTTTGTGCCCCCAGCCCGTAGATCCGCAACTAGTCGGAAGGTTGGATAACAAAACCCTCCAGGGCCTAAAGTCCTTGGAAAATAAGATCTTCGTGGAATTCGGGCGCGATGAAAAAAAGGGGGTGCCCCCACGTACTGGGGTCACGCCTATCGGAGAAAAGGGGCCACCTCAGCTACCAACTTGCTTCCCCCTCGCCCGCCTTTTTAACTTGCCTCGGCTTCTCGCGTCTGGGCCATGCGCGCTTCTCGCTCTCGAGTGAGGTGCGGGACAATACCCAGCATCCGCTGGACCAGCATGACTTGGCCGCGGTGATGCATCTCGTGCTCCTTCACCGATAGAATCATCTCTAACCGACTCTTGGGCGGCTGCGAAAATTCCGGTGGAAATGAGACGGTCTCAGCCAGGAACTCGGCGGAGACGCCATCGAGAAAGGTCGCCCATATCTCGCCCTCGCCCTCGAGCATCGCGATCACCTGGCTCTTCGTTCGGGGGTCCGCTTCTTTCGCCCCAAGCTCGGACATCATCGCCGGGAAGTCGAAGCCCACCATGCTGGACCGCTTCTCGACGGCGTGAACCCGATGCTGAAACCGATAGCTCAGCGCGATATGAGCCAACAGTTTTTCGACGCTTCGGCAATCCGGTGTCGGGCAAAAGTCATACTTGTCTTGCGGAATGTCTCGCGCCGCCTCGAGGGTGTTCTTCCGAACGGTGCGAAAGCTCTGCGCGAGTTCCTTGGATCCGTAATCGGCCATGCGTTAACTCCTGTTGACGGGGCGGTACTGCCCCGAAGAAGGCAGCTTTGAAATCATCCAGCTATCCCATGCTTCGCGAGTCGCCTCGTCAAGTGATAGGCCCATCACTGTACTTGTCGAACCATGCCTTGAGGTACAATTGGATCATCAATCTATGCGAGATACTGCGCGTCCCGTGATACTCGTCCGGGAGCTTCACGTGGAGCGTCTCCTTATTGAGCACCTTGAGCGCCCGGTAAAATTCTTCGGCCTGACCGATGGGCGTCCTCAAGTCCGCTTCACCAGATAACAGCATGGTGGGTGTGGTGACGTTCCCGACGTAGTGAAGGGGTGAACGCATGGCATACTCTACTGGATCTTCCCACGGCATCGACTCGAACCGCCGATACCATCCGGCTCCGTCAGTCGTACCGACGAAGGAGTGCCAGTTGATAACCGGGCGTTGCGAAACTGCCGCCCTGAACCGGTCAGTATGGCCAACGATCCATGCGGTGAGCACACCACCTCCACTGCTTCCGGTGACAAAGAGGTTGTCCTCATCGATGAACCCACGATCAATCGCAGCGTCCACCCCCGCCATCAGGTCGTCGAAGTCCTTGCCGGGATACAGGTAGTTGATCCCGTTAACGAAATCCTGGCCGTATCCTGTGCTTCCTCTCGGGTTCATCCAGAGTACTGCATATCCGTCCGCCGCGAAGTTTTGCCAGTTCCAGTTCCAGCGGACGCTATACATGGAGACCGGCCCACCATGAATCCAAAGCAGCATCGGATACTTCCTGCCCGGTTCAAAATTGGCAGGCTTCATGAGCCATCCCTGTACCTGGAGGCCATCCGAGGACTCCGTCCAAATCTCCTCAACCTCACCGAGCTTCACACCGTCCAGAACATCGTCATTAAAGTCAACTAGGGTTGTGATATCGTCCGGTCGATCGAGATCGAATGTCACCAAGTAACTCGGCCTGTAGAAGGTCGAGTTCGTTGCTGCGACACGCCCATTATCCGCAATAGAGATGCCGGAGATGTAGTGGACACCGTGCGTAATCTTCCTGGTCGCACCAGTTATTGAGACAAAATAGAGGTTCGAAGACCCTTCTTCACCCATTGTGTAGAAAAGCCCGGAGCCATCATGGGCCCACATGGTATTTCCTGGAGAGTTCGGTAGGTCCCGGGTGAGTTGACGCTTATTGCCTCCATCACTGTCCATCAGGTAGAGATTTGACAGATTGCTGTAGTTCTCGTTCTGGTCGTATCCGGTGTAGGCGATCTGGCTTCCCTCAGGAGAAATGAGCGGTCCAGAGTCAGGACCCAGGCGGTCCGTCAGGGTTGTGATCTCAAGCGTTGCGAGATCAATGGAGTGAATCTCAGAGTTGCTGCGGACATAACCTTCCTCTGGATCAAGATCTCCACCGAAATAGAGTCTTGTACCGTCGGGCGACCATCTGGGATTGCTGTGGGATTCGTCCCCGGAGGTGATCTGGCGGGGCGTGCCCCCAAGTTCGGAATCGATAATGAAGATCTGCTGGTTGCCCTTGCGGTTATACCCGCGTCCGTCGCTTCTCCAAGAAATTCGGTCCTCTACCACCGCAGGCCCCGCGAGTTGGGCCCCCCCGGGAAACGCAGGGAGCGTGATGGGTAATGGTGAGCCTGTATCAGGAATGAAAACCGTGAAGGAGATCTTCGTCCCGTCTGGAGACCACCGGATTCCACTCGGCGAGCGATCAAGGTTTGTGAGCTGAACCGTTTCGCGGGTGTCGAGCCACATCATATGAATCTGATTGGTCCCGCTCTTATCAGAGAAAAATGCAATCCTGCTTGCGTCCGGGGACCAGATGGGAGACGACACAGTGAAACTTCCCGTTGTCAGTTCCCTTATCCTCTCCGTCTCTAGATCCATGATCATCAGGTTGCTCTGATTCCGGTCGTTCATCTTGTCTACGCTACCACGAGTAAACAGGATGTGGCCTCCGTTGGGAGAGATCTGAGGGCTCCCGGCCGATTCCATTTCCAGATAGGTATCCATGCCAAGGAGGTTGCTTGTCTGCTGTAGGCCCGCGACCGGGAATGACCCAGAAGAGACCAGCAAGAAGCTGGCAATCGAAAGGATAGAGAGCGAGTTTCGCATAATTAATTCCTTTGCCTGGAAAGCGATCAGGTCGACCGTCGCTTCTGCACTTTATAGGCCCCGTGCCACCTGCTACGGGGAGATGTCATTGAGTTCCAACTCTTCTTGGGATGCCTTTCCCTCCCCACATTCTGCACCCTCACCTTGCAGGACCGCAACGTAGCCGGGAGCACCTCACCGGACTTAGCGCCAAGAAAAATTTTCAGGAAACGGCGTTTCAGTGGCGGCGATGTGTGCGGAGTCTAGCCCGAAGCCAATGAGTGCCGTCGAACCGGCGACGATACCTACCCAAACGGACACCCCGGCTTCCAGCACATTCCAACCGACGGTGAAGTGCTCAAGGCGTCTGCCTTGCCCGAGCAGTCTCGCAGTTTGGCTGTCAGCAACCGTCAAAACGCGATCCTTACGCCACCGTTGATCGCCACGCCCTCAAGTGGAGCCCACACGTCGGTGATCCACCTACCTTCGGGACTGCGAGACGGCCTCACGAGCGGGTCGTACTGGGTGTGACGAGTGTCGAGGATGTTCTCCGCGTTCACGAACACCCTGACGCGACCAAACCGACGCTCGGCAATGACTCCAACGATCACGTAGGGCTCTGACGTCGAACGATATGGGTTGTCGTCTAGCGTTTGTCTGCCTGTGTAATAGAACTCGGCACCAATCCGGCCTTGGCCTTCTGACTCCCACCCTCCAATGACCCCAACGGTATGCGTCGGAGTTAGTGGCACCTCTCGCCGCATCGTCCCTTCGGGGTCCGTCTCCCGCGAACGGGTGTAGACATAGGTCGCCGTCCCAAACAGTGGGCCGTCCCGGAATCGGGCGAGGAACTCGGTTCCCCACGTGCGCACGGGGTCCGGACTATTGAAAAGCTCCAACCGACCACCGGACACCGAACGAACAGCAATCGCATCCTCGATCTCAGACCCAAAGACAGCGGCGTTGAACTCCCAAGGCCCAAGTGTCCTGCCAACGTCAGCCATGACGCTTCTGGCTTTCTCCACCTCCAAGCCCGGAAATGGGTCGAGCACGCTCAGGCCAACGGCCTCGGTCTCCTCAACGAACGGTGACGGTGGGAAATACCCGCTACCGGCGGATGCCCGCATGACCCATTCGCCGGGACGGATGAGTACCGACAGTCGGGGATTGAAGTGCGACCCGTACTCGCTGTGGAAGTCCAACCGGGCACTTCCGGACACACTGAGCCAAGAGCTAATCGCGTACTCTTCCTGAGCGAACAGTGCTGGGACCGTGTACGTGAAGTCGAACACCGGAACGTCCTCAGCGTCGTATTGGTCGTGCTGGATGGCTGCACCGAGCACCCAAGCGTGATCACCGTCTTGGCCCGAAAGCGACACCTCGGTGAACGCCGTAACGTGTCGGTCCCGCTCGGTAACGCCTCCGAATTGATGTCGATGCGTTTGGCCCATCGCTGACCCACGCACACTCAAGAGACGTGAGTCGGAGATGAGCTTGCGACCCATAACTCCCAAATCGGCTCGTCTTGTGTCTAATGCTTCGGTAAATGGAGTCCCTGCCGGGGTGGTGCCGCCCTCAGTCGTACCGCCTTCGCGGTCCTCCACCATCCCGCCTGCGGTGACGAAGACCGACCCACCCGACCCATCGTTCCAGAACAGACGGGGGCGTACAACCGCCCGCCGGTATCCCGGCAGATCTGCCCATCCATCGTTGTCCACGTCCGCCTGACCGTGGCGGTTCGCGCTGGCCAAGAGCGTGTGCCCCCAGCGTTCACTCGACTCCTTGGCAAGCCACAGGACCGCATCCGTACCACCCAAGGTGGATTGGTTCACAAGTAGCTCGCGTTCGTCTTCAGGTCGCCTCGAAATCAGGTTTACGACGCCTCCAAGTGCAGTTGACCCATAGAGGGCTGATGCCGCCCCTTTGATGACCTCGACTTGGCCGAGGTCCATCGGAGGGATCTGGAGCGGCCCCAGCGCTCCTGCCTGTCCACCGTAGAGCGGAAGACCGTCGGACAGGATCTGTGTGTACCGACCTCTCAACCCCTGAATTCGCACGCTGGCCCCACCTAACGACGGGGCGGTCGGCTGCACCCGCAACCCGGCTGTCTCGTTCAGCAACATCGAAATGTCACCGGGCGTCATGAGCTGTTTTTCCTCGATCTCTTCTCGGGAGACCACCTCAATACGGAGAGGCTCATCTTCGACTCGACGTTCGGTCCGAGACGACACGACGACGATCCCCTCGGTCTCAATCGCTTCCTCGGTCAACTCGACCACCACCGTGGTGTCAGCGTCGGTACTCAGTGTGACGACCAATTCGACGGGGGCGTAGCCGACGCGGGTGACGCGGACCTCATGAGAGTCGACAGCAAGCTGTAGGTGGGCTTCCCCGAGTGCGTCCGTCAGCGATCCCGTCACACCCGCTGTTATCTGTGCACCTTCGACGGGCGTGCCCTCAGAAACGGTTCGGAACGTGACCCGGACTTGTCCCTCCACTACACCGTTAGCGACTGGACCGACCCCTATCAGAGCGAGGGTGAATAAGAGGGTTTTCTTCATGACCTAATTCTGCTCTGCCCCACTCAGACCTGCAACTCAGAACGCGCTAAACACTGCTGGATAGCTGGGTGTGGGTCAGTGACGGTGGAATAGGGTGTCCCCCGGTACTGGGGTCGCGCCTGTCGGCAAAAGGGACCCGGCCACCTTCGCGTGTACACGCGATTAGGTTCACTCTCGGTGTACGCCGTCTCGCACTGCTGCTACTAGGGGCACGTCCCCCACACCGGGCGAGGCAGCACCCAAGAGGTTGCCCCAATATCGAAATTAGAGGGCTTACTAGTGATGTTAGACACGCACCAGCCCTTCAAATCCTGATTGAACGCCGTGGCGAAGTTGAACATGTAGCTCATGCTCGTGACGCTGCTGACGTCCCACGAACCGATGTCCTGATTGAACGCGTCGGCTCTGTTGAACATGTAGCTCATGTCAGTGACGCTGCTGGTGCATGTGGTCCTCAGGGACGCGTAATCCCCTGCATCAACAAGTGCGTCGATCTGAGG
>DUBS01000019.1:127680-128125 GCA_012960225.1 Gemmatimonadota bacterium | reverse complement strand
ATTTGGATTCCCCGTCTCAAAACCGCTCTTGATGAATAGTGCTGGAATCCCTCGTCTTACAAAGCTGAAATGGTCACTCCGGATGAACAGGACCTGTTCGGGAATTGGGTCCGGCCCGATCGTTAGTCCAAGATGTTCTGATGCAGCACCGACCGGTGAAGCCAGGGTTGAGTGTTCCGCTCCATATGGAACAATGTCCCGTAGCGGATGAAAGAGGAACGGCATGTCCAAAGAGAAGCTCGCAACCAAGCTCGACCTCGGCACCGTCGGATTCTCGACGAAATAGTCAGAGCCAAGCAGCCCCCATTCTTCTGCCGTCGGGATCAAAAACAGAACTGACCGCCGAGGTTTTGTTTGTAGGCTCGCAAACGCCCGAGCGATCTCGAGGACAATCGATGTCCCCGAAGCATTGTCGTGAGCACCATTGTAGATGGCATCCCCGTCT
>DUBS01000019.1:65324-127664 GCA_012960225.1 Gemmatimonadota bacterium | reverse complement strand
CCTCGACCCCGATCCCAAAGTGGTCAACATGGGCTACATACACGACGTGTTCGTCGCGGAGTACAGGGTCACTTCCCTCAAGGCGTGCTATAACGTTCCAGCTGTCGACCCTGCGGTGACTACTCGTTGTACCGATCGACACCCGTGTCGCTAGATCAAATGCCTGGGGTGTGCTTTCCGCTGCTGCGCTGAAAGCTTCTTCAATGGGCTGTGGTGCTCCCGCAAAAAGCGCGCGGGCTGCAGGGTGGTTGAGGGAGGCCGAGCCCAGGATCGCCAGATTGCCTCGGTTCGGATTTCCGTCATCGTCCAGCCATGCAAAGCTCCCGCGTTTTGAGCGCGCTAGATTGACCTCCCATCGGAATCTCGGATCCCCCGGGTAGGTGAAACTGAGAATTCCCACAGCACCACGTGATACCGCCTCACTCTGCTTTGTAGCACCCGAGGAGTAGTATGCACGCTCATTACTGGGGAATGCTGGAGGCGCCCCAGTAAGATACGCCACGATTTTCCCCTCAACATCGATGTCGGCGTAGTCATCGTAGCCAAGCCCTGGAGCACTGACTCCATACCCTACAAAAGCAACAGCGGCTTCAGAGGTGCTCACGGTCTCCCGAAGAGGATCAGGACTCAAGTAAAAGTCCACACCGTATTCGAGTTCCTTGACACCGGAAGGCGAAGAGATCCGCATGCCGCTGCCCTCTTCTATCACAAGACTCTCACGAAGTGGGACAGGCTGTTGATACGTCCCATCGATACCCGCTGGATCCAACCCAAGGGCACTGAGAGATGCCTCCACATACTGGGCAGCGCCGCTGAAACCACGGGTTCCTGGGGCTCTCCCCTCAAGAGAATCATCCGCGAGCACGCGGATATGATGATCAATAGCCTCAGGCCGAATCTCGCCCAGAGCCGCCTCGACACTAGGCGTGTCGAGCGCTACGGCTTCCGACTCTTCTTGGCTTCCGCAACCAGTGAGGAGAAAGAGAACCGGGATCTGCCACGCTATGGGAATGAATCGGTTCATGAAGATTGCTCCTCCTCTAAGAAAGATGCCGGCTGATTTTTTGCAATCATTCGTTCTTCGTTCTCTGGCCGGACTGGGAACGCTGGTAAATGAGTGTGAAACAACCCCTCAAGATCATTAGGAATCCCACCCAGCCCCATACCTGCCCCGAAACTCCTTTGGGATCAGTAGCAAAACCCCAGACTGTGGTTTCAGCAACCAGAAGACTTCCTAGACATATCAGGATGCAACCCGACCTGGTGGTCCCCTCATACCAAATTCTCTTCACTTCTCAACAGGGGTCGTAGGTGACTGTCTCACCCCATTCCGACCACTCACCACATTTCTCGTTGTCCTTGTAGGTCCCCTTATCCCTTACCTCACCGTTCTCGTGGTAACTCTCAAATAGTCCGTCCTGAACCCCATTCTTGTAGGTCGTCTTTTCCCACAACCGACCGTTGTCGAGGTATATCTCAACAGGTCCGTCTATCTCCCCGTCCTTGTAGGTTCCCCTAATTACCAACTGACCCCCTTCGTAGTACGTCTCAAATGGTCCATCAGGTAGCCCGCCACACCCTGCCACCAAAACAAGCACGATCAACGATAGAATCCAGTTCATACTTTATCTCCTAAAACGATCCATCTTCTCAGATTTACGTTCTCTTCCTGAGAAGGACCAGTTTCACCCTCCGGATGACCCTCAAATATCCACCTTATCCAGTTGGATAAGGTTTGGATAAGATGGATAAGATTCAATGATACCAACGGTTTTCGGGCCATCTAGGGGTTGATCCAATAGTTCACCTTAATCATCAAGACATTGTCTGCAGCAATGTTGAACATGTCATCTAAATCTCTACCCAAATCGAAGGTCCCAACCCACGGGTATGCTCCATCCTGTCCGTGACCCGTGATCGAGTTGATCCGACGTTGTTGCCACACGAGAAACAAGGTTGCTCCTGGCCTCCATTCCCACCGAAGTACTGCATTCCCAAGCAAGCTTCGGTAGCTATAGTCCCGGTCAGAGATCCGGAAACTGCCAGCGGGGCCTGCTCCGTCAGGATCGACATTGTAACGCCCATCTTGGTCCTGAATTACCGTCCCCGAGTCTGTACCATATTTCTGGAAGTCAAATGTTCTAGGCGACCGAAATTCTTTCAGCCCACCGTAGTCTCCGACTGAGACGAAAGGCTCTACATACAACTGCAGGGAAAGCCTGGGGGAGAATGTGGCGTTCACTCTAGTCACCATCGAGAACCGTGTCCGGTCCAATTCACCAAACACATATCTGGACCCAAAGGTTGCAACAGCGAGGGGGTCCTCAATCCGCTGCATGTATTGAGCTGTCGAATACGACCTCGTATAAGATGGGCCAAGACTAAACTGGAAAGTTTCCCTGACACGTGCATTCAGGTTGAGCTGCACACTCCTGTTCCAGTCCCCAGCATCGTTCGAACTCCATGAGTATGTGAGCCGGGGGACCACTGCTTTTCTTCCGTCTGAATTGAGATTGAAGTTCCCAGCAAAGCTGCTCGGCGAACGAGCTATCGGCCCACCTCTGGTCAGACGATCATCATCCGTCCAGGGGTCGACCTGAATCCTCAGTGAAGTGCGCCAATAGTTAAGGAACTCGAACGAAAGACTACTGTTTACATTTGCGAAGACACGCTCGCCTGCAAAGTTCCAGACAGCGTCAGGGCTCATGCTGACATTCCAGGACCGTAGAATTCTCCCAGGATTTATTTCATTGAACTGGTAGTGTGTATCAAAGAGGATGCGGTCCGCGTGCGACTGGAACCCGATATCATTGACCTCGAAACCAGGACTCACGAACGCGATGCCGTTCCTCATCGTGAACGTGCCGGCCTGTTTGCCAATGTACCCCATCGCGTAGAAACCCTTCAGCGACGTCGCGAAGGGGTCCACATCAACATGCTCAGCGTCCGGTCGTTGATAGTAGCGAGCTGATGCCCGTTGCGTGCGCAAGATTTGATCTGCATCGCCACGCACATAGCTACCAGCGAGGGCTCCGCTAAAGAGCCACATACGGTCGGTCGATTCGTGGGCAAAGTCGATGCCGCCGGAGTACGCGGAAGAATGAAGTCTGTCTACGAGTGTTGTTCCCGAAAGGTCACGGTTTAGTGCTGTTCCTATCACTCCGAACCGAGTAGCCCCTCCCTCGACTTGGCGCCGTAATCTCATAATGAAATTATTTGCTGCAGGCTCTACCAAGATGTCGTGAGCGCTCCCATCGGTAATGGTGTAGGAACCCATTTCCTTCGCCGTAACTGCTTCTAGAATACCTAGCGACCAGCCGTTACCCACTTGACCCGTAACTTTTGCCGCGCCGAGGATGGTTGTGGCATTCGGTACCTGGGAAAAGACTGCAGCCGTGGGAACACGACCTCTCGGTGAGCGACCGATCCTTCGGGAGTAGGCTAGTTGCGGAGGCCGACCGACACTTCCCATTGGTCCACCTTCACTGAAATTGAATATGCCTGCTCCTTCGACAAAGAAAGCTCGGCGCTCAGAGAAGCGTGTCTCGAAGGCCGTGAGGTTGATCACTGCAGGGTCCAACTCCACCTGCCCGAAGTCTGGATTGACTGTCGCATCCAAGGTCACGTTGGACGCAAGTCGGTACTTGAGATCCAGGCCGCTCCCTCCAAAGTGATCGGCCCCACTTCGGTACGGGTTATCGAAGCTCACACCAAGAGGCTTCTTGCTCTCCAGGTACTCGCCACGAGCAATGACATACGGGAGTAGTTCCAATCGCTGGCCAGGCTCTATCCCTGCGATTCCGTGCAGATGACCAAACCGAGAGACTCCAGAACGCTCTAGGTTCGGAGTAAAGGGGTAGGTGGCGTTCTCTTGATTCCGATGAATGTTCCGTTCGATCTGGATCCCCCACACCTGTTGTTCTTCTGGGCTAAACCGGAGTTGACTGAAAGGGATACGCATTTCTACAACCCACCCCGAATCAGAAACAGAAGTCACCACGTCCCAGACTGGATCCCACGATGTATCACCTCTACCGGTCCCATTCCTTCTTACCGTTGCATCACCCTTCACCCCTGAGGGGTTTGTCCAAAAACGGTAGCCGGTTTCGTGATCGTGATAGCTGTCGATCAGGAAGACAAATGAATCTGAATCACCCAATTGAGAATCACGACGCGCTAGTCGAGTTGTCACAGGGTTCCGATCACTGAGTTGTGCGCCGATGTAGATTGCATCTTCGTCATAGACAATGCGCACCTCAGTCCTCTCGGTTACGGGTTCGCCCTCGAACGGCAGGGTCTGGAGAAACCCTGAAATCGGGGATGCTTGCAACCAAATCCCTTCCTTGAGAAGTCCGTCAACGGTTACGGATTCACCCGTTTTAACTGCCCTGGCGACCGGTGCCAACTCATGATCATAACCACCGTCCACATCACTCCCCGGCCGGCTTTGATCAACCTGTAACGCTGATACTGGCGAAGAAACCAGAGCCAAAACACCGAGCAAGGAAGAGGTGGCCAGCAATCGAAACCAACGGCGCATGATCTTATCGATATGCATGTGGGTAGGCGTCAGAATGTTCGTACAGTGGGCGAAGTACCATATGAGCGTTTACCGAGCAGTAATCTGAAGCCCTGCTCCTAGATGCCGCTTGCTTACCTGGTGTAGATCAAAATCGCCCCGTTACCGGCGATTGTACCGTAACGGAACGAAGCATCAACGGGGTTCAGTACTTCAATCCGATCGATAAAGTTGGGGTCCATATCGATAATTGCTTGCTCCGGATAAGGCACTGGCACGTCGTTGATAAAGACTGCGGCTGGAGCACATCCCTGCCCTCCGGACCGTCGACTAACTTCGATGCAGAGACCTGGCATGGGTACACCAGTAACTGCATCAACCGTAGAAATCTCGCGGATCCGCAATCCCGGTGCATGCACATTTCTGAGTAGGTCAACGGTTGCGGTAGTCCGCGGTAGCAGTGCCTCTATCTCTTCTCGACTGATAAAGTCTGCCCTCTTGGCGTCGTTTAGTAAGCTTGTACGCCCGAATCGAGTCCTGGCCGTAACAACAAGACCCTCTAGTTCAAGGGCCTCGACAGCCAGCCGCACTTCAATATCAACAACTTCTTCACTGAAAATTGTGACAGAGTCTGTTCGCTGTTCGAAGGCGATATGGTCTGTCGTGACCAGATGCCGACCGGGAGGAAGGTCGTCCATTATGAAGCGACCTTCTTCATCAGTGAGCACAAGACCTTCAGTACCGGCTACCATGACGGAAGCCCCCTGGACTGGATCTCCTGAAGCAAAGTCTTCTACATAACCGCTGAGGGTCCCTTCCGAAGATACCAACATCATAAGATCCTGGATCTCACCCGAGCCAGCCCCGACCGAGATTACCACAGTTCTCCCCGAGCTTCGTCCGAAGTGAGGCTGGAGATTCATTTCCGTTTCAGCAGGCACGCTACATATACGGAAATAACCACCGTCGTCCGTCTTTACCTCAGTCGGTGTCCGTAAGCCAAATCTTGGCGTGACCGCTGCCTCCAGGGTGACTAGTGCTCCTGGCATGGGTACACCAGTGAGTGAATCCGTCACAATCCCCGAGACCGCACCATATCCAGGACCCGGTTGCTCAATCACACACCAACCCGCAAGCAGCGTCGTTTCCGAAGGCACTGCAAGGTCCACGGTTACTGTCTCACCACTATGGAATGTGACCTGGCGCGATGGCGGACTCACTCCTAGCTCTTGAAGCCTTGGGTGAAAGAATGAGACCCAGTGTATTCCTGCTACAATGCCTTCGAGGGCAAATCTTCCGTCTGGGCCGGACACCGTCGCGGAGCTAGTACCGATGACCCCCACTCGGGCCCCAGCTAGCGGGCCCATAGACGTACTGTCGTAGACGATCCCGCTCAGCTCTGCTGTATCCTGCGCCCTTCCCGGGAGCACAGACACCGGAGTCACAATCAAGACAACAGCAAGTGCCCTCGCAAAGTGTTGCCAGAAGTTCATCTAATCCCTGATCTCTTCACAAACATGTCAAGCAAGCTATCTCCTAGCCATAATTTGTCCCTCGCAAACCGCTTCAGGCTATGACCGTTAGGCCGATTCTCGTTCAATGTCCCAAAGAAGTCACTGCCCAATGATCAACTGACCAACCATAAACTTAGCTACAGAAAAACTACCGGACCCAGGGAATAGTACCAAGCAAGAGGCCTAGGGTTCACGGTCCAATCGTAGTCCATCGGGCTGAGGGCACTTTCGTCACCATGCCTTAGACGAACCAGTTAGCTCCAGATATCGAAGAAATCAACTTCTTCGGATGATCTAATAGGAGCCTGAGGTGTGCTCCCAGCGGTCAAGTAGTGCAGGAGTAGGCTGGTAGCTTCACTAGCCAGGGTATCTCTTGGCAGCGGGCCAACAGCAGCCCGGTCCGCTTCAATCATACCCTCTGCCGCCAGAAGACCGAGTCTCACCGCGAGCTCCGGCTCCGGGTGCGACATTTCGTCCCGACGCTCAAGCAGGATCCCAGCCACGTCCCCTAACACGCTATCTCGAAACCTATTGTAGGCCAGTCCATTTATCCCTCGCGCTTGATCCAGCGCACGCAGGTAACCGGCTCGCGACGCTCCAATGTCCACCAAAAGGCCCATTGAACCTTCCGCGATGTGCTGTAGATCGATTTCCGACCAGTCGCGAGCTCTCACAGCGCTATCCCACCGTTGCAGAGCTTGATCCCACACTCTTTCCCCGAGGTAATCCAGTAGGTCTTCCTTGCCACTGAACCGAGCATAGAAGGAGCCGACCGACGAATTCGCTCGGTCAACCACGGACTGGACCGTGAGGGCTGTGTAACCCTGTTCCTCAAGAATCTCCAAGGCCGCTTGAACGATGTGCTCAAGAGTGCGCCTAGAGCGTGATTGTTTGGGAGGATTATGATGCTTGTTAACCGACACGTTGCTAACTCACGACACAAATTAGAATATGTATTCTATATAATCTGTCGTCGGGCAGTACGCAAACTCTTAACTACTAAGAATTAGAGGCTTCTGCCCTATTCGGGCTCGCGCCCTCTAGCTATCTAGCGGTATAGATCACTCTCCCATGTAGATCGTCTGGCGTTGTTGCTATGCCTGCTAAATGTGCCAACGTCGGGGCAATATCCGTGGTATAAGCCGGTGCATCTGATACTCCCGCATCAATACCCTTGCCAAAGAGAATCAAGGGGACGTGTCGATCGTACCAGTAGGGTGTTCCATGACTAGTCCCATTGGCACTGTACAACAGCTCGCCTTCCCCATAGCGGGTCTCGACACCATAGCGAGAGAGCGCGCCATGTCCTCGCCCAGGGTAGTGGGAATTACGGAAAAGGATAGCGAACGAGTCAACTGGCTCGCCAAGCGTTAATTCCTGGTGCGTATACGCCTTCGCTACAGTTCCTTCCGTCTCTAGCTGTCTAGCGAGCCGTTCAGCAATATCCTCTGAAGCCCCACCCTCGGCTACGGCAGCTTGCAGGGCGCTAGAACGGTCACGGGCCTTCTCTCGGGCATTTATCCGACGAGCTGATGTATTTCCCTGTTCTTGTGCGTATTCCGGCATAGTAGCGACACCGTGGTCCGCCGAGAGAGCCGCAACCCACTGGCCTTCTCCTACGTTTGCATCGAGGTAGTCGAAGAACTCACCGAGAATGCGGTCTAAGTGTATAAGATTCGAGAGTTGCTCCTGACTGAGTGGCCCAAACAGATGCCCTATGTAGTCCGTGGATGACAACCCGAGAGCAAGGAAGTCGGCACTTCCTCGTTGTCCTAGCGCAAGCTCTTCCATGGCTGCTTTAGCCAATCCTAACACAGCTTCATCAGATTTTGGTGAGTCGAAAACCCACTCATAATGGTCGCGCTCCTCCAGCGAGCTAATGTGTGGAAACGTCGAGCTTCCGCGCCGTTCATAGGCAGCAAAGTCAGGGCGGGCCAGGGATTGGATTTCGACTGGAACCTCCGTGTCCCAAACGCTGTCGGCCACAAGCCTTGTCATGGCTTCTTCATTGAAGCCCTGCACCCACCCAGGATATGCTTGAGCGTAATAGTGTGAAGTGACGAAGCGGGCTTCATCGTGGAGCAACCAATAAACATGGGAGTTCGTCTTCCCAGCTAGAGTGATTGCCGAGCGGTCCTTCGCAGATAGTGACACTGTCAAAGCATTATCATCCGCCTCGCGTATCCAATCTGCCAACCCACTACGCAGCAAATTCTTAGGGGATCTCCCGGGAACCCCGTCAGCATCTTCAAACCCTAGGATTGGGCTCTCATTGTCTGCTACGGAATAGGTTGTCTGCCAATCCTCACCTGTCTGCTGGGACCAGGTGTTAGCTACGATCCCGGAACGAGATGGAGGGACGCCCGTGGAAATCGAGGCATGTCCTGCGGCGGTTTGAGTCACTGCGAAAGGGTGCGATGCGTTTGTATACCGGTACCCGTCATCGATTAAGCGCCGGAAGCCCCCCGAGAACGCTTCATCGAACTCGTCAAGCATGTCGCCACGCAGTTGGTCCACAACAATCATGACAACCAGCGAGGGGTCTTCCAATGCCTGGGTACAGGCTTGGCCGGCAACCAATACCGCGCCGAGCATGATACTCCCCGCAATATTGGGAATCCTGCGGTTTGGTTTCCTCATTCTTTCCTTCTAGGCGCAGGAGGGACAGTGGGGTAAGTGTATACCTCTAGATTTCAGCCGCCATACCCTACGATCTCATCTGGTGGCCTTAACATTGGTTCCACCCGATATTCATTAGCACACTGTTGACACCCCACGTCCTGAAATCTCTATTTCTTGCCCGTGCGTGCTGATATCCACGGTACTAATCCGGCGTAGCTCAGTTGGTAGAGCAGATGACTGTTAATCATCGGGTCACAGGTTCGAGTCCTGTCGCCGGAGTTCTGGAACTCCTTAACTGTAGGTCCGACTAGGACTTACGCCGCTCTCTTCGAAATCCACATTGTCCGGTAGGCGGCGGTACCTACCGCACCAGCCGCGACAAGCATTAACGCGGACGCGAGAAGAATACCTGGGTCAAGGTTACTCTGTTCGCTAATAATCGGGTCAAGAATACCACCCAGGCCCACCAGGAGCAGGCGCTCGGCCCTCTGCATGGGTCCCACATTACATATGACCCCTACGCTCTCACCTCTAGCACGTGCATAGCTAACAAGCAGGGACCCTCCCATCGCGCAAGCAACAATGATCGTTAGTGCTACCGAATTACGGTAGAAAACCGCGAGACCCACGAACGCACCAACCTCAGCGAATCGGTCTAAGGTAGAGTCGAGGAATGCGCCACGTGGTGAAGCTAGCCCCTGAGCTCGCGCGATTCTGCCATCTAAAACATCGGCCGTACCACTGAGGAGTATGAGCCACCCGCCCGGGTTGAGGTTCCCGGTTCCGAAACAGAAGCCAGCACTTACTCCAAGGGCGACGCCAAGTACGTTGAACGTGGTAGGTGAAATTCTGAGCCCAACCGCTATGCGCTCCAGCGGACCCAAGAACCAGAAGAGCCAACTCCGAGCGAACGGGCCAAGGATAAACCTTCCTCGGTCACTGATCTCGTTTTGGTCTTCCCGTCGATAAGCTCCACTAACGACGTACATAACTAACGAAAGGAGCATTACACCGACAACGATTACTAGCCCCAAGAGTTCAGAGCTCAAGGTCCGGCCTCATAGGCCAGCAGGTTAGCCACACAAACCGACAGGTGGTTCGATTGCGCCCTGTTACTCACTGGCGAACATCTTTCTTAGGTCTCGAGAGAAAAAATGTGATGGCTCTGGGCCAGAGGAACAGCAGTGGAAATCGATGTTCAAGCCAAGTGAGTTCGATCTTCTTCCCGCTGTGCCGCTCTGCTTTTCTCACGATATATGGTAACCATGCCTCAAAAGTCACAGTGTGCTTTAGCGTTCGTATTCCCATTCTCAATTTCGACCGCATGAAGTGCCATCGCCACCTAAGTGCTTCCCAGGCGCTAGGGGGTGAGGTTAGTCGATACTTGCCTTCTTCGGCTACCATGAACCCATGTCGTTCTGCGTCAGAAAGTACGGGACTAAGCACTTGGAGAAAGTGATCCGCCTGCGCCTCATAGGTATGTTGATGTCTGTCAGTTGCTTCCGGGCGAAACTCTCCTCGGTAGCATACTTCAAGTATACAGCGACCCAAACCGTCAGCATCGACCGGCCCAGTGAGGTAGGGGGCCATCCACGTGAGTACACGACCTATCGCACCCGTTATGACAGTTTCTACCCATTCCCGGTCTTCATCTGAGGCGACCCAGATAAACGCCATCCTTTGAACCAATCTACCGAGTAGATAGTGATCCTTAGGTCGCGGCCCAAGGGCACGGTCAAGGTGGGTTCGAGTAACCACATTACACTTCGCGACTTTGTCTGTGTCCTCAACCGGTGAATAGGCTATCACGTTGGGAGGCAGGATGTATGCCATGGTTGATATCAAGCTCACTGATCCTCGCATGTGACCTGAATTCTTGAGGGCAGAATAGAACGCTCTGTAGTCGTCTACCAAGACAATGAAATCGTACGCGCTATACCGGTTGGGTTTCGTCCCATGGAGGTGTGAACCGTACAGCAATACACACCGCACATGGCCTCCGCCTGCTTGCACTAGTCCCTCGGCTAGTTCCCGCGCACTACCTAATCCCAATGTCACTCCATCCGTCATGCGATGGAATTCCCGCGCATCCGGGCAAGGCGGGCCACCATCTGGGTACGAATTTTTTCTATGAACGGATTTGGATCTGCTGCGGGATCATTCCACTCAAGCATGCTTACAAATTCGACTTCGCCATTCATCTCGCCTATGCCCCTCAGGAAGTCCTTGAGTTTCGCATACTTCCAGAATCCGTCTCCCACGAGTATATAGACCTTCCAGGCTCGAGCCTGGAGGATCCGCCGGAGCCCCGCTTTCTTGAACCGTCCAATATCGCCATCCCTTGTCCTCGTCCCCTCCGGAAAAATCGCTACTGGCACCTCTGCCGTGCGGGCCGCCTCACTCAGATCATCAGTCATTCCGAGGGCGTCTCGCCGGTTTGCCGTAGGGTCAACGACTGGGTATTGATAGAGCCTGATCATGTGCGAGATTAGCGGAATCCAATGCCGGTATCGCTTACGCGTGACAATTAAAGGGTATCCACCTCGCACTGATGAACATACCATCGGAATGTCTAGCAGGGATTGGTGGTTCATGATTATGAGGACTCCAGGCTCAAAAGGGACCTGAGGTGGTACAGCGATACTTGCGCCACCCAAGAACACCATTGGCCTACTCGTGAGCCAAGCCATTGCCTGCATCCAGACCCCTAGAACCCGTTTGCGGCTTGAAGGCATTAGCCATACCAAAGGTCCTATGAGAAGTCGCTGCACGAGATCGCATAAGACCATGCCTAAGGTCACGGCCAAGAGAGATAGAACCCCTCGTAACTTCAAATGAGTTGTCTCCAAGAACAGAAAGCGCTTCAGGCTGATATGAAGCAGACAAGCAACGCTAACCAGTTACGCTGACAAGCATCAAGGCAAATAAGACTATGAGTCTACCGGATCACACATACTACGGCTTCCGAAATTGCGTGGGCGCATTTTTCGAAATGCCGACTTCAGATGCGCGCGCGCTACTCCCCGCCCATCTTGAGCCACTTGAGATGCAGCATACGCGAAGCATTCTGGCCCTGACCGCATTTCAGTTTACACAGAGCGAGGCAGGGGAGTATGAGGAGATCGTTCTGGCGGTGATTGTACCCCCAATGATTGAGGTTGGTAAGCAAATTCCGAAGGCTGCTTTTTATCCTTTCATGGTTGGGACTTCCACTGAAGCATCCCGGTTACATGCGATCGAGCGTTGGCACCTTCCGCACTATATGAAGGATTTGGAGATATCATTCACCGAATCCGAACTACAAATGGATGTGCACGTCCGTGACGGAGAGGATGCAGTCCTCGATTGTACTGTGACTAAACACAATTACGTGCCGTCGAAGCACCTCTACAATGCATTTACAGTCGAGGAAGGCGCAGACAGGCACTTCAAGGCGAATATCTACATGGAAGCCCCTCACTCAGAGCACGAAGAGGAGGGGGGCTCACTCACGCTTTACGAACACCCAATGACAGAAGGGTTGACCCTTGATGACATCAATACCTATCCCTTCCGCGAACAGTGGTACGAAGAGGGGCTGCAAACGTTCGAGCCCCTCCTGACCCTATAGCCTTACTTTCTCACCACGGATTGACGCTCAGTGAACCGCCATTTTGTCATCTTCAATCCAGCTGCAGGTAGGGGCCGCGGCCTCAAGAGGATTGGGGCTTATCGGGCCCTCCTGTCTGAGCACATAGGCAGGGTGACTTTCGCCGAAACCACCCGTGCGGGGGAAGAGCGCGACCTCGCGGATCAGGCCATTGCCCAGGGCTACAACATCATCGTCGCTGTTGGGGGAGATGGAACCTGGGGTAACGTTGCTGACCGTGTCGCAGCCAGTGGTCGTGAGGATGTTGCCCTTGGGATTTTGCCGAATGGAACCGGTAATGACTTTGGGAGAAACCTTGGATATGACCCCTCCAACCCCGAACGAGCAGTGCTTACTCTCGCAGCAGGACACATCCGTTTGGTAGACATGGGCCGGGTGGAAACCCTTAGTGCGGCTGAGAACACACCTCACGTCATGGAACAAAGGAATTTCCTGAACTTAGTCGGCTTCGGGTTTGACGTAGCAGTCATCGATGCTGCTGCCAAAGCTCGGTTCTTAAAAGGCGAACTGCTTTACAAGATCACGGCGCTCCAGCAACTCTTCCGGTTCACAGGTATCCGAGTGGGCATAACCGGGGAGAAGAGTGAGTTACGCGACGGGCTTCATCTGATGCTGACCATCTCCAATGGACGCTTTTTTGGGGGAGGATTTCCGATCGCGCCCGATGCAGGTGTTCAGGATGGCTACCTTCACGCTTGTTGCATCCAAGATGCCCCCGCATTTACAAGACTCAAGCTCTTTAATAGAGCTGAGCGGGGCCTCCACGTAAGCTCAGACCCAGACCGGGTAGAGGTCCTGGCTGACACAAGATTCAGCCTAGAATTCGACCAACCACCTCGCTTTGAAATGGACGGTGACGTGAGGCAGGCCGCAGGCAATACCGTCGAGGTGAGCGTTTTGCCACAGGTGTTGGGGGTAGTAGCGCCAGAGAGGCTCTGAAGCTTACTCCTTCCTCAGGCTACCTCCGCCCACGTGCCAGCGCTCCTCTGCCAACCATTTCGCATCCTCTTCATCATGGCTCACAAGGACAATCGGCACACTCCTATTTAGGGCCCAATCACTTACAAGCTGTGATAGTTCAGCTCTCAGAGGCCTATCAAGCGCTGAAAACGGTTCGTCAAGAAGCAAAAGTCTGGGTTTTGAAAGTAATGCCCGGCCCAAGGCCACTCTCTGCCTCTCTCCCCCAGAAAGCCTTCTGGGTCGCCGATCGAGCAAGTCCTCTATCTGGAGCAAGGCAGCAGTCTCTGATACCCAATCAGGTAATGCACCTCCGTAGCTTAGGTTCTCTCGGACAGTCAGGTGCGGGAAGAGGAGTGTCTCCTGAGGAACCCAACCCACCCGCCTCTCCCACGAAGGGACCCATATTTCATTCGAGCTGTCCTGCCAATAATGCTCCTTAACTAGAACGGTGCCATGCGCTCGGCGTTCTACGCCTGCCAGAATTCTAAGGATCGTACTTTTTCCCGCCCCCGAAGGACCCACTACGGCAATCCGAGTGCTTGCTGTATTCAGCTCGACCCTTAACCCTCCCCCGGTGAAGGAAACCTCTAGGTCTAGGCCCAAACGGAAACCGTTGTCAGCGGGCATGTCGGTCTTCCAATCGACGTTTTTGTCTCCGCGAGAGCGCCTCAAAACCCAGCAAAGCGATTAGCGAGATCACCACACTTGCACCTACCAGCACCCAAACCGTCTCTCTTCCGGTCGGTGACTCCAAGAGTGTATAGACCGCTAGAGCGATCGTCCGTGTCGACCCTTCAACATTGCCTGCCAACACGACCGTGGCTCCGAACTCACCGAGTGACCGCGCGAAAGCAAGAACTGCCCCAGCCGCAATCCCCGGCAACGCCAGCGGAAGCGAGACGCGAAAAAATGTTCTCCAGGGAGAAGCCCCGAGTGTCCAGGACAACTCCTCATACATCGGGTCAACTGCCTCGAATGCACCACGCACAGAAATCACATACAGCGGAAGACCTACGACCAAAGCAGCGATCGAAGCACCAAGGATGGTAAACGGTACCGGGAAGCCAAGTGACGCGATTAGCCCTCCCAGGGGAGTAGAGGCGCCTAGTACGCTCAGGAGAAGGAATCCGGTTACCACTGGCGGTATGACAAGGGGGGCCGTAACGACGGTGGAGAGAACTGTTTTCCCGGGAAAATCACAGCGCGCAAGTAGCCACCCGAGCCCTATGGCGGGGACTAGGCCCACCAAAGTTGCGAGGAAAGCAACGATAAGGGATAGACGTACCGCAGATGATACCGATGCTACTAAGTCGTCACCTGTATCCCCGGCTGCATAACGTTCTTCCTCTCCGTCGGATATGTCGGACTGAGGTGGGCTGAATCCCGCTTCTCTAAGAAAGGGCTGGCCTGACTCACCTAAGACGAAGTTCACGAAATCAACTGCTGACTTCTCGTACACCGTGGACGCTAGCGGGACTCCCCAATATTGAGCTTGTGGATATCCGGGTCCTTCAAACACGAACGCTATCCTGACCGCCGGCTCTGCTTCCGCGTCCGTCCGATAAACGATTCCGGCCGAGACCTCGTCTCGTGCAACCCACTCTAGGGCCCCTCGTACTGATCCTCCTCTAACGATGCGCCCCTCAAGCTCTGACCAGACTCCCGCTTGTTCCAATGCCGTTCGAGCGTACTTCCCAGCGGGTACGTTTTCACCAGCAAGAGCAATCCGCTCGAAAACCGAGAGCATATCAGGCTGCACGGGTACAGAAATATCTCTAGAAACCGCAATTACCAGATCGTTAGCTGCAAAATGGATAGCGCTGCCTGGGGATACGGTTCCCTGCTCTTCAAGCCACCGAATCCACTGAGGGTCAGCGCTGAAGAAAACATCTCCGGATCCACTTTGTGAGGCCTGGACCGCTAGTCGAGATGTCGCGTCAAATGAAAATACCAGCGGGGCCCCACCCAACCTTTCCCATTCATCTCCGATTCTTGGCAAGACATCAGCGAGGCTGGCTGCAGCGAGCACCAATAGGACTGAGTCGTTCACCTGTTGTCCCTTGGGGGGACCTTCCCTCAATACAGCCCCTTTCAGTTGCATAGGACCTAGGAGCGCCATCGACCAAACAGCTATAAGGATGCTCTTCCTTCTTAGCTCCCCGAGCGAGAGTGGCTGGGGCTGTACCCAGCGGGCGCTAGTCTTGGCTTTATGAAACATGGGGCCGCCAGGGTATCCCTAGGAGTAACACTGGACAAGATGCTCTCCTTGCTCAGGCGCACTGTTCTTGCGTCTTTTCTCGCCATGTCACCAGCACCTAACAACAGGCAGGTCTCCGAAACCCCTATCACGGTTCGGGGTCCTGAGCTTGACTCGTTTGGACACGTGAATCATGCCGTCTTCTTGAACTACCTAGAGCACGGCCGCTTTGAAGCACTCGAAAAATCTGGGCTCTCTTGGTCCGAACTGGATGAAACAGGTCGAAGCATCTTCGTAGTCCGCATTGAGGTAGACTACCTCGAGGAAGCGAAACGGGGCCAACAACTCTTGGTCCGAACTTGGGCACAATCTTTTAGGAGAACCAGCATGGTTCTGGGGCAAGAGATTGTGAGGGAAGAGGCCCCGCAAAGCGTTGTGGTACAAGCTGCCGTCACTGCTGTATGGATTGGGGCAAACCGAAAACCCCAACGTGTGCCAGAAGAAGTCCAGAGAGGGCTGCTCGGAGACCTAAACAACCTGCAGAACCTGGACTAACGACTGTGAGTTCTTTGGTGAGCTGGATCGGTAACGACGTTGTAGACCTTGAAAATTCTAGCCTCCATGGAAAGCTGGAGCACCCTCGGTTTCTGAAGCGTGTTTTCACAGAGTCTGAACAAGCCGTAGTCGCCAGGGCAGGGGAATCTGATATTGAACTCTGGTGTCTTTGGGCTTGTAAGGAGGCAGCCTTTAAGGCCCTCTCTAAGGTTCTCCGTACTCCTCCAGCATTTATTCACTCTGCTTTTGAAGTGTCATGGACCAGAATGATTCAGGAAGGAAGTCCTAGTATCAGAGCTGGAAATGTTGTCTATGAAGGGCTCTCGGTACCTGTGTCTGTAGATTTTTCAGAAGGCGTGCTTCACGCCTTCGCCTGGACAGGCCATCTAAATGAACCGATTAAAGGAGCTCCGCCAGCCGAGCTATACCATGACCTTGCCCGACTCGACGAACCCGGTGCTCCGTGGTCTGCCTCATATCCCGAGTTGCTCAAAGGATTGACCGCAGAGGAGCGGGCCGGCGTCCACTCTAAAGAGTCGGCAGCGGTCCGGATTGGAGTAAAGGCCTCTATAGCTAGCACGATTAACGTGGCCCAAGACCACCTCCAGGTTCTTCGCCCCCGGAGTCCAACTGGCCTAGGCTACCCCCGACTACTTTTGGACGGCAAGCCAAGCAGTATAGATATCTCAATCTCACATCATGGATGCTGGATTGGCTGGGCGTTTCTTGTAATGGGCGATGATTGCAGAGAATAGGAGAAGGCAATGAAGACTTGCGTTCGAGTGAAGGCCAAGACACTGTGCCGGCGATGACCCATAGAGATCAGTTGAAGCACTTGTTGTTAGAGCGCTCTGTGCGTTTCGGTAACTTTACGCTCTCGAGCGGAGCCAACTCCACCTATTACATCGATGCACGCCGTACAACGATGAGCGCTGAAGGACAGATGCTAGTTGGTCGGGTGGGCTACGAGATGGTCAGAAAGAGTGGTCTTGAGCCTACGCATTTAGGTGGCCTCACAATGGGGGCTGACCCCATCTCATATGCAATCGCGCACCGCAGCCACCTAGAGGGCCACCCCCTGGATGGATTCTCTGTCCGGAAGGAAGCTAAGCACCACGGTACCGGGAATCGTATAGAGGGCGGGCTAGACCCCTCTTCTCGCTGCCTTGTTATTGAAGACACCCTAACAACCGGGAAAAGCACTCTCTCGGCAGTAGAGGCCCTGCGTGAGCACGGAGTAACCATGGTCGGTGTTTTGGCGTTAGTAGACCGCTCAGATAACGCTGAAGATCTCTTCCGTGAAGTCGGCCTCCCACTTCTCTCGATCTTCTCTGTGCAAGAATTACTAAAGGAGAACCAGCCGTAACAAGAGAATAGGTTAGTGGAAGGTGGAGAAGAGTTTTTTCTTCGGTTAAACAACCAACCCCATCCGTTTTAGTCTAGTAACCTCAGGGGCATTACTAGACACAGATAATCTAAGCTCTCTGACCCTGAAGGTTCTATCGTTACAGCTCTTTCGGGTGCCTTGAAGGCTATATCTACTTCATCTGTAGGCATATAGCGAAGTACTTCGAGAAGATAATTTGCGTTAAACCCTATCTCTATCTCTTCCCCTTCATAGCCGATCTCGAGCTCATCTTGACCTTCTCCAAGATCGGGAGTGAGAACATTCAAGTGGAGTCTATTTGATTCGAATTTTAGTCGTATTCTGTGTGTCTGGTCAGATGCTACTACCGCCATTCTTCGTACCGCTGACTCTAGAGCCTTTTTATCTACAGTCGCTACTTTATCGTTATCACGCGGAATAACCGCATCATAATTTGGGTAAGTTCCTTCAATCAACCTCGTATATACCTCAGCAGTTCCAGCCTTAAAGCCTAGGTGGTTTCCACTTCGCGCCACTTCTAGCAACTCGTCTTTCTTAAAAAGACGTTGTACCTGCTGAAGAGCTCCTGGTGGTACTATAAAGTCAGCCGAAGAAGTGTCCCCAGATTTTGCAGGAACACCCATACGTGCTAGGCGATGACCATTCGTTGAAACCATCCTCATCGCCCCATCACGGAGTTCCCATAAGACTCCGTTGAGTATCGGTCTACTCTCTTCATTAGAAACTGCGAAGGATGTGTGATGAATTAAACGGTTTACATCCGCCCCTGTTACACTCCAAGCTTCTTCAAAATCCACTTCTGGCAGCGAAGGAAATTCGTCAGCTGGGAGACCATTTAACTTAAAATGACCCCTGCCACTTTTGAGTTCAATCTGAGTTCCTATCGTAGACACTTCAACTGGCTGATCTGGTAATTCTTTTGTGATTTCTTGAAGCTTCTTACCAGGAGCAGTCAAGCTACCATCTTCTCTCACATCAGCTGGAACTTTGATTCGAACTGCTACATCCAAATCCGTTCCGCTCATCCAAACACTTCCGTTTTCAGCCTGAAAAAGGATGTTCGATAAAACCGGGAGTGTGGTTTTAGATGGAATACTTGCGGATACCGCAGCTAGGCCATTGTGGAGGTTCTGTCGGGTGATCGTAAAGTTCATTTAGGCGGTTCCTGAAACGGACCGAGTAGTTTTCAACAGTGCTTAGATACTATGTCTCTTTATTAAATAAAAACATAGTAGTAGTAGTAGGTGTGGAAGTGTGGAAGAAAGAAACACGAACATCCCAATCTAGTAGGTTCTATAACTATTTACCCTGATATGTTCCTAAGTGGAAAAGTGTAGAGTTTCCCACTAATAATCCAGAAAAATCAGGGAAAAAATAGGGGTGTGGATAAAGCGTGATTTATCCATGAGTTATCCACACCCTAGACAGAAGCGCTATCTGTACCTGTGAAGTCTTCTCTCGCAGCGTGTACCAATTCCCTAAATACCGGATCCCGTTCCATATCTTCCTCAACCTTTCGTATGGAGTGAATCACAGTCGAGTGGTCTCTTCCTCCGAAGAATTCTCCAATCCGGACGAGTGACAGATCGAAGGCTTCTTTGATAAGGAACATAGCGACTTGCCGGGGGATGGTTAAATCTTTTGTGCGCCTTTTAGAGGCAAGGGCATCAGCACGAACCCTCCACCTACGAGCAACAATTTCCCTAATTCTTTCTGGAGAAAGAACAGGCCCCCTTTCTCGTTGTTGCCCCAAGGCCCCCCGGAATGCCGCCCTAGCTAAGTCGGGAGTAATTTCCCGGTTGGTCAGTGAAGAGTACGCCAACAGCTTGATTACCGCGCCCTCAAGCTCACGTACTGAGGCTGTACATGAGTGGGCAATGAGCTCGATCACCTCTGAGTCTAGGCTGAACCCGTCATCGGCCGCTTTCTTCTGTAGGATGGCCATTCGGGTTTCGTAGTCCGGTGGCTTCACGTCCACAACCAGGCCCCACTCAAAACGGGATACAAGTCGGTTCTCAAGGCCTGAGAGGTCTTTAGGTGGCCGGTCGCTCGTTAGGACAATTTGGCGTTGGGCATCATAGAGTGCATTGAATGTGTGGAAGAACTCTTCCTGTGTCCGCTCTTTCCCCTCTAGGAAATGGATGTCGTCTACGAGCAGTAGGTCCATCTCCCGATACTGCCTTCTAAATGCTGCGGTCGTCCCCTGCTGGATAGACGCGACCAGATCGTTCATAAACTGTTCCGACGAGACATAACAGACACTCCTCTGGGGGTTCTCGCTTCCCATGTGGTGTCCGATGGCATGCATCAGATGTGTCTTTCCTAGCCCAACGCCTCCGTAAAGGAATAAGGGGTTGTACGTTTTAGCGGGCCGATTAGCTACTGCCCTAGCAGCGGCTGCAGCGAGCTGGTTATCAGCCCCAACCACGAACCGCTCGAAAGTGTAACGGTCATTAAGCAATGGTACGGTACTGGAGTCTGACGCAGCGGAAGGGATGTCCCGTTCAGCAGCGTCCTCAATCAGTGGGGTAGTAAGATCGACCGAAGCGACTGGGACTGATAAAGCCGTAGCAGAACAAGTGACCGTGATCTTGATAGGCTTGCCGAGGATTGCTTCTGAAGATGCGGAGAGAACGGGTCCAAATTTGTCCTCGAGCCACTCGACATGGAAACGCGAAGGCACCTCAAGGTGCAGCTCATTTGAAGTGAAAGCGACGGCTACAGCGGGCCTAACCCATGTCAGATAACTCTGCTCGGGAACAGAGGCCTGAACTGACTCTTGGATCCGACTCCATAATTCAGGGGCAGTCAATTCCACGATGTCTCTTCGTTAGCGGAGGGCATCCAGAGTGAGGAATAGCTAGAGACTGGCGACATGGAGTACGGCGGACCTGCATCATTCGAAGGTGATACTGACGGGTAGGGTTGGCCGACCCGGGGCGCCGAACCTACCAAGCGAATCTCTAAAAATCAAACTTCTACATTCTGGGGTTGTCTTAGGGTATTCGTGCAGGGTTGAAGATGGTCACCGTTGACGCTTTCTCGCCGACTCGACTATCTTTTCCAGCTCGTTTCTGGATGCAAGATATAATGGATTGGGCTACTCCCGATGAAGCCGACATACAAGCCGCGGAATCGCAAAAGAGTCAACACACATGGATTCCGCGCACGGATGAAAACTCGCGGTGGCCGAAGGGCGCTCAATCGTCGTCGGAGGCGGGGCCGCGCTCGACTGGTAGTCTCGATCGGCCGCAAGTAACACCAGCCAGGACTGACCGCTCAGAACACTTCCCTAGAAGTGTCCGGATTCGGCGGAGCAATGAAATTCAGGAGATCCTCCAGCAAGGTAAACGGGAGAGTACGGGGAATCTTGAGATCTTTTTCGCCAGCCCTAAGACATCGGTTTCCCGGTTCGGTGTGATCGTACCGAAACATGGACAACGAATCGTGGACAGGAACCGACTTAAAAGGCGATTACGTGAAATCGGTCGGCGACGGGTAATCCCTCACTTGAGCTCACAGGGTCGTGAAGGAGACGTGCTCATTCGGGCTGCGCGCTCAGCATACAGGGTTAGTTTTGCTGAGCTCGAGAGGGAAGTAAACAAAGCGGTGGAGGGGTTTTGTTCCAAAGAATCCTGATTGCGATTATCCGGGGATACCAAGACGGCATATCGGCTTGGACGCCACCGACCTGTAGGTTTGCCCCCACATGCTCTGAGTACGCAATTGAAGTGATTCAGTTGCATGGAGCTGCAAGGGGCATCTGGCTTGCAGTACGCCGAATCGGTCGTTGCCATCCTTGGGGTGACTTCGGACCTGATCCTGTGCCCCCGAGAGTGGAAATGAATTCGGCTGAGAGAGCATGTGTTACGGAGAGGGTTAGATGAACCTTCAAGCCCGCTTTGTCCTGACACTATCACTCATGTTCTTGGTCATGATGGCGACGAACGTGCTTTTCCCACCCGCTATACCCGAGGAAGCTATTTCAGCGGATAGTGCTACAGGAGCTGAGGTGGTCACGGAAACAGAGTCGTCTGCTGAAGTAGTTCCTACGATGCCCGAAATTGCTCCATCGCCGAGCGAGGTGCCAGAAACAGTAGAGGATGAAGCGCTCCCGGAAGAAAGGAGGGTTGTCGTATCCAGCCCACTCTATCGGTTCGAGTTCTCCAATTTCGGTGCTAGGCTGCATGTGGCAGAAATGTCCCAATTTGAGCCATTAAACCATGACGGCCTCCTCGATCTAATCCCAGATGGAGTGGAGGGGTATCTCGGGCAAAAGCTGGTGGTTGGATCCGATACCCTAGACCTATCAAGGGTGCCATTCACTGTTGAACCGGAAGACGGACTCACCCTGGAGGCCGGTGCGGACGCACAGATACTGCGCTTCACATACCAACATCCTACGAGCGCATTCAGGTTCGAGACCGAGTATGAGTTTAGTCCCGATGAGTACACCATCCGGGTCAGAGGGAGAGCCTCGGGCGTGGATCGGCCTCAGCTTTTGACGGACTTAGGTGACGGGCTAGCCTTTGCTGAGGCGGACTCTGCGATGGAAGCACGTGAGATGGGCTATGTGTATAACCATGTGCAGGAGGGCATCGACGAGACACTTACGAGTAAGGCAGAGCGGATGATTGTGGAAGGCCCACTGCTGTGGGGGGCACTTCGCAACAAGTTCTTCCTTTTGGCGATTCTTGCTGGTGAAAGCAATGAAGCGACCACAGAGGGGGGCTACCTCGGGGGGCTACTCGTTGAAGAGAGCCGCCTACCTGAGCGGTTCCAAGTGACTGCTGCTCAAGTGGTTGGAGCCGAGGGCGATTTCGCGTACAGGCTCTTCTTGGGGCCTCAGGACTTCGAGATGCTGAGTGCACTCGGTTGGGATATGCAGAATGTGAATCCCTATGGTTGGTCGTTTATGCAAGTGATCCTGAAGCCATTCGTTTCACTGATCACAAAGATTCTCATTTGGGTTCATTCAAACTTGAATCTGGGGTACGGGTGGGTGCTGATTCTGTTTGGTGTAGGCATGCGTATAGTGCTGTTTCCGCTGAACCAAAAAGCGATGAAGTCTCAGTTGAAAAACATGGCTGTCCAACCTCTCATGAAGGAAATCCAAGAGAAGTACAAGGACAATCCGGAGAAACTGGCGAAGGAGATGAAGAAGCTATACACGGAACATGGCTTCAATCCGCTTGGTGGATGCCTACCGATGCTTCTACCTTGGCCGATGCTCATCGCGTTCTTTTTCGTATTCCAGAGCACAATTGAGTTACGTGGTGTGCCTTTCCTATGGCTACCTGATCTGTCGACGAAGGACCCGACCTACGTACTACCCTTCTTCCTTGGCGCATCGATGTTCTTGATGCAGTACGTGAGCTATAAGTCGATGGATACTCCGAATCCTCAAATGAAGATGATGATGTACATGATGCCGCCGTTCATGATATTCATCTTCATGAATCTCGCGAGTGGGCTGAACCTCTACTACGCGACAGCGAATATTGCGACGATTCCTCAGCAGATGTACATCGCCAGGGAGCGAAAAAAGATGCAGGGCATGAAGCCTCTCGGCCGCTCCCCACCAAGCCCTAGCGGATAGGCTACGCGTAAGCGGCTTAACTGTTCTTTTCGAGGGAGCGTAGACAAGTGTGGACGTAGACACGATTGCGGCCATTTCAACCGGACCCGGTGCTGGTGCAATCGCTATGGTCCGGGTTTCAGGCCCGGAGGCTGGCGAGGTACTTCTTCGGCTGGCACCAGCGCTAGAAGGGATCCCTGCTCCGAGAATGGCGAGAGTGGTAGATCTCCGTGACCCAGACGATGGAGAGGTCATCGATAGAGCTGTCGCCACGTACTATCGGAAGCCGGAGAGCTACACGGGCGAAGATGTTGTTGAGCTTACTTGCCATGGGGGTGTTATGGCGCCCCGTCTTCTACTGGGCGCTTGTCTAGCAGCCGGAGCTCGGCAGGCAGAGGCTGGAGAGTTTACGAAGAGGGCGTACCTGCGGGGGAAACTTGACCTCATCCAGGCAGAAGCCGTTTCAGATCTAATTGATGCCCGAAGTAGAGCTTTTCACCGTGCAGCACTGCGGCATATGGAACGCGGATTATCGACTAGAATCACAGGTCTTCGTGAGAGTTTGGTGCGCCTAGAGTCCCTTCTGGTTCACCATATAGATTTTCCGGAAGAAGACGAGCCCCCGGTGGCGTTGGATGTGATTGCAGAAGAAGCGAAAGGGGTTGTTCGGGAACTGGACACACTACTCGTCACAGCTCCAGAAGGGGAACTTCTTCGAGAAGGAGCGCTCACTGTATTTGCCGGACGACCAAATGCAGGGAAATCCTCAGTGTTTAATGCTCTGCTGGGAGAAGAACGAGCAATCGTCACAGAAGAACCGGGAACGACTCGCGATGCGCTAGAGGAAACGGTTCAGTTAGGTGGCTTTCCTTTCAGGCTGGTCGATACCGCGGGGCTCCGGGAATCCGAGGGGCGCGTTGAACAACTCGGTATCGAAGTAGCGCTAAGGTACCTGAAGGGTGCCGACATCGTGCTATTCTGCATTCCAGCCTCTGAGGAAACTTCCGAGGAAGACAGGAGTTTTCTCGAAAAGATCACGGCACCTGTCGTTCTTCTGGAAACCAAGGCGGATCTAGCAGATGGCCCTGAGAGACACACTGCTGAGCTCAGAGGGTTGGCCGGAGCGGTCCGGGTTTCAGCCTTGTCAGGGCAGGGGCTAGACCAGATCCGGCAGCTTCTCCCAGAATTAGCCTACGCAGGCTTAGTAGGAGACCTTAGAGACCAGCCAATCCTTACGCGCCAGCGCCATATCCGTGCCCTAAAGATTGCTCGCACCGAGGTGGAACTTTTCAGAAGCTCACTTGAGGATGGTCTCCCGGCGGAAATAGCTTCGACTCATCTTCGGCCAGCTGAGACAGCGCTGGAGGAAGTCTTAGGAGTGATTACCGTTGACGACGTCTTAGATGTAGTGTTCCGAGAGTTTTGTGTAGGGAAATGACAAGGCGGGCATAAGTGGCTGCAGATTATCCAGCTGAACCAGTGTCGGAGTCCAAGGGCCAAGCATGTCTGAACGTGCCGGTGCGAGCTTATCGCGTTACGGGGCGAGTGCAGGGTGTCGGCTTCCGCTGGTTCACCAGTCGTGTTGCAAAAGAACTGGGGATATCCGGGACAGTGGAGAATCATCCTGACGGATCAGTCAGAGTTCATGCCAGAGCTACTCTGGCTGTGCTCGATCAGCTAGAAGCAACAATTGCAAGAGGACCGGTGGCAGCGAGAGTAGAGGCCGTAGAGAGAGTAGAGCCGTCACAAACAGTCAAGGCTGACGGCTTCCGGATCGAGAGGGCTTAGTAATGGACGTGAGGTACGATGTCATTGTGGTAGGCGGAGGCCACGCTGGTGCTGAAGCGGCCGCCGCCTCCGCCAGAGCAGGCGTGCGGACTGTACTGATTACTCCAGATCTCAGTCGCATTGGTCAGATGAGCTGTAACCCGGCTATTGGCGGTATCGCCAAGGGGGTCGTAGCACGGGAGGTTGACGCGTTAGGAGGTGTCATGGGCCGTGCCACGGACGCTTCAAGGATCCAATTTCGCATGTTGAATCGGTCAAAAGGACCAGCGGTTTGGGGTCCGAGAGCTCAGTGCGATCGGAACCTATACCCCGTCGCAGTGCGGTGTGTGCTCGATGAACTTGAGAGCCTTGACCTCTTTCAGGAGATGGTGAGTGACCTGGTTCTTGAAGGTGCTCGAGTTACAGGCGTGCGGACACGGGGAGGGATCACCTTCTATGGGACTGCAGTTGTTGTTACGGCCGGCACGTTCCTTCGTGGTCGGATTCACATGGGCCAAGAAGCTGGTGTTGGGGCGGGCCGGGCTGGTGAGGCACCTTCGATAGCGTTAGCGGAAGGGCTTGAAAGCCTCGGGCTAGAAATCGCCCGCTTCAAGACCGGCACACCACCAAGAATTGATGGTCGCTCTGTCGATTTCAGCCGTGTGGAGCGCCAAGATGGGGATGACCAAGCAATCCGGTTTGCGGCATATACAGAGGAGGTCATTCCACCCCAAAGACCGTGCTGGGTCACTTGGGCATCGGACGGACTCAAGAAGGTGGTCTCCGACAACCTTCAGAAGAGTGCTCTTCATGGTGGGGAAATATCGGGGAGGGGGCCGCGCTACTGCCCTTCAATTGAAGACAAGGTTGTCCGATTCCCAGATGCTCCCCGACACCAGGTCTTTTTAGAACCAGAGGGGCTACATACAACCGAGTTGTATGTGAATGGGCTGTCGACTTCCCTCCCCGCTGACGTGCAAAGAGACTTTCTCCAAACTGTCCCCGGCCTAGAAAACGTCGTGATGACAAAGGCCGGCTATGCGATAGAGTACGACTATTTTCCTCCTCACCAACTTCGCCATTCACTCGAGCTGAAAGAAATTTCTGGCCTCTTTTTCGCGGGCCAAATCAATGGGACGACCGGATACGAGGAAGCAGCCGGACAGGGAGTTATTGCTGGGATCAATGCTGCCCTCAAGGTCAAAGGGGAGGACCCCTTTGTCCTCCGCCGGGACCAGGCCTATATAGGAGTGTTGATTGATGATCTAGTGACCCGTGGCGTTGATGAGCCCTATAGGCTCTTCACGTCTCGAGCTGAATTCAGGCTACTTCTCCGTCAGGATAATGCCATACGCCGACTGGGCCTCCTGGCACGTGATGTCGGACTACTCACCGAAAAACAGGCACTAGTGCTTAAGGATCGCCTTGATCAGGAAAATAAGCTGATAGCCTGGTTCCACGACACGAAACTTGCTCCAAACGACGTGGATCCACTGCTGGTTGAAGCAGGATCAGGCCCGCTTTCAGGGCCAGTTAGAGCCATAGAACTTCTTCGGAGGCCCAGGGTCCGGGCGGCGGACCTTTTAAGCGCCGGTAGGTCAGATAGCGATATCGGAGGACCGCAAGAAGGGTTGAGAGCCGGGGTACTGAGAGCTGTCGAGGTAGAATTGAAGTACGAAGGGTATGTCGGGCGGGAACGAGAGCGGGCTGCGAGGCTTGAGGAACAGTCTAAGTTGTTGTTGGACCATGACTTACCGTATTTAGAGTTTGAGACACTATCATATGAATCACGGGAGAAGCTAGCTCGGATAAGACCCGAGACCTTTGCCCAGGCAGCTAGGGTTCCAGGGGTATCACCCGCCGACCTCCAAAATCTGCTACTCGAGGTCCGACGGACACGTACGAGGGAGAAGTGAGCTCTGTAACACGTTGTAGAACAATAAGTTATATTGTTTATATCGGGACTGTTTCACGTGAAACAGTCCCGTGCCTATGCCGCGCTGGCCTATCCGAGTGAGCGGCTACTTACGGAGGAGCTCGAAATGAGCGAGTGTGGGGTCTTCTTGGCCGTCGAAGTCGAGGTCGAATTCGGTATCGCCGTCTAGGATCAACACGGTGTCACCGACAAATTGGTAGGCCGAAACTTCATTCTCTCTGGTCGGGAACTCTCGGTTGAGCGCTACCGTGGTGGCGGTTACAGAAATTGTGCCTATTTCCGTTTGTCCTAGGCCCGCATAAACGAGGATCGCGGTGTAACTCCCACTGGGTTGAATGTTGAGGTTGAAGGTCCCTCCGAGCTGAATGAGGTCGATGGAAACCTGGTCTGACACCGAGCTCGTCAAGACGAATGCGGTTGCCGCCCAATCGCCGACGAACGGCTCGATTAGGGGATCAGGACCAGTAGGCATCGGATCACCGCATCCCAAGAAGGTTAATGAGAGCAGGGATAATCCTTTCATTAGGCGAGTGCGCATCAACGTCCTCCGGTTCATTGCCTTCTCATGCTACAAGACATTTTCTATCATGAAGGCGTTGAGAATCTATGGAGTTTAGCGTGAAAGACCGAGGCCCACTGTTAAATATGTGGGGGCCGGCTTTCGGGGTTACCCGTCATAACGATATATTCCTTGCCCTCCCGCTCCGGTAGAGCAGGATTGTTTAGTTTCCCGAGGGCTCATGTCGCACGTTATAGCGATCGCTAATCAGAAAGGTGGGGTTGGTAAAAGTACCACGGCGATCAATCTTGGTGCCTCCTTGGCTGTCGCCGAAAAGCGTACTCTTGTTGTTGATATTGACCCACAGGCAAATGCTACCAGCGGCCTAGGGATTGAAAACAGCGATCAACTCAAGACGATCTATGACGTATTAGTTCGGGGAACATCCATAAAAGACACGGTTGTCAGGCAACTCCACTTCCCGTGCCTCGATGTTATCTCTTCAACTAGGGATCTCGTAGGGGCAGAAATCGAATTGGTGAGCGCCTCAAATCGCGAAACGGTTTTGAGAGATGCGCTTGTGTCTATTCGAAGTCAGTACGACTACATCCTTATGGATTGCCCTCCTTCTTTGGGACTTCTTACTCTTAATACCCTTATTGCAGCAGACTCAGTCCTTATCCCGATTCAGTGTGAATTTTATGCGTTAGAGGGGATGACACAGCTACTGAATACTGTGCGCCTGGTTCAGAGATCTCTAAATCCTCGGCTGCACATCGAAGGGGTATTGCTGACGATGTTCGATGGTCGACTAAACCTCTCAAAACAAGTAGCAGCCGAAGCACGGGAATACTTTGGTGCCAAGGTTTATCGGACGGCCATACCTAGAAACGTTAGGCTAGCTGAAGCCCCAAGTTTTGGAAGACCAATAGTGCTTTATGATGTTCTTTCTAGGGGCTCGCAGGCCTACCTCGAGCTCGCTCAGGAAGTGATGGCGCAGAGGAATAGGGTAACCAGTGCGTCGCGCCCAGTGCTCTCAGCATGAGCCACGACCGTCTTGGAAAAGGACTGGGAGCACTGCTTGGTGACTATTTAGAGCCAGACTTACAGCCCGGTGAAGTGCAAAAGATTAGAACTGGATCGATTTTACCGAATCCGATGCAGCCTCGCCGGAGTTTTGTGCAAGCCGAATTAGAGGAACTGGCATCGTCGATCGAAGAGAATGGCCTTCTGCAGCCTATCGTTGTTCGCGCAGCACTAGGAGTGGATAACTATGAGCTCATCGCTGGCGAAAGACGTCTGCGGGCGGTCGGGATCCTAGGGTGGGACGAGGTGCCAAGCATTGTGCGGGAAGCATCTGACAAAACCCTCTTAGTTCTGGCCCTCGTCGAAAATCTGCAGCGAGAGGCACTCAATCCTCTTGAGGAGGCCGAAGGGTACGCTTCTCTGAGTGACCAGTTCGACATGAAGCAAGCAGATATCGCGGCTGCGGTGGGCAAGAACCGTTCAACCGTCGCAAACTTACTTAGGCTCCTGAAGTTGCCCGTCTCAGTTCGCAGGTTGGTGGAGGATGGCAGCCTGTCGGCGGGGCACGCTCGAGCCCTACTGGCGATCGATGACGCACTACGGGCGGCCGAATTAGGGCAGCAAGCGGCGAAAGAAGGGTGGTCGGTCAGAGAGGTAGAACGCAGGGTGTCCGGTATTTCAAAAAGGAAGAGGAAGCGGCAGAGGAGGGCGCGCGCGACCTCAGACCCGATGGTGAAGGCCTTTGAAAGCCAGCTAAGGGATCATTTTTCTACGCGAGTTACGATTCGAGAGCAAGTAGGCCGTAAGGGCACTGTCGAAATTCAATACCACGGCCCCGAAGATTTCGAGCGTATATACGAGCTTATGACTGGCCAGGAATCTTCTAGGGTTGGTGAATGAGCCCATTGGGTCCGCGGGATCTAACCATCATGGTGGTTCCAGATGATGGAAGCGTAACTCGCTCGTACCGACTAACTTACAGGCGCTTGCGTATATTGATGGTAGTCGGGTTTATGGCTGGAATCATGTTTGTCGGTATGGCTGGGAGCTGGTGGTATCTTTCAGCCCGCGCCTCCCAAGTTAGGGATCTTGAGGTTCGCTTGGAGGCGATGGGTCGCGAGCAGGTTCGCCTCGAAGCAATAGCTGCTGACTTGGCGTTAGCGGAAGCGCAGTATGCTCGCCTCAGGGCTCTTCTTGTCCCTAGGCTACCACGTGGTGGTGGCGGTATATGGCCTCCCCTTCTCGGAGGTAGTGCTAGTGAGGGTGAGTCGGAGGGAGTGGGAGTCGGAGGGGCCACAATACCTAACGTATGGCCGTTGTCGGAGAAGGGTTTGATAACGCAGGGGCTTCTGCAGGGGGTGGAGGGGGACCACCCGGGCTTGGATATAGCTGTGCAAACTGATTCGTATGTTCGCGCTGCAGGTGGCGGGAAGGTGGTGGAAGTTGGGACGGACGAAGTTTATGGGCTCTTCGTGGTGATTGATCATGGAGAAGGATATAGTACGGTCTACGCCCATACCTCAGCTCAGGTGGTTGAACAGGGACAGCAAGTAAGAGAGCGGGAAGTTATAGCCCTCAGCGGCTCCAGCGGGCAGTCGACTGCACCACACTTGCACTTTGAAATTCTTTTGAATGGGAACGCCTTGGACCCCCTGACGATGGTCGAGCAGCCCAATTAGTGCCTATGGTAAAGGTTGCGGCTACCTTGTTGTTCGGTAAGCCCAAAGATTAAAGAGGCCGAATGGCACGTGAACGAAGGGGCAATAAGCCTTCCCCGGAGGCGATCGTCTCCATTATAGGGCCAGGTATGTCCGTTGTGGGGGACTGCGAAACTGAAGGGTCCATACGGATTGAAGGAAGTATTACGGGTAGTGTCCGAGCAGGAAAGGCAGTGGTTGTCGGAGAAGCTGCCTGGGTTAAGGGAGACATCAGTACGCAGGACGCCGTTGTATCAGGGAAGGTTACCGGGACAATCGTCGCGGCATCCCGCCTCGAAGTAAAAGCAACCAGCCAGATTGAGGGAGACGTACATGCTCGTCGCCTGCAGCTTGAGGAGGGAGGGGTCCTAAATGGGACCGTAAACATGGGGAGTGCATCAAAGGGCACCGCAATCGCTGGTGGAGAGAATCCGAGGGGTTAACGAAGCGGATGCCTTACCTTGTGTTACAGGACTTCGTTGAGCGCAGATCACCCTAAGTGTGGCACCTCATGGGGCATAAGTTGCTGTACTACAATGAGTTACAGAGACATATTCTCGACACGACCGTTGACCGATGGGGCTGAATATGAAATTAGAATCCATATTCCAATATCTTAACGGTTTGTTGTTGGTTGAGGAGTATCCTGACTATCCTCACGCACTGAACGGCATGCAGGTGGATGGCCCAGGCGAAGTTGGGCACGTGGCTGTTGCTGTGGATGCTTCCGAGGCGACTATCAGTGAGGCGGTAAACCGGGGGGCGGACCTACTGATTGTGCACCACGGGCTCTTTTGGAAGGGATTGCAGCCGGTGACGGGTCGACATTTCCGGAAGATTCGTAAGCTAATCGAAGGCCGAGTCTCTCTGTATTCCTGCCACTTGCCATTAGATAGCCACCCAGAAGTGGGTAACTGCATTCTTATGGCGAGGGCTTTAGGGCTGGAGATTGAGGGGCCGTTCGGAGAGCACCAAGGTGTGAATGTCGGTTGGTGGGGAAGGAAAGAGGGAGGTGTGGCGAGCGCTGCGCTCGCAGGCGAACTCGAGCTGATACTCAAGGGCCCAGTTCGGCTGATTGAGGGTGGCCCAGAGGTGATAGAGAGGATAGGGGTGGTAACAGGAGCAGGAGGTTCCTTCATGGAGGAGTCAGTTGGGTTGGGCCTAGATGCCCTGATTACAGGGGAGGTCAGTCATGCAGAGTATTTTGATGCTGTAGAGCTGGGAATATCTGTTCTCTTGGGGGGACATTATGCGACGGAGACGTTTGGGGTGAAGGCCTTGGGAGCACACCTGGAAGAACGATTCGGTTTGAGCTGGGAGTTCTTAGAACAGCCTACGGGATTCTAGAAATGTCGGATGGCAGCGTCGCTAGGCACCTGGCATTGGCTAACGGTTCTCAAGCATAGCGTCTCGCGCACCTTTGAACTCCTGACCAACATGCCAATTCGGCCAACTTACATCTGCCGCGACATCGAATAATACGGCAAGTAGCAGAGTGCCCTGCTGTACAGCTCCATCAAATGTAAACTCGTCACTGAATTCATCAGACGGTGCATGGTAACGATTAGCGGTGTAGTCGGCCTGGAGCTGAGCTCCCCAACCCGCCGGTTGGCCACGGTAGTCCCGACCATGCTCGATCCAGAGGGAAGGAACTCCCGCCTTCGCAAACGGAAAGTGATCAGAGCGGAAAAAGAAACCCTTTTCTGGCTCAGCGTCGGGCCTGAGAGTGAGGCCAAGCTGGGTGGCTCGGGGGCGAACATAGTTTCCTAGCTCGCTCCGCTCTTCTCCATGAACAATGATATCATCGGTGAGACCCCAGAGATTGGCGCCATCCAAGTTTATCTCTGCCACAGTTTGGCTGAGAGGGTATATAGGGGAGCGCACGTATCGCTCGGCCCCGAGTAGCCCTTGCTCCTCAGCAGCAGTGGCGATGAATAGGACAGAACGCCCTAGGGGTGCCTGGCTGCCAGAGGTAGCATGGGCGATCTCCAGGAGTAAGGCGGTACCAGAGGCGTTGTCGTAGGCACCGTTATAGATGGAATCACCAGCAATGCTTTCGCCAACACCGAAGTGGTCGTAATGGGAGGTTACAGTGAGATATTCATCGGGCCGGGTCCTACCTCTCCGCAGAGCGACTACGTTTCGCGTCTCTACATCACGGCTGGTGCTCTCAACGCTTGCGCTTACGGTGATACCAGTCTCGACTGCGGTGAATCCTCGAATTGCCGCCCTGCTCTTGAGTTCTTCATAGTCATAGCCCGCAGTTGCCAGAGCGCCTTGGGCCACACTTTCTGAGACCCACCCGACCATTCCTGCTGGTTGAGTATCAGTGGGGTTAAGAGGTAGCGCGAACTGTTCCCCAGACCAGCCACCACGCACTACGCTCCATGGGTAACCTGCTGGTTCGGTCTCATGGACGATTATGGCACCAAGAGCTCCTTGGCGGGCAGCCTCTTCGTACTTGTATGTCCAACGGCCGTAATAGGTCATCGCGACACCACCAAATAAATCTGGTTCGCTAGGAGAAGCCGGTGGATCGTTCACTAAGATCATTAGGTATTTTCCCTGAACATCAATGCCCTGGAAATCATTCCATTCGTTTTCGGGGGCAATTGCGCCGTATCCGGCAAAGACAAGCTCAGCGTCGCCACCCACCCTGTCTGCAAGCGGATCCCCTGCGTTGAGTACAAAGTCGTCTAGATATGTCGGGGTGACTGTACCTCCTGATCCTGTGAAAGATAGCTTTACCGTGGTTGGATCTGTGGTCATACCAACCATGGGTACAGTTTGAAAATATGACCCCCCAGGAGCCTCCAGGCCGTACTCCGAGAATCGTTCGGCGATGTATGCCGAGGCCAGGTCGCCGCCAAGATGTCCGGGTCCTCTACCGAAGAAATCATCTGATGCGAGGATCCGCATATGATCAGCAATTCCCCGGGCCGACAGTTCCGGAATCTCAGGTCCCGATCTAGGTGTCCCTATGTCTGATTCAGAACTACATGCAGCCAAGATAGCTATGAGGCCAAGGAAGCTGTTTAGCCTACGCACACTGACCTCCGGATAAGGTTTGATAGAGGATCGCACTTTAGCAATTCAGATGCGAGTGGGACAGTTGTCTTGGATTTGAAGGGAGCCCGGGTAGAGACCTGAAGCGGGGGCAGGGATTCCGTTGCAAGCTCATGGACGCTACGGTACCATCTTCTGCCGCGCCACAAACCATGCTTGGTCCCGGAATCGCCGGGCCCCTTTGGTATAGAAGGAGTTTGAATGACTCGACGTTTAACAGCGATCCTTAGTGTCTTCGTGATCTTAGCCCCCTCGCTTGTAGCTCAGCAGATTCCTTCCCCTCAGCAGTATTTCGGGTTCGAGATGGGGTCAGACCGAAGGCTGGCCAACTGGGACGAGTTGACCTCGTACTATGAAGAACTTGCTGAAAGAAGCCAGCGAGTGATTGTTGACACTCTTGGGATGACGACAACCGGTCACCCTTTCGTGATGCTCACGATCACGAGTCCGGAAAACCATGCCCGACTAGCAGAGCTACAAGACATCCAAATGAAGTTGGCAGACCCGAGGATGATCTCAAGCGAGTCAGAACTCAATCATCTTTTCGATGATGGTAAGGCTGTTGCGATGATCACCCATGGAATCCACTCAACAGAAGTAGGCCCCAGTCAGATGGCAGCCCGGCTGGCTTACACCATGGCCTCGTCTAATGAAGAAAGGATCCTCGAGATTCTGGATAATGTGATCTTCCTGCAGATTCCTTCACTGAACCCAGATGGTCTCCAGTGGGTGAACGACTGGTATAACGAGCATGTAAGGACGCAGTTCGAGGCAGCCCCGCTTCCTTGGCTGTACCACTTTTATACCGGGCATGATAACAACCGAGACTGGTATGCTTTCACGCAAGACGAAACTATTCTTACCGTAGGTGCCCAGAATGATTGGCATCCGCACATAGTACATGATGTGCATCAGATGGGAAGTAATGGGGCTCGGATATTCTTTCCACCCTATATCGAGCCTTGGGAACCAAACATTGATCCGGCTCTGACAACAGCGGTCAGTCAGCTTGGTACCTACATGGCTGCTGAGTTAACAGCTCAGGGGAAAAAGGGAGTCGTGGTGAACGCCCAATACGATGCGTTCACTCCCGCTCGGGCCTATATGCACTATCACGGTGCTGCTCGAATTCTTTCAGAGACAGCGTCGGCACGGATAGCGTCGCCGACGAACATCTCGCCCGAGGTATTAGGCCCCGGACGGAACTTCGATGCGAGCCAGCGGTCTTGGAATTTCCCTAATCCCTGGGAAGGTGGCCCGTGGGGATTGCCTGACATTGTGGATTACCAGTACTCTGGCGCCCTGGCACTGCTCACGAATGCCGCGAACAATCGCCGGTTCTGGCTAGAGAACTTCTATGGCATCAACAAGCGTGCTGTGGACAAGTGGGATGCCTGGCCGGACGCCTGGGTCATTCCAGGTAACCAGGCAAACCAAACCGGTGTGAAGTACGCACTTCGGTCACTCGTCATGTCAGAAGTGGAAGTAACTGAGGCGCAGGAAGCTTTTTCAGTGGATGGAGTGGACTTCCCGGCTGGGAGTTATGTCATCCCGATGAATCAGCCATATGCAGGCTTTGCGAATTCAATGCTGGAGGTACAGCACTACCCAGATTTGCGCGAATACCCAGGAGGGCCACCTCAACGTCCGTATGACGTGACTGCACACACATTCGGATATCTACTCGATTTTGAGGCTGTAGAGGTTGAGGGGAACCTTAGGGTTGAATTGTCCGAACCCATCACAGCACCAGATTTTGATTTTCAATTACCGGCGCATCTGAATGAAGTAGATGCACCGCGAGTGGCGATGTACAAATCATGGCAGGAGCCGATGCCGGCAGGGTGGCAGCGCTGGGTTCTGGACCAATATGACATGGCGTATGACACACTTCATGATGCAGATATTCATAGTGGCGCCCTGGATGACTACGACGTCTTACTCTTCCAGGCGCAGGACGCAAACTCTATTAGAAACGGATTCCGTTCAGGAGAACTTCCTCGCCAATATACGGGTGGCTTAGGTGACCAAGGGGTTCGGGCAGTTAGCAGTTTCGTGCGAAACGGGGGGCGTGTTATAGCCATTGAGGCCGCAACAGACTTTGTGGCCGAACTGTTTGACTTAGATATCTCTAATCTGACTTCAGGCCTTCCGAATACCGAGTTCTACATTCCTGGATCAATCCTAAGGCTTGAACTCGATTCGGCATCGGAAATCAACGAAGGTATGAGAGACGAGATCTCTGCGTGGTATTGGCGGAGTAGTATGGCATACGAAGTCGATGACCCGAGAATTAGAATTGTTGGCCGCTATGGGCAGGGTGACCCTCTGCTCTCAGGCTGGGTACTTGGTGGAGAATACATAGAAGGAGAGGCGGCTATCCTAGAAGCCGATATTGGTGAAGGTTCGTTGGTCCTGTTTGGTTTCCAGCCGAATTATCGTGCACAAACTGTTGCGACGTGGCCCTTACTGTTTAATGCGATGAGGAAATGACTGCTCTGGTCTGCCCGAAGTGTGGCAAGGCCGCCTCGGGAAGCTTTTGTCAGGAGTGCGGAGCTAAAGTTGCAGGAAGCTTTTGTCAGGAGTGCGGAGCGCAGATTACTGCGACAGCGAAGTATTGTAACCGATGTGGAAACCGCAATAGTGTAAGCGAACACCGGGCCGCAGCTACTGCCACGCTTGGAGGCAAGAATCTTCCTTGGTGGATTGCAGGGGCAGCGATGTTCGCGCTTATCGTTGCACTGGCCACACAAATGATGCAGTCAGGAGGGCCCTCTATTCCAACCGCATCACCAATCACAAGCCAACCTGGTGGTGGGGCAATGACGGGCATGCTTCCGGACTTATCAACCATGACACCTGTGGAGGCTGCCAACCGCCTTTTTAACAGAGTGATGACGGCAGTCACGGCTGGGGATTCGACCGAAGCTCAGCAGTTCATGCCTATGGCTATTGGTGCTTATGAGCGAGCACGTCCCCTGGATAACGACGGCCTTTTTCATCTTTCAATGCTCCAGCGTACGGCGATGCAACTTGAAGCCGCTCTCGAGACTGCAGAGGAGATTCTAGAGGATAATTCAGACCACTTGCTCGGGTTGAGCGCTGCAGCAAAAGCCGCGGTGGAGCTAGATCGTGGCGATATAGCTGCAGCGTACTATGAACGTGTGCTCGAGGTCTATGGGTCACAGATAGAGCAGGATATTGCTGAATACATGGACCATGCTCCGATCACGGATAACCTCAGAACTGAAGCTGAAGCGTTCCTAGGTGGTCGCTAAGTCGGAGGCCAGGAAGATACAGAGGGCTGGATGAGAGTATTTCTGACGGGAGGCACCGGCCTTCTCGGGTCACACCTGGCTGATGAACTTCGTTCGTGTGGGCAAGATGTAGTTGCTCTTAATCGACCCGGGTCTGACCTGGCGTTTCTTAGGGCCCAGGGGTGTACTCTCGTAGAGGGTGATGTGAGAGATGACATAGAATCTCTCGCCAAACTAATGGCCGGGTGCACACATCTCGTACACTCTGCCGCAATTGTATACGGCGGTAGCTCGTGGCCGAAGGTCCGTGCTGTAAACGTGGATGGGACGCGAAATATCCTTATGGCTGCTGTGAAAGCTGGAATTAGCTTTGCAGTTCATGTTTCGTCCGTTGTGGTCTATGGGATCGTCGACGGGACTGTGACTGAGGACACACCACTTGATGGGCAAATCCACGATGGGGATCTCTATGCTCGTTCAAAGCGTCAAGCAGAGGTGGTAGCGAGGGGAGTTGAAGAAGAGCATGGATTGCCTGTGTCGGTGGTTCGTCCGTGTGGAGTCTACGGTGAGCGGGACCGTCTCACAGCATTAACAGTGGCAAAGTTCCTGAGATTGCCGATCGTGCCTTTATTAGGATCGGGAAGAAATGCCATCCCGGTGGTTTATTCAGGAAATGTGGCTCACGCCTTGCGTTTGGTACTCGAAGCAGCCCGCGGGGGCACCACGTATGATGTTGGACTCGACCTTCCGCTTAGCCAAAGAGCGATGCTAGAGGATCTTGCTGTTGGCCTAGGTAAACGGCCAATCTTTCTGGCTATGCCAGCGAGTCTGATCCGGAGAGGGGCCCGTGTACTCGACAGACTTGGAGCATTCATCCCAGGTGTGAAGCATCTTTCAATTTCTAGAGTGGCAGAGTTCGCTCTTGGTGAAAATCCGTATGTATCAAGGCGACTGCGCGAAGAGCTGGGCTGGGATCCGCCCTACCATCATAAGGATGCTCTCATAAGGACAGGTCGGTGGCTCACTGAGCACACCCGAGAATGATCATGATACTCAAAGATGCATATAGAGGATGGTTATGAAGGAGATAAAGAGGGGATCCGAACCTGACAGGTACCGCGAAGGGTCAACGCAAGATGAGCGACTGCTTGAACGCGTCGAAGACCTCCAAGCCATGGGTATGGATGCATGGCGTATTTTCAGAATCATGGGGGAGTTTGTCGAGGGGTTTGAGGAGATGTCAGAGATTGGGCCGGCAGTTTCAATCTTTGGTTCTGCTCGTGCGAACTCCGATACAGACATGTACCAAGAATGCGTAGAAACTGCTCGTCTACTCGGGGAAGCAGGCTTTGCCATTATTACTGGTGGTGGCCCAGGTATGATGGAAGCAGCAAACCGAGGGGCAAAAGCGGGGGGTGCCACATCGGTCGGATGTAATATTGAGCTTCCTTTTGAACAGGAGAGCAACGATTTCATCGATGTATCAATCGACTTCCGATACTTCTTTGTCAGAAAGACAATGTTTGTAAAATACGCTGAAGCTTTTGTGATTTTCCCAGGAGGCTTCGGGACTATGGACGAACTCTTTGAATCACTCACGCTCATTCAGACCCATAAGGTTCGACACTTTCCTCTTGTACTTTTCGGGTCGGAGTATTGGGGAGGGCTGCTCAACTGGCTTCGTGAGACCATGGTCACTGATGGTAAGATCACTCAAGAAGATCTAGACATGATTTTCGTCACGAATGATCCGGTGGCTGCACGGGACCATATAGTAGCTGGGTATAAGAATCGTATAGCGATTCGCGGCGGTTCTTAACCTAAGGCACAGAGGTTTGGGTCAGTACGGGGACGCCAGCCATACTCACACTGTAAAAAAACCCTTCCACTGGCTATCTTTTTAGGCTCTGCGATCAGGTTGCCTCATCGGAAACATTGTGCGCCTGATGGCTCGGCGACACTGCGCCTGCTCCTGGGTCAGCCACCACGACCCGGGATCTTGGCTGGAGGACGACCGTGGTCATTACCACGAAAGATACGAGGCGTGGTTACGCCCCCTCAGGGAAGGACTCGGGGGTCGTAAAGCCCAAGGGAACGCCCAATATTCGGGGTCATATAGGACTGGAAACAGTCGAAATGCGGTCTCGTAAGCCTAATTGGCTCAAAGTCCGCTCGCCTGGCGGTTTGAACTATCTAAGACTGAAGCGCCTAATGCGGTCTGAGGGGCTTCATACCGTCTGCGAAGAAGCGGGATGCCCAAATATCGGTGAGTGTTGGGAAGCAGGTACGGCGACATTCATGATTTTAGGGGACGTCTGTACCCGAGCCTGTAAATACTGCGGTGTAGCCCATGGTATGCCCACCCATCTAGATCTTGATGAGCCTCGACGGGTTGCCGAGACCGTGGCCCGTTTGGGACTAGAGCATGTGGTGATCACAAGTGTTAATCGCGATGAGCTCCCAGATGGCGGTGCCGGGATCTATGCTGAGACCATTCGACGGATTCACGAGCTCGTTTCTTCTTGCTCGGTGGAGGTCCTCATTCCGGACTTCAAGGGCGACGAGGAAGCACTTCGAGTGGTTGTTGAGGCTGGCCCTGCAATCATAGGGCACAATCTCGAAACAGTGGAGCGCCTGCACCCAGATGTACGCCCAGGTGGTCGCTATTGGCGCTCGATCTCTTATCTCGGAGCTGCCAAGCGGATCGATTCACGGATACTGACTAAGACCGGGCTAATCTTGGGGATGGGCGAAGAATTTACCGAGGTTACGCAGGCGATGACTGACCTGAGGGCAGCAGCAGTGGACATCCTTACGTTAGGCCAATATTTGAGACCGTCCTCTATGCATATACCAGTCGCTCGCTGGGTAAGCCCGGACGAGTTTGCAGAGCTCAAGCGTATTGGAGAAACGGAATATGGCTTTAAACATGTCGAGTCTGGCCCGTTAGTGCGCTCAAGCTACCATGCAAAGGAGCAGGCACGAGAAGTGGAAGCCGGGACCCCAGGAGTAATTCAGGAGATCCTTGAAGGCGATGTTCCCGCACCGGCTGAAGTTAGCCTTGAATTCGTTCAGCTTGAGGTCGGCCGCCCTGGCCGCCCGATCCAGGGGGCGTGAGATGGCTAAGGCCAAGACTAACACAAGCAGTGGGGCTAAGACGGAGGATGTGCTTGCTCGCCATGGAGTGACCGCGAAGATCGCACTAGAACTTATGCAGGAGATGCTTCTATACAGGCGCTTTGAGGAAAAAGCTGAAGAAAGTTATGCGATTGGTAAAATCGGAGGCTTTTGCCATCTCCATATCGGACAGGAGGCTGGTGCGGCCGGCGTGATTAAAGTGCTTCAGCCAGAAGATTATGCTATCAGTGCTTACCGATCCCATACACAAGCTATTGCGAAGGGGATTAGCCCTAAGGCAGTTATGGCCGAGCTTTATGGTCGTGTCGGAGGAATTTCTGGTGGGAAGGGCGGCTCTATGCACGTTTTCGGCAGAGACGCCCGTTTTTTCGGAGGCCATGGTATTGTTGGAGGACAAGTTCCTCTGGCCACTGGTATCGGTTGGAAGATCAAATACAGTGGGGAGAACTTGGTTTGCATATGCTTTATGGGGGATGCGACTGTAAATCAGGGGGGCTTTCACGAGTGTCTCAACATGGCCGCTGTATGGGAACTTCCCGTGATCTATGTGGTCGAAAATAATAAATATGGTATGGGCACGGCCTTTGATCGGGTCTCTAAGACCGAAATTTCAGCAAGGTCTGTGCCCTTTGATATTCCCGCCAGTTCTGTGAACGGTCAGGACGTGCTCTCCACATTCAAGCATTTCCGTAATCTTACCGAAGAGGTCCGCTCAGGTGGCGGTCCGCGCCTGGTGGAGCTACGCACATACCGGTTCCGGGGACATTCAATGTCAGATCCCGTTTCCGGAACCTATAGGTCAACCGAGGAGGTGGAGCGCCACAAGGAAGAGAGTGATCCAATAGCAATTCTACGGCACCAGCTTTTCGCTGAGGGTGTCCTTGATCAGGACACTCTTGAGGAGATGGATGTTACGGCAAAGACAATCGCAGCAGAAGCCACTGATTTTGCTGACGAGTCGCCCATACCTGAGCCCGAGGCACTTTATGAGAACGTTTGGGCTGCGACCAACGTTCACGGTCGCCTCTTTTTCGATGGACAAAGAACATGATCACCCTACCAGCCACTGACGCCCTGCTGGCTAGGGGCTGTTCTTAAATGGCTACTATGACCTATCGCGAGGCGCTAAATGAAGCGCTCCGTGAGGAAATGGATCGAGATCCTGACGTCTTTCTGATGGGAGAGGAAGTTGCTGAGTATGATGGGGCCTATAAGGTCTCGAAGGGCCTTTTAGATGTCTTTGGTGACCAGCGCGTCGTGGATGCCCCAATCAGCGAGCTAGGCTTTGCCGGTCTCGGTGTTGGTGCAGCAATGGCAGGACTTCGACCGGTCATCGAATTCATGACGTTTAACTTTGCTTACTTAGCACTCGACCAAATCATTAACAATGCGTCGAAGCTGCGCTATATGTCGGGAGGGCAGTTTAAGGTTCCAATTACGTTTCGAGGCCCGAACGGTCCGGCGCTGCAGCTTGGGGCTCAGCACTCTCAGGCGTGTGAGACTTATTTTCTGCACGCTCCGGGATGTAAGGTTGTGACCCCGGCAACACCTGCTGACGCGAAGGGCCTTCTTAAGGCATCGATACGTGATGATGATCCCGTAGCGTTCATGGAGGGCGAACTACTCTATAATTTGAAAGGGGAAGTACCAGAAGAAGATGACTTTGTCATACCCCTCGGTGTGGCTGACCTCAAACGAGTGGGCTCTGATGTATCAATCATCACCCACGGTCAGATGGTGCACCTAGCGCTTCAGGCTTCAGATAAGCTTGAGAGTGAGGGGATTGAGGCGGAAGTGCTCGACCTCCGTTCAGTTCGACCTCTCGACGTAGATGCGATTCTTGAGACGGTCCAGAAGACAAATCGCGTTGTATATTTAGAAGACAGCTGGCCTTATGCGGGTACAGGAGCGCAGGTCGTCTCGATCATTCAGGAAGAAGCTTTTGATCACTTGGATGCTCCGGTGCTTAGAGTAACCCAAGCTGATGTACCTATGCCTTATGCCAAGAACCTTGAGGCCTTGGCTAAACCAAGTGTCGAGCAAGTGCTTGAGTCGTGTAAGAAGGTGCTTTACCGGTGACGCGGATGATCTCTATTTCACTGCTATCTAGCCTGACAAGAGGGCCTAGGTGCACTCGGGAGGGTGATTGCGCCCTTTCCAGGACGCTTCGGAGGTGAAAAGGATATGGTGACCAAGGTTCACATGGAGGCACTCTCTCCTACTATGGAAGAGGGCCAGCTTGTTCAATGGCTCAAGTCCGAGGGTGATGAGATTTCCAGCGGTGACATCCTCGCTGAGATCGAGACAGATAAAGCTACGATGGAGTTGGTCGCACGAGGGGACGGGATGCTCCGGAAGATCTTCCTAGATGCAGGGGGTGTATCGGTGGTTGGGGCTGTAATCGCTGTAATCGCAGCTGCTGACGAAGACATATCGGACATTGAAGGAAGCTCGGATGGGAATGGAACCCAGCCAGCTTTACCAGAAGAGTCGTCTGCCGGAACAGAACCTGTGGCCCCTGAGGAGCCTGGGGCAGCAACCACTCCAGAAATCGCCGCTGACACTCAAGGTGCTGGTAGAGTTAAGGCGTCTCCGCTTGCTCGTAGATTAGCGACTGAGATGGGGGTGGATCTCCTGACGATTAAGGGGTCCGGTCCAGGAGGACGGGTTGTTAAACGAGACCTAGAGGGGGCGAAGACCGCCGTTTCGAACGCGGCAGCGACGACGACATGGACATCTGGAGAGAACGAATACGAGGACCTACCAACCTCGCAGATGCGGAAATCAATTGCGAAGAGGCTTGTTACCTCCATCGGTCCTGTGCCGACTTTCTATCTTACTGTAGAAGTAGATATGAATCGTGTGATCAGGGCTCGGGAGAGCATGAACAACATGCTCGAAGAGGATGGCTATCGCATTTCGGTTAATGACATTGTCTTGAAGGCGGTAGCAGCTGCACTCCGGCAACATCCCAATTGTAATGCACAGTGGCATGACAGCTTTGTGCGTCGCTTCAACGCGGTTCACCTAGGTGTTGCTGTTGCAATTGACGAAGGTCTGATTACACCAGTTATCAGGAATGCGCACGCTAAGGGGATTATGCAAATAGCTGCTGAAGTGCGTGAATTAGCTGGTAGAGCACGGACAAAGAAGCTCATGCCTGATGAATACACTGGCTCGACATTTTCAGTCTCTAATCTTGGGATGTTTGGCATACAAGAGTTCACTGCGATCATCAATCCACCTGAGGCAGGCATTCTTGCAGTGGGTGGCATTGAAGAGACTCCGGTGGTTGTTAATGGTGAAGTTAAGGTGTGCCCACGTATGCGGATCACGATGAGCTGTGACCACCGCGTGATTGATGGTGCTCAGGGTGCACGTTTCCTCGCTACGCTGAAGTCTATGCTCGAGGAGCCGACAGCCATTCTGCTCTAGCCTGGGAGGTCATGGGTGAGGTCTCCCCAGTAGCCCATCACGTTGTTCTTACGCAGGAGGCCTTGGGTGTCCAAACGAATCAAACTCCTAGTAGCTGTGTTGTGGCTCTCTGGTGCCGTCAGCGCGTGCAACTCAATAACCTCCGATCCCGCCGACCTTATTCTGGTCGATGGTCAGATCATCACCCTCTCCAACCAGGGTGTAGTTGAGGCCCTGGCAGTTCGCGATGAGCAGATTGTTGCGGTTGGATCAAATGTGGACATACGAGAACATCAGGGTCCACAAACGCATGTCATAGAGCTTGCGGGTCGCACGGTCATTCCTGGTCTCACTGATAACCACTTCCATGGGATTGGAGGGGGGGACGGAGTTAATCTTGCTGGAGCCCGTTCCTTACAAGAAGTCTTGAGTGCAATCTCTACTCGTGCTGAGGAAACACCTCCGGGTGATGTGATCATCACAAATAGTGATTGGCATGAAGGACAACTTGACGAGCAACGATTGCCATACCGTGATGACCTTGATCGAGCGACCCAGAAGCACCCAATCGTCGTCGTCCGGGGCGGACATGAGTACGTGCTCAATAGTGCCGCGCTTGCATATTGGGATATCGATGAATCGACCCAAGCCGTAGCGGGTGGTCGGATTGGTAGATACATGGATGGTCGGCTCAACGGTGAGCTCGTGGATCGCGCGAAAGGTTTAGTGCAACTCCCGCTAGTGCCGGATCGAAGTCTTGCTGAAATCCAAGATGATCTCGTAGAGAGTCACAGGATTCTCAGCAGTCGCGGGATTACTTCGATCCGTTACCCAGGAGCCTCTCCGGAGATGTATGACAGGCTCTTAGCTCTCCGAGAGGAAGGTCGACTCAATATTCGAGTCGACTTCCTATACCGTGGTCCAAGGTCAGGGTCACCGGAGGTATTGAACGCGGTGATGAAGGAGTGGGCGCAACCAGAAGGCAATGATTTCTGGTTACGAGTGGGTGGGGTAAAGCTTGGGGTAGATGGTGGGTTTGAAGGTGGGTTAATGAGGGAGCCATATGAGGAACCCTGGGGAGAGAGTGGCATGTTTTACGGACTCCAAATGCTGCCACGTGAAGACTTCTTGGAGACAGTGCAAGTACTACATTCAGCCGGTTGGCGTGTTGCAACACATGCAGTGGGCGATGCAGCCATAGATTTAGTACTCGATGCCTACGAGGCTGCAAATTCAGAGTCTTCGATAGCTTCGTCCCGCTGGGTAATAGAGCACGGATTCATACCCCGTAGTGACCAGTTCCCCCGAATGAAAGATCTGGGCTTAGCTGTATCGGTACAGAATCATCTATATCTCGCTGCGCCTAGCTTGATCGAATACTGGGGGGAAGAGCGGGCCGCATGGACGACTCCTGTGCGAGCGTACCTCGACAATGGAATACCGATTTCCCTGGGAACAGACTCTCCTGTTGTCCCCTACGACCCCTGGTGGGTTCTACACCATTTTACCACAAGAGAAACGATCAGTGGTGGGGTAGTAGGTGCGGACCAAAGGATTTCGCGTGACGAGGCTCTGCGGTCAGCTACTAAGGGTTATGCCTATCTCACATTCTCAGAAGATTACAGGGGCACGCTTGCTGTAGGTAAGCTTGCAGACCTTGCTATCACAGCAGAGAACTATCTTACCTGTGCAGATCCATGCCTCGAAACGATGTTGATCGACCTCACGATAGTGGGTGGACGAATAGTCTGGGAACGTTAGGGCCGGGCCTCTCCCTCTCGCGATTCAAGACCTCTGTACCGTAGGTTGAATATCGACCTCATCGGATAATTCAACTCACAGCAAGAGGGGCACAGATGTCTGTTCCCACGTTCCGTTCTCAGGCGCCTTGGTTCCTGGTGTTAATAGCAGCAACTCTGCCGTCTTTGGCTAGCAGCCAGACAGACGCGGAAAACAAGAAGCTTACACTTGAGATGTATCTCGATCTCGAAAGTGTCTCGAATCCGCAGATCTCACCTGATGGTGCGCGTATCGTCTACACTCGTGGATGGGTCGATAAAATGAACGACCGCCGAGAATCGTCGATATGGATCATGAATGCTGACGGTAATAAGAACCACTTCCTTGTTGATGGTTCGGGACCGCTTTGGTCACCCGACGGATCACGGATTGCCTATACTGCCAGCGGTGAGCCCGACGGATCACAGATTTTTGTCCGGTGGATGGATGATGAGGGTGCAACGACCCAGATTACCCGCTTAGAGAAGGGTCCGGGTGGGATTGCTTGGTCGCCTGATGGAGAGTCGATCTCCTTCTCAATGAATGTTGATGGTGAACCCGCGTGGAGTGTAACCCCTCCGGGTCGACCCGACGGTGCTACTTGGACTGAAGGTCCGAAGGTAGTGACAAGGGCGGATTACCGTCAGGACCGACAAGGCTTCGTCGATGAGGGTTGGCAACATGTTTTCGTCGTACCCGCTGAAGGGGGCACTCCCCGTCAGCTCACTAACGGTGATTGGAATCATTCAACCGGGCGTTGGACGGCGGATGGAAGTGAACTCCTTTTTTCCTCACTACGCACTGAAGATTCAGAACTCTCATGGCGCGAATCGGAAATTTACGCAGTTAATGTTGCTACAGAAGAGATCCGTCAGCTGACGACTCGTCGTGGGCAAGACACAGGCCCGCTCCCATCACCCCGTGGTGACCTGGTCGCATATCGCGGCAGCGATTTCAACACGGATACTTACCGGAATTCTGGTGTCTACTTGATGAATCTGGACGGCTCCGGATCTCGGCTTATTTCTGGTGACTTCGATCGTAATATCAACAACATGGAGTGGGCACACGACGGGAGTGGGGTATATGTCACCATTAGCTATCAGGGTGCACGCAACGTGCACTTTATATCCACCCAGGGGGCCGTAAGCGAGGTCACTAGCGGTGCTCACATGCTCGGACTTAGCTCCTTCACTGATCAGGGTTTTGCTGTAGCTACACTCTCGAGCCCTCAAGTGCCAGCCGACATTGTTTCATTTGATCTCGATGGGCCCATAACCTTCCGACAACTAACCAACGTGAATGATGATATTATGGCAGGTATCACACTCGCTGATGTCGAAGAAATCTGGTACGAGTCTCTTGACGGGTTCCAGATACAAGGGTGGATAATCAAGCCGCCGGACTTCGATCCCAGTGAAAAATACCCTTTAATGTTGAGCATTCATGGTGGGCCTCACGGGATGTACAACGTAGGATTCAACTTTGCATGGCAGGAACACGCTGCGAACGGTTACGTGATCCTTTATACCAACCCGCGCGGTAGTTCTGGGTATGGCAGTCCATTCGGTAATGCGATCAAGAATGCATATCCAGGCAAAGACTTCAACGACTTAATGAATGGCGTTGATCTGGTGATTGCGAGAGGGTATGTCGATGAGCAGAGTATGTTCGTCTATGGTTGTTCGGGTGGAGGAGTTCTTACTTCCTGGGTAGTAGGACACACCAACCGTTTCGCGGCAGCTTCAGCTAATTGTCCGGTCACGAATTGGCTCTCATTTGTCGGTACAACTGACGGCATAGGTTGGTACCGGAATTTCGAAAACTTCCCTTGGGACGATCCGAGTGAGCATCTGCGCCGTTCACCACTCATGTACGTTGGTAATGTTACGACTCCGACAATGCTAATGACCGGCGTGGATGATCTCCGTACCCCGATGCCACAGACTGAAGAGTATTATGCTGCGCTGAAAGTAATGGGCGTGGAGACTGCCATGATACGGTTCAATAATGAATGGCATGGTACGTCGAGTACACCATCTAATTTTCTTCGCACACAGTTATTTCTAAGGGAGTGGTTTAAGCGGCATGAACAAGGGCGCAGCATCACGTTCTAATGGGCTTCTGATGTAAGTTGAAAGCTATAGGGGCCGGTGTAATCGCACCGGCCCTGCTTCCTCTTGATTCAAGCGTACCGAGCACCTCATCTGCTTCCCGGTGGTGTTCACTTTACCCCCCTTCCCACTCTATCTACCTTCGTAGCCCTTAGGAATCGGAGTTCGTCCAGGGGGCATTTTCTGCCCCTGTTTCTTACAGGGAGGCATCTTGTCCGATAAGAAAAGTGAGCGCTTCGATCTCATTGTCGTAGGTAGCGGGCCGGGTGGTTATGTAGCCGCGATCCGCGCGGCGCAATTGGGTTTGACAGCAGCGTGCATAGAGAAGGACGAACTCGGGGGTGTTTGCCTCAACATCGGTTGCATACCGACAAAAGCACTACTTTCGAGTGCCTTACTCGTCAGCGAGATGGCTGGTGCCCACGAGCATGGCATTATTGCTAAAGACGTTTCTTTTGACCTAGGCCCTGCTCAGGCCCGTAGCCGTCAAGTAGCCGCTCAAATGGCGAAGGGTATTGCTCATCTTTTTAAGAAAAACAAGGTCACGCACCTAAGAGGTGTCGGTCGGCTCAAGGGTCGTGGAAAAATTGAACTGGAGACGAAGGACGGATCAAAGACTATCTATGAAGCCAAGAATATCATCTTGGCTACTGGATCTAGGCCCCGGGATTTACCTGTCTTGAAAATTGATGAGGACCGAATTTGGTCTTCAACCGGGGCACTAATGCAGGAGAAGGCACCGGAATCTCTGTTCATTGTAGGAGCAGGAGCAATCGGCATGGAGTTTGCCGATGTGTATAACGCCTACGGGAGCAAGGTCACCGTGGTTGAGGCACTGGAAAGAATCCTGCCGCTCGAAGATGCAGAGGTCTCAAAGTTTATGGAGCGCCTGTATAAGAAGCGCGGGATGAAGATCCATACCGGAGCACAGTTCAAGCAGGCTAAGACTAGTAAGGATGGTGTTTCTGTAACCTTTGAAGACCGTAAGGGAAACGAGCAGACTTTGGACGTTGACTATGTCTTATCCGCCGTAGGGCGTGTTCCTAATTCTGAAGATCTTGGTCTTGATTCAGTAGACGCCAAGGTGGACGAACGTGGTTTCGTGTTAGTTGACCGGCACCTGTCCACGAATGTTCCGGGTCTTTACGCAATCGGTGACGTGGCAGGCCATCAACTTTTGGCGCACAAGGCTAGTCATGAAGGGGTCACTTGTGTGGAGCACATAACTGGACACAGCCATGGAATGGTGGACTATGATAACGTGCCGAATTGTACGTACTGTCATCCGGAGGTCGCCTCTGTGGGGCTCACAGAGTTACAGGCGAAGGAAATGGGCTATGACATAGAGGTCGGCAAGTTTCCCTGGGCCGCGATTGGTCGAGCGGTTGCATCTGGACACTCAGATGGGTTCATAAAAGTCATTCGGGACAAGCAGTTCTCAGAGATTCTTGGTGCACACATCGTAGGTCCCCATGCTACTGAGCTGATCGGTGAGTTCGTTATAGGCCGCCACCTAGAGTCTACAGTTGAGGAGTTAGAAAAGGCGATGCATCCTCATCCAACTTTGTCAGAAGGAGTAGCTGAAAGTGCACTCGCATCCTTGGGCCGGCCGATCCATATCTAAGATTTAGGTACTACTGAACTCAGGACCTACAGCTTATCGGGCCAGAATGTTGATCAGTTTGTGCACAGGAATGGCAAAACCGTTTTTCTCAAGTGGATTGCAGGCCTGCTGTCAGTTCGACCGTAATCCCGCGGATTTCGAAAATCCGCAATAGAGCTTCGCCAATCTTATTGTTTGGGGTCGATGCACCGGCGGTAATGCCTAAATCAAAGGCATTCTGAGGAAGCCAATCCTCGTCCAGTATTTCCTCAGCCCTTGGGTCCAGCTCGACCTTGTGTTTGATCGTGCCTGCCCCAACATCGATACACGATGCATCCTGAATATGGAATGTATCTGTGTACTGTCGGCAGAGGTGAGCGAGGTGGTTGGTGTTTGAGGAATTGTAACCACCGATCACAAGCATCAAGTCAGGTGGTTTCTCCATCATTTCCTCTACGGCATCCTGTCGTTCCTGTGTGGCTGAGCAGATTGTTCCAAAAGACCTGAAATGAACACTGGTGTGTTCTTCATCAAAACGCTCGACGATTGCCTCACGAATCTTGGCACCGATCGCCATCGATTCACTGGCCAGCATCGTTGTTTGATTGGCCACGCCGATGAACTCTAAGTCGACTTCCGGGTCAAAGCCGGCGGAGACCTTCGTCTTGAACTGAGTTTTGAAATCCTCAGTTCTAAGATGCTTGGCCCGCTTTGCTATGTAGTCGCATAGGAGGTCAGCTTCAGCCATGTCCCGAACGATGATGTACTTGCCTCCGGGAAATTTATTGACTTGAGACGCTGTCGCGCGGGATTCTTCATGAGTGTACTTACCATGAATAACTGCCGTGAAACCATCTCGAGCGTAGCTTTCAACACGCTTCCAGACATGGAGTACCGACCCGCAAGTAGTGTCTACCAGAATGCATCCAATTCCTCGAAGTGTCTCAAAATCATTCAGGGTGACACCAAAAGCTGGCAGGATTACAACGTCTCCTTTGGCCACGGACGAAAAGTCAAATACGCCTGAGTCCTGTGGGTAGAGGAAGGAGATCCCCATTTCCAGCATCCGCTGGTTGACGTGCGGATTGTGAATGATTTCACCGACGAGGTATATCTTTTTGTTTGGGAACTTATGTACGGTTTCGTAGGCGTAATCGATAGCACGGTCAACGCCATAACAGAAGCCAAATTCTTGAGCTAGACGCACGGTGACATCGCCGAAGGTATCCGCATAACCACGTGCTCGAATACGCTCCACTAAAGCGGATTGGTATTCAGCATCGATGAGGGGCTGCATTTCCTTCTTGAGACCAAAGCCTTTACGAAAGTAATTCTGCTCCATGCCTGCCTTGCGGTAACCTTGATGTGTTACTGAGATCGGGTACCCCGTCGATCATTGACCGATCCCAGGAGCTGTTTTCATGATTGTATGTTCGGGTGAATTGTTGGATTTAATAAGGGTATTCTGCAACCCGGATTGGTTGGGCTCATAGTGGGGCTGCAGTTGGTGGCTGGGAACCCAGGGTCTAGTTACAAGGGTATAAGGGTATATGGGTCTACTTGGGCGTCTCGCATTTCTTTTCGTAATCGTACCGGTCATAGAGTTGATGATTCTTATCGAACTCGGTCGGATCTTAGGTCTTTTCCCAACGCTTCTCTTAATTCTCTTAACTGGTGCGGGGGGTGCGATCCTCACCCGCCTTGAAGGGTTGAGGGTGTTTTTTCAGTTCCGGCAATCGATCGCCCAGGCACAGATTCCCGGCCAAGCCATACTCGATGGGGTATCTGTTCTCATTGGAGGAGCTTTCCTGATCACACCAGGTGTGATCACTGACGTTTTAGGGTTTTCTCTACTTTTACCCCCCTCCAGGCGCTGGATTCAACGTCGGCTGCGTTCTCGACTCGAACAGAAAATTAAGGATGGCAGCATTCATGTGGTAAGCATGGGGCCGGGTCACGGATTTGGAGCAGGCTTTCCCGGTTCAACGAGCAGTAATTCTTGGACACCCAAAGCCGGGAACCCAGGGGCACGGGAGGGTGCACAGTCGCGTCGGACTTCGGAGAACGAGATCATATTTGATCCTGAAGAACAGTAAGTATTTACAGGTTTGCTAAATCCAGGGTTGGAAGGAGCTTCGCAGGTTGCCGGTGCTGGGTTGCTTGCTCGTATGCGTAGGCGATCCTAATCAAAGCTCCTTCACTCCAGGCCCTTCCAAAGAAGAGGATCCCGGTCGGCAAACCGTGGACGTATCCGTTAGGCACCGTAATGCTTGGGTACCCTGCAATCGCAGCCGGACCAGAACTCCCGTTGCTGGACACGTCACGGTTCACAAGGTCGATTTTCCAAGCAGGACGCGTTGTCGGTGCAACGATCGCATCAAGTTGATGATGCTCCATGACTGCGTCGATTCCCTCGTCCTGTGAGAGGCGCCGAGCAAGTTCTTTTGATTCAAGATATTCACTTGAATTCAGCGAGCCCTTTTCTTCTGCCTCGAGAAAGATTTCCTGGCCGAAGTAGGGCATCTCCCGGTCAGAGTTGGATTCATTGAAGACAATGATGTCAGCAAGCGTGGCCATGCCATTTGGCCTGCCGGACATTTCTAAATACGCAGCGAGATCAGCTTTCAATTCATACAGCAGCACCTGAAAAGAAGGTTCCCCCATGCTTTCTCTTGTCGGGATATTTGCTGGATCCACGATTATGGCACCCGCTGTTGACATCGAACGAATTGCTTCTTCCATGAGTTGGTCCACATCAGGCTGTGCGCCGAAGTAGCTGCGCTCAACTCCTATCCGTGCACCGCGAAGTCCATCCCGATCGAGAAATGATGTGTAGTCCGTACCGACGAAATCGGCAGAGGGAATCGTCATGGGATCACTGGGGTCGGGCCCAACTAAAGCTGTGAGCATCACGGCGGCGTCAGCAACGCTACGGGTCATCGGACCCGCTGTGTCTTGTGTGTGGGCGATGGGAATAATACCAGAACGACTCACCAATCCAACTGTGGGCTTTAGGCCAACGATACCGTTTACAGAAGCCGGACATACGACGGAACCGTTGGTTTCTGTTCCAATTGCTCCGGCACAGAAATTCGCTGAAACAGAGGCACCTGACCCGGAAGAAGACCCGCAGGGGTTACGATCTACCGCGAACGCATTTCCACACTGTCCACCGCGACCGCTCCAGCCTGAACTTGATCGAGATGACCTAATATTTGCCCACTCGGACAAATTGGCTTTCGCCAGAATAATTGCTCCGGCTTCCCTGAGTTTCGCCGCGACATGACTGTCCGTGGCCGCGACATGACCTTCCAATGCATAAGACCCCGCGGTCGTGGTCAGTAGGTCCGCAGTATCGATGTTGTCCTTGAGGACGATCGGAATGCCGTGTAGTGGGCTTCGGATATCCCCATTTGCTCGTTCCTTATCCAGCCTCTTGGCAATTGCGAGTGCATCCGGGTTTGTTTCGATGATCGATCGAAGCTTGGCTCCTTCACGGTCTAGGGCAGCTATGCGATCAAGGTAAAGCTGAGTGATCTCGACAGAAGTTCGTCGGCCCGAAGCCATGTCGTCTGCCAGGTCACTGAATGTGGCCTCTTCGAGTTCAAATGTCTCATTCGCCCACCAGGAACGTTCGCTGCTCCCGGTTTCGTGGGAGTTTCTGGGTTCGCAGGCTGTTGACCCGACGACAGCCGTAGCAACCGCTCCTAGCCCCCCGAGCTTCATGAATTCCCGTCGACCAAGGTTGGTCTCGCCGCCGTTATGCTTCGAATCCACGTTTCTCTCCCCGAGTTGCCACTGCGGTGATCAGTTGCTGGCAAGCTGACGTGCTATTGGGTATCCGAGCAAGCCGGAGATGAAAGCAGCCGGGTCTTGGCCACTTACGAGAGGCACGGATAGTTTTGGTTGCCGAATCCAACGTCCCGAGCTAAGTGACCATGAGCCAAGATATTTCATTCCTAAAGCAACTTCTTGATGCCGCAGGACCGTCAGGATTTGAGGTTCGTGCCGGACGTGTGTGGCGCACTGAGGCGTCAACATTTGCAGGACCAGTAGATGTAGATGCAACGGGGAATTCTTTTGCCGTACTGAATGTGTCTGGCAGCCCGCACGTTATGCTTGCGGGGCACATAGACGAAATTGGACTCCAGATCACCCATGTTGATGAAGAGGGGTATTTGTATGTAGCTGAAATTGGTGGCTGGGACCCTCAAGTTTTGGTTGGTCAGCGAGTCACCATACTAGGAAAGAGCGCTGAAGTACCGGGAGTGATTGGGAAAAAAGCTGTTCATCTCATGACTCCAGACGATCGTGAGAAAGCATCCAAAACTCGGCAGCTCTGGGTCGATGTGGGTGCTTCTAGCAGAGATGAGGTGGTTTCACTCGGAATCCGAGTGGGAGATCCTATCGTGCTAGCGCAGAGTATGATCCACCTGGCGGGGAATCGGATCGCTAGTCGTGCGATCGATAACCGGGTTGGCGCGTTCATCGTGCTTGAAGCGATTCGAATGCTGTCTGATAACTTGCCAGCTGCGCGAGTGACGGCTGTTGCAACCGCCCAGGAAGAGATCGGGCAAAGCGGAGGCGGTGCCAGAGCGAGCGCCTACCAACTAGAACCCGACGTAGCGATTGTGGTTGATGTAACGTTCAGTACGGATGTTCCAGATGTGGAGAAGAAGGAGTTGGGTGAACATAGACTAGGGGGCGGCCCGGTATTGAGTCGTGGTTCAGCCTCGCATAACTCAGTGTTTGAGATGCTCTCCAGTGTGGCAGAAGAGGAAGAGATCCCATATACGATCCAAGCTTCTCCGAGGTCCACACGGACGGACGCAGATGGAATTCACCTGACGAGAGGTGGTATCCCTACGGGTCTCATTTCAGTACCTAATCGCTACATGCATTCTCCGAATGAAGTCGTAAGCGTCGATGACCTCTTCAATACTGCGAAGCTAATTGCAGCGTTTGTTCGCAGACTTAGGGTAGAGACAGACTTCACACCGAGGTAAAGAGTATGGCTCAGCACCGTTGACGCTTTCTGGACCCCCTTCTACCCTTCGTGCCCTACCGTCGAGATGATTGTTACTGTCGGTTCGCTGGGTGCTGGTAGAAAACGCTTTCAAGCCAGGCCCTCTCACCCGACCGCGCTAATGCGGTCATGACGTTCTAACGGATGTGATGGAATGCCTTTAGATGCCGGACAATTAGTAATCGAGTTGCAAGAAATGCGTGATGCTGGGCACCTCTCTGACGCGATCTTGCGCCGCGCCATTCGATCTATCGAGGAAGCAGATGACCGCTATAGTTGGGTCGGAGTATACCTCTTGAACGAAGCGGAACAGGAACTCTGGCTCCACAATTATGTTGGCTCTGGAACTGACCATGCGAAGATTCCGGTAGGTACAGGAGTATGCGGTCGTGCAATAGAGCAGCGTACGAATTTGAATATTGCGGATGTCACTACGGAGGAAAATTATTTAGTGTGTTCACCAGATGTACAATCTGAGCTTGTTGTTTTGATACGAGCCGGATCGGACATCTTTGGTCAAATTGATATCGATTCTGACGAACCCGCAGCCTTCACAGAAGAAGATGAGATCGCTGTCATAGGTATAGCAGATAAGCTAGCGGAGCAATTGGCGGCAGAGCGGCGATAGTGGGGACCGGGAGGATGGCCTGAGGCTGCGGCCCAAGTGTCTAAATGCAGAGAATGCAGGTCCATTCACACTTGATGGGACTCGTACCTATATCGTAGGACGGGAGCGGGTGGCGATTATTGACCCCGGACCTGATCTAGAGAGCCATATCCGAGCCCTGGCTTCAGCAGTTGAGCTCGCCCATCACCGGAAGATCATTCTTACTCACGGTCATTTGGATCACGCAGGATCAGCGAGTTCGCTTTCGGTGGCTATAGGTGCTGAGGTGTGGGGTCCAGCGGGCGTAGAATGCGTCGAGCACGTACTTGCAGATGGTGACGCGATCATAACTGATGAGGGAAATTTGATTGCGGTGAGCACGCCTGGTCATACCCCTGAGCACTTATCGTTTTACTGGGAAGCACAGCAAGCACTTTTCGCGGGCGACCACCTGTTGGGTAAGGGCAACACGACATGGGTGGCTGAGTATCCGGGCTGTGTATCTGATTATCTTAACTCCATTGCTCAACTACGTATGCTCAGTCTTTCAGTGATCTACCCTACCCATGGGCCGCCACTGGAAAATCCAACTGAAGCGTTGAACCGCTTCGAAGGTCACCGTCTGGCTCGCATCCAACAGGTTGAGGAGGCCTTGGAACAACACCCGAGTATAGCTGCAGAGGAATTGGTGGCTTTCGTATACGGTGATGCTCTCCCTAATGGAATGGAGCGCGCAGCATCTCAGAGTTTGGAGGCGCTTCGGGAACACGTACAGACTCTTGAAAAAAGCTGATGAGGAACCTGTGGCATCTCTACTCACGGGCAAGGTATCCTCGGGCATGACCCAGCCCCTTCCTTCCAGTGTCGCCAGCGACCTAGCCGAGATCGTTGGGCACGAACACGTCATCACAGACCCCGACCGCCTGCTCGTATATGAATCTGACGGACTCACTGCATATCGAAGGTCGCCACGTGCAGTAGTTCTTCCATCTTCAACTGAAGAAATTTCTGCCGTAGTGGGACTCTTACACAGCAATGGTATAGAGGTAATTCCGCGCGGAGCAGGTACAGGATTATCTGGCGGCGCATTGGCTACACCCGAAGGCGTCATCGTTGGTACTGCTCGTATGAATCGCATCTTGAAGATCGATGTAGAAAATAGAATTGCGATTGCTCAACCCGGCGTCATTAACGCTCGTTTGACCGAAGCAACTAATCCCTACGGTCTCTATTATGCTCCTGACCCATCCTCTCAGAGTACGTGCACGCTTGGTGGAAACGTTGCCGAAAACTCAGGAGGCCCTCATTGCCTGAAGTACGGTGTCACTGCCCGTTATGTTACCGGCCTCACGGTGGTATTGGCCGGAGGTCGGATCGTAGAGCTGGGAGGCGTGGGGCGAGATCCGTATACAACACTGGACTTAGTAGGTCTTTTCGTGGGTTCCGAGGGTTGCTTTGGCATAGCGACTGAAATTGAGCTCCGCCTACTACCAATCACCGAAGGTGTGCGAACTCTGCTTGGAATCTTCGAATCGGTTGAGTCAGCAGGCCGAGCAGTTACGAAAATCATAGCCTCTGGCTTGATGCCTGCAGCAGTGGAAATTGTAGATGGGCCGACAATCGAGGCGGTCGAAGCGAGTGTGTTTGCCGCTGGTTACCCGCTTGAGGCCGGAGCTGCTCTCGTGATTGAATTTGACGGTACCGAAGCCGGCCTTGACTTAGACGCGGATCGAGCTGAGCAGTGCTGTCTTGAAGAGGGGGCTATCGAAGTTCAGAGGGCCACTGATCCAGAACACCGTATGAAGCTCTGGAGGGCTCGGAAAAAAGCGTTTGGAGCGATGGGGCGGATTGCTCCAGACCTGCTTGTTCAAGATGCGACGGTACCCCGAACCAAGCTTCCTGAAGTCCTGGCAGGTATTGATAACATCGGGAATCGATACGGTCTGAAGATTGCTAACGTATTCCACGCTGGAGATGGGAATCTGCATCCAAACATCTTATTCGACCGCCAAAACCAGAATGAGCTCGAGTTAGTTGAGCGTGCTTCAAAAGAAATCATGCAACTTTGTGTGGATGCAGGTGGCACGATAACTGGCGAGCACGGAGTCGGTGTGGACAAACGAGAATATATGACGCTGGTTCATGGGCCAGCTGAGCTCGAGGCGATGGCAGCGGCGAAGCGGGTTTTCGACCCGGCTTCCCTGTTCAACCCTGGAAAGGTGCTGCCCGCAGTAGAGGTAAAAGAGGCGAATGAGAGTCGATCTAACTGATTCACTCTCTAGGCTCTTGCCGGGGGAGGCGTTCGGCCATTCCGTCCCGTCAAGTCTATGGGCTGTGTTACGTACAGGTGTGGAAACGGTTGTTGCACCTGGATCAACAGAAGAAGTGGCAACTCTACTTAAGTGGGCGTCTGAGATGGGGGTTAGAGTGGTGCCCATCGGAACAGGGGCACATATGTGCCCGCGTTATCCGAGGGATCCATTCATAGTGCTCACGACTTCACGTCTCAAGGAGATCCAGCATTATGAGCCAGCAGATTTAACAATGACTGCGAGTGCTGGAGCATCGATCCGGGATCTTTCAACTGAGACAGCTATTTATGGACAGTGGCTCCCCTTTGATCCACCCGACGTGCCCAACAGGACCTTAGGCGGGCTGGTGGCAACAGGCCTAAGTGGTCCGCTGTGGGCCGGTTATGGACAATTAAGGAACCACGTCCTTGGGGCCACAATCGTATGCGGGGATGGACGAGCACTGAGACTTGGAGGGAAGGTCGTCAAGAACGTGGCGGGGTTTGACATCCTAAAACTGATGGTGGGTAGCCGTGGCGAGCTTGCAGTCATCACTTCTGTCACTGTTAGGCTTTTCCCATTGCCAGTCGTAGATCAGCTCCTTGTCCTTGAAGCTACTGACGTCTCTGAACTTGTATCTACTGCCCGGGCCGTTGCTACGGCACCGATCATGCCTGCGTCGATCATTCTAAGCGGGACTTCGGATGGAGGTAGGCTTCTGGTTCGCTTACATGGGGCTAAGGTCTCGGTGGAAGCCGATCAGAAAAGTCTTGAAAAGCATACGGGCGTTTCTTTTGAAGTCAGGAATACTCCTGAGGCCGAGTCTTTGCTGGTGCACAAAAGAGATAGCCGGATTAATGCGGAACTTGCGGTTCGGGTATGGGCATTGCCGTCTAGAATAGGCGTGCTATTGGATGTTCTTAAGAAGGTACCAGGGGTGAGTTTGAACGCAGATGTGTACGGCGGATCAGTTCGGGCTTATTTACCTGTGAACCTCTCGGACATCGAGTCCAGTCTTGCAGGTCTACAAAAGGATATCGAAGAATTGGGCGGTACTATTCGGGCACTCCGAATTCCTGCCGAAGTCAATGCTTCCTCATACTTCGCTAAACCTTTAGTGGATGAGGGCGAGCTTGCCGCGGGCCTGAAGCGTGCATTTGATCCGCATGCTGTACTGTGGGGCATCGAGTGACGGGCGCGCCGGCATACGAGGCACTCGGACAGGCCCTGGACGCACAAAAGGAACGCCTGCTTCCTTGCGTGCATTGCGGATTCTGCCTTCCTGCCTGTCCCACGTACAACCGCCTCGGGAATGAGGCGGATTCGCCAAGAGGTCGCCTTCATCTCATGCAGGCAGTTGTTGAGGGAAGACTTGATCCTAGTTCTGAAGCATTCAGAACACACATTGATCGTTGTCTAGGTTGTCGTGCCTGCGAGCCAGTTTGTCCCTCGGGAGTCGAGTATGGGACCTTACTTGAGCTCGCGCGTGAGACGGCGACTAAAGCAGTACCGCAAGGCTTGCCTACGAGGTTCTTGCTCAAAGTTTTAGGCACTCGTGCACTCCGAAGCCCCTTTTTCTTTATAGGACGTCTGCTTCGAGGAACTGGACTCGCTGCACTGGGGGCCACCGTCCTGCCTTCATACGGCCCCTTTCGAGCGATCCGTCTTGTTCTTGCCATGTTAGCGTCAACGACGCGTTGGCAGCCAATGGCTTCGGAAGAGGCGACATCAGGAAACACCGATTCAGGAAGCCATGACGTTAGTCGAAGAAGCCGTGTTGCGGTTCTCTTGGGTTGTGTGCAGGAGGGACTCTTTGCACGCATCAACAGCGCTACTGTGCGTGTCCTAGAGGCGAACGGGTACGAGGTGGTATTAGTTGAAGGCCAGGACTGCTGCGGAGCTCTGCATGCGCATGGAGGAGACCTTGAATCTGCGCGGATGCTTGCCCGCTCAAATATAAGGGCGTTTAAGGCATCAGGCGCGGACCTCATTGCTGTAAATGCTGCGGGATGCGGGGCAGCCATGAAGGATTATGGGATCCTTCTTGAGGGGGATCCGGATTTCGTTCAAAGGGCTGAAGAGGTTGCGTTGGCTGTGAGAGATGTGTCGGAGATACTAGCGAGTTCAGGCCCCAGGATCGGTGCTAGTATCCCTTGTAAGATTGCGTATGATCATCCCTGCCACCTACTTCATGCCCAGGGTGTGGAGCACGCACCAATCACTGTGCTGGAAGCTGTGCCAGATGCTGAGGTTCACATAGTCGCGGGGGCGGAGGAATGTTGTGGGGGTGCTGGGATTTATGGCATCACGCATCCTGAACTCGGCGGATTGATTGGTGGAGATAAAGTGTCTGCGGTTAGGGCTTGCCTTGCAGACGTAGTCGCTACGCCCAATCCCGGTTGTATGATGCAGATTGGCGCTGGTCTCCGGCTAGAAGCCTCTAACGAAGGTGTTATCCACCCGGTTGAGCTTCTTGATGAGAGCTATCGGAGAGCGGGCTTCTACCGAGCTGGAGGGGCTGAGTGAGTAAGGTGGTCGATAGGGCCACGGCGATTTTGGCTTACTTAGAAGATCAAGTAGACGCGATGGTTGAGATGTTAATGGATCTCGCGTCTCATGAATCACCTAGTGATGTGCCTGAATCCCAGGTCGGAGTTCAAGGTCAATTGACTAAAGTCCTTCAGGAAATGGACTTTAGAATCCGACACGTACCAGGCCAAAAAACTGGGGGACATCTTTTCGCGGTTCCAATAAATCGAGACCGAGATATGCCCGTTCAATTACTCGTCGGTCATACGGACACGGTCTGGCCACTCGGGACTACGGATTCCATGCCAGTTCTGATAGAAAATGGAATTGTTCGGGGTCCGGGTACCTTCGATATGAAGGGCGGTATCGTGCAAGCGATTTTTGCTCTACGCGCCATCCGATCTCTGGGTTTTGAGTTTCCTGCCACCCCTATCTGGTTCATTAATTCCGATGAAGAAATCGGTAGCCCAGAGTCCCAGCGGTACGTACGAATGATCTCGCAAGCTGCTATCAGGGCCTTCATTCTTGAGCCCGGATTAGGCGCGGAAGGAAAACTCAAGACAGCCCGAAAAGGTGTTGGGCGTTTCCGCATACTTATCCATGGCGAGGCCGCTCACTCTGGGTTAGATCCTACGAGCGGAGCTTCTGCCATACAGGAACTTGCCAATGTAGTGCATCAACTACACGGCCTGACTGATCTTGAGAGAGGTATTACGGTGAACGTTGGTGTCGTCCAGGGTGGTACGCGTGTCAACGTCAAGGCCGCGGAGGCGGAGGCGGAAGTGGATGTTCGAGTTGCGTCCATGGATGACGGAGAAGCAGTCACACACGCAATTCGAGGCTTAACCCCCAGAACGCCGGGTACATCACTCGAGGTGTTGGGAGGCATCCAGGCTCCCCCGTTAGAGCGAACCCCTCGGAATCGCACACTCTGGGAAGCTGCTCGGGCTGCAGGAAATCGACTTGGAATCGAACTAGAAGAGGGCACTTCCGGAGGTGCATCTGACGGAAATACTACGAGCCAATACACTGCAACCCTTGATGGCCTTGGCTCGCTTGGTGATGGTGCCCATGCCCTCCACGAGCATGTCGTTGCCAAGGCTTTACCAAGCCGCGCAGCTCTATTAGCTGAACTTCTGCTTAGTCCTGTCTCCTCAGGTGATGAATGGTAGCGGGCCAAAAAGTTGGCTTACACATAATTCGCCCATTTGAGACGATGCAGGAATTTCACAGCTGTGTTGAACTTCAAGAGCAGACGTGGGGTCTCGGTTTTTCCGAGCGAGTTCCGACCGCGATTCTGAAGGTTTCTCAGACTTTGGGTGGAGTGGCAGCCGGCGCATATAGTGAAGATGGAGACCTGGAAGGTTTCGTATTTGGTATGACTGGGATCAGGGACGGGCAACTTGTGCATTGGTCAGATATGCTCGCAGTTATTGAGCATGCGCGAGATGCCGGGTTGGGCACAAAGCTTAAGGCTTACCAGCGAGAGCAGGTGCTAGCACGGGGTGTCGAGAAGATGCTCTGGACATTCGATCCCCTGCAGTCACGTAACGCCTACCTGAACTTTGCGAAATTAGGAATTGTGGTCCAGGAATACGTGGAAAACATGTATGGGGAAACGGACTCCCCACTTCATCGGGGGGTAGGAACTGACCGGTTTGTAGCTTTGTGGGAGCTGACCTCGCTTCGTGCATCGCGTCGGCTGGCGGGAAGTAAGCCTCCAGCCCAGCCATCGGAGCATGCTACACAAGTCCTATCTGAGACAGGGCGTCACTCTTTGCCAGAGCCCGGAGTACCAAACCTGCAAAGTGAAGAAAGGGAGGTCCTGGTCGCAATTCCATCAGATATCGTGCAGATGATGAATCTAGATATCGAGCTTGCAGGATGCTGGCGCGAAGCTACACGAGAGACTTTAGTTCACTATGTGAGTAGGGGGTATGAGGTGCACGAGATCTTCTGGGGAGAGCGGACTTCAGACTATCTGTTAGTGCAGCCCAGGATGCCATGACCTAATACTAAGCCGCGGACTAGGTCGGGCGGGCAACCACTATTCTAAGCCGTTTCACTTCTCAACAGAGCAGCAACTAACTGGCTGGAGATCGGATGAAGATCGAGCGAGCAGTTCTGCGGGAGATCCCGCTTCGCCTCAAAGAATTCTTCGAGATTAGTAGTGGGGGTCAACAGGATCGACGCATCCTCCTGCTAACCCTTTTTGCGGAAGGACTCGAGGGTTGGAGCGAGTGTGTCGCATCAGAGGATCCGTCCTACGCGTATGAGACCACTGAAACTGCCTGGCATCTTCTCACCGATCATATCCTCCCTGAGATGATTGGGCGTGAAGCTAATGCGCCTGAGAAACTTTTAGACCCGGTCCGCTGGGTTAGGGGCCACCCAATGGCAAAAGCTGCTGTTGAGATGGCAGGTTGGGACTTAGCGGCGCGAGCGGAAGGGATCTCGCTTTCGAAGAAGCTTAGGGGTGAGCGAGAGTACGTGCCGGTTGGTGTTAGTGTGGGACTCAAGCCGACAGACGCCGAGCTCCATGACCAGGTACAGGGTTATATCGAAGAAGGCTACGCTCGGGTGAAAATCAAGATCAAACCAGGTCGAGACATTGAAATGCTCGCAGGCTTACGAGAACGCTTTCCAGACACCGCATTCATGGCCGATGCTAATTCAGCATATTCATTGTCTGATATCGACCGATTGAAAGAGTTCGATGCTTTGGGCCTGACGATGATTGAGCAGCCACTGTCGTATAGCGATTTTCTCGATCACGCCCGCCTTCAGGAACAAATTGAAACGCCAGTTTGTCTGGATGAGTCGATCAAGTCTGTGGGTGACCTAGCGCTCGCTCTGCATCTCGGAAGCTGCAGAATTGTTAACATCAAACCAGGTCGGGTGGGGGGCTTCGCTGTAAGCCGCGCGATTCACGATACCATGCGTTCAGCGGGCTTGCCGGTGTGGTGTGGTGGGATGCTTGAGTCGGGAGTGGGGCGCGCTCACAATGTGGCTCTGGCATCCTTACCTGGCTTCACGCTTCCAGGAGATATTTCAGCAAGTCGTCGGTATTGGGACCGTGATATCGTATCGCCTGAGTTTGAAATAGAAGATGGAGTAATGAAGGTTCCGAGTGGCCCTGGCATTGGGGTCGACCTAGATCTAGATCGTATTCAGAGTCTAACGGTTCGCGAGGCGTCCTTCAGTTAAGTCGATTCTTCACTGGGCTGGTCGGCGACAAGCTGCTGTGAGGGAGGCGCTTGATACTCTGCTGGTCGCAAGTCGACGGTTATCTGGACCTGTATGTGGCCCATGTCTGCCCGGTCTCGGATTGCATCTCTAACCCGTGGCTCGAGCTTTTGGTACGCGGCAAGGATACCGTCTCGGAGTTCTTTGCGAAGAACCCTTAGGGCGTTCACATCAGCACGGCTAGTCTTGGTTTCTCTTTTCGCATCCGCGACTTCGTACGGGCGAATTTCAAACGGGGAAACACCGACATCGTCGAATCGCTCGTGATCCAGGTATTGGACTGAGATGCTCACGTCCCCACGTGCATGATGGTGATGGATATCGCCGACTTCTAAATCATATTCATCGCTAATAGAGCGTCGTA
>DUBS01000019.1:0-65314 GCA_012960225.1 Gemmatimonadota bacterium | reverse complement strand
GCCGACAGCTTGGAATCGAGCAGCCAGTCTGCCCATTTCTGACCGCTGTGCAGCTTTAGTGTACGCCTTTTCGAGAACTGCGAAGATGCGCTTAAGACGTTCAGATGCCGTGGCGTCTACGTCAGGCATCTCAGTCTCTAAGTCTCGGCCTAGTGCCTGGCGGTCAACTTGAAAGCGTGCACTTTCCGCATCGCGATTTCTGGCGCGATCGATATTATCGAGAATCCGGTCTGGATTGGTCCGGTAGCTCATACGATTGTCTGGGGAAGCACTGTCATTAAAAGGTCAGTTATGGCATGTAAACATAGGGAAACTAGAGCCTAAGAGGATACAGGGTCGTCATCGAACAGCCAAGGACAGGAGACTGTATATGGACCGGACCGGACAAGAAGCTAAGGGGCAAGAGCGGGCGGATGCGATTGACCTGGTCACGATACCCGGAATTCACAGGCGTTTCTTAGACACGTTCTTCAGTCCTGCAAAGATGAATGTATATCTGGCTGCTGAGCCCAGGTGGGTTATGGCTTTGGTACTTAGCGCAGCGCTCATGAGTCTGCAGGTAGCCCTAATCCCGTCAGAGGTTTGGGAAAGCCTCATGAGAGAGCAGTCGCTGGCCCAAGGTGGCACACCATTTCCGATGCCGGATTGGGTCGCGGATTGGATGGGTATTCTAACAGCAGTAGGGGCGGCATTGAGTACATCGATAGCGATACCGATTGGAGCGGGAGTCCTCACGGGCATCTTTGCTTTCATTCTTGGAGACGCAGGGGGTTACCGACAATACCTTGCGGTTACTGCTCACTCGTTTTTCATTCCAGCCCTTGTAGGGCTCTTTATCATGCCTCTCAAGATCGCGACTCAAGACCCTCAGTTGACGCTTAACCTTGGAAGTTTCTTTTTCTTTCTTCCCTCTGGGTACTGGCTTGGGGTGCTCACAGCTATGGACCTGACTCAGATATGGTCGTCACTAGTTATTGCTCAAGGAGCCCACTGTATCGACAGGAGAAGGAGTTTCACGAGTGCCGCTGTAATCCTTTTGAGCCTAATGTTAGCCATGGCGCTCATAATTGGGCGCTTTATGCCGAACTAAGTACTGACGCGTGAGTACTCCTCGCCCGAAAGTGATCGGATGGATAATCGCTGGCACATCGGTGACAGCAGCAGCATTCCACTTGTATGCTGCGGGCGTCTCACCCTTTACAGCACTTGTCCAGCGACCGGTCCATCTCGCGTTGATGGCGACTCTAGGTTTCTTGGGTGTGGGTGTACAGTTCCACCAGCGCTCAAGAAAAGCAGGGGAGCTTGATCAAGAATCCGGGCCACCTCGCATTGGCCCACTCAATTGGGTGCTTGCTGGCCTATCGGTACTAGCGTGTCTCTATCTTGCCTCTGAGAACCAGGAACTTGTAAGACGTTCTGGTAACCCCACGGCCCTGGACCTGGTTGCTGGCGGCGTGATGGTGGTCTTAGTACTGGAACTTGCTCGTCGAGCCACAGGGTGGGGTCTGGTTACTGTGTGTCTCATGGCGTTGGCCTATGCGTTCAGTGGTCCATATCTACCTGGTTTCCTCGCTCATCGCGGGTACGGAGCCACTCGGATTGTGGAGCAACTCTTTCTCTCAACCGAGGGAATATGGGGTGTGCCACTCGGTGTCTCTGCGGATTTCGTTTATCTCTTTGTTCTTTTCGGTGTCGTCTTGGATACCGCCGGAGGGGGTGCCCTCCTCATTGCGTTAGCAAATAAGGTGGCAGGGAGGACTCGGGGTGGCCCAGCTAAAACGGCTGCAGTCGCGAGTGCGTTTATGGGCTCGCTGTCGGGTAGCGCGGTCGCGAATGTCGTAACGACGGGCACATTCACTATTCCCCTTATGAAGCGCGCAGGCTTCCAACCATTTTTTGCTGGTGCGATTGAAGCAGCAGCAAGCACGGGTGGCCAATTAATGCCACCTGTGATGGGAGCTGGAGCCTTCATCCTCGCTACATGGACGAATATCCCGTACCTGGAGGTCGCCGCTGCAGCTATCATCCCAGCAATCCTATACTATGCAGCCCTTTTGGCCGCTATCCATTTCCGAGCTTCTGCAATGGGTATCGAGCCAGTCAGGGAGGCCAGCCCAGAGAAAATAGGTGATAAACTGCACCTATTATTGCCCCTGGGGGCCATAGTGCTACTACTGGCCATGGGGCGTTCACCGATGAGGGCGGCTTTTTGGGGAGTGATCTCCGCTTTAGCCATGGCATTTCTTCGACCTGCCACGCGGCCCTCATTGCCTGAATTGGGTGAGGTTATGGAACGTGGAGGCCGTGGCGCTGTTCAGGTTGCTGCAGCATGTGCTGCAGCGGGGATTGTGGTAGGTGTGGCATCACTAACGGGCATTGGCCTCCGCATGTCGGAACTAATAGTGACGATTTCGGGCGGCAGTCTCCTAGCAGCGCTTATGCTGACAGCGATAGGCTCAATTATCCTTGGTATGGGGCTCCCGACAGCTGCTGCATACGTTGTCCTTGCAGCTTTGGGCGCTCCCGCGCTGGTGGAACTCGGCGTTCCGCTGCTTGCAGCCCATCTATTTATTTTCTACTTCGGCTGTCTTTCCAATGTGACGCCTCCGGTTTCTTTGGCTGCATTTGCGGCCGCAGGTATCTCCGGATCGCCGGCGCTCAAGACGGCCATGTCCGCTGCGAGCCTAGCAGGGGCGGGGTTCCTGGTGCCGTTTATGTTTGTATACGGACCGGAGCTACTTCTGATAGGCACCCCTGTCGAAATCATGTTGGCTTTTGTGACTGGGCTATTAGGGGTTATCGCTCTCGCATCTGCAGGTATGGGATATGCCCGCCGTCCGCTCAGGGCTTGGGAACGAGTGGTCGCTGGGTGCGCTGCCATTTCGTTAGTTCATCCCGGCCTTCCCACTGATGCCCTCGGGTTGCTTCTGTTAGCGTTCATCTTTACCTCCCGTCATTGACCTGCAGTCAAACCATTGTTTGTTAGTTAGAATGGACGTCAGTTCTGTGGCTTGATTTAAATGCGAGTTGGTCGAGTGAAAATGCTATCTAACAAACCTGCCACTTCTCTGCTGGCATGCCTCTTTTTATTAGGTGGCTGTGGAGATGGGCAGCAATTCTTGTCATTGGGGACAGCTGGAACCGGGGGGATCTACTATCCTCTTGGTGGTGCGTTGGCGAATCGCATGTCCCTGGCAGATCCCATAAGGCAGTACACTGCAGAAGTTAGTGGTGGTTCGGTAGAGAATATTAACCGGCTTGCCGATGGCCAGATGGACCTTGGGATGGTTCTGGCGGTGACTGCGTACCAAGCACAATTCGGTTCAGGAGACATGGAACCCGTACCTGGCCTCAGGATTGTTGCTCCACTGTATCCGAACCTCACCCACGTTATGGTTCCGCGGAATTCCACGGATGTGGGAATTGGTGATCTCGGAGGCAAGAGAGTCTCTGTTGGCCCCCCAGGAAGTGGTACAGAGCAGATGGCTCGCCATCTGTTGGCAGCACACGGTTTAACTTACGACGACCTGGAACCCCGCTACTTATCTTTCAGCGAATCCTCGTCAGCGCTCCGGGATGGAGCTATTGATGCAGCGGTGATTTCCGTGGGTTATCCTGCCGCTGCCGTGCTTGAGGCGACAACCCTCGCAGGTGTCCGACTGCTACCGGTCGATCCAGAAGTCGTGATGTCGATGAGAGAAGAACATCCTTACTATTCGGTTGCCGAGATTCCAGCTGGAGCCTATCCAGGAGTGGAGGAAACTCTCAAGACGGTAGCAGTACATAATTGGATTGTTGCTATGGATACACTGGACGATGAGGTGGTTGAGATCCTGCTGAACATTCTCGCTAATGACCGGGCATCACTGGAACAAGTACACGCTATGGCTGCCCAGATTGACCTTGCTCGGCTTTCGAGTGCGCCAATCGCGCTCCACGATGCCACACAACGCTGGGTAGCAGAAAGATAAATGTTCGTAGGTAGCGGCTGCTCTAAGTCTTCGCTTTTGGCGGTCATGACTTTCGCCGTCCTCGCTCCACAGGAGGTACTAACGCAGGATATGTCCCTGCGCCCCTCGTTGGATTCAATGACGCCTGCGGATGTGGAATCTAATACGATTGCCGAGGAGCTTTCGAATAAAGCTCTTGATGCTAACCGGGAACTCGGACCGATTGAAATCGACGGGCGTATCGATGAGCCAGACTGGAGAACAGCGAAAGTCTTCACCGGGTTCACAACGAAGGAACCAGTAGAAGGTGAGCCAGCAGAAGATGATACTGAGGTGAGAGTTCTTCTCGGTGACGGGGCCATCTGGATTGGTGCTCGGATGTGGGATTCTAAGCCGGAGGAGATCGTGTCACGGCTTACTCGGCGTGACTCTGACGGCATCTTTGACAAATTCTCTGTACATCTTGATCCAAACCGTGATCATCTAACCGGTTACATCTTCTCGTTGAGTGTCGCGAACGTTCAGCGGGACCATTACCTATACGATGATGACAAGCTGGATGGTGCATGGGATGCCGTTTGGTCCTCTGCAGTCCAGCGAGATGAGGATGGCTGGTCCGCGGAGATCCGTATTCCCCTTTCTCAGATTCGTTACGAAGCAAGCGATGATCCCCAAACTTGGGGGATCAACTTCTTTCGCCGGCGTGTCGCTAGTGCAGAAGAATCCTACTACGCTCTGCTCTCAAAACTTGAGAAAGGCATCGCGAGCCGGATGGCGGAGATGGAAGGTGTGCTAGTAGACAACCCGTCTCGACGCTTTGAGCTCCTTCCCTACGCCGTCAGTAATTACCACAGTGCACCCGCTACTCCGGGAGATCCGTTTTTCGATGGCACTGCTACAAATGGGAGAATTGGTCTCGATCTCAGTTATGGCCTAGGAGCCTCGTTCACCCTAGATGCCACGATCAACCCTGATTTCGGTCAAGTAGAAGCCGATCCCGCAGTGATTAATCTCAGCGCATTCGAGACATTTCTCGGTGAACGACGCCCGTTCTTCGTTGAAGACGCACGAATTTTCGACTTCACACTGTCGGGCAAGAACAATCAGCTCTTTTACAGCCGGCGGGTTGGTCGTGCTCCTCACGGTCGGGCCCCGTACGAAGCGGAGCATAGCCAGGTCCCTGAGAATGCTACGATTCTCGGTGCCGCAAAGCTGTCGGGAAGAACTGCTAAAGGTCTTTCTATTGGTGTTCTAGGGGCGGTCACTGGAAATGAGTTCGGTCAGGGAGTTCTTGGTGACGGATCAGAAAACGAGTTCCTTGTCGAACCCCGGTCTGAGGTAGGGGTGCTGAGTCTTGCAAAAGACTTCGGTGATGGATCTTCGCAGGTCCGAGGCCTTGTGAGTGGCTTACGTCGAGCGCTCCCCAGCGACGAATCCTATAACTGGCTGGCATCATCGGCTTTTAATGGGGGCCTCCGACTTGACCACCGGTGGCGGGATGGGAAGTACGGAATGTTTGCTTATGTGACGGGTAGTCATGTGCGAGGAGCCGAAGAAGCAATAACAAGGATTCAAAAGGCAAGTAATCACTACTTCCAGCGGCCAGACGCGACTCGGGCATCCCTAGATGAGACGGCCACTACAATTAGTGGACTTGCCTGGCGTTTGAATTTGGAAAAACGGGAGGGTGAACACTGGACGGGATCAGTCTGGAGTTCTCAGATCACTAATGGCTTCGAGATCAATGAACTGGGTTTTTATCCCACCGGGGAGCGACTCGACGCTGGTGCAAGGATCAATTACAAGGAGATCGTGCCGGGACGGTTATTTCGGGGCTATAGCTTTGGTGGCTGGACTTATCAGAACTGGAGCCATGAAGCACTCGATGACTTCTGGTCTAGTGGATCATGGCGTGATGCCCGGGTCCGGGGTGCTTTTACTGCAAATGCTAACGGTCAATTTCTGAACTACTGGAATCTCCGAACTAGTGGGACGTATACACCCCGAGCGATGAGCCGGTCTGCGACTCGCGGGGGTCCAATGATGATGCGTCCGGGTTCTACGAAGTGGTCAGTTAACCTAAGTAGTGATCGGCGGAAGGCGGTGAGCTTCGGCTCTCATTTTGAGATGGAGGATGACCGCCAGGGTGTCGGCGGTGGTTGGACAGTCCGAAGTGATGTGAAAGTTCAACCCTCCCAAAGACTTCAAGTTGTAGTAACTCCGAGGTATAACGAAGACAATTCAGGGCACCAGTATGTTGCTGCGACACAAACCATGCCGTATAGCCCAACATTCGGAGTTCGTTACCTCTTTGCTGACCTTAGTCGGCGCACAGTATCAATGGAAACACGGGTAGATTGGACTTTCACTCCCCGGCTATCTCTGCAGCTTTTTGCACAGCCCCTGCTGTCTTCGGGTGACTACGTTCAGTACAAGCAACTGGCCACATCGAAGTCCTATGATTTCTTGGAATTCAATTCGGGAGCAGGCTCTAAGACAGCAGGAGGGGTAGCTTGCCCAGGAATCTGCGATTTGGAAGGCAGGCAGTACGTCGATTTCGATGGTGATGGCACTGCTGATTATTCTTTCCATGATCGAGACTTTAATGTGCGCTCCCTTGTGGGCAACGCTGTCCTGCGTTGGGAATACAGGCCGGGCTCGACGCTTTTCCTGGTCTGGCAACGTCGGCAGTCTGATTATGCGTTCGCAGGGAACTTGGATTTGCAGAGAGATGCCACTGCACTATTTGAAGCTCCAGCAGACAACAGATTTATCATCAAAATGAACTACTGGCTCGGCCTCTAAACAACCCTGAAACCCCAGTTGTTATTGACTCTTATCCCTGGATAAGGTGGATATTTGAGGGTCATCCGGAAGGTGAAACTGGTCCTTCTCAGTAGGTCAACGTAATCTGAGAAGGTGGATTGTTTCAGGAGGTACAGTATGACCCGGATTCTATCGTGGATCGGTGTGGTGAGTGGATAGAGGACGACTTCCCGTCTAGAGAGAGTAAGACAGTCACCCACGACCCCTGTTGAGAAGAGGTCGGACTAAACTTCCAACGATTCCACGAATTGAGGGAAGGATCTCTCAAGATCGATACGATCGAAATAGACCTGTAACTGGGTGATGGTCTTATGTCTCGAGAAGTTACTTACTGTGATCAAATCGAGTCCTCCCTCGATAAGTCCTGATACGAAAGACTTTCTGAAGGAATGAGGATTTGAGTCGATCTCGAGGTCGGAGAAAATCCCTTTGATTCTCCTCCAGAATGTCGGACCTGACATTGGACTTCCTTCCGATCGACCGGTGAAGACATATCCACTGGATCGATCTAACTCAGATAGGTAATTCTTTAGAACCTCGATGGTCCTTGGATGGAATCTGATCCATTCCTTATCTCCATCTCTTCCTTTTCCACTGATGTAACATCCACCATTGGAAATCTCGATGTCCTCGATCTCGAGGTGACGAACCTCGGTCGATCTGAGTCCCTGGAAATACAGGAGGTGAACCAGAGTGTTCAATTCCGAATTTTCCTTAACGTGATCAAGGATTTTGGAGATATTTTCCTTCGTCAGAGGTTGTCGTTTATGACCTTTCGATACTTTGAACGTCTTAGGTATCTGGAAGTCCCAGGTCGTCAGTTTGAGGTCCATTAAACGACCCATAAACACCCTTCCGACCACTAAGTACTTGTTCTTACTGGAAGTTGAGAGGGATACATCATTTCTGAGGTAAGTCTTATACCTCATGAGGACATCTGAACTCCAACCTTCTTCATCAACCCAGGTTAGAAACCGTTTGATATTCCACAGATACTGAGTCCGAGTGTTGTCAGTAACATCGAGATTCTCAAATACCTTCTCTACGAACTCGAATGGGAGTTCGATCTTCATCCTGGTCAAAGGATGGATGTTCTCGAGGGACTCCAGGTCGAAGACTTTTGTTAGGGTTCCCATTGTTACTCCCCACTGTCCGAAGACATGACTTGGTTCATGTACTCTTCATCATCCATCTCATCAGACAGAATTGTCTCTGTGGATGTGAGTGTGTGAAGGAGAACTCCCACGACCAAAACGATGAAAATCAGTATGTAAATCATATCTTTTAGCTTTGAAATGTAATATAATTTACTTTTCAAACTCCCATAAATCAACCTCTTTTTTAATAATAATTCCGGAGTAATTCAGAGGGTGAAGCTGGTCCTTCTCAGGAAGAGAATGTAAATCTGAGAAGGTGGATTGTTTCAGGAGGTACAGGTATGAACCGAATTCTCTCGTTGATCGGTGTGGTTCTGGTGATGGGGTGTGGTGGACCAGAACCAAGGGATATGGAGACTCTTCAAGAACTGGAACCGAGGGATATGGGGACTCTTCGAGGAGTCGATGGGTTGTATCTGAACCCTGAGGACGGTCAACCCTATTCTGGTCCTGTATTCGGGGAGAACAACGGGAAAAGAATGACCGGTTCCCTAAGGGACGGAAAGTGGGACGGTCCGTTTGAGAGTTACCACGAAAACGGTCAGTTGAGGAGGAGGGGGACCTACAAGGACGGTGTGGAGGACGGACCAGTTGAGGAGTACTACGACAACGGTCAGTTGTATGAGAAGGGTTCCTACAAGGACGGAGAACCGTGTGGTGAGTGGTTCGAGGGTGAGGCGGTCACCTACGACCCCTGTTGAGAAATCTGAAGGAATAGTGAGATGACCCGGATTCTGTAGTTACCACCTTCAAGTTATCATTTATCAATCGTTATCAACGAGTGTGAAATTATAAAGTGTTATAAGACAACGACTTACCCGATGATGAACTACTGGCTCGGTCTTTAGGCAACCCTGACTCCCCGTATTTTATGGTTTATCTACTGATTGTCACCGTCTTGGTCGTGGGAGTTCTTCTTCACTCCCTGACCTCTTCGGACACGGGAGATACGAATTCTTCAGTAGATGATGACGATCTTATGAATCAAGTAATGAGTTCGGATTCAGGAGAGTGGAACCCCAAGATGATACAATGATAAGACTCGGACAGAGGACGATGAGATCTCATGACAAACTCTGATAATCCCCACTTCGGTCTTTACCGTCGGAGACTTGGATATGTCTTCGTGGTGGTATCCCCAGTTGTGTATTTACCAGACTTCACATTGTGGGGGTTATCCCACCAATGGTGGGGTACCATCTTCCTTATCCTGGGTCTTTTCATGAGTTGGTACTACAGGAATAAATAAGATGAGAATCAATCCTTGGTGGATAGCTGGGATATTGGCTTTTGTTCTCTTGCCGATGATCTACAAACTGGTGATGGGACTTGTAGGGGTTGGGTTCCTGGTCAACCGCTTTCTAACCAGGATCATAGGATTGGTGGATACGGGAAGTCGTGTTAAGGCGATGGTTGACGACTTGAACGAAAAGAACGAAAACGAAATCATAATTGAGGACACTGAGTAGATCAGATCAAACATCCCCGAGCAATGTCTCTGCTAGCCGTGCCTAATTCCCTCCCGGAAATCCACTCTTCGGCATATCCGGTATGATGCGAAGAGCATTCTCGTAATAGACCTTTCGGAGCACTTCATCGGGTAGCCCCATTCCATAGAGTTTCCAGAAAGCGTGGTAATCTCTGTAGTAGTCGAAGTACTCGTCCTCTGTCTCAAATACCCGCCAATAATAGGGGTATTCATCGGGCTGGAATGAGTCCTTACCAAATAGGATGCGGTCCTGATATTTGATGAAGAAGTCACGGGCAAAACGGGGTTGTCTCCCGAGGTCATAAAGCACTGCACCGACTTCTGCATAGACGTTTGGAAAGCGGTCGAAAAGTTCGCCCAGCCTACCCAGGTCCTGTGTGTACCAACTCATGTGGGCCAGCACCCACGTTGTATTTGGATGTCTCTCAAGCATGCGGTCACGTTCCTCCATGAGCTCATTAAATTCTGGGAAACGTGAACGATCATTAAAGCGACGGTTGGGAAAGAGTGCCATTTCAAGCCAGCGCTCATTCTCAAAGTTGAGGGGTTCAAAGAACTCTGCTGGGTCACCCGTATGCACGAATACCGGGATCCCTAAGCGGCTAGCCGTTTGCCATACAACGTCGAGTTCTGGGTCATCCATTTGTAGGCGACTACCATCAGCCTTACGCGTAAGAAGGCCGAATCCTTTGCCAATTTCACCGACACCAACTGCTCCAGCAGTGACGTCTTCTTCCAATTGAGATGCGATCCGAGTGCCTGATCCAGGGCCAATATTTCGGAGGTCAACTGTGGTGAAAAAAACGAATCGGTCTTGCATATCTGCAGCTCGGACTGCTTGAATCTGTCGTGTTAGCGCGGCTCCAGAACTTCCTCGGGCCTGGACCATGACCTGAAGGTTGAGTTCATCCATTGCTGTGACGACACTCCGGATTGTGCTCGGACTATTGAGCGCAGGAGGGTGGCCGTGGAAATCTACGGCCGGGAACTTGGCTCGGGGAATCTCGTGTTCGGGTACGACTAGGGTCGATTGAGGTTTGTACTCCAGGATTGTCGGTGGTGGAATCTGCGGAGTGCGGTTCCGTCTGGTGATCTGGGCATGGCCCTGTCGATTTGGAATGAAAAACGAGAGGCATAAGAAGAGAAAAGCCAGGCGCATCGTCATAGCTCTATTCGCATGAATTTGGAGAAGGTGTGGACGCATACTGTGGCTGAAAGGCTCACGTAATCTCAGTGGTCTACTGCGATTCCCATTACTTCAAAGCGCGCCCCACGTAGTAGGGTGCCAGACCCAAGAAAAGCTCGTGCTGGAAATTCAGCTGAGAAGTATGTGCGGTACACTTCGTTGAAGGTGTCATAGAACGCCACGTCTGAGCAATAAACTTGAACTAACACAAGGTCATCCATGGTCATCCCAGCAGCCTGAAGTTGGCCACTTATGTTATTCAAGACATTTCTAGCCTCCATATCTACTGCTGCGGGCACCTCACCGTCTGCATCCAACCCTAACGTGCCTGAGATATACAGAGTGTTCCCTGCTAGTACCGCACCACTGAATGGTCCCCCGCTTTCGTTCACAGTGCGAGGATTGATGTAAGTGACCTCTTCTTGTGCAGCGAGCTTAGCTGAGGAGAGTCCAAGAAGCACAGCAACGAGTGTGAAGAAATATAGTTGGGTTCTCATGGCGCTAGACCTAAGGGGAGGAAGGTTTGGCTGCATTGATGGAGGATGCTAGAAGCTGGAGCCCCTAGATGGCAACGCTACTCGGGACGAGAAACAGTGTTTGCTCATCCTAGGATCCTAAGTCCGGGCAAGGCAGTATCAGTACAACTCTTGCCCAGGCGCGCGATGCTTGCTAGGCATCCCGACCCTGGTTTTCGTCCAACTAGTCAACATGTACAGATTCTTGGTCTGGCAAGAACAAAGTCCGGGTGATCTACGGACTAAGTGTCTGCTGCTGAACATTCAAAGAATAACTGGAGATCAATAGAGATGTGCCCTCTAATAAGTTATGAGAACCTAGCGTGATTAGCCGCACCGCTGTTGTGCTGCTAGGGTTCGGGGAACCGGAGGGTATGGACCAAGAGGAAGTCACCGGTTTCTTGGAACGTATTTTTCTAGCAAACGCGGAGTTAGAGGATAAAAGTCCCGGAGGTGTGGAAGCTAGGGCGCGATTCTTAGCCGATGCACGTGCGCCAGCGCTGACAGAAATATATCGGGCGATAGGTGGCTCCCCTCTAATGCCTCAACTTCAAGCTAAGCGCGAAGGTTTGGAGAAAGAGTTGGCCCGGCGTGATCTGGCAATACCTGTCACGTTGGGCACTCAGTTCCTGACTCCGTCAATCAGTGATGCTGTGTTATGGTGTCAGGAGAATGAGGTTGAACGAATAGTTGGCCTTACCACGTATCCAGTGTGTGGTCGCTCAACGACGGTAGCTTCTCTCGACGAGCTTTCGAGAGAGGTGGAAGCCAGGCAGGGCTTTGCCCAAGTCATTGCTGTTGGCGGTTGGCATGCACATCCAGATTTTGCGGCGATTTGGGAGACAGCAATCAGAGAGTATGCTCAAAGCGCCGGAGTGGATTTACTTGCACCGGGCTCACTCCTCTACTTCAGTGCACATGGCACCCCTCTCAAGTATCTGGAAAGGCTGCCGTACACACACTATGTAGAAGCTCTGTGCTCTGCTATCGCCAATTCCCTTGGGGATGTGAAGTACGTCCTCGGGTACCAGAACCACGGAAACCGGCCTATCCCCTGGGTAGAGCCCGATAATGAGACACTCATGCTTAGCTTGGATGCGGATCGGATTGTGGTTGTCCCGATTAGCTTCATACAAGAGCAATCCGAAACACTCTCAGAGCTGGACCACGACCTATCTGATCTCGCAAGATCCCAGGGGTTAGATTTTTATCGGGTTCCAGTACCTCATGATTCACCTGCACTGCTGGAGCTTATGGCAGACCTAGTGGAAGCAGCATTAGCATCCCCTGGAGCCGAACTCTTGCGGGATTGCAATTGTAACCCAGGAGCCTGGTGCACAAATGGGGGTGCGAATGAAGCCTGAATCCAAGGGGGTCTTGAAGTGGACGCTCTGGAGTGCTTTACTGTCGTTCGCTGCTTTCGCCGGTGTAACGGCCATACAGGCCGTAGCTGAAGGGGGAAGCCCCATAGAACATTGGGGCGTGATCGTTGCACTGGGCGTTATCGGCGGTACGGTCGGCGGACTCGTCGGCCCCATGATTCGCGGCATAAGCTTGCGCTTCAGGAAGCGTTGAGCGGATCTGTCGCCCAGTCACGGGAATCTTTACCCTACCGACCATGCCAAAACCAACACCCGCTAGCGAAACCAGTACTACGCTTCTAGTGCTGGGTGCGAGTCATCATACGTCCAGCGTGGATCGCCTCGGATCTTTTGCACGTGGTGCGGAAAGATTACGTCGACGATTTGAAGACTCCTGGGAGGGCGGCTCAGAGCCACCAATCAGGGAAATGACAGTGTTGGCTACGTGCAATAGAGTCGAAATTTACGCAGTTGTGGACCCTACCCATGAGGATACAGCGGCCCATCTGATTGCCGGTGAGGTTTTCGTACATGCCGAGTCTGTTTGCTCTGATGTGTCGTACCAACTGAGGGATGCAGACGCCATAAGACACCTTGCCCGGGTGGCTGCTGGCCTGGATTCCGTTGTTGTAGGCGAGCATCAAATCAGTGGACAGGTGGCGCGTGCATTTGTGAAACCTTCCAGCTGGAATGGCGAAGCGAGTGTCCTGAGAGACGTTGGTCGGATCGCAGCTCGCGCTAGCGGACGTGTCCGCCAGGAAACCGAACTAGGCCGTCATTCTGCAAGTTTGGGTACGGTTGCTTTAGATCTTGCAACAGACGAATTGGGTGACCTCGAAGGGGGAAGCATTGTAGTTGTTGGTGCGGGCAAGGTAGGTAGTCTGGTGTGCTCAGCTCTTGGCCGAGCTCATGCCTCAAAGATTACAGTTGTGAATAGGTCAGCGGACCGTGCTCATAAAATAGCCGTAGAAATAGGAGCTGAAACAGCTGCACTGGATCAGCTTCCTACGCTTCTAGAGGATGCAAGTGTAGTGATTACCGCAACTACCTCCGATGAGCCAACCATCGACGAAGCTACGGTAAGACAATCTCTTGCAGAACGAGCAAATACAGTGGGTCCGCTCCTGATCATTGACCTCGCAATCCCGAGGGATGTTGACCCGGCCGTCGCAGAACTTGAGGGGATCCGCCTGCTTACGCTCGATGATGTTAAGTCACGCCTGGACCGCCATATGTCTCTCCGGCTAGGGGAAGTAGGTCCCGCGGAAGCTGTGGTTGATAATGTGGTCGATACTCATCTACACAGTCCGGAGTCCACGGAAGTAGAGGCCTTGATAACTCAGCTACGACGTACCACTGAGCAGATCAGAGACTATGAAGTGGGGCGCTGGCTTGGATCATTTGACGGGGCTGTCAACCAAGAGGATGTGGACCGACTGACTCGGTCTATCGTGAATAAGTTGTTTCACACACCGATGTTGCGGTTGCGCGGAGCAGAAGAACTCAACGGACGCCACACACAGCTCTTGAGTGCCGTTAGCGAATTATTTGATCTAAGTGATCCGGCCGAGCCCACCCCGCCAGAGTAAGAAACCTTTGCCCTCCTATAGGGTGCGCGTCGGAACGCGTGGATCGATCCTGGCGATGTGGCAGGCCCGCTGGGTCTCAGAACATCTAACACGAGTGGACCCTGCGTGTTCGGTCGAGCTTGTAGAAATCAGGACCCGAGGTGATGAGCATCAAGATCTAGGTAGTCTTCCGGGCATGGGACACTTTACCTCGGAACTCGAAGCCGCTTTGGCTGAGGGGCGTATTGATGTCGCGGTGCATTCTCTGAAGGACTTGCCGGTAGAAGATAGCGCGGGAGTAACAGTTGCAGCGGTACCTCTGCGGCACGATTCGAGTGATTCGCTGGTGAGCTCTTCTGGAGCATCCTTGATGTCTTTGGGTCAGGGAGCTCGGATAGGAACTGGAAGTCCACGCCGTGCTGCGCTATTGATGTGCCACCGGCCTGACCTTGATGTAGTCGAAATCAGGGGCAACGTCGACACCCGAATTCGTAAGGTGGATGAGGGGATGTATGATGCCGTTGTGCTGGCAACAGCTGGTCTGTTTCGGCTCGGACTGGAAGATCGAATTAGTGAAAAACTAGGGGTACGGGAATTTCCACCAGCGCCGGGCCAGGGAGCACTCGCAGTGCAGATGCGGGATGAGGATTCTGAATTACACCGAGTAGTAAAAAGCCTGGACGATTTAGACGCTAGGGCGACGACAGGAGCAGAGAGAGCATTTCTCAGAGGCTTAGGAGGTGGATGCACTCTGCCAGTGGGCGCCCATGCCTGGCGAGAGTCCGGCCAACTGAAGCTCCTCGGGTTTGTCGGGTCTAATAGCGGCGGCCTCTCTTTGAGAGCAGAAGTAACGGGTGGTGATCCCGAGACACTAGGGGAGAAACTTGCAGCACAAATGCTTAGCGACGGAGCCGGAGAGCTACTGTGATGCTCGATGCGGTACAGGGCTCATTGATGGGAAAGAGAATCGTAGTAACCCGCCAACTCGAACGAGCTGGGTCGCTATCCGCTAGACTCGAGGCCCAGGGGGCTCAGACGATTCTTTGCCCTACGATCAAGGTCATTCCTCCGGCTTCTTGCACAGAGCTGGACCGGGCAATTTCACGGATTAAGGTTTACCGGTGGATTGTTTTTCCTAGCGCAAATAGTGTGCGTAGTGTCTTTCGGCGGATGTTAGAGATTGGCATGTCTACAGATCAGTTGGCGGAAGTTTCGTTGGCAGCAGTGGGACCTGCGACAAGGCAAGCGCTAGAAGCTGGAGGTGCGACAGTCTCTTTCGTTCCGGACGAATATGTGGCCGGGCGCTTAGGCGAGACTCTAGATCCAGTTGCGGACGAGCGAATTTTGGTCATGAAGGCTGATATTGGAGAGCCAACTTTAAGAGATGTCCTGGTCAGACGTGGTGCCCAAGTCGATGAGGTTGTCGCATATCGAACCGTAACTCAGCCGCCACCAGAAAATGCGATGATAGAGTTGAAGCGAGGAGTAGATGTGCTGACGTTTACAAGCCCTTCAACTTTTAGGGGGTTCCTTGAATTAGGCCCGGACTGGCGGGATGTGATGGTTGGTGTGATGATCGCGACCATTGGCCCACTGACATCCTCCGCGGTTAGGGAGATGGGAGTGGAGGTGCAGGTTGAAGCAGAGGAACACACGATGGGGGGGCTCGTGAGTGCACTCGTTACTGAGTTCACAAGTAAGGCTGGTAAGTAATGGATACATCATTTGAACAAGACAGGTTGGTCGGGTCAGCGAGGCGGGCAGATGACCTTCATCTGGTTCATCGTCTGCGTCGTCTGCGTCGCACTCCTGGGCTTCGAGCACTCGTTCAAGAAGCTCGAGTGACGACCGATGACCTCATGCTTCCACTATTTGTTGTAGACGGCAGTGGGAAAAGTGAGCCGGTAGAATCGATGCCGGGGGTCTTCAGGGAGTCAGTGGATCGAATGATCGAACGCGCGCGTTCTGCGAACAAGATAGGTATCCGTGCGGTGATTCTATTCGGCATACCGGACTTGAAAGACGCTATCGGAAGTGGGAGTCATGATTCTAAAGGAGTCGTCCAGCGTGCCGTGACGGCTCTCAAGGAGGAAATACCAGACCTCGTTGTGGTGACGGATACATGTATGTGTGAGTACACGGATCACGGCCACTGTGGGCTCTTAGATGATCGGATGGACGGCGACAATGATGCGACACTCGCAGCTCTTGCGAAGATCGCGGTCTCACAGGCAGAGAGCGGGGCGGATTTAGTAGCACCATCAGGTATGATTGACGGTCAGGTAGGGGTGATCCGCGGCGCGCTAGATGAAGCCGGACACGAACAAGTGGGAATCTTATCCTACTCGGCCAAATATGCCTCGGCATACTATGGCCCCTTCAGGGACGCTGCTCAAGGAGCCCCGTCTTTTGGGGATAGACGTGGCCAACAGATGGATCCTTCGAATGGTTCCGAAGCGATCAGGGAAGCTGCCCAGGACCTAGCTGAGGGAGCCGATCTCATCATGGTCAAACCAGCGCTTGCATACCTGGATGTCGTTCGGCGGCTGCGAAAGAAATTCGAGGGCGTTCCCCTAGTTGCCTACAATGTCAGTGGCGAGTACGCGATGGTTAAGGCAGCAGCTGAAATGGGATGGCTAGCTGAGCGCTCAGTAGTGCTCGAGACCCTGACTTCAATGAAGCGCGCTGGAGCAGACATCATAATCACATACCACGCGATGGACGTCGCACAATGGATTCACGAAGCATCTTAAGCCACTTCAGCGTTTTCGCTTTCAACTCGTCTTTCTGGGCTCTGCCTGAGGAGGGCCGTGTGGAGATTGCTCAGGCTTGGCGCTCAGCACTTCCGGAGATGGCTGATTCAGTCCACTTGTATAGGACTGGCGGGACCCGGACCGACGGAGACGTGCTTGTGTGGAGTTCGATTCCAACTGAGGACGATCAAGCTCCAGCTAACTTCTTCGAGAAATTTCTTGAGGTGCAGAGACCATATCGTAGCTATATCCACGTTGTGGATGTTCTCTGGGGGCTCACACGCCCATCGCAATATGCTCGGGGTAGTGCTGACAGAGAGATTGATCCAATGGTCGAGCGTTCTCTGCCATACTTGATTGTATATCCGTTCGTTAAAACCCATGAATGGTATCAACACTCTGTCGAAGAACGACGGAGAATGATGACGGGACATATTCGTATCGGGAAACAACATGAGGGCATTGATCAGCTTCTACTTTACTCGACTGGGCTCCAGGATCAGGAGTTCGTTGTGGCATACGAGACAGCTGACCTGAGTGCTTTCTCTGCACTTGTCGTTGACCTTAGGATGACTGAGGCACGTTTATATACAGAGCGCGATACACCGGTATACGTAGGGGTGCACGTGTCTCCAGGTGATAAGGGGACGGATTGGCTTTGATCCCTCGCTTGGTACGGGCGTGCCGGGGCGAGGCAGTCGACCGAACACCGGCTTGGCTGATGCGTCAGGCCGGTCGGTATCTACCCGAGTACCGAAAAGTGCGAGAGGCCCACTCTCTGTTAGATATCTGCGCAGATGCAGAACTCACATCCAAGGTCACACTTCAGCCGCTGGAGCGCTTTGACCTTGATGCTGCGATCATATTCGCAGATATCTTGCTTCCCCTGGTACCGATGGGCATTGACCTGGACTTTGTCCCGGGCAAAGGACCAGTGATCCACAATCCAATTCAGTCTCCGTTGGACGTGGAAGCCCTCAAGCTTTTTGATCCGAGGGACCACCTGAGTCCAACACTTGAGGCGATCACCTCAGTGCGAACGCAAGTGAATCAAGATACCGCTGTCATAGGTTTCGCGGGTGCCCCATTTACTCTTGCGAGCTACCTAATTGAGGGTGGCCCAACCAAGAATTTTGGTCGAGTGAAGTCTTTTATGTCCAATGAGCCGGAAGCATTTCTTGCACTCATGACAAAGCTCAGAGAGGTGTCTTGCAGATGGTTAACAGCACAGGCGGAGGCGGGGGCAGATGCTCTACAGCTTTTCGACACTTGGGCGGGTTGGCTCAATCCTATCACATATGAGAAGCAGGTTATAGAGCACTCTAGATTTGTCTTTCATAATCTAAAGGGGACGGGTTGCCCCACGATTCATTTTGCGGTTGGTGCTCCCCATCTCATCGAGTTGCTGTCACAAGCGGGAAGTGACGTGCTCGGTGTGGATTGGCGCCTTTCAATCGATGAGGCTTGGAGCCGCTTTAGCATGGACTGTGCTATTCAGGGTAACCTCGATCCCACGGCACTCCTGGGTTCAGAACAACACATTCGCAGGGCAGTCATAGATGTGATGCAGAGGGTGGATCGCCGTCCGGGCCACATTTTCAACCTGGGACACGGGATGCTTCCTCAAACGCCACCACACTCTGTGACTATAGCGATGGATGCGGTGCGTTCCTACGAGGCCACAGCTGCGTGACGCCAACCCCCCGTATTGTTGTGGTGGGTGGTGGATTGGCGGGACTCACAGCTGCGTTTCAGCTGAGCCTAGCTTCGAGTGAGAACGAGAAAACAGCCGTTTCACAGGTCGTTTTAGTAGAAGCGTCAGATCGAATTGGCGGCAAGCTCTGCACTGAACGCACCTCCGGCTTTGTTATAGAGGGTGGTGCAGACTCTTGGGTCCCACGGACCGGAGAGGTGGAGTCTCTAGCAGAGAAACTTGGACTAGCTCATCAGATTACTCCTGCAGTTGAGTGCTCAGTTCGGGCTTATCGCCGCAATAATCGTGGGTTCGTGCCCTTCCTGGCTGAAGGTGGGAGCCCTGTCGGACGACCCTCTTCACTCCTGTCCAATCCAGCTCTATCACTCTTGGGTCGAGCGAGGGTAAGACTCGAGCCCCTCATACCCAGGCGGCTTAAGGGTGAAGATGAAAGCGCCAAGAGCTTTATCCAGCGTCGGCTAGGGGCCAGGGCTTATCGGGAGGTTTATGAGCCACTCCTTGGAGGAATATTCGGCGGTGACCCGGGTGAACTAAGCGCTCAGGCGACGCTAGCACCTCTAGTGCAGGTAGAGGCTGATGGTGGTAGCCTGATCCGGGGTGGGGAGACTCAAGAAAATGATAAAGGTACTGCGCGTCCGCCGATTCTGACTTTCTCCGAGGGGATGTCTTCACTTGCAGAAGCGTTACAGGGTAGTCTGGAGGTAAATGACGTTCAAACTTCTACCCGCGCGATGAGGATATTCCGAGATTCAGGACAATGGGTAGTGCGGATGGATACTGGTGTGGAGGAGAGATGTGATGTGGTGATCATGGCCACATCTGCCTCCGCCGTTAGGGACATGCTTTCCGAGCTGACAGATGTTCAACAATCAGTGCCGGAGGTTCCCTCGGCCCGAACCACTGTCGTGAACCTAGCGTACCCCAACTCAGCCGTTAGTCGTCCCCTGGACGCACATGGTTACCTCAATGGTCGTGGGATTGGCAATGGTGTATCCGCATGCACATGGTCCTCTGCAAAGTTCCAACATAGGGCTCCTCCTAATCAGGTGCTTCTCAGGTGTTTTGTCCGTGTGGCACCAGCCTCTGACAAGGAGGGAAGGCTTGGAAATCCAGAAGAAGCTGTGGCGCTCGCCAGAGATGAACTGGCTGAGAGTCTTGCGATCACTAAGGCCCCAATTCAAACCTGGGTCCACAGCTGGCCTGTTCCTTTATACCGGGTCGGCCATGCCCAACGCATTAGTGACTTCCGCGCTCGGTTAACGGAGCTGCCAGGTCTTCACTTGGCTGGATCTGCGTACGACGGAGCTAGTATTGAGGCCGTGATCCGATCGGGGATGCGTGCCGCAGCAGCTGTCCACAACTCTGACATTCTACAGGAGACCCAATGAGCCGAGGTGGTGCTACCAGTTCTCGGGTGCTCTATGAACGTGGGCTCAGGGTCATTCCAGGAGGAGTGAATTCGCCGGTTAGGGCCTTCGGGGCAGTGGGCGGTGTACCGGTGGTATTCGAAAGAGGTGAGGGTGCGTATCTGATCGATGTGGATGGGCGGCGGTTCCTCGATCTAGTGATGTCCTGGGGAGCCATGATTCTTGGGCATGCCCACCCGGCGATCGTGTCAGAGGTCGAGACAGCGGTGAGAGGTGGGACAAGCTTCGGGGCCCCCTGCCCTGACGAAGTCAAACTTGCTGAGCATATATGCAAGGTGGTTCCAAGCGTAGAGCGCGTGCGGATGGTGAGTTCGGGAACGGAAGCCGTAATGAGTGCAATCCGACTTTCACGCGCTTATACACACCGCTCAAAGATTCTGAAGTTCAAAGGCTGCTATCACGGTCACGCTGACGCGATGCTCGTACGAGCGGGATCCGGGGTGGCGACACTCAGCCTACCAGATTCCCCTGGGGTTCCTCCCGGTGCAGCCGAGGACACGTTGGTAGCACAGTTTAACAACTTGGATGCGGTTGCCGAACTCTTCGACGAGAACCAGGACAACATAGCGGCTGTGATTGTAGAACCAGTAGCGGGAAATATGGGATTGATAACCCCGAATGATGGTTTTCTAGAGGGTCTTCAGTCGCTTACCTCGGAACGGGGAGCCTTACTTATTTTCGATGAAGTGATGACGGGCTTCCGTGTCGGACCATCCGGGGCGCAGGGTCTGTACGGGATCACTCCTGATCTTACGACTTTCGGAAAGGTTATTGGTGGTGGTTTCCCGGTGGGTGCCTTTGGTGGCCGGGCAGAAATTATGGACCAGATGGCTCCAGCGGGTCCGGTATATCAAGCAGGCACGCTTAGCGGTAACCCAATCGCCATGCGTGCGGGCCTGACCACACTAGAGCACCTCACAGATCCTGCTGTGTACAAGGCTTTAGGAGCTAGAAGTCATGCGCTTGTGGATGCGCTTGCGAATGAGGCAAAGAACGCTGGAGTAGCACTTCAGACTTCGGTCGTTGGGGGTATGTTTGGCTTCTACTTTGCCGAGCACACCGTCAATTCCTGGGAGGAAGCTGAGAGGTGTAACCGTGAGCGCTTTGCTTCTTTTTTCCATGGAATGCTAGAGGCTGGTGTGTACTTACCTCCTTCGCCCTTCGAGGCATGCTTTATTTCGACTGCGCATGGTGACCCGGAGGTTGAATACTTCCAGACTGCGGCTGGTTCGGTAATGAAAACCCTCTAGGCGTGAAAGTTGGGGATCTCGACAAGAGGAGTCATCTTGTTATGCACCCTACCGCAGTGGTAGGATTTCTGAAGTTGAAAAACCGATCCAACGTGGGGTTGGACCGGACTTCCATAGAAGGCAGCCGATACCAACATAGGCTGCTTTCTGATCTCAATCCCTAGGAGGTCGTCGGTGGTCGCTTGGCTCGTTCCAATTGCAGTGTTTTGGTCTCTCGCTGCACTCTATGTGGGTGGAGCTGCAATTAACATTGAGGGAGGAGGGGGCGGTCGTCAGACATTAGGCCTTCTGCTTCTTTTTGCTTCGTATCTGGGCGTTTATACAATCTGTGGTATGGCTCTAACCAGTGTAGCTGGCGCGGCTCTCGGCGGGATTGTGTTTCCTGTTCTAATTGCCTCGATTCTTATACCGCTACTAACTCGGGTGATGTTTAAGCTTGTGGGAGTGAGTGTTAGCCGAGCTGATTAACGTTGGTGTAACTCACTAATTAGTTCTGGAGTATATCGGAGTGGAGATCTCCCTTGCTGCGGTATGGGTCCTGGGTGGGCTCGTGCTTCTTCGCTGGATCATCATCGGGCTTGGAAGCCTGTTGGTCTTGCATTCTGCCCACGTTTGCCCGGCCTGCTTTGAACAAACCGTAGCCGTGCAGCGGAAGATCCTGACGGTGCTGGTGCGTATAGCCGAATGGCGGTGGTGCCCCCAGTGTGGCTGGGAAGGCCCTTCCCGAAAATCTGAGAGGAGTCCTTGGACATCGAGGAGCGTCAAGTCGCAGGTTTGATGGTCAAGATTGACCGACTTATCTGTGTTGGCTTCGAGACGTGTGTAGAGGTGGCACCTGACCTATTCCAAATGGATGAGGAAGGGATCGCTATCTTCACGTCAGACACAAATGACGTTGATAAGGAAATAGTTCTGGAGGCCTGTAAGGAATGCCCAGTTGATGCCCTGGTGGTTCTCGATGCTTTGGGCAATCAACTCCACCCGTAAGGTTGATGACTGAACCGACTTCAGATTCTGGCAAGACACCGGGTAAGAGATCTATGACTCGGGCTCGTACGGTACGCGGCTACGCTGATCTGACCGGGGAAGTGGAGTCGAGAATTGTAGAACAGATCGGGGAACAGCATGCCCGCTTGGCGAGTCGACTATCTGAAGTAGGAGCAATCATAGTCATTGCAAGCGGGAAAGGGGGAGTTGGAAAGAGCGCAGTAACGGCAAACCTAGCCGTGGCTCTTGCAGCCCGTGGCGCAAGAGTTGGTGCGGTTGATGCTGATCTGAATGGACCTTCTTTAGGGAAAATGCTGGGTCTCTTGGGGAGCCCGTTGGAAGATCGTCCGGATGGTATTGTACCTGCGGTTGGAGTTGCTGGGGTTAAGGGGATCTCGACGGACCTGCTTATAGAAGAAGGAGTGCCCCTGAGATGGAAGGGGCCGGGTCACGATCAATTTGTTTGGCAGGGAGTTACCGAGGCGGTAGCACTCCGGGAATTTATCTCGGATGTTGTTTGGGGGCCGATAGATTATCTGATCATCGATATACCGCCTGGTACTGATAAGATTGGGCGTTTTCTCGATCTAGTCTCAGAAGTAGGGCCCTCGCATCTACAGCCTGATCAAGTTCTTCTCGTGACCATCCCATCGGAAGTAGCAGGAGCGGTTGTGGCCAGGTCAGCGACACAGTTGCTCGAGAGTGGGGTGCCCTGTATTGGTCTTATAGGCAACATGGCCGGGTATACTCAGCTAGGCCAAGATGACTTACTTCCCCTCTTTACTGGCCCGAGTGCTGGAGAGATTGCGGATGCGGTGGGCCTTGAACTATGGTCGGAAATTCCATTTGATCCGGTATTAAGTTCGAGGACTGACCGGGGTGACCCGGTTGGAGCGGAGGGCGATTCGATTGTAGCTCAGGTATTCACAGATCTGGCTGAGCGAGTAGAGCACGGTCCCGGAGGAAGGGAGGAGAAAAAGTGAAATTTCTCTGCGTTCAATGCGATGAGATTATGAGTTTTTCAGATCGTGACTTGCCTGGAGATGGGACGATTACCGCGTTATTCAGGTGCGGCGCCTGTGATCGTGAAATGGCAATGCTCACAAACCCCATGGAAACTCAACTCGTGACATCCTTGGGTGTTGAGATAGGTGGCAGGACTGTCCCAGAGCAGCCACTTCAGCAAACTCGCAGTAGGTTGGACACTCCCCGTGACGACGCTTTTTCGGATGATGAGGTGTCATCGGGTGGGGGTGAGGGAAGTTCAAGCGCGACCTCAGCTTCTGATCATGAGTTTGTCAGGATTCGTGTAACCTGGTCTCCCGAAGCGACTGATCGGCTTGGAAGTGTCCCTAGATTTGTTCGTGGCATGGTGAAGAGGATCTACACGGACTACGCTCAGGAAAAACAGATAGAGGTCATCACGCCTGATGTAATGGATCGAGCTAGATCTGAACTAGGTTTAGAGGGGATGTGAACAGCACTACGGCCGATGAGACGGTGGCCATGGACAGTGGGTTGATCTCCTTGATCAAGGTCTCCGGATTGCATTACCGCTACGCTTCTAGCCCCCCGGTGCTTATCGACATCGATCTGGAAGTGTCAGCGGGTGAGATAGTTGCGCTACTGGGCCCCAACGGTGCTGGTAAGAGCACGCTATTACGTATCCTGCTGAACGAACTGACCCCCGAAAGCGGAACCATCGCGGGCCCGCTCTTGAGTATGAAGTCCAGCCGAGTCTTAATGGGTTACGCAGGAGAGGAGACTGCGCATTTCAATTCGTTGACCGGTATCCAGAATGCACATTTTTTTGCTCGAGCAGCAGGGGTTGAGAAATATGAAGTGTCAGAGATGGTTTCTGGTCTCATGAACTTGGTTGGTCTATCGAATGAGGCTGACAAGGTTGTGTCCTCGTACTCATTTGGGGCTAAACGGAAGCTGCTACTACTTGAGGCGCTCGTTCACCAGCCCAAGCTGCTCTTACTAGACGAACCGACTGTCGGGCTTGACCCCGTCTCCAGAGATGCGCTGGCCGACATTTTGCGCAAATGCAGCCAGGAGGGTTCAGCGATCGTAATGGCCAGCCACGATCTGAATTTCTTAGAACAATTAGCAGACAGGATTCTTGTAATCGATAAGGGTCGAGTAGTCTCATCTGGTTCTCAGATTGAGCTGCTTTCTTCCCTTGGAACAGCGACACGTTTCCAGGTGTCGGTGGACACATCCTCGATCGAATTGCCTCAGTACTTCGGTGAAGATATAGAGTTGGTGGACGACTCTGGTCCGCTGGTGTTTGAGACAACCAGGGGACAGGATGCACTGCCAGAGATCTGGGCTGCACTCATATCAGCGAGAGTGAAAATCTTAGGGGTAGAGGTGAGAGAGCCAGGCCTAGCCGAGCTCTTCCGAAGAGTTACTGGACAGGAATTGCCGGGATGAAGTTTCTTGTAACAGTGATGGAGTTTCGCATAGCGCTAGCAAGACCTCGTTTGTTAGCGTTGAATGTTATGGTGCCTGTTGTACTTGTACTGGCAATCTCATTGGGTGGTGCACCAGAATTTCATGCTGCTGCCGTCTATACGGTGCTCTTCACCATTTTTGGGACATTCGGATCTGCGATTCCCCTTGTGCGTGATGCCGAAGCCGGGCTTTTCGGCCGCATTATTAGGGCTGGTGTTCCGCCATCACATTTTTTTATCGAGCGAGCCGTAGGTGGCAGTGCTATCGATGCACTTCAACTGTTACCAGCCCTGACGATCGCAACACTGGGTTCTATCTCACTGAATGGGTGGATTAGGGCCGTACTCGTCCTTTGGTCCTCCATATGGATTGCGAACCTGTTAGGTAACTTAGTGGCGGCAGCAGCGAGGTCTCTCGCTGAGACAGCACTGTTTTCTGCAGTTACAACGCTCTTTTTGCTGCACTTATCAGGTGTATTTAGGACGCCCCTGCCTCAGTCTTCATGGGCAGTGATAGAAGCTTTTAGCCCATTCCGGGCCCTCCACGAGACTCTCCTTACGGGGCCAGATGGCACTAGCACTGAGTTTCCACTGGGGCTCGTTGTTTGGGTGCTGATTCTACCTGTTGTAACTGTATTGTTGGCGAGATCAGTCACTAGGTCTTTGCAGTTAGCCAGTGATGGCTGAGGATACCCGCAACCCCACTGAAACAAGCTTTGTTCAGCCCTGCCCACGAATGAATATTTGGTGCTCCTAGGTGGCACTTTAAGGTTGGTTGCCCGAGTAGAACACTGTAGATATAATTTGTGGCGGCTTTCTTGTGAAAGATGGTGCGATCACTGAGAATTCCCGTAATACACGGTTTGTCATGCTTCTAAGGAACATCTGCCCTGAGGCACTGGTCAGTAGTGATGTTTGCTCAACAAAAGAGTTCTCCACGCTCTATGAAACTTGAAGTCTAACCAGGAAGGCTCGGGGGCTTGGTCCACCGGGCCTGTCACACATATAGCCGTAAATAGAGCAGATAAGGCAATGGGTCAGAGGTGGCGTGGGGGTAGGGGGGGGAATTTCCTTTGTTGTACTGGCACCCGCGTTGAGGGTCAGCCAGAGATTCTATCAATTCGAAGGTAAGCATGTATCGAGAGATTCTTGTTCCAGTAGACAACTCCGATCACTCGAATTGGGCCGTCGCCAGGGCGATCGAAATCTGCAAGCGTGCCGAGGGTCGAATCACCGGTAACCACGTGTATGCTGCGCGTCTCCATGATGTGCGGTTCCGGCAGCTCGAGACAGGCCTCCCCGCCCAGTTTCAGTCGGCGAAGGAGATCAAGCGTCAGCGGAAGATTCATGACAAGCTGATCGAGAAGGGCCTGCAGCTCATCTCGGACTCGTTTTTGGACGAGACCGACAAGCTCTGCAAGGCGGAGGGCGTTCCGCTCACGCGGCAGCTCCTCGAGGGCATCAACTACGAAGAGATCATCCGTGAGGCCAACGGCGGCGAGGGTCGACTCCCGAGCTTGATCGGCTTCGACCCGAACATCGCCGACAAATACGATGGCGGAGACAAGGTGCGTGGTGACGTCCAGATCGACGAGAAGGGTCGGATCATCGCTGAGGACGAGGACAGTGATGAGAAGCTCGCCGGGTCCAGCGGCCGACTCTACGACCTGTTGGTCATGGGCGGGCACGGAATCGGTCAACAGGAGTTCTCGCAGCTCGGCGGCGTGACTAGCCGGGTTCTTCGCAGGGTCGAGAAAGACACCCTCATCGTGAGGAACGGCGAAGCGCTGGAGGGTGGCAATTGGATGGTGTGCGTCGACGGCTCAGCGTACAGCTACAAGGCGATGCGACTCGCGCTCGAGATGGCCAAGGAGTACGGCGCCAAGCTGTACGTGTGCTCGGCCTTCGATGTCGAGTACCACCACGTCGTGTTCGGTAATATCAAGGACGTTCTGTCTGTGCAAGCCTCGAAGATCTTCAAGTTCGAGGAGCAGGAGGAACTCCATAACAACATTATCGACAAGGGTCTACTCAAGCTCTGCAAGGCGAACATAAAGCGTGCGGAAGCCATGGCTGAGGAGTTCCCAGAGGTCGAGGTCGAGACGCAGATCCTGATCGGCAAGCCGTTCGACTGCATCCTGCGCTGGGCAGCCGAGATCGAGCCCTCGGTGCTCGTGATTGCGCGGCACGGCAGCCACCGCATCGACGGTACGGACCTCGGCTCGCAGTCCGACAACCTGATCCGGCTCACGAAAGCGAGCGTGCTGCTCGTGGGCACGCAGAACGTCGATCCGGAAGAAATCCCCTGGATCGAAGAGGATGGCGAGACGGGTCTCGAGTGGGGCCCGGACGCCGAAGTGCGCATCCTCAGGGTCCCTCCCTTCGCGCTGGGTATAGCGCGGCGGGCCGTGGAGGAGTTCGTGCTGGACAACTACGGCGCGGGCGCCAACGGTACCTACAAGGACGAGCGACCTCGTGAGGCCGTGAACGGCAAGCTCGCGTCCAGCGTGAACGGCATCACAAATGGAGATGGGGCGGCCAACGGCAACGGAGCATCGGCTCCTGACACGAACGGTGAGGTCCAGGTAGCAGCGGTGCCGCCTCTGGGAACGAACGGCTTTCCCATGGTCACGAGCGAGCGGCTGGACGAGGCGATCACCAAGCTTCTCCCGACGCACATGCAGCTCATCATGGGCATCGGCACCGCCGAGGAGCTCGTGCTCGCCGAGGTGAAAGCCGAGGAGGCCATGAAGCGCACGCTCGTCGAAGGCCACGACGCGGATCCTGAGCCCGAGACGCCCATGATCTCGGAGAAGTGCCCGTACACCGGGCACGTTTCGAGCCGCGAACGGCTTGCAGGTGATCCTGTCGTGTGGACCGAGGAGGCACGGGGGCGGCTCCAAGCAGTGCCGTTGATCGCGCGGCCGCTCGCGCGGAACACCGTCGAGCGTTTCGCCCGCGATAACGACTTCTGGCGTGTGACGACCCTGGTCATGGACGAAAACAAGGAGGCCATGATCGAGGCCGACGAGTTCGACATGGACACCATGCTCGTCATGTTCCGCGAACTTCAAGCGAAGCAGCTGCGTGCTACGGCGGAAGGCGTGGACGGCCTCTCCGACGAGATGCGGAAGTTCATCGAAGAGGCCAAGGCCAGCGGGGTGACAAGATGTCCTGTTCGTGATGTCGCAGAAGCTGCCGACGAATGTCCGGTAGATTTCAAGACCGCGACGCCGGAGGAAGCGAAGGCGGCGGTCGAAGCGTTCATGACGGACCAGGACGCTGGGGAGTGAAGCCAGACACCTTCCCGGCTAGTGCAGATTCGGCTATGAGGGGGCAGGAGGCGCTTCCTGTTTTGGACTTCCCTGTGGAACCAGCTCATCTGTCCCAGAAGCGTGATCCCGAACTCGAAGCTGCACAGGTCAACACTGCGATTCCCCATGTAGTGGCATGGAATATCACCCGCCGCTGCAACCTCGAGTGTTCACACTGCTATATATCTGCCGGCTCTTGGCAGAGTGCGGAGAGCGAGCTTTCCACGAAGGAGTGCCACCGCGTGTTGGATGACGTGCTTGCGGTGAACCCCGCTGTGCTCTTGATCCTAAGTGGAGGAGAGCCACTGGTACGTAATGATCTGGAAGAAATAGCAGATCACGCGTCGTCGGCTGGCGCGACAGTAGTGGTCGGCACCAATGGCACCGGCCTGAGCAATGAACGAATTGAATCTCTTAAGGAGGCGGGTGTTCGGGGTGTCGCTGTGAGCATCGACTCATTGAACCCAGCCTATCATGACCGCTTCCGACATGGCGCAGGATCTTTATCCGCAACACTTGATGCGGTGACACGCCTGGGTGAGCAGGGACTCGATTTCATTGTTCAGACGAGCCTTACTAAAGGGAATCGCTCCGAACTTCCCGATCTTGTAGAGTGGGCTGCTGAAAAAGGTGCGGTGTCCTTCAATCTCTATTTCCTGGTTCCTACCGGGCGAGGGGAACGTATGGAGGGTCTTTCGCCTTCGGAAAACGAGGAGGTTCTGGTTGAACTGGTAGCGCTAGAGCAAGCTAATCGCGGACGAATGATGGTCCGCTCGAAATGCCAACCTCAGCTGATGAGGCACATAGTTGAGGCCGACGAGGAATCCCCCTTACTGAACTACGCTACACGCTGCCCATGTGGGGTCCAATACTGCAGGATTACTCCCGAGGGCAAACTGACCCCTTGTCCTTATATGCCTGCTGTGGCTGGGGATCTGATGAAGGAGTCATTCGGAGATATCTGGAGGGAGTCGTCTTTATTCGCAGCGTTGCGCGGGGGCAAACTCTCAGGGCGTTGTGGACGGTGCGAGTACCGCGGAATCTGTGGTGGCTGCCGAGCACGTGCGTTTGCTCAATCGGGTGATCCCCTTGGACCCGATGAATCATGTGCTTACGATCCACCGGGTGACCGTCCTTTTGTGGAGCCCCGCCGGCAGGTGACCTATGGAGCAGCAGCTGCTAGAGAAATGGTGTGGACACCAGAAGCAGAAGAACGGATCTCTCGGGCTCCTAGTTTTGTGCGTGGTGTGATAACTCAGCGAGTAGAAGATTTCGCGCGCAGGCATGGCTACACCGTGGTTGATCTTGAGGTGATGGCTGAGGTGAGGCGGAAAATGCCCGTGGATTTCTCTAAGCGACTGCCTTTTTTCTTAAGGGACCGCGAGAAGGACCCTGAGCAGGGGGAGACGACGGATGCTTAAGCGTAGTCGTGGGCGATGGTCCTGGCTGCAGGCTAGCTTGCCAGTGGCAATTGTGGCGGCCATTGGATTAATAGCGATTGCAATTGAACCCTTGGCAGCACAGGGCTACACGCCTCGGGAATATGGTGACTTTCCCATCATCGGTAGTCGGGCCGCCATCTGGATTGCTGCTCAGCTTCATCTCTTTTTCGCAGCATTCGTGCTTGGTGTACCGATGTTTGCCGTTGTTGCTGAGGCGATCGGGATCTTTAGCTCTGACGATCGATACGACAAGCTAGCGAAGGAGTTCACCCGACTGTTGCTGGTTTCTTACTCGGCGACAGCGATGTGGGGTGCGGTCCTCGTCTTCGGGCTGATCACACTTTATCCCGGGTTATGGGGTTATCTATCAGAGATCTTTGCCCCGTCGATGTGGGTTTACGTGGGGATCTTCTTCTTCGAGTCGTTCACGCTTTACCTCTACTACTATGGTTGGGATCGGTGGAAGAAGGGTCGGGCAAAATGGGGCCATTGGGGCCTAGGTATCCTTCTCAACCTCTGGGGTACGGCGGTGATGTTGATCGCTAATTCCTGGCTCACATACATGATGAGTCCGCCCGCTGAGGTTACCCCGGATACGGCTCCAGGAATGGTGCAGTTCTGGAGCGCATTTGCGAACGCGACGTGGATGCCGATCAATATCCACCGGTTCATAGCCAACATCGTCTTCGGTGGCGCGATTGTTGGGGCTTATGCTGCCTTCCGCTTCCTTTCAGCGAAAACTGATGAGGAGCGAGCGCACTACGACTGGATGGGCTACATCGGGAATTTCATCGCGATGAGCGCGCTCATCGTACTGCCCTTTGCTGGCTACTGGCTAGGCCGAGAAATCTACGAGTTCAACCAGCAGATGGGCACCACGATGATGGGTGGGTTCATGAGCTGGCTGTGGGTGGTTCAAGCCTTCCTGATTGGTGTCCTCTTTCTCGCTGGTAACTACTACCTCTGGATTGGCATGGGCCGGATCCCAGGTGCGGAACGCTTCATGCCGTACACGAAGTGGATGTTACTCGTCCTCCTGATTGGCGCGGCCGTTTGGGCGACGCCACGAAACATGATTGCGAACCGCGCTGAGATTACTGCCATGGGTGGGCAGTTCCACCCATTCTTGGGCGTACTCGGGGTCATGAGCGCAAAGAACACTGCTGTCAACTTTATGATTCTGACGACGTTTCTGTCATTCCTACTCTACCGTAGAGCCAATAAGAAGGCGGTTGTGTCCTGGGAGAAAAGGGGCACTACAATCCAGGGAGCTCTTTTCGTTATTGCTGCCGCTGTGGTCCTTTTCTACGGAGTGTATGGGTACTTCGTCCCCTCGATTGTGCGCATCGGATTTAGTGTTTATCAGGTGCTTGCAGTGATTACCGCGATCATCCTTATCGTTGTGATTGATATGTTGATGATGCGTGGGGCCAAATCGCGAGGGGAAATCCGCTGGGGTGAGATGCCAGAACGTTCCCAGTACGCTCTTTTTATCCTCGCGGTGACTTTTACTTGGCTCATGGGCTTGATGGGCTTTGCCAGGAGTGGAATTAGACAACACTGGCATGTGTTTGAGGTTCTGAGAGATACAAGTGTGGATGCGGCTACCCCAGCGCTTGGTTACGCATCAATCGTGATTTCCGTATGTGTACTCATCTTTCTCAGCATGGTCGCCTTTATCTTTTGGGTTGGTGGCCTAGCTGAAAAACCTGTGATCTCGGGTGTGGGAGGTGGAGCAACGGGTTCAGCTCCAGCGGCCAGGGACCAGGAGATATAGGATGACGAATATCAAAATCCTTGGGGTGATGATCGGCACTATTTCCATCTATACATGGATCGCGAATGCGATTCCGCAGATCGAATCAGTGGTGCCTGAAGAGCTCAGCTTTTCCTCAGATGTTAGCGAAGCCGAACTCGTAGCGGCCGGAGGGGAACTCTATAACGGTGGCGCTGGGTGCACGACCTGCCACGGGTTGGAGACTCGAGCCCCAAACCTCCTCACGGGCTACAACGGCGAGGGTACGATCGGAACACGATGCGGGACTCGGGTCCCGGGCCAGGACTGTAAGGCGTATCTCCATGAGTCGATGATGAACCCGATGGCTTATGTGGTTGAGGGTGGCTTCGATCCCATGGTCTTCCAGGCACGAGTGTTTTCGGGGGCACAAATCTGGGCGCTTGTCGCTTTTCTCCAAGACCAGGGAGGTGTAGTGACTGTCACGGGGGCAGACGTGGCTGCAGCAGCAGAAGCTGATGCAGCAGCACCTGCAGGGGGGCCAGCAGTAGCGTCGACTGACCCGCTTGAGATTATGCGCGGCAATCTCTGCCTCGCGTGCCACATGCTGAATGGGGAAGGAGCCGAGCTTGCCCCGCCCTTTGATGGGATGGGTTCCCGCATCGAGGCGGATCGTATCCGCCGGGGCATCATCGATCCCGGAGCTGAGATAGCGGAAGGGTTCGACCACTTGGCGGGGTCCATGCCGCTAACTATTCCGGACCTGCTAACGGCTCGGCAACTTGAGTTACTCGTGGACTTCTTGGCGGGACAAGGGGGCTAGGGTATGGGCGCTTTGAAGTCTGTCTTCCGCCTGCTAGGTGCTCCATTCCGTCCGATAGGCTCATTGATGGGACGATTCCTCAATACGCCTTTCCGACAAGCTACCGCTGTCTTCTCACTTGCCTACGTATTGATTGAACACGGTATTCCGCGCATACCACCATTGTTTGGTTTACCCAGCGCGCCTGTACCAAACACGGTGGTTCTCGAGTACCTGGTCATTGCGCTTGTGGGCATCCTTCTTTGGGTGAGCGATAACGAAGAGCGCTGGTCGGAGTTCAAGCAGCCAATTCACGACGTCTTGGTGCGACCAGATCGGCGAATCTGGCGTGGTGCTCTTTTTGTCATAGTTCCCGCTCTGGTGGCAACCCAGACGTACCTCAGTGCCCGGCCTGATGTGTCTGCTCCGCCGAGTTTCCGAGCAATTCACCCAGCTCCCCCTTCAGCCATCACGTTCCAAGGCGAACAGATGGTTCTTGATGGACTTGAGAATCCTCTGAGGTCGACAGGCTTGCTTGAGGAACACTATGAGGAAGGCAAGCGGGTTTATTACCAAAATTGCCTCGCGTGTCACGGTGATGGCCTCCAGGGTCGCGGGCATTACGCGCAGATCTTCAACCCCGAACCGATAAATTTCCAGGATGGCGGTACGATCGCGATGCTCACGGAAAGTTTTGTTTTCTGGAGGATCGCCAAGGGTGGTCCAGGGCTGCCAAATGAAGGAAACCCCTGGAACTCGGCGATGCCGGTGTGGGAGAACTTCTTGACTGCGGATGAAATTTGGTCTGTGATCATCTTCCTTTACGAGCAGACGGGGCGTGATCCGCGCACGTGGGAACTGGAAGAGGAAGAGCACTGATGCTTGTGCTGCCGAATCTCCGCTCCTGTGGTTGGTTTAAAGGGCTCCTCTCATCTCGACACATAACCTTTTCGAGCCTGCTCCTAGCAGCGAGCCTACCGTTTGTGCCCGCCGATCTTAGCGCGCAGGTGGACGGTGAGGTGGTATACAATCAGTGGTGTGCCGGGTGCCACGGCGAGGACGGTGCTGGGGCAGGGCCCGCCGCCAATACGATGCTTCCTAGGCCGAGGGACTTCACGTTAGCCCTCTACCAGGTCAGGACTACGTCGTCAGGCGAACTGCCGACCGATGCGGACATGCTTAAGGTGATCAATGAGGGCATGCCCGGCACGGCAATGCCCGGTTGGGAAGAGGTGCTTACGGAGGCCGAGAGACTCGCCTTGGTTGACTACCTCAAGACATTCTCACGGTTCTTTCAGGGTGACCCGCCTACTCCACTCGATTTCGGTAGAGCCACGAGTGGAGGCGAAGACGCTATCGCTCGGGGCGAAGAGGTATACCAATCGGTTGAGTGCTGGCGCTGTCACGGCCAACAAGGCCGGGGTGACGGTGAATCTGCGCCGACGCTTAACGATGACGCTGGCTTCCCGATTTCCGCAGCAGACCTGACTGAGAACTGGAGATTCAACGGAGGCGGCGAGGTAGAAGAGATATACCGGGTCCTAAGAACTGGTCTAGATGGGACGCCCATGGCGACCTTTTCTGACATCGTAGATGCAGGGGTAATCACGAATGAGGATCTTTGGAGTCTCGCGCACTACGTTCGCAGCCTTTCACCTGAGGAAGAACCCAGTGTAGAGGAGGTCGTTACTGCGAAGCTTCTGACCGATACACCCCTTCCTCAAACGGTCGAAGATGCAGTCTGGGAAGAAACTGAACGTTTCTATGTGCCGCTGTCTGGTCAGATTATCGTCGAGCCTCGCTGGTTCAACCCACGGGTAGATGCTGTATGGGTGCAGGCAGTTCACGATGGTCGGGAGTTAGCGCTACTCGTGAGTTGGGGTGATCCATCAGAGAGCCCTGATACACTGTGGACCGACTTCGGTGGCCAGGTTGTAACCACGATGGGTTCGGAGGATGAGGGGGCGGCGACTGGGTCAGGTACTGCTGACCAGCTTGTAGTGCAGTTTCCACAGCAATTATCTGAAGGCCAGGAGCGGCCTTATTTCTTGCAAGGGGATGCCCGAAGACCTGCCTATACTTGGACCTGGCAGAGCGATATAACAGGAGCCTTTGAGAGCATTGCCCGGGGCATGGGCACCGCGGCCAGACAGCCAGATTCTGAGCAACATGTTCGCGCAACTGCACAACATGCTGATGGTCAGTGGAAAGTTCTTTTCGTGAGACCCCTTGATACTGGGGGTGCAGAAGATTTAGCGTTGGCCGCTGGTCAGGCAGTACCGATGGCGTTCCAGGCATGGGATGGTGACAATGGTGAAAGTGGCAGCCAGGGAGCCGTAAGTACTTGGTATTTCTTAGTTCTCGGGCAGCCGACGCCGGTTGCTGTTTATGTTGCACCGCCAGTAGCACTAGCGCTCACACTCCTATTCGGCCTTCTTGTTGTGCGCCAAGCACAGGTGGGAAGCGGGATGTGGCGGGAACCAGACGCTGCCGCACGGGCGAAAAGAACTGCAAGAAGAAAGCAATTGGCGGGGATGGGAGTGGGTGTAATCTGGCTCGGAATGGCATTCGGATCATATCAAAACAGCAGAGCTGGCTGGGAAGCTGGCTATGCGGACCTGGGCTTTTGGTGGGCGATCATTGGGGGACTTCTGGCGATCGCCGGGCTCGGTGCGCTGATTGGGACCTGGGTACACACGAGAACCTTGAAGTAGGTATGGAGGAAGCATGATCGAGAGATTTAATGAGCTGCGGAATACCGCACTCCTGGTAAGCGTATTCGTCATTGCCGGTTGTGGTGGTGGCGATGGAGGTGGTGCTGATGCTGGAGCTGCTGATGCTGCTCCCGCCGAGTCACCGGTTGACGCTGCGACTGCCGGGAATGTCGCTGGCATGGTGACTTTTTCTGGTGCGGCCCCGATGATGGCTGAGATCAACATGGGCTCTGAGGCCACTTGCGCGGCGAAGCATTCGACGACTCCCACAGAAGAAGGCTTTGTCGGTGGTGAGAATGGTGGGCTGGCCAACGTATTCGTGTATGTAAAGGAAGGCCTGGAGTCTCTGAGCTTTCCAACACCAACAGCAGCTGTGGTCCTGAATCAGGACGGCTGCATGTACCGTCCACATGTACTTGGTGTTCAGGTGGGTCAGGACATCGCAATACGTAACAGCGATGGCCTCCTGCACAACATCAATGCCTCACCAACAGAAAATCGAGGGTTCAATGTCAGTCAGCCAGTCGACATGGAAACGAACCGGTCATTCCCTGTTGCTGAAGTGATGGTCCCGGTGCGTTGTGACGTACACGGTTGGATGAATTCCTACATTGGGATAGTTGATCACCCGTACTTTGCTGTTTCTGCTTCAGATGGCTCTGTGTCTCTCGATGGGCTGCCGCCGGGTGACTACGTGATAGAAGCATGGCATGAACAGCTCGGTACGATGACGAGTAACGTTACGGTTACGACTGGCGGAACGACGGAAATCTCTTTTGAGTTTACTGAAGTAATGGCTGGTTCACCGGTGCCAATGGGTGAACCAATCGATTTGCTGCACCCAGACGGCCACCAAGCGGTGGACCACTAACATCGAGGACTTGTCCAGAGGGCAGACCTAAGCTCTCTCGCTGGAGAAATTAATGAACTGGAGTTGGATACTACCTCCGAGCTTTTCGACTGTCTCGGGTGATATCGATGGGATTTACTACGTGATCCTTTGGATTACAGGGATCACCTTCTTTATCACTGAGGCCTTGCTGTTCTATTTCATCTTCAAGTATAGACACAAGGAAGGGCGTAAGGCGACCTACGATCACGGAAGCACCAAGATGGAAATCGCTTGGACGATGGTCCCACTCGTGATCGTCCTGTGGATTGGTGTCGTAAGCAAGGGTGTCTGGGACACCGTTAAGGTTGATGTGCCAGCTGCGGGGCTAGAGGTCATTGTGACGGGCAAACAGTTTGAGTGGAATGTGACGTATCCAGGCCCCGACGGTGCATTGGGGACGAGCGACGATTTTGAGACGCTCAATGAATTGCACGCTCCAGAAGACCAGCCCATAGTAATTACACTTCGTTCGGAGGACGTTATTCATTCGTTCTTCCTTCCAGAAATGCGCATCAAGCAGGATGCTGTACCTGGGCAAGACATTACAGTCTGGTTTGAAGCCATCCAGCCCGGTGATTATACCATTGGCTGTGCGGAATTATGTGGAATTGGACATACAACGATGGGCGGTACACTGACCATCTACACTGCTGCCGATTTCCAAGCCTGGTCTAGTTCCCAGGCCCAACAACAACAGCCATAAATGAACTCGATAACCCCAATTAACAGCTCTGACCGGAAGACGAGATGAGCACGATCGAACAAGAGATGGTACACGCGGCGGAGGGTGGTCATCACGACCATCACGAGTTGCCCTTTATTCGGAAATATATTTTCTCCACCGACCACAAGATGATCGCGAAGCAATTTATGTTCGTGAGTCTCTTTTTTCTGGTCATCGGTGGCCTGCTCGCTACGATGATGCGGTGGCAGTTGGGTTACCCGGGCGAGCCGATGCCGGGTGGGATGCTACTACCGGATGCGATGATGGCTCCGACTCCGAACGGGGCGATCATGCTCCCCGAGTTCTACAATTCCTTAGTGACCATGCACGGCACGATCATGATTTTCTTTGCGATCATGCCATTGCTTGTCGGATTATTCGGGAACCTCCTCATTCCGCTCCAAATTGGCGCCGAAGATATGGCGTTTCCGCGGCTCAACATGATCTCCTTCTGGCTTGCGGTGCCTGCGGGTATCCTGATGCTGTCGAGCTTTGCGGTGGAAGGTGGAGCGGCGGGGGCGGGCTGGACCTCATACGCACCATTGAGTGTTTCAGGCGAATGGACCGGGGTCTATCTTGGCCAACAGCTTTGGTTGGCTAGCCTCACCATCCTTGGGTTCTCATCACTCGTGGGTGCGGTGAACTACATCACCACCGTGATTAATATGCGGGCACCGGGGATGACTTGGTTCCGGATGCCGCTGGCTACGTGGGCTCTTTTTGTCACCGCCATCCTCATTCTGTTGGCCATCCCCATTCTGGCTGGCGCACTGATCATGCTGCTTTTTGATCAGACGATAGGGACGGGGTTCTTCCGCCCCGAAGTCGGTGGTGAGCCACTGCTTTGGCAGCATCTTTTTTGGTTCTTTGGTCATCCGGAGGTCTATATCTTAATTCTTCCGGCCATGGGAATTGTATCAGAGGTTATCTCCAATCGCGCACGGAAGCCCATCTTCGGATATCACTCGATGGTGTTGGCGATCATTGGTATCGGGTTCCTGGGATGGATTGTGTGGGGCCACCACATGTTCATGAGTGGGATGAATCCGCTTTTGGGTACATCGTTCATGATCTCGACCATGGCGATCGCGGTACCATCAGCAATCAAGACGTTCAACTGGTTGGCAACGATCTGGAAAGGGGATCTTCACCTCGATTCACCGATGTTGTATGCACTAGCGTTCGTATCGATGTTCATCATCGGAGGTCTTTCGGGGATCTTCATGGCTTCGACGCCCGTGGATATATACATCCACGACACATACTTCATTGTCGCGCACATCCACTATGTACTTTTCGGCGGTAGCCTGTTTGCGATTTTCGCAGGGATCACGTTCTGGTTCCCGAAGATGTTCGGCCGGATGATGAATGAGACCTTAAATAAGGTGCACTTCGGGCTCACGATCGTGCTCTACAATCTGGTCTTCTGGCCGATGCATAATCTTGGCCTGCAAGGCATGATGCGACGTATTTATGATTTCACACAGTACGAGTACTTGGCTCCACTGCAGCCAATGAACCAGTTTATTTCTATCAGCGTGTTCCTATTGGTGGCAGCTCAGTCGGTTTATGCCTTTAACTTCTTCTGGAGCATCTTCAGAGGCGAGAAAGCAAGTAACAATCCTTGGGACTCGAACACGCTTGAATGGACAGTTCCTTCACCACCCCCACATGGGAACTTCCCCGAAATGCCTGTCGTTTACAGGGGGCCGTACGAGTACAGCTCACCCGAGTCTGATACGGACTTTTACCCACAGACGAAGCCACCACCGAGTAAGCCGCCCGTTCAGGAACTAATTCCCGAGCCCGTCACCCCGACTCCGGAAGGATTCTGAGGTATGACCACTCAAGCCATGACTGCTGGCCGGGCGCCAATGCCCGGAATGAAGGTATACAACCTCAAGCTGGGCATGTGGATCTTCCTCTTATCGGAGGTGATGTTCTTCACGGGCCTCATCGGATCGTACATTATTTTGCGCTTTGCACATCCCGAGCAGTTTGCGGCACCTGGGCAAGTGCTGAACATCAACCTGACAGCATTCAATACATTCTTACTGATCTGCTCTAGCGTAACGATGGTAAAGGCGTATGCAGCCATCCAGCAGGGTGACCAGCAAGGCCTGAAAAACTGGCTTCTTGCCACGATCGTGATCGGTGCGTCGTTTGTGGGCGTCCAGGTTTATGAATACATAGCGCTCGCGGGAGAAGGCTTTGTGCCTATCGCTGATGCCTATCATGCGGTCGGTCGGCATATGCCACATGATGGACCTGCAATTGGGGGCCAACTTTACGGATCCACGTTCTACACGATGACCGGTTTTCATGGCACACACGTATCGATTGGTGTGCTGTGTCTCTGCTTCACCTACTGGCGGGCAGCCAAGGGAGCGTACACGGCTGACAATCTTGGTGGCGTAGAGATCATGGGTCTGTACTGGCACTTCGTAGATTTGGTCTGGATCATCTTGTTCACCATCGTCTACCTCGTTTAGCCTCTAACACTGTGGAGACTGATAACATGTCCACTGGTGAAGCCCATAAACCACCACCGTACATGCTTGTTTGGGCCGGGCTATTTGTGCTCACGATTATGGAGGTCCTTATCGCAACCGTGACCTCAATACCTAAGATATGGCTCGTGATCGGATTGATGGCGATGGCTTTTTACAAGGCTTATCTGGTTGCGGTCTACTATATGCATCTGAAGTGGGAGCCTAAACGACTCTGGTTGTTGGTTTCTGTTCCGATTCCGCTGATCATGATCCTGATCTTTGTTGTGCTCAACGAGATTTTTGTCCCATAACGGCGTAACGACCTATGTCCCTAATCGCTTTCCATCGATTCTTGATTGCTGCAGGGATTCTATTTTGCCTGGGTTTTGGATTGTGGGAATTTCTGGCCGCGCGAGAGGGCGGTGGAGTGGGAGCCCTAGCCCTAGCCCTGATTTTCACCCTATTCGGGATCGGACTTATCGTGTATCTCGTGCACCTGGGACGCTTTCTAGGATATGATGAGGGGTCCGCTCCGCACGAGTAGCTGTGAGCGGGATTGATTTTGGGCTCGAGAGTGCTCTAGGTACGGACTTTCTTCTATGAGTCGCTTCTCCTTTCTTCTACGCGACCGGGTTACCACAACCGTAATCGCGCTAATTGTGCTTGTCGCAGTCCTATTTATTTGGACCTCGCTGGAAAGGCCGGAGGTTCCAACGTTCATTCCTACGGCACCGTCACCAACGGAAATAGGAACGGAACAGGATGCCCGCACCGTGACGGTAGACGCATCTAACCCGGGGATATGGCGTTTCTTTGATTTCTCAAGAGGATCGGTTGTCGAGGCGCCGGGCCCGGAAGAGTGGGACATTGCATTTCGCCGCTTCCAGATCATTGCGAATGGCGGCCGTGGCATGGAGGGCCAGGGGGGTGCTGTCTCACTTGAGGACATGACCTTCGAGGTAGTGTCGAGTGTTCCAGAAACAGGCTATGTAGTGTCCGAGAGGAACGATTCGGTGAATGCTCTTCTCGAAGATTGGTACGATTACAGTTTCACGAGCCATGTGCTTAAACCGAAACCGATCGTCTACGCTATACGGACTGCAGATGGTCGCTATGCCAAGCTAGAGATGCTCGGCTACTATTGCGTGGGTGCGCTTCCCGGTTGCACAACATTCAGGTATGTCTACCAGGGAGGGGGTGGCACCGATGTCGTATCAAATTAGGCCGCTACTGAAGTTTCATTCTCTCGCCTGTGCATCCGTACTCATCAGTTCATTGTCAGCCTGTGGTTTCCCAGCAGACGGGAGTTCTCTAGGAGAGCTAAGAGGGACGGTAATGGAAGTGCCGATCCCTAAGCCCGATCTCGTGCTTACGGATACCGAGGGGGAACTATACGACCTGCGGGCTGAGACGGACGGATATCTGTCGCTTGTCTTCTTTGGCTACACGAATTGTCCGGACGTATGCCCGGTTCATATGGCTACCCTTGCCGGTGTCTTTGATGAGCTTGCTCCGGAGGTTCGGGATGCGATGAAGGTGATTTTTGTGTCCACGGATCCCGAGCGTGACACCCCAGATCGTCTTCGCCAATGGCTTGGTGCCTACCATCCATCTTTTCTGGGCTTGAGGGGTGAGGTGGAAGCCATCAACGCTGCCCTCGCTGAGATGAAGCTACCCGGGGTAGCGGTGGTTCCTGGGCAGCATGGTTCGGAGCCAATCATCGGCCACCCTTCAGCTGTTTTGGCATTCGGGCGCGACGGACTCGCTCGTGTGCGCTACCCCTTTGGGGTACGACGGGCTGATTGGATCAACGACCTGCCGCTACTGCTGGGTGAAAGCTCTTAGTGCCTCTTCTCTATGCCCTGCACCAGAGGGTTACTCGCAATATAGGTAAAAACCACGAATGAACTGGTGGTGCTTCGCGCAACCGGGGACTGCATGGAACTGGCAGTGGCAGCCGCTCATAGGTGTCTGGCTGGCGATGCTGCTGCTGACCTGGGTATACCAGCGCGTCTTGAGCCGAATAGATGATTCGTATGAATCCTCTCGACTGCGGAAGAGTCGGCGTGCCGCCTTCTCGTTAGCCATCTTTCTATTGTGGGCCTCACTGGATTGGCCCTTAGGACCCCTCGGGGCGAGTTACCTGGCGAGTGTGCACATGGTGCAATTTCTGGCTGTTGGTATCGCTGCTCCCGCATTGCTCTTGCTGGCTCTTCCAACTGCAGCGTACGAACCGCTCCGTCGTCACCCTAGGCTAACCAAAGCGCTCTCTGACCTTACGCATCCTGTCTCTGCATTCTTCATCTTCAATATCGTGATGACAGCCACACACTGGCCGGGCGTCGTAGATCTGCTCATGCCGACCCAGTTGGGATCTTTTGTACTTGATGCTGCCTGGATGTTGGGCGGGTTGATCTTTTGGTGGCCACTGATTGTTCCTGTGCCGGAACGTCCAGGTTTTCACTCACTCGGCAAGATCGCGTACCTAGCACTCAATGCATTTCTTATACGCCCACCTTTCGCAATGATGATCTTCAGTGCATCTCCAATCTACGCGATCTACGAACTTGCCCCCCCTCCCGCTCGAGATGCGTTAAACGACCAACAGCTAGCAGGAGCCGTTATGAAGATTGGCATCGCTTGGATAATGTTTGCTGGTGTCTTGGTCATATTCAGGAACTGGATGCTATTGGAATCGGACCGGCCGGAATCGGCCTAAAGGCAGGAGCATGGACTCAGGAGAAGCGGCAGTGCTCACCTGTCAGAGGGATCAGTTCAACATCCCAGCCGGACTGCATTATCTGAATTGTGCCTATATGGGGCCACTCCCACGTGTGGCTGAAGAGGCGGGGATATTGGGACTTCGCATGAAGCGTGACCCTTCTTCGATCCTGCCCCACCACTTCTTCGATACCAGCCTTGAGCTTCGGAGGCTCTTCTCGCGCCTTATAGGCGACGCTGATCCTACACGAATCAGTATTGGTCCGGGCGTTTCCTACTCCGTAGCTATAGCAGCGAAGAATTTACCCCTGTCATCTGACCAGAATGTAGTACTCACGTACGAGCAATTTCCTTCCAACATGCATGCTTGGGCCAGGAAGGCCCAAGATGCAAACGCCGACTTACGAGTCATTGGCCCACCTGATACGATCCACAGGGGTGCTAGCTGGAATGAAGAGATCCTCACTGCGATCGATTCAGCTACCGCGGTAGTCTCACTGCCGACAGTCCACTGGACTGATGGAACGATATTCGATTTGGTCGAAGTTGGCCGCAGGTGTCGAGAGGTCGGTGCAGCCTTGGTGGTGGATGGTACCCAGTCAGTTGGCGCACTGCCATTCGATGTGAACGTAGTGCGACCAGACGTTCTGATGTGTTCTGGGTATAAGTGGTTACTAGGACCCTACTCGGTAGCGCTTACGTATTTTGGTCGACGTTTTGATGGTGGCGAGCCATTGGAAGAGACTTGGATCGGGAGAGAGGGGAGTGAGGATTTTGAGCACCTTGTCGATTACAAGGCAGGTTACCAGCCAGGAGCGATTCGCTACGATGTAGCACAGCGATCCAATTTTGCACTCTTGCCGATTGCGGTCGCTTCACTGCGCTTGATCATCGAGTGGCAACCAGCTCGCATTCAAGCTTACTGCAAGGGTCTTACTGGTAATTTCTTCGAAGAGGCGGAAGAGCTGGGTTTCACAGTCGAAGATGCTCACTGGCGCAGCGCGCATCTATTCGGACTTAGGATGCCGCAGAATTTAGAGCTGGCCGAGCTCCAGCAGGCTCTTACGGTACGCGGGGTTTCAGCATCACTACGCGGTAGCGCACTCCGTGTATCACCAAGTGTGTACAATGATGCCGAGGATGTATCAGCCCTACTAGAAGGGTTGAGGCAAGCAGTGGCGGTTTAGCGTCTCGCGCGAACCCCAAAAACAATCTCGGCTTTGTCACCGATACGAATAGAATGTTCCTGGAACCAACCTTGGCGTACCTCGAGACCAAACATTGCTGGAGCTGCACTCGGGTAGGAATCCGTGACTAGAGGTTCCATTGCAATGATGTCGACGATTCCGTAGGAAGGATCCATATATGCGATATCTAATGCGACGTAGGTATTCGCCATCCAAAATGAGCGAACCTGGTTATCGGTGAACACGAAAAGCATGCCGGTACCATCAGGTACCTCATCCCGATACATAAGGCCCTGAGAACGCTCTTCCGCAGTGGCAGCCACTTCCGCGACGACTGTGTCATTACCGAATATCACCCAGGCATGGCCTGCTGGAGGTTGAGACTCGGAGTCTGTTATCACTCGAGCCGACCTGATTTCAATCCGGCCAAACGCCTCACCTTCAGCATTGCTGCAGCTTAATGCGATCAGCAGCACAGCCGGCACTAAGAATGAAAGCCGATACAAACGTCTGGTTATGTGCGGATTGAAGTTGTTGGATTCCCTCACGAGCAGGCTCCCGTTTGTTTACTTACCCTCTTAGTTTAACCAGCTATCGTCGGTTTTCAGAAGGGTCAAGCCACCCGGACGCCGGAGGGTCAAGTATGTTAGATCCAGAGTTACTCGAGATTCTTGTCTGTCCTGAAACCAAACAGCCGATTCGGTTGGCTGATCCTGTAGTTCTCCAGAAGCTTAATGCGGCGATTGCCGAGGGTTCCGTACGTAACAAAGGCGGAGAGACCGTCTCAGAAAAAATTGAGGAAGGCTTGATCCGAGAGGATAATGGTTACTTGTATCCTGTACGCGACGACATTCCCATCATGTTGATCGACTCAGCGATTCCTCTCAGCATGGAGACGGCGTCGGGCTGATGTCATTAGGGTCGAGGAAAGCGTGCTACGCGCTGCCTCTTCTGATCTGGGGCCTTACTGGATGTTGGACACCCTCGCCAAACCTTAGCCGTGGCGAAGCACTGTTTGATACGTGCAGACTCTGTCACGGATCTGATGGTTTGGGCAATCCGGGTCTTCAAGCACCAGCGATCGCTGGCCTTCCACAATGGTATATCGAGGGGCAGCTGGAAAAATTCCAAACGGGTATAAGAGGGGCTCATTCTGAGGATGCCCCAGGCATGCTCATGCGTCCATCCGCAGTAGCACTACGTCAGGAGGGTGATATTGAAGCAGTGGCTGAGCACGTGGCCTCACTGTCTCCGGATAGAGAAGTAACCGTTGTTCTAGAAGGGCAGGCAGAAGCAGGCGCCGCAACCTATACCGGCGTCTGTAGCGCCTGTCACGGCCCAGATGCTACCGGTAACGAAGTTTTAGGCGCACCCCCGCTCGTGCTTCTAGACGCTTGGTATATGCTTGCGCAGTTGCGGAACTTTAAGACGGGAATTCGTGGTAGTCACCCGAGAGACACGTGGGGTATGACCATGAGAATCAATGCCGAGGCGCTGTCGGATGATGATATGAAGGATGTTATCACCCACATCAGTACGCTGCGCTGATAGGGTCCAGATTTCTTGACGTAAGATCTCAGGAAATATTACGCCGCTTATTCTGCAGAAAATCCATCATGATGTACTGACCCAGGGTCATTGTGTTTGTGAAGTATGCCTTCCCTCGTGCGATTTCTGAGACTTTCTGGACGAACTGGACCAGGTAGGGGTCGTTTGCAAGCATGAACGTATTGATCAGAATTCCAGCCTTTCTGCATGCGGTTACTTCTTGGAATGTCCTCTTCAATATGTTCGGGTCGAGCGCTCCGGAGTTTGTATAAACTCTTCCATCAGGCAAAGTCATCGCACTTGGTTTGCCGTCCGTAATCATGATGATTTGACGCATATCTTTCTTTTGGCCCAAGAGCAGGCGGCGCGACATCTCGAAGCCCTCCGCTGTATTCGTGTGGAAGGGGCCAACCTGGGCTTTGGAAAGCTGGGAGAGCGGGATTTCTTGTGCTCTATCCCCGAACGTGATTACACGCAGTGAATCTCCTGGGAACTGAGCACGGATCATGTGGGACATAGCTAGGGCGACCCGCTTCGCAGGAGTGAAACGGTCTTCACCATACAGGATCATCGAATGCGAGATGTCGAGCATCAAAACCGTGGCGCATGATGAGCGGTACTCAGCTTGGTGGACCATTAAGTCCCCATACTGGAGTTCCAGGGGGATAGAGAGGCCTTCACGTTCAATGGCCTTCTTGAGAGTTGCTGGAATATCTAGGTTGAGTGTATCTCCAAACTCGTAGGGCCTTGAGGCCGCTTCCGCTTCTATGCCTGTCGCAAGATGCGGGGTGTCGTGCGCACCCGCGCTCGCTTTACCGATCGCTGACATCAAGCCCTTTAGTGCACTGTGCCCGAGAAAGTCCATCCCTTTTTGTGTGAGATTGAACTGCATCTGCTGAGCGGCCTGCTTCGCTTCGTCAATCTTACCATGTCCAGTGACATCGTAGGTCGCACCCGGTAACTGAGCGTTACCAGTCTCGAGGTTGATGTAACCTGCTTCGACCATCCTCTGGATGAGGTCGTCTAACATCTGGGCGATCTGCTGTTGTACACTTTGATCACCCTCCCCCTCACCACGGAGTTCCTCGATCATATCCTGCGAGAGTTGCCCACTTTCTATCAGCGCTTTCAGGAGGGCATGCTTGAGCGAGTCTGTACTATTGGGATCCTCTGTGCCGGACCAACCCCAGTAGGGGTGGTAGTGTGCTCCACCCGCGAACCCCCCATCCATTAAGAAGCCGGAGAGCATCTCGAGAAGAGATTCTAGGTTTAGGGCATCGAGCCATCGGCCCTTGTACTTAGAGTAGGTTGTGAAACGCATGACACCATGCTAGGGCTAGGGATACTTTGCCGCCATGAAGCAGCCTACAAACACCAGCTCATCCGGACCATCACCCGACCAACTAGGTGATTTTCGTAGATCTCTCCTTCAATATTATGATCGTTTTCACCGAAACCTTCCCTGGCGCGGAGAGACGGATCCGTACCGTATTCTGGTCTCGGAAATCATGCTGCAACAGACGAGAGTGGGAACGGTAGTCCGGTATTACAAATCTTGGCTGAAGCGGTTCCCAACCCTAGCGGCACTTGCTTCAGCTGACTCTACAGAGGTCCTCAAGGCGTGGGAGGGGTTGGGCTATTATAGGCGTGCGAGGAATTTGCATAGAGCCGCGCGGCGTATTCGAGAGCTACCGGGTGGGCACTTCCCGACTTCTTATAGGGATCTTAGGCAACTTCCAGGAGTTGGGCCGTACACAGCAGGGGCTGTTGCCAGTATTGGCTTTGGGGAGATTGTTCCAGCAGTGGATGGCAATGTGCGACGTGTTCTCGCCCGACTCTTTGATAAGCGTGAGCCCAGGGTTCACTGGCTGAATCGCACTGCCGCCGGCCTGGTCGATAAGGATCGTCCAGGGGACTGGAACCAGGCTTTGATGGAATTGGGCGCAATGCTTTGTTCACCAAAGAATCCTCGATGTGAGGACTGCCCGGTACAACGCTGGTGCACTGCGCACGAGGAAGGTACACAGGCCCTGTCTCCTGCAGGAATCCGGAGAATGCCTGCGCGAGAAATCTCTTTTTTACTGGTCATACTCCAGACGGAAGAAGGTGAGGTAATGCTTGTGCAGCGGCCCCCTGAAGGACTTCTGGCTGGTATGTGGGCTTTCCCTGAACAGGAACTGGCCAAGCCTTTGGACTGTGTGGCCACATCTAGAGACAGGGCGATCGAGCTCGCGATGTCGCTCGGAGCTGAGGTGGTGGGGGGTGCTTCAGCTTTGGCAGAAATTCAACACCGCTTCACACATCTCCAGGCCAGATATCGACCCTGGGTTGTGCCCGTGGCGAAGCTGTTCACCGGAGAGGGAAATGTGTGGATGACACCCGGAGAGCCAGTAGATTTTCCGATCCCTGTTGCTCAGCACAAAGTTCTGGATGCACTAGCCGAATGTGGAGCAACTCCAGGCAGCTCAGAGTCACACGCAGGCAATCCCAGTTGAATTAGATAGTGACGTCGCCTGGCTCGTCGAAGCCTTGATAGTCCCCTTCGGCCTTCGGGCTCTGGTATGGTGTGCGAGTATATCCGGCTGAGCTTCGAGCGATACGCTTCTGTGACACAAGCGCCTCGAGTACGAGTTCACAGGCAGCTGATCTCACACCATTCCCTGCTGACACCTTAGCCAATCCTACATTCTGGATTAATTCAATAAGGCCAGGAACAGTTTCATACCCTTGAACGCAGGCCGATGCAGAGGCGTCTTCGCCCACCTGTAGAGCACCTCCTGTCTCGAAATACTCTATGATCTCTTCGACATCGGCACCGCCTGCCCTGATGTCAAAAGTGAGGGAGGAACTTTGCTGAATGAGTTCACGGGCAATCTTGTCAGCTCCATGGAGTTCGCCCTCGTACTCAAGTTCCATCTTTCCAGTGATTGCAGGGAGAGCAGCGTATAGGTCAGCGATACGAGGAACCGTGATATCCTCACCGTGCCGCAGTGCGCGGCGCTCCGCGTTCGATACAATTGTCTCCATAATTGTTATTGGCATGCGTTGGCTGACACCCGAGCGCTGATCAATCCGCTGGTCATCACGAGCTAGAAACGCGATCCGTTCGACTGTTTCTTCAACAAAATCCGGAATTTCGACGCACATGCCGTCACGGGCTACCCAAGCTTCTTGGCGGGTAATATCGATTCCGGTTTCAATTTCATCGGGGTAATGCGTAAGGATTTCCGCGCCGATCCGATCTTTCAATGGAGTGATGATTTTACCGCGGGCTGTGTAATCCTCTGGGTTCGCAGTAAAGACCATAAGCACATCTAGAGGCATCCGAATCGGGTACCCCTTAACTTGCACATCCCCCTCTTCCAGAAGATTAAAGAGGCCTACCTGAATTTTCCCCGCGAGATCAGGAAGTTCGTTAATTGCAAAAATTCCCCGGTTGGCCCGTGGGAGTAACCCGTAGTGGATTGTCATTTCATCTGCGAGGATGTGTCCGCCGCGGGCAGCTTTGATTGGATCAACATCACCTAACATGTCAGCGATTGTCACATCTGGTGTTGCGAGCTTCTCCACATATCTACTGCCCCGCTGGACCCACGCCACTGGTGATGTGTCACCATCCTCCTCGATAAGTTGGCGACCATACTTTGAAATTGGAGCGAGTGGATCATCGTTTACCTCGCTTCCAGCCAAGACGGGCACTTCTTCATCCAAAAGCGCCACTAGCTGACGTAGAATACGGCTTTTCGCCTGACCACGGAGTCCGAGGAGAATAAAATCGTGATGTGCGAGAATCGCATTCACGATTCTGGGGATGACGGTATCCGCATAACCTCTTATTTCTGGGAAAAGCGCTTCGTTCTTATCTAATTTCTTTAGTAGATTCTCACGCATCTCCTGCTTAACTGAGCGTGTTTCATAGCCTTGTGACTTTAGCTCACCAAGCGTGGACGGGCGTTGCTCGCTCATCCTTTTAAAACTCCTGACCTTCACGGTCTGTAATTGATGAATTGGCTAGCGATCGGCAGCTAGGGTAGAGCACGGTGCGCAAGTTGGCGATCTTATAAGGTTGACATGGTACACGCATCTGGACACCCAGGTCCGGGTGGTTTGTTTTTATTCACTGCACCCTGTAATACCGGAGTGAAGATGCCGACAGACCCTCACCATGTAAGCGGTTCCGTCAAATTACTTGATGCGCAGCCGACTCTCCCGGGTGAGCGCTTTCTGGTTGCTGAGCCACCGGACCCGGAGGCGGTGCCCATGGATGTAGTCTTTGTGGGTGGAGGACCAGCGGGTCTTGCAGGGGCCATAGAGCTGGCTCAGCTCATTCAGCGTGATCGTGAAACTGGTGGTACCCTCGGTGAGCTTGAGATAGGTGTCCTGGAGAAGGCAAGCCAGCTTGGCGAGCACAATCTCTCCGGCGCGGTTGTGAATCCAAGTGCTTTTCATGAACTATTTCCTGAGCTCTCGATTGATGATTTTCCGCTGCGTCGGCCTGTTGGTAAAGAGTCTGTATATCTACTTAAGCAATCAGCCTCTATCCGGATTCCAGTACCACCCACCATGAAGAACCACGGGAACTATCTAGCCTCCATCTGTGAGATTGTCCGGTGGCTTGGAGCTAAGGCTGAGGAGTATGGTGTCAATGTATTCCCAGGGTTTCCTGTTGATTCGCTGCTCACCGATGGGGGCAGGGTCGTTGGGGTTCGTACGACTCCTGCTGGATTGGGACGAGATGGAAAACCTGGTGGTCCTGAAGCAATGCCAGCTATGGATCTGAGTGCAAAGGTTACCGTTCTGGCAGAGGGGACACGGGGCCCGCTTTCGCAGGCCTGGCTCAGGTGGCAGGATATTACATCGGAGAACCCACAGATTTTTGCACTTGGCGTGAAGGAACTGTGGAAGGTCAAGACCCCACTCGATCGTGTGGTGCATACGATCGGATGGCCGTTATCTACCAAGACGTTCGGGGGCAGCTTCATGTATCCCCTGTCGGATGATCTCATCGCCCTTGGGCTTGTTGTAGGTCTCGATTATCCAGATGCGCGCTTTGATGTGCATGAAGCACTTCAGCAAATGAAGATGCACCCTCTTTTCCAGCGATATCTTGCGGGTGGTGAAATGATGGAATGGGGTGCCAAGACAATTCCGGAGGGAGGGTATTACTCAGTGCCTTCCAGGCGTCATGGAGATGGCCTGTGCATTGTCGGAGACTCTGCCGGGTACGTTGAGGTGTCCTCGCTCAAGGGCATCCACTATGCCATGCACTCAGGGATCCTGGCTGCTCGGCAAATCTTCGAGGCCCTTAAGCTGGGTGATACATCAGAAGCAGCTCTCTCTGGTTACTCATCCGCAGTCGATTCTAGCGTAATCATGAGAGACCTGAAGAAGCGTCGTAATATGAGACTTGCGTTCAAGGACGGGCTGTTTGCTGGAGGATTGAGGGCCGCCCTGATGACGCTGACAGGAGGGGCCATACCGAGTGGCAAGATTACGATTGAGGAAGACGCAGCAAAAATCCGTCAGCTTGGAGAGGTGCAGGGGCAATTCAGGCCTGATGGGGATCTGACATTTTCCAAGGCTGATGCGGTGTACAAGTCTGGGAATCAAACCCGTGATAACATTCCACAGCATCTCATCGTTGGGGAGGATATGCCTCCTGAGGTGGCAGAGATGCTCGTGCATATGTGTCCGGCAGGAGTATACGAGCGTGACGGGACAGAGCTAATTGTCAACGCTCCCAATTGTATTGACTGTAAGGCAACGGATGTAGTCGGCCCGCGGTGGACACCCAGAGAGGGTGGAAGCGGTCCAGCTTATCGACAGATGTAGTTGATGGGCTGGTTTGTCGGTCAGCGCCCAATATTTTCCGATTCGATGACCCCGTCAGTTGGAAAACTAATGCTTCCTCCAAGCTGCAGGGTTAGGGGAGCAGTATCTACATAGTCAGCTGCCCGCATGATGCGCCCACCCTCTAACTCGATGATGGTTGCACCATTGAGTACGACCTCGAGACCAGTCACGAATGGAACTTGATCGCCCATGGGTCGATTCTGGACAGCGGAAAAAACCCATTCCCCCACAGCCATGGTAGGGCCAGTGTTTATACGACCCATGTTCATATAGATATCGTCACCCCACTCATGTGTGCTGGTTAAGTATCCAACAATCTCTAGGATTCCCTGGTAGGTAAGCTGATTAGCAAAGTCATCGTATGTTGCTTCCGGCCAAAACAGGTCAGTAATCAGGGCGGTGTCCGCACGTTCAACTGCAGTTGCTAACAGCAATATCTTGAGTTCAGACTCAGGTGCAGTGGTCGAGCTAGTGGAGATTCCGGACGGCCCGCACGCGATGGCCACCACTACTGATAGCGACACTATGCGCATGAGTATTTGTTTCCCGATACTAGTTGCTTGGAACACGTCGGGGGATGCCCTGATCACGCTTCCTATTACAAGCCACTTAGGTGACCAAGAGTTTTTCAAGATTCCTCCTCACCAACCTGTAAGCGGACACCCTTCTCAGTGAGAACTAACTTGGGCATCAACGTTGGAATAAATGTATCCCCTATTCCTCGAAGGGCATCTCCGACAGTTGTATAATCGGCAAGCCGTTGGAGTGTATCTATCGTAGGAAAGATCATAGGCAGGGTCCCTCCCTGGTTGCGAGACAAAGCTTCTTTCGGGCTGAGCCAGAGTGCCTCCGTCATCTCTCGTGGATCAAAGATTGGTTCTGCATCTGCTTGAACACGTGCCGCAAAGAAACGTGTATCGAAGCGGTGGGGTTCTCGCTCTGGTGTGATCCAATGCGCGAGGTATTCGACAGAGGATCCGTTGATACGACAGGACAGCTTTTCCAAAGCCTCATTGAAAGATACTGACCCCTCCATTAGACCATTTCTTAGAACTTCAACCTCGACATTTTCCGCTGCGGTAGGTGGAGCCTGAGCATTAGGCCCAACACCCACAAGAATCCCGGTCTCTTCAAACGCCTCACGCAGCGCAGCGATATAATACGCAATAGCTGGGGGGCTAGTACCTGCAAGGCCGAGACGGGCCGCGGCAGTTTCAGTTGTCAGCCCGTCGACGCTTGCGAGCGTCTTCTTTGTCCAGTCACCTGAATCAACCCGCCCGCCTGGGAACACATAAGCGCCAGGTACAAAACTGGCGTTACGATCGCGCTTCAACAGCAGAACTTCCATCTTGGACGGCGAGTCCCTTAAGAGAGCAATTGTTGCCGCTGGCTTTGCCGGCACGGGCGGATGAGAAGGGTGTTTGAGACTCTTCGTGAATCTTTCGGGTAGATTCTCGAAAGGGATTAAGAAGCCTGAGTCGGTCATTGGTATTCCAACTGAACTAGCTCAATGTCGAATATAAAAATCCTCTCAACTACTCTACTTATTCTTAGGATAACGCAGAACTGGTGGCGCGATAAGGAAGAATATGTCAAGCTAATCGCCGCTACTTCAGTGAAAAAGTGGCACGGTGAAAACGAGTGTGACTGTCACAATGGCAGGTTTTCCTGCGTTCTGGGCACAGAAATGACTCTGATTTCTGGCAAGAAACATGCAATGACGTAGATGGGCCAGCGAGAACAGCGACCCACCATCGATTCCGGAGATAATTAGGTGACCGAGAGACAGCCGTCCGCATCAACAGATGAGAACGGAAACAGAGAGGACGTTATGAGCAAGCGATTCACACTCCCAGTACTGCCGCTGCGAGATACGGTAGTGTATCCCGGTGTGGCAGTGCCCATCTCAGCCGGTCGACCCGGAACTGTTGAAGCGGTTCAGGAGGCGTTGGACGGCGATCGTCGCATGTTTGCTGTAGCGCAGAGAGACAACGTTGATGACGCACTTCCGGAATATCTCTATAGCGTAGGAACCGTGGTACGGATTATCCAGACACACAGGATGCGCGGAGGTATGCAGCTGCTGGTGCAAGGTGAGGGTAGAGCCCAGGCTCTGTCTTATCATGATGAGGGACAGGCAATGCTGCACGCCGTATTGCTCGAGATGGACAGGCAGGAGCCTCAAAACCCGAGTGACCCAGCATTTCAGGCTCTAGACCGGGAGTTACGAGACCGGGCGGCAGAACTAGGTACTCGTAGAGGAGTGCCTGCCGAAGCACTAAACCAACTCATTCAGGGTGTCGATGAATCCGGACCCTTTTCGGACCTCGTTGCTTTCTACCTTGAGCTTGATACTGCTGATAAACAAAAACTCCTGGAGACCCTAGCAGACGAAGAGCGAATGCGTGCATGTCTCGTCGCGGTGGAGCGCGAGCTTGCGCGTATTGACGCACAGGAGGAGATCCAGGCGCAGGTCCAGACTGAGTTAGGTGCACGGCAGAGAGAGATGCTGCTCAGGGAGCAGCTTAAGGCGATTCAAAAGGAGCTCGGGGACGAAGAGGAACGCGATGATATCGAAGAGATACGGGATCGAATTGAGGAACTCGAGCTCACTGAGGATCAGAAACTAGAGATCAATCGGGAGTTACGCAGACTAGAGCGAACAAGCCCACAATCAGCCGAATATCAAGTGATCCGAACATTCCTCGAATGGATCACAGAACTACCTTGGAACGAGCGAACGGAAGAGAAGATTGATCTAGAAAGAGCTGAAACGATACTGGAAGAAGACCATTATGGACTCGAAGACATCAAAGACCGAATCCTAGAGTTCTTGGCAGTTCGCAAGCTTCAGCTTGATCGCATGAGCGAAAATGAGGCAGAAAATGAGGCTGAAATTGACGAGGACATTCCTGGGTCTGAGGCAGAAAATGAGGAAAGTGAATTAGTACCCGAAAAGGCTCTGTCTGGTCGTGGTCCGATTCTTCTCTTCGTTGGACCTCCAGGTGTCGGTAAGACATCAATTGCGCAATCGATCGCCAGGTCCCTGGGGAGAAACTACGTTCGGATTTCGTTGGGTGGTGCACGTGATGAAGCCGATATTAGAGGTCATCGGCGGACCTATGTTGGGGCGATGCCGGGGCGAATCATCCAGGGCATGCGCCAGGCTAAAACGAAGAATCCGGTCTTCCTGCTTGATGAAGTTGATAAACTAGGAGTCTCATTTCAGGGGGATCCGAGTTCGGCGCTTCTAGAAGTACTAGACCCAGCACAGAATTCGACGTTTGTGGACAACTACCTTGGTATACCGTTTGACTTATCTGAAGTGCTGTTCATCGCTACAGCGAACTATCTAGATCGAATACCTGGCCCGCTTCTCGATAGGATGGAAAGGGTAGATTTCTCGGGATATACAGAGACGGAGAAGCTTGAGATCGGGAAACGTTACCTCCTTCCGCGACAGTTGAAGGAGAATGGGCTTCACGAGCAAGAGCTTGAAATGGGGGATGATGCTCTACTCGCCATTATTCAGAAATACACGCGTGAGGCAGGGGTTCGGCAGCTTGAGCGTGAGGTTGGGAAGTTTGCTCGCAAGGTCGCTAGAAGAATTGCAGCCGATAAGATTGAGGAACTCCAAGCCACAGAGGTGGACGTTCGCGAGTTGCTCGGTCGCCCAAGGGTACATCCGGAGCAAATGGCCGCAGAAGACACCGTTGGTGTAGCGACGGGAATGTTTTACACCCCTATGGGTGGTGACATCATGTTTGTCGAAGCAAGCGTCATGCCCGGCGAAGCCAGCCTCGTGCTCACTGGGCAACTCGGCGATGTGATGAAGGAATCCGGTCGTGCAGCCCTTTCTTACGCAAAAGCACATTGGAAAGAATTAGGGGTAGCAGAAGACTCGTTGCAAGGGAAAGAGGTCCACATTCATGTGCCCGCTGGAGCGGTACCTAAGGATGGCCCCTCTGCTGGTATCACAATGGCGACGGCGCTGATTTCAGCTGTATCCGGGAAGAAGGTTCGGAGTGATCTGGCGATGACGGGTGAATTGACTCTAACTGGTCGAGTTCTTCCGATCGGGGGAGTGAAGGAAAAGGTGTTGGGCGCGGTGCGCGCTGGAATCAACCAAATCATCGTGCCGATAGAGAATGAAGCTGATCTTGAGGACATCCCAGAGGATCTGCGCAGTTCACTAACCTTCCATTTTGCATCAACCTTGGATGATGTTGTGAAGATTGCCCTTACCGAACGGAAAAAGCGGAAGAGAAAACGAGCACCGGTCAAGAGGAAGCGGTCAATAAAAACTTCAACCGTTACGGCTTAGACTTGGAGTTTTTGACAAGCCACTCCGAATTACTCGATGCGGATTGTCCCAGGTTGCCCTCGAACGACCTTCCCGATCACGAATGCTGAAGGGATATCACCTTTCAAGCCTGCGAGAAGTGCAGTCAAGCGATCTGGCGGTACGCACATTAGTAGGCCGCCAGAGGTTTGGGCGTCGACCATAAGGGTACGACTGACCTCATCAATGGAGTCAGCAAAGTCGAGGTCTGGGGTCAGGTCTTCAAGATTTCTGCGTGTACCTCCGGGGATGTGACCAGCTTCAGCGAGTTCCCGCGCACCGGGGAGAATGGGTATGCTGGCGGCTTGCAGGGTGGCTGAGGTAGCTGATGCGCTCATCATCCCTCTGAGATGGCCGAGTAATCCGAAACCTGTGATATCCGTAGCTGCTTTGACTCCAACAGAGACCATCGTTTCTGATGCACTCTGGTTTAGTGTGGTCATCACCTCAACGGCTGTGCTGATCACGTCGTCGTCAGCCTCACCCTTCTTTAGAGCGGTAGCGATCACACCTGACCCAAGTGGTTTCGTGAGGACTAACACATCCCCTACCTGAGCTCCTGAGTTTGTCACCATCCTGTCCGGATGGACTTCACCGATGGCGACAAGTCCGTATTTGGGTTCCTTATCGTCAATCGAATGACCACCCAATGTTGGTATGCCTATTGCTCGGGTCACATCGCTTCCACCCCTCAGGATCTCGTCGAGAATCCCGTCCCCTAAAAGTGTGCGGGGGAACCCTACCAGATTCAGCACAAATAAGGGGCGTGCTCCCATAGCGTAGATATCTGAGAGCGCGTTAGTCGCGCTTATGCGGCCGAAGTCGTAGGGGTCATCAACAATGGGTGTGAAGAAATCCGCGGTTACAACCAGTGCTCGGTCGTCGGCGATACGGTACACGGCCGCATCATCCCCCGTCGTATGACCCACGAGGGCGTTTGGATCTTCTACCGGTAGGACATGACGCAGCACCTGCGTCAGTTCGGTCATCCCGAGCTTACAAGCTCAACCGGCACCATGACTGAGCTGAGACAGCCGGATCTCCGGTCTTTGGTCACGCGGCTCATTTGTCATTGTTCCCCCTGGTTGGGGCGCACGGGTAATGGAGCATGTAATGAAGAGGCGCGGTGTGCAAATCCCTTCTGTTAGACACGCCCTGCGTCAGTGACCCTAAAGCGTAGTGCAAGGTGCGGGGTATAATCCACCCCTGACGTTACTGGTCGCTTCAAGTGAATAACTTTGTTCCCATAAAGTGTCTGCTTCCTATACTTTCAACTTGCTTCCTGTCACTTGAGGAAGCTGATGCGCGCCTCACCCCCCTTTGGTTAGCAGAACGGAAGAGGGAAATCCAAGCCGTTGGAAGTGTATGGAAGCAGATTTCTCACCGGGACACTTTTCTTAGTGGCGTGGTGTCGATTAACTCATAAAATCCGGATTAGCCCTTGAGTATGGAAAAGCCCAAACCACTCTCCGATATAATGATCGCGTCAGGTGGTGTTACTACCGAGTATCAGGGTCGCCCGGTGATCCGGCATTTTGGTGATCCGGCAGCTGAGTATAGAGCGGCAACCGAAGAAGCGGCTGTTTTTGATCGGAGCCATCGGGGTAGGCTTGTTATCACAGGTCAAGCAGCCGGTCGTATGCTTGGGGGGATACTAACGGGCCGCATACCTGACCCTCCGTCTCATGTCACGGATGGGGTGCTCGGTGGCTTAGGCACGTACCACGGAGTACTCACCAGTAAGGGCAAGATGATTACTGATCTTTGGGCGATTCTTACGGGTTCTGAAGATGAGGCTGGCTTCTTACTAGATATCCCAGTAGCGGGAGTTACCGGGCTAACGGAAAATTTCCAAAAATTTCTTCCGCCACGGTTCGCTATTGCCGAAGATGTTTCAGGTGCCCTAGGGATGGTTACTGTTGTCGGCCCTGCTGCTGCTGAGACGTTATCCCGCTTGGCTCTTGGCTCTTGTGTGCAGGCAGGAGAATTGGCTCGATTGCCAGAGGGTGCTTGGCGCTTATTAGGTACGGATCTCATCGATGGCCTCTTAGTCATGAAAACTGAAGATGTGTGGCCGGAGGCGTATTCTGTTATCGGGGCCGCTGAAGTACTACGGGAGTTCTGGAAAGCACTTGTAAGTGATGGTGCGGCTCCGGCGGGCCTGGGTGTCTGGTCTACCCTTCGCGTCGAAGCTGGCCGGCCAGTATTTGGCACGGATATGGATGAGCAAACGATCCCGATTGAGGCCGGAATTCATAAGCGGTCAATCGACTATGAAAAAGGGTGCTTCACTGGCCAGGAAGTGATCATCCGTATCCGCGATCGCGGGCATGTAAATAAGAGCCTCAAGATGCTTAGGTTCGGTGATGTGCCTACACCCCGGAGTGGTACTGAACTCCATGATGAAGCCTCCGATAAGGCAGTCGGCTTCATCACCTCGGCTGTTCAATCACCCAAGTTTGGTGAAGTCATTGGACTTGCGTATGTCCGGAGAGGCTGCGAAGTCGTAACACTCCACAGTCAAGGTGTGACGGTCCCGCAGGAGTAGCATTATCGGGTCCACGGACACCGCGTACGGATGCGCACCCACCTCTCTCTTCTTTCGGGTTAGTAGATCTGGGCAGGCTTCTTGAGTTTGACGTATGGAGCGCTCGATTCAACTTTCAGCGGCCGCACATAGCGGGACTCATGGCAAGGAATAGATCATGTCCAGTTCAAGCCTCCTTAGAATTGCACTCGTTTTAGTCTTCATACCCTGGTCAATACCCCTGGAAGTGTCAGCACAGGCTGAGAATCAGGAAGTGATAAATAGCTCAGATGACCCGGTTCTAAGAACTTTCCATTGGCGCTCAATTGGTCCTGTCGGACAAGGTGGTCGTGTTGACGATCTGGCGGTTGATCAGAGTAACCCACATAGGTATTTCGTGGGTTTTGCGACTGCCGGTCTTTGGAGGACCGTCAACAACGGAACAACTTTTGAGCCGGTCTTCGACAGTTATGCGACTCATTCGGTCGGATCGGTAGCGATAGCGCCCTCTGATCCTAACGTCGTATACGTTGGGACCGGCGAGGCTAATAACCGTCAAAGTTCTTCGTTTGGGGCAGGAGTCTACAAGTCGACCGATGGTGGAGATTCCTTCACTTATGTCGGCCTCCGGGAGACTCAGTCAATCGCCAGGGTAGTTGTGCACCCTAACGATGCCAACACCGTTTGGCTTGCAGCGACTGGCCATCTGTTTGGGCCAAACCCGGAACGGGGGGTATACAAATCAACCGACGGTGGTGGCAGCTGGGATCTCGTCCTGAGTATTGACGAAAATACTGGCGCAACGGATTTGATTATTGATCCGTCCAATCCTGAAAAGCTTTTCGCTGCGATGTACCAACGACGGAGAAGTGGATGTTGCTTTGTAGGTGGTGGCCCAGGAAGTGGAATGTGGACATCTACCGATGGCGGGGATAATTGGGAGCACCTTCAGGGCAATGGGCTTCCCGGTGGCACAATGGGACGAATCGCTCTCGCCACCACACCAGCGGACCCGAGTGTGATTTACGCGCAGATTGAGGTGGCAGCAGACCAGGTGAGCCCACTAACCGACCAGGAACGCGAAGCCTGGCAGGCTCTAGCTGAGGACGGGGAGCCTCCGGATGATCAGCAGTGGTCTGGTACTTGGCGTTCGACGGATGGTGGAGCAACCTGGCGGTTCCGCAGCAATGAGAATGGGCGCCCCATGTATTTCAGTCAGATCCGCGTCTCCACTGAGGACCCAAACCTTGTCTATACCGTGGATCAACAGGTAGCCAAGTCACGTGATGGAGGACAAACGTGGGAAACCCTGAGTGGGTTTGGACACGTTGACCAGCATGCAATGTGGATTAACCCAGAGAACCATAATCACATGATGATCGGGAATGACGGGTCAGTTGATGTGACTTACGATCAGGGAGAAACATGGGAGTCCCACCGCAGCTGGGCAGTTGGTCAGCCATATCATGCTTCGGTGAGCATGGATCGTCCCTACCGGGTTTGTACCGGGCTACAAGATAATGGGACGTGGTGCGGTCCGAGTGCGGTACGTGAAGGAGATATCCTCTCCCAGGATTGGTTCGGAGCTGGAGGTGGTGATGGCTTCTATACTCAACAGGATCCGACGGACTCGAACATCATCTACTCTGAATCTCAGAACGGGAATGTGAACCGGTACAACCTGTATACGGGTGAGCAGCAGAGTATTCGGCCGCGCGGCCAAGCGGGTGGTGGACGAGGTGGACGAGGTGGTGGTGGAGGTGTGAGCAACATTGTTCCGGAACCTGAGGCGGGTACGCAGATACGTTGGAACTGGAATACACCGTTCATGCTCTCTCCGCACAATCCGAGCACGATCTATGTGGCCGGTAACCGATTCTTTTTATCCCGTGATCGGGGAAATACCTGGACCATGAGCCCTGATTTATCCAAGAACGTGGATCGGGATGGTATCGTCCTGATGGGTGTCCAGAATTCACTGCCGCGTTGTCAGCAACTCGAACGTGGTGTGGAGTGTAACATTTCTCGAAATGATGGCGTCTCGAACTGGAGTACCGGTGTAACCCTTGCCGAGTCATCGGTGATGCCTGGAGTTCTCTGGCACGGAAGCGACGACGGAAACATTAGTGTGAGTCGAGATGGGGGCACGAATTGGGCTGAGGTGAGCCGGAATCTCCCAGGTGGCACGACCCAGTACTACGTGTCCCGGGTCGAAGCATCGCACTTCGACCCGGCAACGGCTTACGCTTCACTAGACGGGCACAGGGATGATGATCTTAGGCCCTATGTGTATGTCACACATGACTACGGTGAGAGCTGGCAGAGCATATCTTCAGACCTCCCTGAGTTCGGCAATGTGAATACGATCCGTGAGGATCCGAGAAACGCGAACCTACTTTATGTGGGAACGGAGTTTGGCTTCTTCATTTCTCGCAATGCGGGACAGTCATGGCAACCATTCATGAATGGGCTTCCTGTTGTCCGCATTGACGATGTGCTTGTCCACCCAAGGGATAATGATCTGGTTCTCGCAACGCATGGCAGGTCCGTTTACGTGATGGACGACATCACAGCACTTCAGGAGTTGACGAGTGAGGTCACTATGACCGAGGTCCATTTGTTCGATGCACGTGAGGCGGTACGATGGAAACGAAATCGAAGGTTGGACCGTGCTGTGACTGGTTCTAAGAATTGGGTGGGCGAGAGTGCACCAGCCGGGACAGCAATACAGTACTGGCTTAAAGATGAGATTGACGGTGACGTTCAGGTCACAATTAGTAATCCTGTGACAGGAGAGGTCATTGTCACCATCGAAGGCACTGGAGCAATGGGCCTTAACCGCATCCAGTGGGATCTTCGGGGGAGCCCGCCAGCAGCAGGGGGCGGACGTGGTGGACGTGGTGGTGGGCGCGGAAGGCAGGGTCAGTTGGCCTCAACGGGCGTTTACCGAGTGCAACTCACGGTAGATGGAGAGAGCTATTACACGACCGTAGCCGTTCTAGAAGACATCTGGATGGACTAAACCACATGCCTAAGCCCGCCTTCTATGATGGGTATTTCTTAGCGGATTAGAGTGAACAGAGGCAGGGGCCGGATTTTCAAGTCCGGCCCCCTTGCCTTGTGGGCACTTAGGCCTCTGCTTGACGGCGTCCGTGCTAAGGATCGAATCTCGGTGAGGTTGTGCACATGTCTCCACCCTAAGGCTCAATTGTGAATAAGATCTATCTATTCCGCTCTGTTACTCTTCTCGCGTTGTCCGCGATCCTGGAAGCCTGTTCCCTAGGGAGTTATCCGCCTCCCCCAGATACGAGGATCGAGACGGTGACAGATGTCCTGCACGGTGTCGAAATCCCCGACGATTACCGTTGGCTGGAAGAACAGGACGCCCCGGAAACCCGGGCGTGGATTGAAGATCAAAATGGCTACGCAGAGGATATCATCGGTGAGAGTGAGATACGCGATGTGTTCCGGTCACGATTGAGTGAGCTGATTGACACAGATGACATTGGATCAACACGGCAAGCCGGGGATTGGGAATACTTCACCATGCGCCGTAAGGGTGAAGAGGCGGCGAGGATCTACAGGAGAGTTGCCTCCGAAGATTCCGAGCCCACCACTGAAGATACGTATGAAGTCGTCCTCGATCCGGTAGACCTAGACCCCACGTACCGCACTCTATTCTCTATCATGGATTTTTCACCTGACGGTACTCTGATGATGTACTCAATCAGGCAGGGCGGAGCAGATGAGATTGCTGTCAGGATAAGAAGTCTCCAATCAGGTGAAGATCTCCCGGACCGTTTGGCAAATGCACTCTACAGTGGAGTCGAATTTGACGATAGCGGAACTGGTTTCTACTACACATACCGCTCTCGTGAAACGGGTCCGCGCATTAGGCATCACACTTTGGGCCAAGACTTCTCTGAGGATGAAGATATTTGGGGAGAAGGCTATGGACCAACCGCATTTATTGGCATGGATATTGTCGCTGAAGGACAGTACCGAATTTTCACCGTGCAACATGGGTGGGCTAGGAACGACATTTTTATCCAGAGTGGTGATGGTGCAGTGCGTCCCATCGTTGAAGGGGTATCTGCACACTTTCAACATCGCTTCCATGATGGACGTATTTACCTCAGGACAGACTTCAACGCCCCTAACTACCGGCTTCTTGTGGTTGATCCTGAAATGCCGGATCGTGAGGCATGGCAGCAGTTACTCCCAGAGACAGATGATCTCTTCGAGAGTTATACGTTCATCGCCGGCAAGATTTACGCGACCTATCTACATGAAGTTGCAAACCGGATACGGGTATTCGATTTAGACGGCTCACCCTCAGGAGAGATCGAGGTGCCAGATAATTCGTCGATCAGCATATCTGCATCCGAGAACGGCAAAGCGAGCCTGAGTGTAAATGGTTACTTAACACCGCAAACGCGGTATCTCCTCGACCTGGAGACAGGAGAGCGCGAGGTATCAGATGCTCCTGAGGTGATTTTTGATTCATCAGCTTATGACGTGACTAAATTGTGGTTCACGTCAACTGGAGGAGTTCGGGCTCCAGTCTATGTGATGCACAAGGTTGGACTCGACCTGGATGGGAGTCATCCGACCATTCTAAATGGCTACGGCGGCTTTAATTCAAATACGAAGCCGGGTTTCTCGACGACGAGATTAGCCTGGCTAGAAGCTGGTGGGGTTTATGCGGTCGCTACCCTGCGTGGTGGGAGTGAGTTTGGCGAAACCTGGCACCAGGATGGAATGCTAGAGAATAAACAGCACGTATTTGATGATTTCATTGCTGCAGCAGAGAAACTAATTGAAGCAGGGTTCACCGATCCTGACCATCTCGCGATCAGTGGAGGAAGTAACGGCGGACTTCTCGTGGGAAGCGCTATGACACAACGTCCTGAACTCTTTCGGGCAGTGCTTTGCACCTATCCAGATCTTGATATGGTTCGGTTTTATCAATTCACTGAGACAAATAACATGCCGGCCTTACTCGAATATGGTGATGCGAGTATACCGAACCACTTCGAAGCGATGCGTCGCTACTCACCCTATCAAGCTATTCGCGATGGCGTGAAATATCCCGCGGTCATGCTTACGACAGGAGACTTAGATACTCGAGTCTCGCCCCTTCAGGGAAGGAAGATGGTTGCTCGACTCCAAGCTGCGACTGCTTCTGGTTTACCGGTGGTACTCTGGTATGATTCGCGTGGAGGTCATGCGGGAGGACGGGGGCGTCCGATCAGTCTTAGGATCGAAGATACCGTGAGAGAACTAGCATTTCTGGCTCAACAACTGGGCTTGGGCGAAGAGGCCAACTAAGGGTTCGTTACCTCACCGAACCCTTACTCAGGTAATCAGTAGTGATTAGTCGTCCGTGCTCACGTCCGTTCTCGATGAAAATCTTGTTTGCGTCATGGCCAGCCGCGACTACGCCCGCGATGTATATACCGGGGACATTTGTCTCCATTGTCTCTTGGTTATAATCCGGGATCCCTGTTCCTGGATCGATTTGAACGCCGAGCGCTTCAAGATGTTTATGGTTAGCACGCCAGCCCGTCATGGCTAACACAAAGTCATTCTTGATTTCTGCTTCCTCTCCTGTTTCTTCATGTCGTAGAAGCACTGACGATGGTCTAATTTCGGTGACCCTGTGCTTCCAGTACATCGGAATCTCTCCTCGATCCAGGCGGTTGGTAATATCTGGAACAACCCAAGGCTTAACCCCTCTATCAATTGAGTCAGCAAAGTGAGCCATCGTCACTCTGACACCATTCCGGAACATCTCTAGAGCTGACTCCACGGCTGAGTTGCCCGCTCCAACGACCAAAACCTCTTGGTCGTAGTAGGGATAAGGTTCGTGGTAATAATGGCGAACTTTCGGTAAATCGTCTCCGGGAATGCTGAGGTGATTTGGCTCGTGTAGACCTCCGATCGCGACTACGACTGCACGGGCACGGTATGTGTTTTCGGTTCCCGTCATCTTGCGGGTACAAACCGTGAAGCTTCCTTCCTGTCCCGAGATATCTTCCACTTCTTCGTACTGTCTCACATCAACACCGCAATGCTCCACAACCCGGCGGTAGTAAGCGAGAGCCTCACGCCGTGTAGGTTTCGCATTTGGAATCGTGAATGGCACGCCTCCGACTTCGAGCATTACTGCTGTACTGAAGAAGGTCATGTAGTAGGGGTAGCTAACGATCGAATTACTGATGGATCCCTTCTCTATCAACATACACGAAAGTCCAGCCTGTTCGGCTGCAGCGCCGACCGCGATACCACATGGTCCCGCTCCTACAACGATCAGGTCGAGTTGCTTAGTCATGTGGGCTGACTACCCCGCGGGGTCAAGCGGTTCCAGCTAACGGTTGTTTGCCCACTTACACTGATCCAGTTTGCTATACCGAACACTCTCGACTCGCAGTTAGAATACTTCATAATGAAAACTGTTGAATCCGAAGCCAGAAAAGCGCTAAACCGCTTTCGTAGGGCGATCGAAAAAGCAGAAACAGAATTGCGTTCACTTGAGGGCGCCCTGCGACATGCCGAGCAGACAGATTTTCCCGTCGAATCATATGAAACTGCTGCGGCTTCCTTGAGGGTTGTGGTCAATTTTGTAGATGAAGAAGGAGAGCGCTTGCGTGAAAAAATTCTCTATGCAGGTGGCCTCGAACCAGGTCGAGTGAGAAGGAATCAACGTACTTAGTTACTGGGAGGCGACTCTCTTGGCCATCCTCTTCTGACGAGGACACTCGTTACAGAACTTAAAAACGGTATGTGTAGTTGGCCTTGATCGCCCCGCCCCGTGACAGTGTGATCAGATCCGCGTTATCTAGGATGTCGGTACCCAGGTTCTGCCAGTTGTGCGTGTACACGAAGTAGAGGTCATTCCCCGGCTTCACGATCCAGCGCACCCTTGCGAAAAGTCCTGCGATATCGCTTACGTCATCGTACTGCAACTGAGTCGTAGCGCTGACCCAAGGAGTGGGGTTCCACTGGCCCTCTACCTCATATAAATCAGCATCAAACTGTCCCTGCGGGAGGGTTACTTGATTGCGTTGAATATTGGTCCCAATACTGATTCCAGGGTTGGGCCGGAACGTAAGTCTTCCACCGAATTGCAAGCGCTCTCCGTTCCAAAAATCGGATACCGTGAAACCGCCATACATTGAAAAGCGCCGCCTGCTCGCTGTGCGGGCAATTACCCGATACTCCCAACTTGTATAATCACCTTCAGTAATCGGGATGCCTTCACTCACGAAGAACGGGCGATCCAGATATTCAAAAGTCCTCTTGGCATTAACATCAAAACCATCTCCGCTCTCGAAATCCAGGCCCAAGAGGCCAAGATCCCATTCGCGTTCTTCTGTGATCCCTGTCCCTAGCTCCTCTTGGTGCCGGAATTGCGCAGAAAAACGAACTGTTCGAAGCCAGTCAATATTGGGTCGTGGAGACCAGCCAATGCGAGGCTCCAGACGCCGGAAATTATTACGAGTGACAAAACCTAGAGCAGGCCGGTACGCGTCACCAAATTGACGATAGGATAGGTGTCCGGACCAGGTATCATTAGGAAAATTAACTCGTAGTCCATGTGCAGAGAGATCTTTAAGTGTGAGGTCTTGGGTCGGGTCTGGATTAGAGTTCCATATTGCGAATGCTTCCAGTTCCATATTGCTGTTCCCGGCAAAATTCCGGGTATTCACTGCGAGGTCGAGGCCGGCAGTATGGCGGTCTGCTGGAAAGAATCCCGACAGATCGGCCTTTGTCCCGCGCCGGGTGTAGATGGCCCCGATTGTCGATTGTTCGAAGATCTGCCTCTTGATGCGTCCGACCGTGAACTGTTCGGAAGGGATGAACTTGTCCGCCCCTGCCCCGTCCAGGTAGGTATGGTCACTGGTCCCTAGCTGATAGAAGCCCACCTCGTACTGACCGACCTGGCCAGTGACACGCCCACCGTAGTTGATCGGGATCTGTTGGCCACTCCTGAGTCCGATGTTTCGTGAATAGAAGGGTGACGGACCACTTCTGGGGGCAAACGAGAAGACGTTGGAGCCTTCAAGAAAGAAATTCCTGCGTTCGGGGAAGCGGATCGGGAAACGTGTGAGGTTCACCCGCCGCTGATCACTCTCGACTTCGGCGAAGTCCGTGTTTACGGACAACGAAGCGCGCAGGCTCGACGTCACACTGTAATTGACGTCCAAGCTGAGATCACGCGGTACCGTGGTCGGTTCTGCGTTCGCAGGGATGGTACGCCAGCCTACGATCGTGGACGGTACCGCCTCGAGTCCCAGACCCTGGGACAGATTCTGGAGACCGGTCATGCGCCCGGCAAAGATCGGCCTGCGTAGGCCCTCGGTCCGCCTCCAGCCC
>DUBS01000018.1 GCA_012960225.1 Gemmatimonadota bacterium | reverse complement strand
TTCTCCACCAGGAGCGGCTGGAAGGCATCCCAGATTCCAGTCTCCCAATCGATGAGGGTGCCGTAGCAGTCGAAGGTGAGGACTGAGTGGTCGGTGAGACGACGAGTCATGTTCTGAGACTACGGATAGGTCGGGGCCTGGTGGACGGGATGTTCGGCCCACCCCCTGAGCCAAATATCCGACATCAGCGGGAGTTCCCGGTGACCGCTGCCTCCACCACATCGTACAACAGGCCGGCCAGTGCGTCTCCGGTCCCCGAATCGGGCTCGACCACCAGGTCGGCGCCGTAGCCGTTCAGAAGTGAAGCCATCGCCCAATGCGCAAACTACCTGCACGGCGATTCCGTACCGCTCTTTGAGTAAACAGGGTGACCCATAGGCCTATGAGGATTGCCCATCAGAAGAAGAGGACTGGAGTCTTCGCCGGGCAACCATGGAACGTTGGGCCTCGTCGGTTCCATTGTGCCAAGTATTCATAACCCAATCGAACGGTGCTTCGATATTGCCATAGTTGGTTTCAAAGTGGCGGTGATGCAGATCGTGAAACCAATCTCCCGCAGAAATCCGTCGTTCACGAACAAGCACCTTGTCGAATCCAGAATGAGTTACTGCAGGACCCAACCCCTTAAAGAATCCGGTAAGAATTATCACCGAAGGGTGCGCAGGAACTAGCCACCAAACGAAGAACATTGAAAAAAACAATAAATGCTCGACTGGATGCATAGAGATCCCCGTCCAAGGCCCCGTGTTGACATTCCGGTGATGCAGTTCGTGCACTGACCGGTACAAGGGTTTCCAATGCAATACTCTATGTATGAGATAGAAATGCGAAGATGATGCAAAAAAGAATACGCAAGTTAGAGCAATAAGATATCCAGTGTCTACAGACCATGACGCTTTTGGAATGATACCTGAAACCCATGCCCATAGCGTGATTGCCTCAAATAGCGACCATACTGTTACGCCACTAACGAGGCTCCAGAAGACATTATCGTAGACTTGATTATGCCAAAGAAATCTTGACGATGTCCTCGACAACCACCGGCGTGAGAATTTGAATTTAGTGCCTTGTCCAGCACGACTATAGAGCCACCAGTGCAACGAACCAGATAATATGGTAAGTAATAGACAATTTTTTAACCAGATTATTCCCATAAAACTAAGTGAGGGTGGACCTGAACTCTCTATCTCCGGAGTCAAGAAATTCCAAGAAACGATTGCCAGGCCCACAAATATAAAACCCCAAGGAAATAGAAACTCGACAAGGAGCCACTTGACCGACTTAATCGGCCTCACCGGCCATGCGAATATCGGCGGCAGACCAATGGGATCTGGCGGACGATACCCATCTGACTCAGTATTCCTGTCTAGATCTCCCATGGCAATCTCCTAGATTCCACAACTACTCCGTTGTGGCATGCAGGGGCGGAAGTTGCGCTACCCAGTCCGTGGCTCTTTCATACGCCGCACCGATACGTAGGACCATGTCCTCCGCAAACGGGCGACCTGCGATCTGCAGACCCACAGGAAGACCATCGGCCGTAAGCCCGCATGGAACCGATAACGCTGGTTGACCAGTGAGGTTGAACGGTGCGGTCGTTCGGACGAAGCTTGAGATGACCGGTTCCTTTCCTCCTGGGTACACGAACTCCTCCTGATCATGCAATTGCGCAAATGCTGGAACCGTCGGGGTTATGAACGCATCGAGTCGATTGTCGATGAAAGTGGCCCTCATGCGATCCGCCATGTCTTGTCGCCACCGAAGAGCCCTCAAGTAGTAACTCGACGGCAGGGCCGCCCCCGCTATCAACATCCCTCGTATCTGAGGGTCTATTAGTTCAGGATTCTTACGGAGGTGTGAATGGTGATAGGTGGCAGCCTCCGGAGAAACAATGGCAAACTCTGCCTCAAGACTCCCAGAAAGATAGGAGACATCGACCGTTATCATTTCGGCCCCTAGCTCACGCATAACCTCAACGGCGGCTAAAAATAACGTTTGCGTTTGCGGGTCGATTGGGTCCATGAAGAATCCGCTTGGCACTGCGATCCGAAGTCCAGCAACTCCAGCATCAAGCTTTTCTAGATAGCCAACGCTGGGGCTCATTACTGATGTCGGATCCGACGAGTGAAACCCGGCTATTGCTTCTAGAAGGCGCGCACAGTCCCTGACCGTTTTACCTAATGGGCCGACGTGGTCGAGCGACCAACTCAGGGGCTCAACACCAGTTTTGGGAACAAGGCCATAGGTTGGCTTGAGGCCCGCTATGCCGCATAGCGAAGCTGGAATCCTTATCGAACCACCGGTATCACTGCCTAGAGCAGCGTCACATAGGCCAGCTGCCACGGCTGCACCTGAACCACCACTTGATCCCCCCGGGGAACGAGAAAGGTCCCAAGGGTTCCTGGTTCCCGGCGTGTAGACGCCACATGCAAGCTCATGCGCGGCCGTCTTACCAATTATCAGTCCACCTGATTCTCGGATTCTCGATACAACTACTGCATCCGAGCGAGAAGGAGCTGGTGGATCGCCATAAAGAGCGGAACCACATCGATTCGGTAGACCCTCCACCTCGATGATGTCCTTAACCGCGATCCTCATTCCAGCTAACGGAAGATCTTGGTCGAAGTCCTCACACTGTCGTTCCAGCCCTACCGGATCAAGAACCACCATGGCTCCCAGCACCTGGTCGACACGAGCCACCGACTCCAAAATAGAACTAGCTGAAGTCGCAACTACTCCCATGACGCATCGAAGATGTTGCACGGGGAAACTCCGGGAGCCAGAACGCTCTCAAGAGTTTCTGAGGCAAGCGCTCGTTGTTGAAAGTCAGCTATGAGCTCGTCGCTCACTGTGTCGACTCCATCAAGACCTAACGAGCGCAGAAGACCCCCAACGGAGTCGGCATCCCAGGTGTCGCTCATTGTGCAAGCTCTGCGGTCACGTCTACTTCCAGCAGAAGGCCTGGTAGGCCGAGTGCGGCGACCTGAATCCCCGTCACGGCGGGCAGAACTAGGCCTTCGAAAACCCGACGCCGAACAACCATTTCTTGGTCAAAGTCTCCTATATCAGCAAGGTAATAGAGGACTTTGACGATATCAACCGCACTTCCTCCGGCTTCTTCCAGCACTGCAAGGATATTTTCCCAGACCTGCTCTGCTTGTTCCCCAACTGTGCTACCGACAATCACGCCGGAAGGATCTAGGGCTACCTGACCAGAGAGGTGGAGAGTTGTTCCTACTTTGATTCCGTACGAATAGGGCTCAGGAGGCGGGCACAAACTCGGTGGGCTTACTGCCATCCGTCGATCTAACTGGTCGCTGGTGTTCATAACTTTGCATTATTCCAGAAAACGCGCTGTTATATAACATTATCCAGTTGCTTGGATCACACTAGAGACCTGGCAATCCCCACCAGCTGGCAGGAGATGCACTGTGCCAACTATCGAATTGTCTACCGGGATCGAGACCTACTACCAGATTGAGGGATCGGGCGACGTACTGCTCCTGATCATGGGAACTGGTGCCGACCACTCGACTTGGAATGCCCAAGTCGAGTGCTATCGGGACCACTACACCGTGGTCAGTTACGACAACAGGGGAACCGGACAGGCAACTCATCCAGAGGCATTGTCTGACTACAGCATGCAAATATTGGCTGATGATGCTGCCGCCCTGCTCGATGCCATAGGAATCGAAACTGCGCACGTTTCCGGCTTATCACTAGGTAGCGCAACAGCGCAGGAGCTCGCCATTAGCTACCCAAATCGTGTGCAGAGCCTTCAACTGCACAACACGTGGGGGCGGTCTGATGAGTGGTTCGTCAGGATGATTGACTCCATGTCCTTCATGGTGGAGCACGACGATCTAGATGCCTATATCCGGTGTGCCCTCCTCTGGGTCTCTAGTCCAGATTTCTTAGCAAATAGGCCAGACGAGGTAAACGATTTTGAAAGAAGCTTTATTCTCGAAAATCCCCATCCACCGTCCAAGGCAGGCCTTTTGGGTCACTTCCACGCAGACCGAACACACGACGCCCTTGAGAGGTTGGGGAGCATCAAGGCCCCAACAATTGTCACTACAGGTGAAATGGACTGGCAGGTTCCTTCAAGATACGGCGTGGAAGTTGCTCAGAGAATTGCTGGAGCTGACTTCCACACGTTCAGAGGACCATCCTCGAGCCATATAGCGTTCTACGAAATGACAAACGAGTGGAACGAATTCACTCTGGAGTGGTTACGAGAACACTCATAGAAGGCCTAAGAGCCTTCCTCGTTCAGGCCATGGACCTCTGCATAACTCGGGTTGCCGTCAGATTCGACCCAGTACTGCTTACCCCACCCGACGCCTTCCCAGGTCCTAATCTTGTCAGGGACAATCTTGATCAACCAGCGCGGTTGCGTCAACGTGGGAATTAGATAGCTAGGGCCGTCTGGACCGAGGTATCGAACTGCCATCTCGTCGGCCACCTCGACCCATTCGCCACCAATATTTGGTTCTTCAAGAATCTCGGCCCGCCCTTGGCAGAACACCTTGGGCAAAGTGAACTCACCTCTTTCGTCGTCTACCGCACCTTCATCGACGACCAAACTCACCCTCGGATTGTTCTTCATGTATCGAGCGATGCGAGCTCTCTCGCGGATCACAAGGAGAAAGCCCTCTCCATCCCACGTGTACCAAAGAGGAACCACGTACGGATTACCGTCATCATCGATGCAGGCCACCCTTGCAAAAGCGTTGCCGCTCAAAAAGCGTTCCGCCCTCTCCCATTCCATTCCACCAACATTTCCCCGCCAGTCCTGTTCCTCACTCATTTTTCTCACCCATCTCAGCTCAACGGTCCGGATTTACAGGTCCCGAGTGTCCTCGGTTCCCCATTCCTAGAATCTTATATAGTGTGACGCGTGGCTGTCACCTCAAACTCCTCTGGCCCTAGCGGGAGCGGCCCCGCGATCTCTGTTCGCCATCTGGCCAAAGAGTTCCATCTAGAGAGACTCCTTTTTGCTAACAAACGCACGCGAGTAGTCTCTGCCGTTGCCAACATCTCTTTTGATGTTCAGCGCGGTCGAACTCTCGGAATAGTCGGCGAATCTGGCTGTGGTAAGTCGACAACGGCCAGATGCGTGCTCCGCCTTCTAGAGCCAACTTCAGGAGAAATCATCTACCGAAAACTTTCCCCGGTAGATGGCACGGTGCAAGAAATCAACCTTGGTCAAGCTTCCGAGTCGGAGCTTCGAAAGCTTCGAACCGACCTGCAGATCGTCTTCCAAGACCCAGTCGCCTCGTTCAACCCCCGGATGACAGTGGGGGCCGCAATCAGCGAGCCCCTGGTGGTCAATACTGATATGACGCGAGGGGAACGCGAGGAACGGACTCAAGAACTTCTCGCACTCGTGGGGCTGGAGGGCGGACACTCTCGACGATACCCACACGAATTCTCCGGTGGTCAGCGACAGAGAATCGGCGTAGCACGCGCACTGGCCCTGCGTCCAAGTTTTATCGTCTGCGACGAGCCGGTATCCGCCCTAGACGTGTCTATCCAAGCCCAGGTCCTGAACTTGTTGCTGGATCTCCAGCAAGAGCTCGCACTCACATACCTGTTCATAAGTCACGATCTAGCTGTGATAAGGCAGATCTGCGATGAAGTAGCCGTCATGTACCTCGGCAAGATCGTGGAACAGGCTCAGGTAGACACACTCTTTTCAGAACCGGCCCACCCGTACACCCACGCTCTCCTCTCGGCGGCTCCGGTAGCCAATCCACGCAAACAGAGGGAGAGAAAGAGAATCTTGCTTGAGGGCGACGCGCCCAGTCCCATAAATCCTCCCCCAGGATGTCGTTTCCAATCTCGGTGCGAAGTAGGCCGATCCGAAGATTTATGCCGCGATGTTGAACCACCCTTGACAGACGACGGTGACGGCCATCTGGTCGCCTGCCATTTTCCTGAAATTAAGTCGGTCATCTGAGAAATCATGAAACCACTCTCACGCTCTGTCTCTTCAATGCCTCGCTCAGGGATCCGAGTGATAATGGACCGGGCATTCGGCTTGACCGATTGCATCCGCCTGGAAGTGGGGGAACCGAACTTCCCAACTCCACAGCACGTTATAGAGGCAGCTGACGAGGCAGCCCGAAGTGGAAAGACCCGGTACACGGAAAATCCCGGAATTCCCGAGCTGAGGTCACGGATAGCGGAGATCTTCACAGAAGACACGGGCCGGAAGACCGAGGTGGGTGATGTGGTCGTAACAACCGGGGCCATGGCTGCCCTCTATACGACCCTGATGTCCATAGCGGACCCAGGAGATGAGGTAATCGTGATGAGCCCGTCCTGGCCCAACTACCTCATGCAAATGACCCTGCTTGGCATCCGACCAGTCACGGTCTCAACCAACGAAACCAATGGTCACGTACCCACTATCGAACAGTTGGAGTCTGCTGTATCCGTCCGGACTAAGGCAGTGCTACTTAACTCGCCCTGCAACCCAACTGGAGCAGTAATCAACCAAACGCAGATGGCCCGGATAATTGACTTCGCCCGCCGGGCCGATATCTACGTGATCTCAGATGAGGTCTATGACAAGATTGTCTACGAAGGCACTCACGTCTCTGCTGCTTCATACGACAGCGACGGTCGCGTTGTCTGCATACACAGCTTCTCGAAGACCTATTCGATGACTGGGTGGAGAGTCGGTTACGCCGTCGCCCCCCCTGAGATCGCCACTCTGATTCGCAAGTGCCAAGAACCAACCGTGAGTTGCGTTAACGCTCCGGCACAATATGCGGCCTTGGCCGCACTTAACGGCCCGCAAGAAATCATCGGCGAGATGCGGGACGCCTACCGGGAACGAAGAGACGAGGTGAACCGCCTTCTTTCCTCTTCCGGCATATCCGCACTTAACCCAGCTGGTGCCTTCTATATCTGGGTTGATATCAGCAGTTCACAGAGGTCCGACGTGGATTTTGCCATGGACCTAGTCGATAAGCACCAGGTCACAGTAGTTCCCGGTTCCACATTTGGACCCAGCAACGAAGACAGGGTCCGAATTTCTTTGGCGACAACCCCCGACCAGCTCTACGAGGGGATACGCCGCTTGATCGAGGAGTCCAGAAGCTAACTGGAGGTTGCTCATGGAAGTAATCGACGCCCACCTTCATCTCTTTAAGGCGGTGTCCACGGCCTACCCGCGGACTGTCTACCCTGGGATGGCGGATGCTGAGATGGAGGTCCTAGCCGAGGACTTACTAGAAGTAATGGAAACAGCGGGTGTAGATAAGGCAGTCGTTGTACCCCTCGGACCCCAAGACGAATATCTACGGGACCTTCGCATCAATTTTCCTGGGCGATTTGTTGGAATCGGTAACCATGACCCCGAATCACTCGACATCGCAGAAGACCTGGACCGCCGGATGGAAGTCAGCGGGATTCAAGGAATCCGAGTCAGTGGAGTCGACCCCAACGCTTCCCGCACCGATGATCCAGAAACATACGAGCTATTCCCGCTCTTTCAGGCAATGGAAGAACGTGGGTTACGAGTCTGGTTCTATTCGGAACCACAGCAAGTCGAACTCTACGAAAAGGTCCTCGAATTACTTCCAGGACTGGTAACAGTGTTCAACCACTCTGGCTTTATGGTCACTATCGACAACCTGGCCGTCGACGAACACCGGCGACCTCACTTCACTACCGATATCCCGCCACCCACACTTGAGCTCCTCGCCCGCGTTGCCCAGAACTCGAACACCTACGTCCACTTCTCTGGTCAGTACGCCTTCAGCCATGGGCCATATCCGTACCTGGAAATGGTTCCGGTAGCAGAAACCCTTAACATGACCTTCGGAGCGAGTCGAATGCTCTGGGCCTCAGACTTCCCGTGGATCCTCTCAGAACCCGGCTACCCAGAACAACTGGCCTTGGTCGACCATCTACTGCCCGCCATTAGCGATGCTGAACGAGATCTCATTCGCGGAGGCACCGCCTCCTCACTGTTCTCGTTCTGACTCAGTGGTGCGAAAGTCGGCTGCTGCCTTCTCATGGGTGGCAGCGGTCCATTCCAGGTGAGCGGACACAAGAGTTCGCCGAAGAAATATCGCCATATCGTCGACAAGATGCGTATGACCCATTACCAAATCTGGACCATGCTCCGTTGCACCTATTGAGGCCCAGAGCTTCTTGGCCCCGAGACTGTCAAATAGCGCTCGCGCCTCATCTGATCGGTCACCATCATTCGTAGCTGCTACCACCAACTGAGACATCTCGTGTTCTAGGTCGGCAGGTAAACCAGGGGCAGCTATTGGGGCCCGAGGCGAAACCATGACGTGTGTCATTGGCGCATCCGGTCCTCGCATCTGACAAAGTTCAGAAGATAGCGATCCATAGGAACACAATCCGAGTGGGCCCCAAACCTCTGAAACGTTCTTGATTACTTCAGTCAGAGTTTGAAGGGTTGAACGATCCTGAACCTGATCATCAGAAAGTCCGTGATTGGGCAAATCAAGCGTGATCACCCTAAAGCCCCGGTCTGCCAATAGGCGGTCAACACCTTTCCAGCAGTCAAGATCTTCGCCATAGTCGTGGACCATGACAACCGGAGGCCCTTGGACCGGCCATTCCTGCCCTCGGACAACCAGTTCCTCACTGATCTTGATCTCAATCGCAAGCGGTTCCATTAGCGGACTTCGAAGGGTTGAGGATTGAAGCAACGCAAACTCTGGGCGCCATCACGTTGTAACTCGGGATTTGCTTCCCAGCACGAATCGAGCACATGGTCACACCGCGGGGCAAATAGACATCCGGGCGGAGGAGTCTGTGGGGACGGCACGCGCCCCGGAATACTGTGGAGACTTCCCCGTGATACGGATATATCCGGTAGAGCTCTGATGAGCCCTTGGGTGTAAGGGTGTTGAGGATTGGCGAAGAGTTCCTCGACTGGAGCCTCTTCAACGATTTCACCCGCATACATGACAGCTACTCTGTCAGCCACTGAAGCAACAACTGCAAGATCGTGGGTAATCAAAAGCATTCCCATCTCTCGTTCACGTTGCCGCGCTCGAAGGTTTTCTAGAATTTGGGCCTGCACGGTGACGTCCAGCGCAGTGGTGGGCTCATCGGCTATCAATATTCTTGGATCAAGAGCTATAGCAAGAGCAATCATGACCCGCTGTCTCATTCCACCGGAGAGTTGATGTGGATAACTGTCGAGATGGTCAGCCGCATCTGGCAGTTCCGCCTCAACAAGTGCTCTAACAGCGATTTCTTTGGCTTCAGCACGACTGACATCCCTATGTGACCGCACTACCTCTTTGAGAACGCTCCCGATAGTAAACACTGGATCGAGCGAAGTGATGGGATCCTGGAAGATCATCGAAATGGAATCTGCCCGCAAACGCCTAAGTTCTCGACTTTGCAGGCTGAGAAGATCTCGACCCTCATAGTCAATTTTGCCTTCAGTGACTCTGGCAACCCCACGAGGGAGCAGTCCCATGACAGAAAGTGCGGTCATTGACTTACCGCAACCACTCTCCCCCACCAAACACACGACCTCATTCTCACAAACTGTGAGTGACACCCCTTTAACTACCTCAAAGGACGACCCCTCACTACTAATGGAGATTCTCAGGTCTTCAATTTCCAGGAGTGGCATGCCTTTAAGACTCGATGCGGCTTCACCAAGTTCCGATTTAGTCTCAACTGCACTCATGTTGATTTCCGTAGTCTTGGATTAGCAATGGTGTACCCGGTGTCCGCCACCCAGTTTCCCATAACCACAATAGTGACCAAAACGAGTGAGAAGAACTGCGCTACCGGGTAATCCCTCCTCAAGACTGCGTTTACCAAGACTTGACCGAGCCCTGGCCACCCAAAAATAGTCTCAACGATGAGGGCGTAACCAACGATTTGTCCTATTCGCAATCCTGCCAAAGAGATAATCGGTATAAGAGCATTCCGAAGCACATGCTTACATGTGATACGCCATTCCGAAAGGCCTCCTGCCCGAAGCGTCCTCACGTAGTCACTGTTCTGGCTTTCAATCATGGACGAACGCGTCATCCGAACAGTCAGAGCAATGCCCTCAAATGCCAGAACTACTGCCGGCAAGATGAGTTGTTTAGTGCTGCAGCAACCAGCCGAAGGTAGCCAGCCAAGCCTGGAGGCAAACAACCACACAGCAAGTAGTGCTAGCCAGAAGTTAGGTACCGCCATAGCGACAGTCGACATCGACATAATGCCTTGATCCGCCCAACTGTTGCGTCTGAGAGACGCAACAATCCCGAGAGGAATTCCAACCAAAAATACAAGTCCAAATGCAGTCCCACCTAAGACCAGACTGTTTCGGCCATGCTCTGAGAGCATGGAGGTGAGAGCCTTGTTGTTGGTCAATGAGTTTCCTGGATCGCCGCTAAGGATCCGCCCCATGTAGGTGAAATACTGTTGATAGATCGGCTCGTTCAGACCTAGTCGATCTCGAAACGCCTCACGGTACTCTTCGGTTGCCGAACCCGGAAGAGCCGCTGCTGTTGCATCACCCCCTGAAAGCCGAATGGCGTAGAAAACAGCCACAGAGCTTACAAATAGAACAATGAGCGTATAGACAAGACGACTGGCTGCCCGTTTCATCCCTTCTCAACTCCCTTGGCTTCATGCCGAAGTTGGGGATCGAACACATCTCTTAGGCCATCACCTATCAAGCTGACAGATAGCACTAGCCCGGCTATGCCGATGCCAGGAACTGTGCTCTCCCAGTGGTTCAGCCTAAGAAATCCACGGCCGTCAGCGACCATCTTCCCAAGGCTGGGAAGCGGCGGCTGCGCTCCGAGTCCAATGAACGACAGGCCAGCTTCTGCGATTATTGCGACCGCAACGTAATAGGAGGCGAGCACCAAGGCGGGTGCCATGACATTTGGCAGCAGATGACGCCACATGATGCGGAAATTTGAGACTCCACAAGCCCGCGCAGCCTCCACGAACTCTTTAGTACGGAGCACAACAACCTCGCCACGCACCACGCGAGTAATAGCAGCAACATTTACAATCCCAACAGCGAGGATCACTGGGAGCAACCCTTGCCCTAGACCTCCAGCCAATAGGACTGCTACCAAAATAAGTGGAAATCCCCAGACAAAGTCTGTGACCGAGCGGACGACTCGATCGACGTACCCGCCCAGAAAGCCACCACACATACCCAATGCCATACCCACTACTAGCGCAATGGAAGTTACGGCGGCCGCTACAAACAGCGAAACCCGAATACCTATACAGAGTCTTACCAGAAGGTCTCGCCCGTACTGATCTGTTCCTAGGAAATAGCCTTCAGTAAGAGGGGGTAAATGCGTATTACGTAACGACTGTCCTGCGTAGTTACTTCCCAGGAATAAGGGGCCAACCAATCCAAGGCCAACTATCAGGATTCCTAACACCGAACCCGTAAACAAAAGCTTGTTACGACTGAACTCTCTTAGCCTCTTACGCCAAGGGTTTGATCTAACTTCTTCTTCATAGGCTGCCACCCGTTCGTCCCACGCCTTGGCGTGGGACGAACGGGAGTTTTCAAGTCCAGTCATCCGGTTGGCAGTCGAAGAGACCTCTGGAAAGGTTTAGCCCTCAATCCAAACGTCGTTGTAATACGGATAGAGGTTCCAAAGTGTTGGCTGCCAACCATGGACATTGTTTCTCTTTGCAAATACGGCATTACGCGTAACCATGGTTATGTAGGGAACGCTCTCACAGAACGCCACCTGGAACTCTGTCTGAGCAATCTGTCCCTCTGCAGTCGTACCAGCGCTGGTCCATGCCGCCATGGCCGCATCAATCGCAGGCTCATTTGCCCGAGACATGTTCGGGAAGGGAATGGTCGCACTGTTGACGAAAAGATTCAGAACATCAATCGGAATCGGCCACAACCAGTAGAAGAGCGTCATTGGTGCCGCCCCCTTACCCTCGGTGGCCTGCTTCTCGAAGATGACCGCCCTGTCAACAACATTGACCTTGGCATCGACACCACCTTCACGCATCATTGCTGAAGCTGTGGTGGCTACTGCCTCGTTAATTGATTCGGCCTGAACGGCGAATTCAAACGAAAGCACCGTCCCATCCTTCTCCCAAATACCGTCACCATTCAACGCCCAGCCGGCTGCAGTCATAAGGGCTGCAGATGCGGCGGGATCGTAGGTGATTATTTCCTCTACAACCGGGTCATAGAACTTATCCGTCGGAGGAAGTGGCCCGTAATCAGCTACTGCGTCGCCGAAGAAGACTGCGTCACGCATGGCCTCACGGTCAATCAGGTGAGCGATGGCAGACCGAACCCGAACATCTCCGAAGTACTCATCCCAATCTTGGTTCATGCTCAGTATGTAGCCGGACCACTCAGGGAAGCGGTAGACGGTGATGTCTGAATTGCTCTCCAATCGGCTCACGTCCTGAGGCGCTGGGCCCTTAAGGGTGTGAATGTCGCCGTTTTCGAGCTGCACAGCACGCTGGCTGGCTTCGGGAATGAAGGTCCAGCGAATAGCGTCCAGGTACGCTGCTCCCTTATTTTCGAAGTACTCCGTGTTCGAACCTGGATAGTCCTCCCACCGCTTGACGAGTACATGGCTCCCGGGCACAAACTCCTCATGTGTGAACGGACCCGTACCATCGGCGATCTCCGTTCCATAAGTAGTCGACTCCAAGCCACCAGCTTCATTCCATGTGTCCAGGCAAAGAACCCGGAAATAGCCAGTCTTATGGGGACCAAGGGCTCCAACCCAAGGGTTATTCATCTTGACGACCAACTGGTCGCCCTCAGATTCATAACTTGCAACTGGAGCAGCCAACGTCGCAATAAACGACGTCGCCTTGAAGAAGGCCAGGAAATCAGCCACCGCTGCAGCGTCAGCAGGCTTGCCGGAATGGAACTTCCCACCCGGATCTATATCAAACCGATACTCCATGCCGTCAGCCGACTTGGTGAAGCTCGTAGCCAACTGATGGTTGTCGTTGCCATCAGGGTCATTTGTAAGGAGAGCTTCATAGATAGCGAAGAAAGCCGGGTCGTACCAGTTCGTGGTAATCGGGTCATGCTTCGAGAAGTCAAGGTCATACCCTTCCTTCAGCGTCCCTCCCCTGGTTGGCGCCGCAGTCGTCGCGGGTGCCGCAGTCGTCGCGGGTGCCGCAACTTCATCTGAACCACAAGCTGCGAGGATCGATCCAGCGGCAGCCACGGTGACTCCTAAGCCGCCCGCCATCTTCATAAAATGCCGGCGCGTGACCTTGCCACCTCGATACTGATCGATTAACTGATCAAGTTCGATGTTCTCAGTCTGATCGTTCATCTATCCCCCTATGCGCGTGGTGAGTCCGCATTCGAGACTCACCGGCTGTGTTGAGCCACAACCGTCGGTAAACAACCGCTGCAACCCCTAGATGCAAGTTTATAGCATCTCTTGCCAAAGGAGAAAAGCGTTGTCCCAAAATTATCCCGCCTAATAGAGAAAGCCGAACCCCCGGTGACTACTTCATCCGAGGTCTAGTGCCTTAGATCCTCAGCAGATGCCAGTTGACCTGTCCGCAGAGGGAAATGCTGCTCGGACTTCCGCCGCCGCTTCCCTTGACCAGGACTCACCGAGTGGGAGTAGGAGGTCCTGAGTCAAGCCATCACCGCAAGGATGCCCCTGCGTCACCAAAAGGTGAATGCCGTCATCAGTTCTCATCAAGACATACGAATAGACTGTCTCATAACTGCTGTGATTACAGATCCCTGTTTGTCCACCATCGTGGCTCCGCTGAAGTTCTAGAACATCAAGCAAGCCTGCGGCCCTGGAGAGACGACGGTATGACCAGTCGAGGCGATCGGCGCTGGTAACCACATCATCGTCAGTTGCCGTCACCCCGAAGTGCACGTGGTGGTTGGTACGGGTTGCAAGGCCAGGCTCCAGAGAACAATGCAGTTCTGACCCCTTAATCTCGACAACAGCCACGGTAGACGGGTCCACCAACATCAGATTTGCACACCAGAAGCTCTCAGCCGATAGCGCCTGCTGGAGTGCCTCAACAGCAGTTGCTACATCCGACCCCTCGGTGAGAGCAATCTCAGTAAGCACGTCATAGTTGGTGCCGCTGGGGGGTTCTTCTCGCACGTTTGAATCTGCGCAGAATAGGCCGTGCTTGTTGGCCCCGATTGAGAATCCAGAGAACTGGTCACCTTCTGAATCCGTACCAGCCCACGACGTTGTCCCCCGGATGCCAAACACATCTCGACTGACAACGACCTGGTCGTCGAAGTTCATGCGTCCGAAGTCCTTGTTCTTGAACAAGAGGTAGTCGCCGCCAGGCATCTGGAGGGCTCCCGTGGTGCACATAACGCCTGAGAGTACGGTCCATGTCCATTAGTCGCAATGAACCCCTCCCAACCAATGTCGGTGCTAGGTCAAATGCCAAGTTCGAAACCAAAATCAGGTCATCTAGTAGAGGCCGTGTACCAGTCCACCAGGGCGCAGATTCTTAATGGCACCTACCCTCCGGGGACTCCACTTCGGCTTAACAAACTTGCCGAAGACAACGAGGTGAGCCTTATTCCGGTCAGAGAGGCGCTCCGTCTCTTGGAGAGTGAGAGATTCGTCATCTCTGAAATCAACAAGGGGGCGCGCGTAGCGCCGTTGTCAATGCAATCACTCGAGGACCTGTACAGGGTGCGCACACTCATCGAAGTTGAAGCACTCCGAATGGCTACCAACTTCATGGACTCCAACTTCATCGACTTGCTGGATGACACCATCACCAAGGCGGTGAGAGAGTTGGAAGCAAACGAGATTGAGAAGGGCCTAGCCCTCCACCGAGACTTTCACTATTTGATCTACGAGCTATCCGGCTCGGAGTGGCTTTGCCACATGATTGAGGTGCTCTGGGCTCATTCTGACCGCTACATCCATTTAGCCTCTCTCCAACGAAACTTTGTCTGCAGCGTTGACGACAATCACCACGCCATCATCGACTCCCTGCTGAACAAAGACGTCGAAGGTGCTGCTAAATCGCTGGCTTCGGATCTTCACGCGACAGTGGAACTTCTCCGGGATGAACTTGGCCAAACTGGTCCACAGCTGGCCGTTTGACCGAACTGGTTCACTCTTCAGAATTCAGATCAATTTCTTAAACAAGCTCTACCCTGGAACCACCGGCAGGGAGAGGCTTGATGGGAAAGACCCGGAATGCAACACCGTCTGGGTCGCAGTCACCGCCGCTAGCGGTCCCTCGAAACCAATCCGACCGCCCGTGTTGAAATTTCGGTCCCACTGAGGAAAATCTGAACTCGAGATGTCGACCCTGATTGCCGAGCGAGCAGGAACTCTCGTGGCTACCGGCCCTAGCTCTATTCGATATCTATAGATCACGCCAGGAATGATCAGCGACGGGTCGACTAAAGAGTCCCTGTAACGAGCCCTAACGATTCCTTCTTGGATATTGATCGAGCTGCCATCTGGGCCGACCACGCACAGTCGAGTAGTGAAGTCCGTGTCAACAGCAGAAGAAGCGGCAAAGAGCGTAACAAACGCATCTCCCACCACGACCATGTCCTCAGCCAAAGGTTCCGAGGTGTAAACGAGGACCATTCGGGAAACCTCAGCGGTGTTCTGGTTTGCCGGACCCATTGGGGTAACCGATGCAAAGCAGCAGGAATGCCCCCCAAGGCTGGGCGTGGGTGTAGCCGGGTCATAAATGAAAATGTCGGCCGGCTCATCTGAGGGAACCTCTCGATCAAGCCAGCCGTCACCGAACTTCGAATTAGCCCTGCCCCTCGAGTGCATGAAGTACTCGACAGTGTGTGCCTCCGCAGGTGGCCATTCATTGAAGTTTCGGATGCCTTCTCCAAGCAGATACACGGTCACTGGATGATCAAGAACTCCATTGTCAATGCCCTTTAAGTGGTGATCCAGCCAAGAAATTTGCCAGTCGTCGACCTCGTTTGTACTTACCTCACCGCCAACAACATCAACTGGGGCCCAAGGCATATGTGTCCAGGGTCCAAGAAGAAGCTTCTGGGATGAGCTTGCAACGCTTCCTGGAGCGCCTGAGAGACCAACGAAGTTCTTCACGGTTCCGCGCAGAAAGATGTCGTACAGCCCACCAGTGTGGATGGCAGGAATGTTTATCTGATCGTACGCCTCGTCAATACTCCAACGACTCCAGTATTCGTCGTAGGAAGAGTGTTCCACCCAGTCACGGAAATAAGCCGCGTGGTCTGCAATCACTGGGTAATCCGCTATCGGTAAGAAGTTGAACCAATCAGGAGCCGCCCCCAATGCCGCTCCCAATTGAGCGTAACCCTCTGCATCGTCAGCCCTTTTGGCAGAGTCAAGTCCGAGCAAAGTCGACCAGTAGACAGCGAACGCCAGATTGAGGGCTCCTGCCTGGTACGTCCATCCGTCGTAGTACTGAGACCCAGTGAACCCAGGACAGATTGTTGCCAAGCTGGGAGGAGCTGCCTTGGCCGCCAACATTGTTGTAGCTCCGCCGTATGAAAATCCGTACATGGCGACCCGGCCGTCAGCGCCTGGCAGGCGAGCTGCCCATTCGACAGTGTCGTAACCGTCCTCAGACTCCCTAAGAAACGGAATGAAGTCTCCATCGGAGAGATACCGGCCACGACAATCCTGGATAACAACCAGATAGCCCTTTTCGGCATACCAAGCGGGATGTGCATAGCCAAAGTTCGCGAGTGCGGCCTGCTTGTCGTAGGGATGACGACTCAGCAGGACGGGATGAGGACCCTCCCCTTTGGGGCGATATACGTCCGCCAAAAGAACGGTTCCATCGCGCATGGTCGCTGAAACATCACGCTCCACCGTTACTCCACCCATTCCAGTCAGGATTTCGTAGCTCACGTCTCTTCCTCTGTCGCTGTTGCTTTGCTGACCTTGAACACTTCTCTTTGGCTATTTGTCCCAGAACTAGTCTCGACCTCAAGAAACATCTCTTCAGCCTGCTTCTTGCCTGTCTCCCGGCAAGAACCTCTAAAGACCTCGTCTGGGTCAAGGTGGAGGACTTTCACGAATCGCTTCGGCTGCTCCTTACGAAGATAAACAAAGACATTCGTCCTCGCCGAGCCACTATTGACCAACGCATAGTCGATCCATAACACACCATCATCGTCGGCCTCCCTCGCTACACATTCCAAAATTGAAACCCCAAATTCTGACGAAGGTTCAACGCGATCCGTCAGGAACTTCCCAGTGAGAAGTCGTCTGCGTCCAGAGTCAACCTCCTCTTCAGTGTTCAACTGAAAAATCCGCCCAAGCCGAGAACCGAAAGTCTTGCTAAGAAAGGCCACCGTTACCTCACTTGACAGTTTCATGGCGTCTGGTACTAAGCCTTGCTAGTGCTCGCTCAAGAGGCGGCCTGACATGAAGTCCACACCCAATCAGCCCGGAAGACAACGAGCCCCTATTCACCCTCGCCATCTTCTTTCTGGCCCGTTCTGCGCCGATCGTTCATTCCCCTTGCTCTTTATTATCAAATTTGCTAGCACATGACACGCAGGTCAACAGGAGGAGTGGAACAGGCATGGGACGATTCGATGGGAAGCGAATATTCATTACTGGCGCAGGAAGCGGTTTCGGGCGCCGAACATCCGAAAGGTTCGCGGAGGAAGGGGCCTCAGTCATTTACATGGTGGACCGGCTGCAGGACCGACTTGACTTATCTGCAGAAGCGGTCAGTTCACGGGGAGCAGAAGCCGTTCCCATATGTATCGATCTGGCCGATGGGGGCGCATGTGCTGACGCTATGGCACAGGCCCTCGATGGCGACAACCACCTCGACGTCCTCGTATGTAACGCTGCACATTGGGCAGAAGAACACGTTCTGGAAATCAGTTTGGAATCGTGGTCACGCCATTTGGCCGTCAATATCACTGCTTATTTTCTACTAGCACAAGCAGCTGCCCGATCCATGGTGGAAAGAGGGGAAGGCGTCATCTTATTTACCGCTTCAATTGACGCTCAAGGACACTCACTGGGCTTTACTTCTTATTGCGTTACTAAGGCTGCTGATCGCGCGCTCATGAAATCAATGGCCGTTGAATTGGCCCGCTCAGGGGTTCGGGTGAACTCTGTAAGCCCAGGGCCAGCAGATACACAACAAAGCACTGACATCGTCGGTGAAGAGTTGATGGCCAAATGGCGTGAGCACGGCTTTCCTGAGGTTCCGCTGAATCGTCTAGCAACGACCGATGACATTGCCAGTGCCTTTCTCTTCTTAGCTTCCGATGAAGCCTCCTATATCACTGGTCATGACCTCGTCGTGGACGGAGGTCATACCGCAGATGTCTACGAAATCCCTCACGATTGAAATTTCCTTGGTTGAGTCGATCTTCGTCAACACAGTCCTCAAGCAACGGATGCTGAGGACTGGAGGCATCTGAGGTGCTGGCCGCATATCTGGGCGCTACTTGCGTCTCTCCCGGCGACCAAGTCGAGGCCATGGTCAGCACCGATGCACCTAACGTGAATGCCCGTGTTGTTCGACTAATTCATGGTGACCCCAATCCTGAAGGCCCAGGAGTTGTCGAAGAAGATGCACTCTGGTCGGGAGCAGGTGATCAAATAGGCGAACAGCAGCCCCTGATTACAGGCTCTTGGATCGAACTACCCTTAAATCCTGCCGGCTCCCAATCACCCACTTTGGCCTTCTGGGTTTATTGGACTGGAAATTCCTCGAGCGAACAGACCCTGGCGTCTTTACGTCATCAAGGCTCCGAGATACTCCGCCTGACGATCCGCTCCGATTCGCGTCTCGAAGCCGCTATTCGGGAACCTGGAGAAGTAGTCCGCCTAACATCTCCAGCTCCTATTCATAGGAGGCGCTGGTACTTCGTGGGCATCAGCGCGAATGCACCAACTGGTCAGATGGGGATTTTCTGCGCGGAGCGCGGAACCTCCGTGTTTTCTGTAGAGCGAGCCAAGGTCAAGTGGCAAGGCATACCTCAGTATCCCGACTCGCTCTTGCTAGGTGCCTCGCTGGAGAAGGGAGCCGTCCAGAATTCCTTTAACGGGAAAATCGGTGGTATCCGTATCTTCGAAGGTCTTCTCGACGATATAGACCTCAGCGACCTTAAACAGGGCGCTGAATTGGTCGGCGGTCGGTGCGAGGGAGCCTGGGACCTTGGACGTCGGACTGGCGGCACACGGATCATCGACATCTCAGGTCACGGCAGGCACGGACAAGTTCATAACGGTGCCGCCCGAGCGGTCACAGGACCAAATTGGCAAGAAACAGATACCACTATTGGCTCCGCTCCTCGTCTCTATGACGCAGTACATCTCCACGACGACGACCTGGCCGATGCCGAATGGCTGCCCACCTTTACCTTTTCAATCCCATCAGGTGCCCAGAGCGGAATCTATGCCGTGCGGCTCTCGACAAATGAGGAGGAAGTTGCGCTTTCCCTTGTCGTCGGACCTCAGCGAAAGTCAAAAGCTCCGGTGCTCTTTCTCGTTCCAACCCTCACTTGGTTGGCCTACGCCAACTTCGATTCAGCTGACAAACACGACATCGGACTCTCCCTCTACGACAGTCACTCGGACGGCTCACCGAACTACTACGCATCTCAAAGAAAACCAACTTCATCCACCCGACCAGATGCCTACTTTGAACCAGAGGAAACAGCTGGTGGCTCGGTGCCGCAAACTCACGCCTCAGTGCCTGGGATGGCGGACAACGCTACACACCTTGTTATGGCGGACTTATACGTGATCCATTGGCTTGAACGTCTCGGGATTCAGTACGAAGTCATGGGCGATGAAGACCTTCATCGGCTCGGAGCAGAGGCTCTTACCTCCTATTCGGCCATTATCTGCGCTGGCCACCACGAGTATTGGACGCCAGAGATGCTGGACGCCCTTGAGATATACCTCGAAGCGGGCGGCAACCTCCAGTACATGGCGGGTAACGGACTTTACTGGCCCACATCAATAGACCCCGAGAGGCCACATTTGATAGAGGTACGCAGGCGCGGCGGCACCGCTACCAATCAGGCGGAACCCGGGGAGTTACAACACAACAGCACCGGCCTTCTTGGAGGAACTTGGAGCCTTCATGGCCGTTCATCCCACAGACTTGTCGGAATCGGGATGGCAGGTCAGGGATTTGGAAGGGCGCCCGGTTTCCAACGATTGCCAGACTCACTAAATCCACTAGTTGGCTTTATATTCGAGGGAATCCATTTTGAGGAAAGGATCGGTGATTTTGGTCTAAACCTTGGTGGAGCTGGTGGATTTGAATTCGATCGTATCGACAGAATGGAGGGAACTCCGTCCTCCACACTTCTGTTGGCCTCAACGGTCGAGGTCCCCTCCTCTTTTTATAGAGCAATGGAACACGGCGTTGGTCGTGGCCCCAACGACCCGCTCGTTCGGGCAGACATGGTTTACTTAAACCGAGGCTCGGGGTCGGTCTTCAGCGTTGGATCAATAACCTGGACTGGTTCACTCTCACACAATGGCTACAACAATAATGTGGCCAGAATAAGCACGAACGTTCTCACAGAATTTATTAGTCGAGTGTCTCCCCAGTTTCTTACTGACTCCGATTTAGATAAATAACAGTAAGCGTTTGACCGGGATGTAAACGATGGCTTAAGACATTTTAATTGATATTAATGAATGCTTTTGTTCCTTAGGCAGAGATCTAGTAGGTAGCCCGTCCACCCGAAATGTCATAGACGGCTGCAGTAGAAAAGCTGCACCGATCTGAACAAAGCCACGAAACCAACTCCGCCACTTCGGCCGCTTCCCCTATGCGACCCATCGGGATCTTGGACAGCATGTAATCGAGGACCTCGGGTGCCGTGTTCTCGTTCATTGGCGTGGCGATGACTGCAGGGGCTATTGCATTCACCAACACGTTCTCCGTAGCCAGCTCCTTCCCAACAGACTTTGTTAGGCCAATAACTGCCGCCTTCGATGCCGAGTATGCCGAGAGCTTAGGATTTCCTTCTTTGCCAGCAATGCTCGCGATATTAACTATTCGTCCCCAACCTTTATGACGCATGTGTGGTACGACAGAACGAATTGTGTTGAAGGTTCCCGTTAAGTTGACTTCCAATGTTTTTTTCCATTCATCAGGTTCTACTTCCCATAGAACCGTATTTGGTCCAACAATTCCTGCACTATTTACAAGCACATCAAATGGGCCGGCTTCTGAGACCAACGTAGTAACAGCATCCAAGTCAGTGACATCTAGTTGCAGAAACTGCCCACCGGAGTCGCCAGCCGGGAAGGAAACATTTCTGTCTGCATTAATGTCGGTAGCGACGACCCTTAGCCCGTCCTGTAGGAGTCGCTCGGCACACTCAAGCCCAATTCCTTGAGCGGCACCAGTAACCAGCGCTGAACGTGTTGGTCCAGTCATCCTCTTTTCCTTTCATGTCGTAGTCCTAACTCACTGTGGGTAGGCATCTCAACTCGGTAACGGCAAGCCGGCCAGGGCCGCTTCCTCGAACCACCGAACAGTGCGGTCAATGCTCTCTAGAAGTGGCGTATAGGACAGTGTCCCCAATCGTGCCTTGAGTGAGGCACTATCAACTGCCACCGGAAATGGCAGCGAGTCTTCCCCATGCGTGATTTCAGTAAAGTTCGTTACCTGCTTGATTCCCTCTACGAATTCGGTAATCGAAGCCACGGTTCCACCCAGCCCGTGAATCTCGGAACCTTGAGGTGCAAGTCGAGATGATTGAATGAAGTCCCTGGCGGTATCGGGCGCAAACTGGAGCGCTAACGATCCGCCATATTCGATATGGAAGGCCTGCTTCCTTACCGCTGCCAGAACCGCCGAAGTGGGCTGGGATGTAAGACCTTGGTCTCGTCCGGGGCCGTAGATCGTATGAGGGATCAAACCAACACTTGGAAGGTCATAGTCCGTTTCGAATATCCGAGCGGTTGATTCGTTTGCGCACTTCCAAATTCCATAGAGCGTCGTCGGCAACCGTTGATCCCCGGGCCTAATGGTTGCGCTTTCGTAATCTTCAGCATTGCCAAATACCGCGACGCTGCTTGCGTAGACGAGATGTTCAATGGAATGGCGAAGCGCAGCGTCGAACACGTTGACGGTTCCAACAACGTTGACAGCCGCACCCATTGGTCGATCTGCTCGACAGAATGGGACCTGTAAGGCCCCGAGGTGAATGATTCGAGATACGCCTTCTGCAGCTGACATCACTTGTTCAGGGTCGGTGAGGTCTCCCTTGACGTAGTTGATCCGCTTTCGGTCTTCCGAATGAATGATGAGTTGGTGCCGGCGATCATCTTCGCTGATGTCAAACGCCACGACCTGGCATTCATCTTCAAGGAGAAGACGAATCACCCAAGACCCAATACACCCCATTGCCCCGGTGACCAGATAGGTGTCTTCACTCAAATGCATCGATTTTCCAACGATCCGATTCCAGTGATTGTCGAAACAAGCAAGTCACCCGCATCTAGGTATTGAGGGGGTGTACGGCCGAGTCCCACTCCGGATGGCGTGCCAGTGAAAATCAAATCTCCAGGCCGCAACTCACATATACCGGACAGATAGCTGATCAAGGTCGGGACTCCGTTGAGTAACTGGGACGTCCTCGCCTCTTGCACAACTACGTTATTGAGCTCACAACGAATCTCTAGATCCCATGGATTGTCAAATTCGTCGAGGGTGACAACACAAGGACCAAGTGGAGCGAAGCTTTTGTGCGATTTTCCAAGATTGAATTGAGGATTTGCGCCATGGAGTTGGAGTTCACGCTCGCTAACGTCTTGTCCAACAGTGAGCCCTGCTACAGCTTTAACAGCTTCGTTCTCACCTATATTTCGAACCTTCTTCCCAATAACAATAACTAGCTCCACTTCCCAATCACAACTACCGGGGACTAGATGTATATCGTCCCGCGGTCCCGTCAGGGATGACGGGTATTTCGTAAATACCATTGGTTTGTCTGGAATCTCCATGGCAGATTCCTTTGCATGATCACGATAATTGAGTCCAATAGCGAAGATCTGGCTTGGAGCAGGCACTGGGCATGTGAGGTCATGATCTTGATAGGGAAGGCCTTCTAGCGGATATTGTCCGGCCGCCCATTCTCTAAAGGAAGACCATTTCGCAAGTGCCTCCATTGGCTCGTCGCCAAACTCTCCCTCCGACGCCACTTTCACGTCCAGATAACAACCGTCCCCGATTAGGCAAGAGCGACCCTGGTGAGCTCCAAATCTCATTGATCTCTACTCCCTTACGAATGATTGTGTCGGCTTCTGGGCTCCACCCCCCCTCCATGGTCGATCACCACAATCAATCGGGGGAAAGTCGCTCAACCTCGCGCTATTCAAAGCAGAGTCCGAGCGAAGGAGCCTGCCCGCTCCTGTCTATTGAAAAGTTTATAGCATTACGCCAGACTGTTCTAGCGTTACGCGCTAGCTCCCCCGTTCCTAGGCTCTGGAAATAAGGAGAAGTGGCCGATGTCGTACCCCGACGGAGATACACCACAAGACTTCAGCCAAGAACACTTCTACGAGGAAGGGGTAGCCGGGGGAATGCACTCCTCCGAAGTAGACGAATTTCTCGCCTCCGCTGACAGCACATGGCTGATCAAGTTGGCGACCATTAAAGAAGATGGCTGGCCAATGGTCGTGCCCCTTTGGTACCAGTGGTCGAATGGCGCGTTTTTCGTCGTTGGGCGAAAGCGCAGTCTCTGGGTTCAGGACCTTATAGGTGAGCCGCGCTGCTCAATCTGTATTGAAGAAATGGCTCATCCAAGAATCCGAAAGGTGCTTGCGCAATGCACCGCTGAGATCGTTGAAGGCCCCGCCATTGCCGAGGGTTCCGCCTGGCTCCCGGTAGCCGAAGAAATGGCTTGCCGATACGCAGGACCAGATGGCGCTGAGCAGCTAGTCCCATCACATGATTGGGAACGCTACCTAGTGCGCCTAGTGCCTCGAGAAGGTCGACTGACCACTTGGCAGGGAGCTGACTGGGCAGCTCGCTACTTCGATCCGGGCCAACGGCCAGACCTCGAAGCGAGAGACACCTAACTCTTCTCGGATGATGACTAGACCTCCTCTTCCATCGACCGGAAGATTCCAGTGAGCGAGGGTATTGATCCCAAAGGGTCCCTCGGCTTCTCGCATCGCGCTCGCGAGCTCCGGCGTTCAACTATCCGGGTTCTCTTTGACGCTGCAGACCGAAACCCTGATGCGATCCGACTCGAAGTTGGCGAACCCTCCTTCACCACCCCTCAACACATAATCGAAGCCGCCAGCGAGGCTGCAGCCGCTGGCCATACCCGTTATGGCCCAAATGGCGGCCTCACATCGTTGCGTGAACTACTCGTCGACAAGGTTCAGGCCGTAAATGGATTCAAACCTTCGTTAGACCAAGTCGTAGTTACCCCTGGGGCAATGAACGGTCTTTACTCCATCTACGCGGCACTCCTGAACCCGGGGGACGAGGTGCTACTACCAACGCCTGGGTTTCCGAATATGGACGAAACCGTCCACCTACTCGGGGGGAAGCCTGTCTTCTATGAGTTAGAGCGAAACGATGGCTACCTGCCAGACCCAGACAGGATCGCCTCCCTGGTGACGCCGCGGACTAAGGCCTTGTTCCTCAATACGCCGAATAATCCAACCGGGGCGGTAATTCCCCCGGAACGAATCGAGGCAATTCTCTCCGTCGCTTCCGAACGCGGTATTTGGGTCATTAGCGACGAGGTCTACGACCAATTGATCCTTGATGACGGACTTCCCTACCTGTCTCCAGGATCCGTCGACACTTCCGCACCGGTCATCTCTGTCTACAGTTTTTCAAAGGTCTACGCGATGACGGGCTGGCGGGTTGGCTACTTGGTGGCGCCACCTGCTTTAGCTCAAATCTTGAGAACACTGCAAGAACCACAGGTTTCCTGCCCCAGCACAATCTCCCAGAAAGCAGCTGAAGCCGCTCTGACCGGACCACGTGAACCAGTCGAAGCAATGCGGTTGGCGTATATAGAAAATCGAGACTTTGCTTGGAGTCGAATACTAGATCTCGGTCTAGAGGGCTTCCGCACGCAGGGAACCTTCTACATGCTTATCGACATATCCAAGTCTGGTCTGGCCCCACTCGAATTTTCTCTTCGCCTACTTGAAGAGTATGGAGTAGCGGTTGCTCCCGGCGAAGTGTTCGGACCTGGCGGCAATGAGGTCGTCAGGATCTCTCTAGCAAACAACCTCGAAAGCATCGAGCGCGGCCTCGAAGCCATATCGACTTTCATCAAGGAAGCTCAGTAACAAAAGCCATAGATATGAGATCAGAAGGGAAACCGAACACATTGAAAGAACTCTCAGAAATCCTCGACTCATACGAAGATGAGGTACTCGAATTCACCAAAGAACTGATCGCTACTGATAGCGCCAACCCTCCAGGAGACGAACGGGCAGTCGCACAATTGTTAGTAGATCGGCTTCGAGGCTTAGGCATCGATGACGTCAAAGCCATCGGTCCCGAGGACGAGCGACCCAGCGTTCTGGCCTCAGTTGAAGGTGACAAACCCGGCGCCTCCCTCATCCTTTCTGGCCACATAGACACTAAGCCAGCAGGTGACTTAACTGCCTGGAAGACTGACCCTTGGGACCCCGTAACTTCAGAAGGAAAGCTGTACGGCTTGGGTTCCGGAGATATGAAAGCCGCTGTTGCAGCAATGACCTATGCGGCAGCTGGCCTGAAAAAGGCCGGGCTTCCCGCTGGGACTCTGAAATTGGTCTTCACCGCCGACGAAGAGGCCGGTTCGGTAAAGGGCTCTAAGTGGCTGGCCGAACAAGGTCTGCTGGAAGGCGACGCAGCAATTATTGGTGAACCAAGTGGAGTACACCAAGAATGGGAGGCTCTCCATCTCGTCTCACGCGGTTGCGCCCTGTTCAAAGTGATCGTCCGTGGAACACAGATGCACAGCAGCATCACCGATCGGTTTCCAGCGATAAATGCCAGCGTGAAGATGGCAGAACTGATGAGCCGCATGGATAAAGAACTCAAAGGGGTCCTCACCTACCCTGAACACCCGCTATGTCCCCTGGGCCCCACCGTCAATGTGGGAGTAATGGTCCAAGGTGGTGTGTTCTACGGGGTCTGCCCCGGGCTCGCAGAGTTTGCTTGTGATATTCGAACTCTGCCGGGAATGACACAAGAAGTCATGGAAAGCGATCTACAGGCTTTTCTTGATGGCGCCATGAGTGATGATCCTGAACTCAATGCAGAACTTGTATTTGAAACCTGGGTTGGAGCTACTGAAATTTCACCAGAGGAACCTGTTGTAGGAGCGCTGCTAGCGGCTGCTCAGGATGTCTTGGGATCAACTCCGCGACTTGAAGCCTTTCCCGGAGCAACCGACGCTCCGCACTTTCAGATAACTGCTGGCATACCGACGGTCGCCGCATTTGGCCCCGGGCTGCTCCCGCTCGCCCACTCTCCTAACGAGTACCTGGAGATCGCAAGCGTGGCCAAATCAATGAGGATCTATGCCTTAGCTGCTATCCGCTTCTTGGGTCCAGGATCCGGATAGTCCCATTGACTCCCATAAAAGAGGTCTGTGAGCGGTATCGACGTCTGTACATAGGCGTCGTTTGTGACGCTATGTACGAACTCGGGATGAAGGAACCTGTACTTCCAAGCAACCTCAGGCCCCTATTCCCCGATCAGAGAATGGTTGGCATCGCACACACAGTGCTTGGTTCAGCAATCGAACCGACAATCCCCTGGGATGCCGGAGTGGATCGAATCACCTCCTACCTAAATATCTTCGAAGAACTCGAACCCGACTCGGTACTTGTTTCTGTTAACCGCGGTTCGACAGTCGGACACTTTGGAGAACTAACTGCCAATGCAGCAAGAACTAGGGGGTGCACAGGAGTCTTGCTAGATGGAAACCTCAGGGACGTAGAAGGACTCAGAGAGATCGGCTTTCAAGTCTTCTTCAGAGATCTCAGTCCAAAGAACGCAATCGGAAGATGGGAGATGGTGGGGCACCAGGTGCCAGTCGAAATCGGGGATGTCACGATCAGTCCAGGAGACCTCATTTTTGCTGAGTTTGAAGGAGTTCTGATGGTCCCTGAGCAGCACATTACTGAAGTGCTCGAGAAGGCAGAAGAGATCATTGGGGTGGAAACTCTCGTGCGTGAAGAGATGCAGAGCGGCTCGACACCGCTAGAGAGCTTCAACCGCCACGGACACATCTAGGTGGTTAGTGCCCAGAATCGATCTGGCTGCAGCACAGAAACTTGATCAAAAGGTTTAACTATGGAAACGGTTCCTGTAGTAGTTCCTCAGATGGGCGTTGTAGAGGAGTTCATCCTCCTGGAATGGCTCGTAGACGATGGATCGTCCGTCGCCGAGGGCCAAGCACTCGCCACCATTGAGACGGAGAAGACTGAACTCGAGGTCGAATCGCCGGCAAGCGGCCAGTTGCAGATACTGCTTTCACCAAGTCCAGAACCCATTCAGATAGCCGAACCGCTGGCTACCATTGTTTCGGAGTAGCCAATAGGGGCATCTCCTAATTCCTATGGCTTCACGGTTCTTAGAACTGCCTGAACCACTTCCGATGCTTCCGGCACCAATGCCCGCTCTAACGGTGGACTAAACGCAATAGGTGCCGACTGAGCACCCACGCGAAGAACAGGTGCCGCCAGCTCTCCAAATAAATGTTCGTTGATCTGGCTCGCGATCTCAGCTCCGAACCCACCGAAGGTCCAAGCTTCGTGACAGACAACAGCCCTGCGAGTCTTGGCAACCGAGCGGAGAACGCTGTCAATATCGAGCGGGACGAGGCTTCTCAAGTCGACGACTTCTGCGTCTACCGAATGTTCTTCGAGCAGGACCTGCGCGGCCTCTAGTGCATGCTGGGTCATCACCGAATAGGTGATCAAGCTGACATCTGATCCTGTACGAGCTATCGAGGCCTGACCTAACGCTGTTCGATAGTCCTCCTCGGGAACTGGGCCCCGACGGAAGGTGATTTTCTTGTTCTCCAAGTAAACAACTGGATCGTCGTCATCGATTGCAGACCTAAGTAGGCCTTTGGCATCGGCTGGATTAGACGGAGCGACCACCTTCAAACCAGGCATATGAGAAAAGAACGCCTCAAAACTCTCAGAATGCTGCGGCCCAGAAGACCGCAGAACGCCATCAGACGCTCTCACCACCATCGGTACGCTGACTTGGCCACCAAACATGTAACGAAACTTCGCCGCTTGATTAACGATCTCATCCATCGCTCCCATCGTGAACTCAACAAAGCTCAACGAAGCGATGGGCCGGAGACCGGTAACAGCAGCCCCAACTGCCGAGCCAAGAATAAGTGCTTCGGAGATAGGCATGTCCAGGACTCGCTTAGGTCCGAACTCTTCTAACAATCCTTTGAACTGACCGAAGTTGCCGCCCCACCCAATGTCTTCTCCGGTAATGACAACAGTGTCGTCCTCACGCATGGCCGCAGCAGTTGCCTCAACGGTGGCCTGGCCGAAGCTGATCGACCTCATTGGCGTCCCTCAATCAGATCGGTGAAAACATAATCTGTAGCTGTATGAGCTTCGGGATAGTCACTTTGTTCAGCGAACATAACTGCTTTATTAACGAGTTTTGAAATAGTTTCTTTTTCTAATTCGAATCGATCGCTATCTGCTAAACCATGCAGCTCAAGATAGTTCTCGAACAGGAGCAAGGGGTCGCGACGACGGCTTTCATTAACTTCGTCTTCAGACCGGTATGCCTGTGGGTCGCCGACATAATGTCCACCGAATCTGTACGTGTCGGCCACAACCAAGGTCGGCCCTAAGCCTTCCCGAGCATTATCAATGGCTCTTCTTGAGACCTCAACAACCTCAACGAGGTTATTTCCATCTACAGACTCTGTCGACATTCCGTATGCAACTCCCCGGACGGACAGGTCGCTCACAGAAGTAGTCAGTTTCCGGGATGTGAATTGCGCATATTGATTGTTTTCACAAACAAACACGACTGGAAGCTTTTTCACCGAGCAGAAGTTCATTGCTTCGTGCACGGTTCCCTTGTTGATGCCGCCGTCACCAAAAAAGCAAATAACGACCTGGTCTTCTTCTCGGGTCTGGATAGACAAGCCGGCTCCTGCTGCGATAACGGTTCCTGCCGCCACAATGCCATTTGCCCCAAGAATGCCTTTTGAGAAGTCAGCCACATGCATGGAACCACCCCGCCCCTTGCATATCCCGGTTACCTTGCCAAACACTTCCGCCATCAGGCCGTTCAGGTCGATTCCCTTGGCAATGGCGTGACCATGACCTCGATGGGTTGAAGTGACATAGTCGTCCGTTCTCAGATTTGTGCATACTCCTACAGCGATGGCCTCCTGACCGATGTAGGTATGAACGAATCCAGGGATCTTGCCCTTGGCAAAAAGGGCCTCAAGCGTTTCTTCAAAGGTTCTAATAAGGAGAAGCTTGCGGTAAGCCTCCAGACTGGTTTCTATATCTTTGAAATCAACAGCCACCGGTACCTCCAAACTCGCAATCCCTAGCTCATGGTCGTCACTGAGCCAAATATCCACCATCAACGGCCAACACGTGTCCGGTGACCATTGATGACATGGACGATGCCAAGAAGAGTGCCGGACCAACTATTTCGCTGCACTCGCCAATACGCCCTAGGGGAGTCCGGGAAGCAAATGTTCCAGCCAAATCGGGTTCAGCTTCCCACTGCCTACGCACAACTGGCGTATCGAACTGTGATGGTGCGAGCGCGTTAACCCGCACCTGCGCGGAAGCCCATTCCACTGCGAGGCTTCTAGTGAGTTGCACAACGCCACCCTTGCTTGCCTGATAGCCCAGACTTCCCGAATATCCCGCAAGGCCACCGATAGAGGCGATGTTGATAATCGACCCACGCTTTCGGGCAACCATCTGCGCACCTACTGCCCTACAGACATTGAATGTCCCAGTCAAGTTGACACTCATTACTTCAGCCCAAAGAGTTGAGGAATAAGAAATCGCCATTCCACGACCACCGATGCCAGCAGAGTTGACTAGCACCTCGATCGGATGGGCACTATCCAACTTTGCCACTGCCTGAGATACGGCATCGCTATCCGCAACGTCTAAAACGAGGCCCTGGCAGTCGCCTCCAACGCTCATGACTGCAGTTTGAAGTTCTTCCTCATTGATGTCCGCAAGCACTACTGAGACCCCAACTTGCGCCAATCCACCGGCAATAGCCAACCCAAGTCCACTTGCGGCGCCGGTTATGAGGGCAGTTCGGCCTTCCAACTCAGGTAGAAGTAACTGCCAACTCATCTCTATTCCACCACCAGACATATACCGACAAGATATCCAGAACTAACGATTATGTAAGGTTTACAGACCTAATTTCAAGCCTATCCAATTGCCGTCGGAGTGATCTTCAAGGACTAGGCAGTTCTGGCAGGGCTGTTGTTCGAATCCAGGGATCTGAACTCCCGGTAGCACCGTGTTGCTGGATCGGCCGAATGGCACGGTGCTATCCGCCCATCGGGATGGCATTGCCTGGCGCTATCGGTTCCAGAAGCCTCGTGGAGCTCGCTCACCACCAACTCTCCAGAAAGCGTCCGTGTATATCGGGCAACCATCGCCCCTGAGGACCAGCCTGCTGCGGAACGGACGGAAGCCTCGGAGACGCCGTTGCGCAAAGCTTCTACCGCCCAACCGCGTCGCCACGCATGAACCGAAGGCGCACCTAGGCGTTTGAGCAGCAGTCGGATGGCATTCGAGGACATCCCCAGCCGGGAACCTGATGGTCGGCCCGCT
>DUBS01000017.1 GCA_012960225.1 Gemmatimonadota bacterium | reverse complement strand
AACCCCAAAGCAATAATCCCAAAAGTCATTCCTATTATTCCAAATGCTTCCATTTAATCCTTCCTCTATTAGTGCTAACGAGTGGGTGGTGTGGTTGACCCAAGAAACTGAGGGATGGTTCCTGATATTTGGTAATATATAGTGACATTTACTGAGCAAAACTGTGTTAATGAGTCTGGGGGGGCACGACGAGAAAAGGATGTGCGAGTGTTGCTATGCGAACAACCGAAACACCTCAAACCCTTCTTTCATGAATGCAGGGATGTCTTCTGGTTCGATGAGCTTCCTTGCCCGATAAAAGCACAGATGAGAGGAGAAGCCCTCGACACAGATCTTATCTTGGCCAGCGAAGAAAGCCAGAACTTCATCCGTGAATAGTGCTCGAATCTTTTGTTCGTCTTTTCCTCTAAGCAGATACTTCTTCGAGAACACGGCAGCCGCTTGGTGCGACTCAAAGTCTATGTCCTGATAGCCCAGCTTACTGCGCAGTTTGTGGTGCCACTCTTCTGGAAGCACACCGAAGTGAGGAAGACTCAACTGTGGTGAGTGAAAACAAATCACGGTCTGAACGATGGTCTTATTCACCCCTCCAAAGCCAAGTGGGCGCTCTAAAACCGATGCGGGTCGCACATAACTGCAATCAAGTACCGTGACTTCGAACGCCTCACCGTATCCAAGTTGCTCAGAATCACCAGACAGCACATTGGTGATATCCGCCTCCCAGAACAGATCAAACGCCGACAAGCTCGCACCGATATCCCATTCATCTTCAACTGAGAACTCCATTCCCATCTGCTCAGCTAAGTTCTTGAACTTTTTTGAGCGCTGCTCGGCTAACTTTCCCAACTTTACCGCACCGAGGATGAATAAGCCGCCAAGTATCGCTGCGATTATCGCTAAGGGGATCGCCCATAATACATCTACATCAGGAATGGACTCTTCCACTAGAACGAGTAACGTCCCCATAACACCAACGACCACCCCGCCGCCTAGCACGTAACCAGTCACATCCATTTTCATGCTCTAATTCTGCTCCCTCACCCCGCAGGACCGCAACGTAGACGGAGCACCACACCGTCAGGCTTGAACTTTTTGCATAATTTTTTTGAGGGTCTAGGAGTCCCATGCCTTTTCAAAAACAAAAATCTCCTGAGCAAAACCGTGTTCTATAGTGGGAGGAAAGGCGGGACAAAATAGGGGGGGTGGCCCCCACTGGGGTCTTGCTAGGGCAGAGGTCGATGTGTGTGGACTGGGACTAGGACCACCCCTGCCTCTGGCGACAGGGGGGGGATGGTAGAACATTATCTTTCTAGCAGTATTTCAGCGTATTTCTGTGTTCGCTGTGTGTACTAGAATGTGTACTATTGAAAATGATAACTCTCTGTAAGCCTTGTAAGCTGTTGTAAACAAAGCACTTACAAATAATGGAGTAAACTAAGGATGATAGGACGAGCCTTCAGGCTTCGGCTATTAGTAGCAGCTATTGGAGTTCTGGGTCAGTCAGTTCTGGTCTCGGCTCAGTCACCAAGCCGAGATGAAGCACTTACTGCGTTCTCAAGGCAACTTAGAGCGGATGTAGCTGCCGACGACGTTGGCGGAATCGTTGCTGGTGTCATGGTAGACGGAGACCTCGTGTGGGCTCAAGCATTTGGCTGGGCCGATCGAGATGCACGCACCCCGATGTCGACAGCTTCGATTTCACGGACCGGTTCAATCTCTAAGTCTGTGACCGCGGTACTCATGATGCGGCTCCTCGATGAAGGTGTCATTGGGCTAGATGAGCCTATCGAACGATACCTCCCAGCATTTGCAAGTGTTAAGGACCGGCGAGTTGATGCACAGCCTGTGACATTCCGTCATTTGGCTAGCCATACTGCTGGCCTCATTCGTGAACCCCAATGGCCGGTTGCTGTTGTGGGACCGATCGAGCTTTGGGACAAGCGCATCGTAGAGTCTTTGCCACTAACTGCATACGATACTGTGCCGGGTGCTCGCTACCAGTATTCAAACATAGGGTTTGGCACGTTGGGTCTTGCTTTGGCAAAGGCGGCCGGGAGACCATTCATGGAGATGGTTCGCACTGAGGTGCTTGAACCTCTAGGTATGACAGGGTCGGAGTTTGTAGTCGCTGGTGCGAAGCTTGAGGCGCGTTTAGCGGCTGGTTATGTGATTGGTCAGGATGGGTCGATCGATGGGGGACAGCCGGCGCGTGAACATGCCGGTCGCGGGTACAAAGTTCCTAACGGTGGTGTGTATTCGACGGTAGCAGATTTGGGTCGCTTCATGGGTGCCATGAGTGGCGTGCCAGGTCTTCGGATCCTCTCAGAGGAGAGCCGCCAAGAAGCGCTTTCGATTCAAACTCCTGAGAACCCAAATCGTGGATACGGCTTAGGCTTCTCTGTCCAGATCGATGAACAAGGCCGAAAGATTGCTAGTCATGGGGGTTCGGTTGCAGGCTACACTGCCCACATGGCATTTGACCCAGAAGCACGCATCGGGGTCGTGTTGCTCAGGAACTATGGGCGTGGCTCGACCAATCTAGGAACGGCCACTCAAGGTCTCGTCGCGCAACTACGATCCAGTATCCGCTGAAAGCCTGAGTAAAACTCCTACGGAACACGAACTCCTGTGGAAATCCAGATCTTCGGGGTGAAGAACAATCCCGACGTTCGCAAGGCGATTCGTTTCTTCAAGGAACGCCGTGCGAATGTACACTTCATGGATTTCAAACAGCGCCCTCCATCACGAGGAGAGTTGAAGCGGTTCTTCGAAAGATTTGGAGAAGAACAGCTCATTAACCGTGACGGCAAACGGTTCAAGGCGCTGGGCCTCCACACCGCGTACTATGGAGAGCAGCGCTGGCTTGAGATTGCATGTGATGAGCCGATGGTCCTGAAGCTGCCGCTCGTTCGGTATGGGAACCAACTCAGCATCGGATTAGCTGAGGAAGCCTGGACTGATTGGGCTACAGGTACAGGATAGAGCCGCTAGCCGTGTCGCTAGCCTGCTCTCCCGTTAACGACACCCCAGGACAACCTTGCTGATCTTTGAGCAGCACTGCGGGCACGATTGTACCGACGTGCCTTGAACTCTTCGTGAGCCGTTCCTAGGAGTTTACGCGCCCGTCTGATGGATTTAGCCTCTTCTTCAGTTGGCGCATCACCAACCGCAGTGATCGCCTGCTTTATAATGTCTCTCGCTCGACCAATCTGCTTTCGAGCCAAATAGCGAGGGGAGAAGTGTCTGATTCCGTCCGCAGCACTGAGTGCATGGTGGAGGGCTTGGACCGGTTTGTCTGATGTGAGCAGCGCTTGAGCTTTGTCCACGAGCTCCACGATTTTTGCCAACCTCTTGGCTGCTCTCTCAGAGATCTCACGACCGTTGAACCGATTTTGGAGTCGTGTAAGTCCGGCTTCAGAGCCAGACACGGCTCCTGTCACAGCTTCGGTACCGAGTGCGGCAACTATTCCGTGCAATCTATGTCCATAACTTCGGCGACGAAGCTTCTTCGCGGCCTCTTCATTGCTTGCTTCTGTTGAGTCTTCCGCAGCCGAAGCTAAGCGGTGGGCCGCTCGGAAATGACGGATAGCCTGCTTGTTGTCTCCATCACTTGCACGGATTGCCTTACGAGATGCACGGAGCAACCCATCTAAAGATGGAAGCTTCACATCGCTAGACTCCGAAATTTGCTCGGCAAAGCTTGCGATTGCTGCATCACTGAGTAGCTCGACATCTTTAACAACCGGCGCTGTTGGCTGCTCACAAGCACCCAGTGCAACCAGGGCCAGTAGCATGATCGGGCTTCTATATGTCATTAGTGCAAACCTCTTCTCAAGCAAGTCAAGCAACTTGTGAAGCTATGAGATAGGTCTTTGCTTGGGTAGGAGTTTGACACTCCACAGCCCCGAATTGGTGTCGCTAAAAAAAACGTGACCCTTGTGAGGCTGTGCTCCCCAAACCATGGTCGCATTCTGGGTATAGCCGGTTTGTGACACCGGCTTGAAGACAGATATTTCGCGACCCTGAGTGTAGAGGTTACCCATGAGTTCTCCACTCACATCGACGACTCTCAGCCCTCCTTCATAGTAGGCTTGATAGAGCTTGTCGTCTTCCACCCAAATGTTGTGGGTTCCAAATTCTGGAACCTCATAACGGGCGACCATCTGCGTATTCTCAGGATCGGTAAAATCGATGATTTGAATGTAGCCTCTATTAGCTAGAGGAATCCCACCGGTACCAGTTGAGGGATCGTACCTGTTCGAGTAAGAGCCCATAGACTCTGGGTATCCGGCCCAGGCCAGGCCTCGGCGGTTCATGATCTCATCACCAAGGAAGAGATATGTCTTGCCTGTTGATTCCTGATAGTAGGGGAATGTCGCATGTGTGGCCCCAGAAGGTGTGGCATACGAAGTAACGAACACCGGATTTTCGGGAGAGCCTCCCCAGCGTCCGTTCCCGACATCCACGACTACAACCCCAGTGCCCCATTCCGAGGAGTACGCGAGCCCGTCGGCAACCCAGACGTCATGGAGCCTGCTGTCTGGGTGATTGTATTCAGAGACGTATTGGGGGTCGTAAATGTCAGCCACGTCTATGATCACGTACTTGTCCCCATTCGCGAGCGCGTACAGGTAGTCGTCTGCGGCGAACATATTATGAACCCCGCCAGTGATTCCTTCGTCGTAAAACGATGCAATGACAGGATTCGTCGGATCAGACATATCCAGAATGACAAGGCCGTCACGGCGGTTTGTTGCTCCCTCTCGCGAGAGAACAGCGTAGCGTCCGTCAGGTGAGGCTTTTACGTCGTTAATAGTTCGCGCGTCCACTTGAATCGAGTCAATTTTTGTTATTAGGGCGGGGTTGGTGACATCGTAGAAGAATGAAAAACCACCCGAGACTTTCGAGCCAGTAATAGCATAGTCGCGACCATCAGTCCCCTCGAAGATCCAGAGATCTGTGGTCCGATAACGATTCTCAGGTCCGTGGCCGACGACTTCGAGTTCTTGAACAACCTCTCTGGGGGATACTTCAAAGGAGGCTCGGGCTGACAATGGGCCTGCGCTAACCGTTACTGAGTGTATACCAGCGATATCAGCAACGAATTTCCCTCCCAGCATCTGACCGGTTGCGGGTACCCCAAGCATCCCCTCGGTTGCGGTATACGAATGGGACCAGCTTAGAGGTGCATCTTCTACCACTGAACCGCCATTATCCCGCACCATAGCATCGAAGTGAATCACGTCACCAGTACGAACTCTGGCGTCCGGCCTTCCCATCAATTCAATCTGGCTTCCTGGGAAAGCTGTCACTTCATGAGTAACCGAGTCGGTTACGCCCTCAAAAGAAGCAGTAATAGTTACGGTACCTAACATTTGAGCGGTGACGTTTCCAAACTGATCAACTGTGGCAATAGATGGATCTGATGAAGACCATCTGATCTCGGGATCCGGCCGGACCGAGTTATCCGCGTGCGTTACCCAGGCTCGGTGCTTGACTGTCGTTCCTTCATACACAGTTGCCCTAGCTTCGACGCCGACTGCACTAGCACGTGGCCAAGTAACAACGACTGGCACGCGCAAAGACAGGGGTTCGAGACCAGTATTTGCTGGGACAACCATGGTCACGACGATCTCATATTCCCCAGGCTGCAGGCCTTGAACCATACCATTCTCAATGCTGACTGCGTTTCTTGGTCCAGTGATGCGGAGTGGTACATCAACGATGGCTCCGCTTAGGTCTAGCGCTTGAACAGTGAAGGGAACTTGCTCGCCCGCGGCTAGTGATAATTGACTCGCACTTGGGGCAAGTCGAGCAACTGCCCGAGCGTCTTGAGCTCTGGAAGGGAGAGCGATGAGTAATAGCGAGAGTGATAAGAGAATCGGTGTGATGATTCTGTGTTTCAAGAGTTCCCCCTGTCGGAGCGGCATGACCCCGATTCCAGTGACCCGAAGACAAGCGCGTAACAATTCACTATGGCGCTAGAGTCCAGCGTAAGGCTGAGGAAGCAAGGGAGAAAGCCCCGGCCCATCCTTGCCTCTAATCCTGAAGGACTACCGGACAGCTTTATCAACGCCCGGCTACCCCTATATTCCGAGCCCAGTTGTAGATCACTAAACCTTCAGATTCGGCTTGGAGCTGCCTTGCCTTCTACCCCGGAATCTCGACGACTTGCTACGGTTACGGTTCCTGCACCGGACCTCAGGCCGGAAGTCTTTCTGTCACATGCTAGAGGAGATGCTCGTGGTTTCTGGGCACGGGGAAGCCGCTGGGTTGCTCATCGAGGAATCGCTGCTGAGTTGAAGCCGGACGGTGACTCTAGCTCCGACCGGTTTGGTCTAGTCGCTGAGCGAGCCAGTCAGATCGCTCTGAATCCGATTCTGCCGCAAGGAACGACGCGAGCGCCCCGCACGCGTTTTTATGGTGGGTTTTCATTTCGTTCAGATCATGTGCCGGAAGGCATTTGGGCATCTTTTCCTCCCTGGCTCTTTCACCTCCCTGCCTTTGAGTTAGAGGGAGACGATTCTGGTGACGCGTGGCTGCGTGCGCGCACATTCGTAGAGCCTAATGCAGCAGATGAAGTTTTCGTGAGACTAAGGCACCAGGCTGAAGCCTTACGCGCCGAACTTGCTTCGCACCAGGGTAGATTTCGAGCCTCAAAACTCTCAACGAAAGGAATACAAGCTGCAACGGACAGGAGTAGCTGGGAGGGGGCAGTAGATGAGTGCTTAGCGATCATCCGGGGTGGAGCTGTATCAAAGGTCGTACTTGCACGGACGCTAGACTTGGACTTAGGCGATCCCCGAGATTCCATCGATACGGTGGAAGTTGTCGAACATCTTTGGGAGGCGAACCGTGGAAGCCATGTCTTCATGTTCGAACCCGAGCCCGGCTCTGCGATTGTTGGTGCCGCGCCTGAAACAATAGCCACACTCCAGGATGGCGTTTTTCACGCGACGGCTGTGGCCGGCTCTATCAGACGCGGATCGACACCGCGTGAGCAAGCAGAACTTGCAACTCGGCTACTGGCGAGCGATAAGGATCGAATTGAACAACGCATAGCGCTTGATGACATGTTGAGACGGCTGGAGACTGTGGCCCAGCAGATACGGACGGATCCTCAGCCGCACGTCCTAACACTAGCTCGCATCCAACACCTTGAGACTGAAATCCGTGCCAGTGTCCCTGCTGAGATTGGCATCCTCGACTTGCTTCGGTTGCTTCATCCGACTCCGGCAGTCTGTGGTTTGCCACGCGAAGCCGCGATGGCACTGTTGGCTGATGAGGAGCCCTTCCATCGCGGCTGGTATGCTGGCCCCGTCGGTTGGTTTGATCCAGAGGGAAATGGAATTTTTGCCCCTGCTCTAAGAACTGGAATTTCGGCGGGTTTGGGTTGGCGTTTATTCGCCGGTGCTGGAATCATCGAAGGTTCGGTCCCAGCACTGGAGTGGGATGAGACCGCGATCAAGTTCGAGCCGATGCTTAGAGCTTTGGAGGCGAGCGGTGTGCAATTCGATCGAATCGAAACCGAAGGGCACGTGACGCCTTTTGAGAATCGTGCAGCAACACAACGAATGCTGAATGATTGAGGGAGCCGCAACGACGATCTGGGCGCGAGCATTTGCCGATGAACTTGCCCGATGTGGTGTTCAAGATGTGGTTGTAGCTCCTGGCTCACGCTCGACACCACTGGTTATGGCCTTTGCTCAGGACGGTCGATTCCGCATGCGAGTGCATCTTGATGAGCGCTCGGGAGCTTTTTTTGCTTTAGGTATCGCTAAGGCTTCCGGTTCTCCAGCAGCAATCATAACCACCTCAGGGACAGCGACAGCGAACGTTTTTCCAGCTGTAATCGAGGCTTCACTCAGTGAAGCCCCACTGCTGGTTTTAACCGCTGACCGTCCGCATCGGCTCAGGGGAGCAGATGCGAATCAAACAATAGATCAAGTCGGCCTGTACGGTACCTATGTTAGGGAGTCGATAGATGTCCCGCCGCCCGTAATGGATGGCCCAGCCCTTCAACATCTTCGAACAATCGCTGTCCGGTCAGTAGCTGCGTCGCTGACGGCACCGTTTGGCCCGGTCCACATAAATTTCCCTTTTGATAAGCCTCTTGAACCCGTAGACCCAGACCCGAATTTCGTTGCTACTCATCCTATCGCGGCCAATGGTCGAACGGATGGAAATCCGTTCGTTGAGATCTCTTTAGGGCGCAGTGAACTTTCTGAGCAGGAATTAGATCAATTGGCATCTGCCCTAGCTGCGAAGCGAGGGGTGATTGTGGTTGGGCCAGTAGCAGAACCTGACAAAGTCGGTAAGGCTTCTCTTTCCTTATCTGCCGCTACCGGATATCCGATTCTGGCAGATCCCCTGTCGGGCGCCCGCTTCGGTCCGTCGGGTGGCGCCGGCAGAGTGGCGGCCTATGACCTGTTCTTGAGGGACGAAACCATCTGTGGCGCACTGAAACCGGACCTTGTGGTCCGGGTGGGGGCAACTCCGACCTCCGCTGCACTCCAGGGCTGGCTGCAGTTCCACAATGGTGTAAGACACATTGTGGTAGACGCGGCTGGGCGCTGGAAGGATTATGGAGCCACAGCCACCGATTACCTGAGAGCTGATCCCGGGAAAACCCTCTGCGCATTAGCGGAACGTGCTAACCACGCTGTTGACGAGGACTGGACTTCGTTATGGCAGACTGCCTCGCGGGCGGCTCAGCATGCCATGGATGTAGATGAGGGTGACCTACACGAAGGGGACGTGCTTGCAACGGTCACTGAAGTCCTTCCAGAAGGAGGAAATCTCTTTATTTCGAGTTCCATGCCGGTGCGTGATCTGGACGGTTTTGGGCTTCCTCGCGAAGAGCAACTTATGGTGTTTGGTAATCGCGGAGCGAGCGGTATAGATGGCATTGTTTCTTCAGCCTTTGGTGTTGCTGCGGCTCGGCCAGCGCCTACGGTGTGTGTTCTCGGAGATATTGCATTATTCCATGATCAAAATGGCTTACTCTGGAGTCGTGAACCTGATTGTCCCGTTGTATTTGTGTTGATCGATAATGATGGTGGTGGGATTTTTCATATGCTGCCAATAGCTGACCATGAACCTGTGTTCAGCCAATTCTTTGCTACCCCGCATGGGCTCGACTTCCAGCATACGGCGGCAATACACAACCTGGGCTGGTCAGATTTGGAGATTAATGACCTGGGCACCGAACTCGCGACCGCCTTAGAATCTGGCCGCACATCAATTTTACGAGTGACATCGGACCGTGAAACTAATAAGCGAAGGCACGAAGAGATTGCGGAAGCAGTGGCCCAACACGTCTTGGACACGCTACGCTAGCAGTTCCAAGAGACAAGATTGCAATACGTCCACGAGATGAACGACCAATGACGAAACCTGATTGGAAAGAAGTAAAACACTACGAAGACATCACGTACCATAAGTGCGATGGTGTCGCACGGATTGCCTTTGATCGCCCGGAGGTACGTAATGCTTTCCGGCCTGAGACCATACTAGAGTTACTTGAAGCTTTTCGAGATGCTGGAGAGGATCCTCAGATCGGGGTAGTACTTCTTACAGGAAACGGTCCGTCAGAAGATGGTAAGTGGGCGTTCTGTGCCGGGGGAGATCAGAAGGTCAGAGGCGAAGCCGGATACGTGGGTAAGGACGGCTTGCCACGGCTCAACGTACTCGAACTGCAGCGGTACATGCGCTCGATGCCAAAACCAGTTATCGCGCTTGTCGCCGGCTACGCAATCGGTGGAGGACATGTACTACACGTTGTTTGTGACTTAACGCTTGCAGCGGATAATGCGGTGTTCGGACAGACGGGTCCGATTGTTGGCTCATTCGACGGTGGGTTTGGTTCTGCATTCTTAGCCAGAATGGTTGGCCAGAAGAAAGCACGCGAAATTTGGTACCTCTGCCACCAGTATTCAGCTGAAGAGGCTTGTGAGATGGGCATGGTGAACAAGGTCGTCCCGCTAGAAGAGCTTGAGCTAGAGGGCTGGAGGTGGGCCCAAGAAATTCTGGATAAGAGTCCTCTAGCGATTCGGCTACTCAAGAGTGCCTTCAATGCCGATGTCGATGGCCAGGCCGGACTCCAGGAATTAGCAGGCAATGCAACGTTACTATTCTACATGACGGAACAGGGGCAGGAGGGGAAAAGGGCATATCTCGAGAAGAGAGATCCTGAATTCCGCAAATATCCGTGGCTGCCTTGGTGATTGGAGTCGGAATGCTAATCAGTCTTCGTTCAGTTACTCAAAGCATTCATGGAAGCTCTCACATCACCTTCTGAGATCTCCAGGATCCGCGCTTGGCTTCTCGCTATTCGCCCTAAGACGCTCATCGCAGGTATAGCTCCCGTTATCGCGGGGACAGGGTTGGCCGTCCATCACGGGGTGTTCACTTTTTTCCCTGCGCTTGCTGCTCTGGTTGGGGCCATTTGTATTCAGATTGGTACTAATCTTGGCAACGATTACTACGATTTCGTTCGTGGTGGAGATACGGAAGACCGTGTTGGTCCAGTCAGGGTCACTCAGGCTGGAATTCTGGCACCAGCGACGGTAAGAGCTGGGATGGTTAAGGCCCTTGGGTTGGCGATGCTCGCAGGTATCTATCTGGTGTGGGTTGCAGGGTTGCCCATCCTGTGGATTGGGCTAGCCTCGATCGCGTGTGCCGTCCTCTATACCGGCGGGCCTTTTCCGCTGGCGTATCACGGCCTCGGTGATCTTTTCGTCTTTATTTTCTTCGGACTCATTGCGGTTGCGGGTACCTACTACGTGCAGGGCCTTTCATGGTCTGTCGACGCTTTTTTGGTAGGGTCGGGTGTTGGTGCGCTCAGCACTGCTCTCATTGTCGTGAACAACCTCAGGGACATCGATACAGACTCCCGTGCGGGGAAACGGACCCTCGCCGTTCGTCTTGGTCGAACTCTCACAAAGCTCGAGTACCTCTTCATGCTTTCCGTCTCTATTTCTGTGCCTCTTTTTGGCTGGATGGTTCTGGATTGGCCGATCGCTGTACTCTGCTCACTATTGGTGGTCCCGCTCTCCGTTAGCCCAGTGAAGAAGGTGATTGGGCACGCTGAGGCCCGCGATCTACTACCAGCCTTAGCAGAGACCGCACAGTTGGTAGGGGTCTATGGCTTGGCCCTCGCCGCCGGGTTTGCCCTCGGCTGATGCTCCTCGAACTGCTTGAAGGAACAGTTAGCACGAGCGCTAATAGGCTGGCGCTTGTATCAGCCGAAAGAGTTTGGACATACGCGGACCTTGGTAATGCTGTGGAGGAGCGGGCTAGGGAACTAGCCACCAAAGGAGTAGAGCCGGGGCGAGTTTATGTAATAGACGCTCACGCAGAAGCGAATACGGTAATTGAATTCTTAGCCTACTGGCGGACAGGTGCGTCCATCGCCCCACTCGATCCTCGTATAACACGGCTTGAGAAATCCAGAGCCGTGGAGGTCCTCAATGGTCTTGAGACTGATGCTCGGGCAATTCTGTGGACTTCCGGGACGGGAGGTCGACCCCGGGGTGTTTTGTTCACGCTGGATAATATCTGTGCGAGTGCTGAGGCTGTTACTGAGAGATTGGATCTTGGATCAGAGAATGTCTGGTTATTGTCCCTTTCTCCGGGGCACGTAGGCGGCTTGGCCCTAGTGACCCGAGTTTTTCTTTTGGGTTGTACTCTGGTTGCTTGCGGGTCTTTTAGTGCAGATATCGCTTCTCAACTTATCGAGGGTGAAGGTCTCCTAGGTAGCGTTTCTCCGGTGACTCATATGTCACTTGTGCCGACCCAGTTACTTCGCTTACTGGAGCACCGGGACGGCCTACAGGTGCCTGCTTCATTCAAATGCGGACTGATCGGTGGAGCTCATGCCCCACCAAATCTCATTCAACAGGGCCTCGCAGCGGGATGGCCGCTCGCACTGACCTACGGTATGACAGAAATGACTTCTCAGGTAGCTACTGCCGTGCCTTCTGAAGTAGAGCAAAAGCCGGGTTCGGTCGGTCGTGCGCTGAAGGGAACGAAGATCAAGATCGACAATGACGGCCAGATTCTAGCCCAGGGCCCCACACTAGCTCAGGATTATGTCGGTGTCACCGAGCCGCTAGCTGATGCTGAAGGCTGGTATCGTACAGGGGACTTGGGACATCTTGATCAGGACGGGGATCTATGGGTCACCGGACGACGCTCAGACCGGATCGTGTCGGGTGGGATCACCATAGATGCTACTCGTATAGAGGATGTGCTGTGCGAGCACGAAGGAGTCCAGGACGCCTGTGTAGTAGGTGTTCCAGATCCTGAGTGGGGGGAAATTGTTGGTGCGTGGGTTATGCCAACCGGTGATGGACTCGATCTGGACCTTCTCGAAGGGTATGTCCGGCAATCTTTCGGTGAAGCCAAGCGGCCACGCATTTGGGTTGTCGGGGGAGAGATCCCCCGGAACGCGAACGGTAAGGTCGAGAGGCACCGAGTCCGGGAGGCGTTGGGACTTGAGGCAAGGAAAGCAGACTAAGACGTCTGAGTTGGAGCATCTATAAGCGAGGATGTTTCAGCAACAAACCCTCCGGTCTATTCGGCGCCCGCTCAAAATGCGAATATTCCTTTGTCGCCTCCTAGCCCAAGCGACACACCGAGTCGGAAGGTCAGCAAGTTGGCCTCACTGCGTCTTGGGTTGATGCTGACTTTACCATCCCGGCCGTCGATGACATCACCTTTGGTGAGGTAATCAGTTACACCATTGCCGTGGTGCTCCATCCCGAAATCGACTGAGACGTCTTCCCAAATGCCGTAGCGGATGCCCCCGCCTGCGCGCCAGGCGAAGGTCCAATCATTGAGGTGAGTGGTGTTGAAATGTGTATCGGCTCCCTCGAAGTATTCACCCTGGAGCGTTGACCCAGTGTTAAAAACCGAAGTTCCAAGGGTTCCGTAGACATAGGGTTCAAAACGTCCCCGTATCAGGATGACCTCAGGGCCCAAGCCAAAGTAGAAGATGTTGTTGCTTGTCTTGATGTCCGTTTGGACACGGCAAGGGTCGCTGATGCATGTAGGTACGCTTTCTAAACCATAGATAACCCATCCAAGATCTGCCCGCAGTCCGAAATTCCTGGAGTCTTCAAGAGGGAAAACCTTCGCACTAAGGTTCACTCCCCCTCCTGCGCCAACGAGATCACCGAACTCACCTACCGCATTGCTGGCAAGCCCTGCGAAGTCGATATATACGACTGGTGTTCTGGATTCCAAGGCTCTTGGCAGCTCTTGAGCATCTAGCCCTTGTGCTATTAGAAGCAGCCCCAACCCAATGCAGCTAGCGGTTAAGAAACTAATCTGCTTAGTCATACAACTCTCCATAGCATGATTGGTACCCACAATCTATTTGCTAAGAGAGAAAAAATCATGCCAAGAATATTCTGATGGTTTAAGTCTATGTCATAGTACGAGTTAGCGTATTCGGAGCCGTATCTTACGGTGTGTGCTTGACCTAGCAGAGTGTCACTCCAATAGGACGCCAAGAATTTGTAGGGTTGGGCATGCCCTTGCTGCCCTGCTACTACTTAATCCATCTTCGCGGACCATGGAATCTCAGCCGACGCGGCGATCTCACTTTATCCCCCGTACCCGTGATGGGTGGATCGCGACCATATCGTTTCTAGTGATCTTCATGCTGGCTATGCCGCCGGTCACGCACACACTCCTGAATCGCACTGAGCCCTGGATCTTGGGGCTTCCGTTTATCTACGTGGCTCTGTTCGCAGTCTACACCGCCCTGATCTGTGTTCTGGTCTGGGCCTTGAGGCGGGGTCTATAGCTTGATGGTGGCAGTTTGATGGAAACCTGGGTCATCGCAACCAGCCTGATCTTTCTTTATTTGGTCTTCACGCTCGTCCTGGGTGTTGTCGCTAATCGTAGGATGACAGTCGATATGGAGGATTTCCTCCTCTACGGTCGTCGTGCTGGTTTTGTCGTTCTTTATTTGACCGTCGTAGCAAGTTTCCACTCCGTGTTCGCATTCCTGGGCTCAGGCGGATTTTTCTATACACACGGTGTGGGCTTCTGGGCCGCCGGAACATGGACGCTCCTGGTCGGTGCGATTACCTATGTGATTGGTACTCGGATCTGGGCGCTTGGAAAGGCTTTCGGCTATATCACCCCCGCAGACATGCTGGCTGACTTCTACGAGTCAGAAGCCGTACGTGTCGCTGTGGCAGCCATCTCGGTTGTCTTCACAATCCTCTACATCCAGGCGCAGGCACAGGGTCTAGGCTACATCATTAATATTGCCTCGGACGGCCGTGTTGGCCTTGAGCTTGGCACGCTAATTCTCCTGGTTGTGGCAGCAGTTTATCTAATGGCTGGTGGACTCCGGGCGGTCTATTGGACTGACGTGCTCCAGGGGATCTGGATGTATATAGCAATATGGGTAGGGGCACTCGTTCTATCCTACGAGCTTTTCGGGGGGCCGCTGGAACTGTGGCGTGCAGTTTCAGAACAGCGGCCGGATTTGCTCTCCCTACCAGGTCCGAAGGGTTTCTTCACGCCGGGTATGTGGATTGGTATGACCTTCACGCTCTCATTTGGGGTCATCTTCCAGCCACATATGATGATCCGTTACTACACAGCGATCGACGCTAAGACACTCAGGCTTCTCGGGGCGACGACGCCGATCTACCTAATGACCTTATTTATTCCCGCGGCTTTGATCGGTTTGGGTGGGGCGGTCGTCATGCCTGGGCTCGAGGGTCCAGCTGCCGACCGAATTTTTCCTGAGCTACTCTTCGCGTACGCTTCACCATGGCTGACGGGTATCATCTTAGCGGGCGCAACTGCGGCTGCGATGTCCACCCTGGATTCGATCCTGCATGCGAACATGACTGTACTGACCCGGGACGTATACCAGCGTTATATCAACCCCGACGAGAGCCAAGCACATTACGTGTGGGTCGGCCGGGGAATCGTTCTCGGACTTCTTGTCGTGGGGTATTACCTCTCGGTGTTGAGGCTCGACTTCTTGGTGGTACTAGTCACACTTTCAGGAGCCGGAGCGTTGCAGCTTATGCCGGCGATTTTGGGTGTGTGCTTCCCTGGAGGTCGTACACTCACTAGGGCAGGTGTGGTTGCTGGAATCTCTACGGGACTCGCTGCATTATACATCACGCTGGTCGTCTCACCGCACCCCCTCGGGTTGCATGGTGCGATCTGGTCTCTTCTCATCAATACTGTGGTGGCAATTAGTGTGTCGGCTGTTACGCCATCGCCCTCGAAGGAAACAATCGAGCGCGTCCATGGTGAACTGGAGCGCTTCGTCTACGGAACAGAGGAGTAAATATGTTACGGATCAATTGGATCACCCGCTGCATAGTTCTGGTGATTGTTTGTGGGCTAGTCTCCTCGCCCAGTGCGACAGCACAGCAACCGGCTGGGCCCACTCTTGTAGGTCCTGAGAACGGATCACTGGTTATCGTGGGAGGAGCGATGCGCTCTCCTGAGATCTACGAGCGCTTTCTCGAACTGGCCGGTGGCCCAGATGCACACATCGTGATGATTCCCACGGCTGGGGGTGCCGAGGAGTATGATGAGTATTACCAAGGCCTGAATTCCTGGCGACGTAATGGTGCTACGAACATGACACTGTTGCATACGACCGATCCTGCTGTAGCGGACACTGAGGAATTCGTGGGGCCACTTCTGACGGCTGACGCGGTCTACTTCTTCGGAGGTCGCCAGTGGAGGTTGGTTGACGCCTACGGGGGCACTCGAACCGAAGAGGAAATTCGGAAGGTGCTCGACCGAGGTGGTGTCATTGGTGGGTCATCAGCTGGAGCTTCAATCCAGGGTTCATTCTTGGTGCGAGGTGATACGCGAACGAACCTTGCCATGATGGGTGACCATCAGGTTGGCTTCGGATACCTGCGTAACGTGGGAATTGATCAACACGTACTTCGCCGGAATCGGCACTTCGACCTGGTCGAAGTGATCGAGGCACACCCAGAGCTGCTCGGGATTGCCCTAGACGAGAATACCGCCATCGTGGTCCAGAGAGATCAGTTTGAGGTGATTGGAGCGTCATATGTACTGATTTATGACAACCAATCTACTACTGGTGAGAATGGGAAATTCTATTTCCTAGCGCCTGGTGATCAGTACAACCTTGCTACCCGAGAAGCGACTAGACCTGGGCGTACAATGAGTCCAGTGGACAATGTCCAGAAGAAGCCATGGGGAGGAAGTTGACGAATTCAGGTTCAGTGAGTTTGTGCTGGTGTTGCTTGCCGGTCATTATCGCGAATACCCCAAGACTCATTTGCCGCACGGACTTCCGTCCTACTAGTGTTTGCGGGTTTTCGACCCCTTGCCGGAGTGTTTTATGAGCGAACAGCCCTCTCAAGGTTCTGCGGGCTACGGGCCTGATTCATCAACTAGAGCACGGGCTACGGAGTACTGGAGAAGGAATATCCGGTACGTAGGAATGCTTTTGGTAGTTTGGTTCGTCGTCTCATACGGCTTTGGGATTATCGCGGTAGAACCGCTTGATACAGTGACCGTGCCGGGTACGGGCTTTCCCCTAGGCTTTTGGTTCGCACAGCAGGGTGCAATCTACGTTTTTGTGGCATTGATTTTCGTGTACGTCTTCCTGATGAACCGGCTGGATCGTGAGTTCGACCTGCAAGAAGAGGACGACGTATGAGCGTCCAGTCCTGGACCTTCGTATTGGTAGCTGCGTCGTTCACGCTCTATATAGGGATTGCAATTTGGTCCCGCGCGACTTCGACAAAAGACTTCTATATCGCAGGTGCCGGCGTCTCACCCTTGGCTAATGGGATGGCTACCGCTGCCGACTGGATGAGTGCCGCATCATTCATTTCGATGGCTGGGCTCATCTCCTTCATGGGATACGATGGTGCGGTCTACCTTATGGGCTGGACGGGTGGGTATGTGCTACTCGCACTGCTGTTGGCTCCCTACCTACGGAAGTTCGGAGCATTTACGGTGCCCGATTTTGTCGGTGACCGTTACTACTCTCAGACCGCAAGGATTGTGGCGGTTGTGTGTGCGATTTTCATCTCGTTCACATACGTGGCTGGGCAGATGCGGGGTGTGGGTGTTGTATTCAGCCGCTTCCTAGAAGTTGATGTAGAGACTGGAGTCTACATCGGGATGGCGATTGTTTTTTTCTATGCTGTCCTAGGTGGTATGAAAGGCATCACATACACACAAGTTGCCCAATACTGTGTGCTGATCTTCGCCTACCTGGTTCCTGCCATCTTCCTATCTCTGCTGATCACCGGAAACCCTGTGCCTCAGTTGGGTTTCGGTGATGTTGACCAGGCTTCGGGAATATCACTACTAGAGCGACTGAATGGTCTACATCAGGAGCTCGGATTCTCGGAGTACACGTCTGGAACAAAATCCAGATTAGATGTCTTCTTTATAACGGCAGCACTTATGGTCGGGACCGCTGGTCTACCACATGTGATCATCCGCTTCTATACGGTCCCACGTGTACGGGATGCCCGCCTCTCCGTAGGATGGGCTCTCGTATTCATCGCTCTCTTGTACACAACCGCTCCAGCGGTAGCCGTGTTCGCTCGTACGAACCTCATCAACAGCGTTTCGGAAGTACCCTACGCCCAGGTGCCTGAGTGGTTTACGACGTGGGAAGGTACCGGGTTACTTAGTTTCGAGGATCTAAATGGGGACGGCCGCATCCAGTTTGTGGGTCCAGATGCGTCGACAGCTAATGAATTAACAGTCGACCCCGATATCATTGTCCTTGCGAACCCGGAGATTGCCGGCTTACCGAATTGGGTCATAGGACTTGTAGCGGCTGGTGGCCTTGCGGCAGCCCTATCTACGGCGGCCGGCCTTCTTCTGGTCGTATCTTCTGCGGTGAGTCACGATTTACTAAAACGATCTATTATGCCGGAGATCACAGAGCGTGGTGAACTAGTCGCTGCGCGGATTTCGGCAGGTGCAGCCGTGCTGGTTGCGGGCTATCTGGGCATTAATCCACCAGGTTTCGTAGCACAGGTCGTTGCGTTCGCCTTCGGCTTAGCAGCGGCCTCATTTTTTCCTGTCATCATCCTTGGAATATTTTCGAAACGTACGACTAGGGAGGGCGCGATCCTTGGCATGGTTTCTGGTATAACCCTGACCGCGGCTTACATCGCATACTTCACGCTGATTCATCCAGAACTCAATAACGCTGATAACTGGTGGTTTGGGATTAGTCCGCAGGGGATCGGCACGGTCGGCATGCTACTCAATTTTGCGATCACGCTTACAGTTTCGCAGTTCACTCCAGAGCCGCCACCTGAGGTACAGCAGCTCGTTGAAATGATTCGCGTGCCCAAGGGGGCAGGCGCGGTTCACGAGATCAGCGCCTAAGGGTTGATTAGGTCGAGGCGTTCAAACTCAGCTCAGGCTAGTCAGATTCTGCACCGTGCTGCATGCGGAATACCGGCACCGCGAGGAGACCACCCGCTATCGGCCATACGATGTAGTGCCACAAATTCTCGAATGAGCCTTCGCCGGCCAGCGTGTCAACGAGAATTGGACCAAATCCGACAGCCGGGTTAAACGCCCCACCTGAAATCGGCCCTACAGCGTAAGCGCCTGCGAGTACCGTGAATCCAATTGCGAGCCCGTAGTATGAATTGCCTTCAGTGGTCGGTGACGTTGCTACGTTAAGTATGACGAGGACCAGCGCAAAGGTCAGCAAGACCTCAGACAGTAGGACTGCTAAAGTCTCGTACCCGGCACCAGGTGCTGGTGCGAACGTGGCGCCCGTAACCGCCAGTACCGCACTAGCTGCGAGCCACGCACCCAGTAGTTGAGCTGCTATGTACGGCAGTAAATCACTCTTCTCTAGGGAGCCTCTTAGGAAGACGGCAATGCTCACGGCTGGGTTATAGTGGGCGCCAGAGATGTGCCCTCCCATGTATACCATCACCATCAGTGTGCAGCCGATTGCGATCGGGGCCGCAGAAAGCCCAGCTACAGCCGTCATCCCGATCACGAAGACGAGAAAGAAGGTACCGATCAACTCTGTCAGATAGCGCGCCATGGCTCGTAGAGTTCGAGAAATATTGATATCACATAATTCTAAGTGTCAGAGCCCGTCAATTCGAGAGTTCAGATGCCATTTAATGGGTTGGAGGCGTATTCGTTCACAGCGGTTGTTGCTTGCGGCTCTGGCCATAGCCGGACCTATTCCTCGGTTCGGCCCCAGTCCTGGATCGCTCACAGTCCATGAGGAGAGCGGAATCGTGATCTATAGAACACCAGCTCATCCGGTACCGATCGCCTTGGTCGTTCTCTCAGTCATGGGCCTGGTACCGGTTCCGGAAGCATCAGAGCAAGCCGTCATTGAAGTTACGATCCGCGAGGGCACTAATATGGCCGCAGCGCTTTCGCCCGATGGCCAGACCCTGGCGATTGACGCTCTCGGTCGCATATGGACTCTTCCAGCGACTGGCGGTACTGCGATTGCGCTCACGGATCCAGAGGGAGATGCACGACAGCCCTCCTGGTCTCCGGACGGGACTCGGATCGCGTTCCAGGCCTACTGGGCTGGTGACTATGACGTTTGGGCGGTGAATGCTGATGGCTCTGGTCTAGCCCAGATCACATCGGGACCATTTGATGATCGTGAGCCACATTGGTCTCCGGACGGGTCGAGCATTGCTTTCTCGTCTGACCGATCTGGGACTTATGACATCTGGGAAGTCGCCCTCGTCGACGGAGAAGCACGGCGTCTGACAAACGGAGGTGATAACGAGTATGGCCCCGCTTACTCACCCGCTGGCGACGCTGTAGCGTATGTGACTGACGGAACCTCAACTGGGGTATGGATTCGTTCCTCTTTAGGGGCCACGGAGCGAGTGGCTGATACCTATAGCGTCGGCTCTAGCCTCTTCGGTGTGTCTTGGAGTCCAGATGGCTCCAGGCTCTCATACAATGTTCAGAGCTACGGATCGAGTCAGATTCGCATTGTTCCTGTGAGTCCAAATGTTGGTTCTGAGCAAATTCTTAGTGACGTGGATGAAGACGTCTTCCCGTTTAGGGCTAGCTGGCAAGGCTCGCAGCTTGTGTATACGGCAGATGGTCAGATTCGGTCACGGCTTGCAACTGGAGGCGTGGCCTCTGAGATCCCGTTCGAGGCAACTGTCACACTGGAGCGACCTACCTACAGGAAGGCTCTCCGTGACTTTGATGATTTGAGCAGGAAGGCAGTCCACGGGATCGTCTCCCCCGCTGTGGCACCGGGGGGTGATCGTGTGGCCTTTGCAGCACTTGGTGATCTGTGGGTGATGCCGATCGGCGGTGATCCGGTTCGCCTCACCGACGATGCTTATGTGGAAACTGATCCAACATGGTCACCGGATGGATCCCGATTGGCCTATGCGTCTGATCGATCGGGCATGCTCCAAATCTGGGTACACAATGTCGAGAGCGGAGAGATGCAACAGGTGACCAATGACGGGGGTGGGGTTCCGGTTTGGTCACCGGATGCCAGTGAGATTGCTTATGTGGTATCTGGTGGGAGAGTCAGTGATATCAGGATTATTTCTCTTTCGACCAACGTGTCACGAACTGTGCGTTCAGGCCTGAATAACCCTGGTAGGGTGTCCTGGTCTCCTGACGGAGAGCAGTTAGCCGTTTCTGCGCATTGGCGTTACTCGACGCGATTCAGGGAGGGTGTGAACAAGGCACTTCTCATCTCCTTGGGCCGGGTGGCTGCACAGGATGCTGATGACACCGCAGATGCTAACCAAGAAAGCACGACTAAGGGTGGAAGTGTTACTTACACTCCGGCCTTCTCCGGAGATGTGGAAGAACTTCCTGAGCCGGTTCTCCAAACCAATGAACACTGGCTCGATTTTTCCCCTCATGGTTCAGTAGGTACAAGGTCTACAGACGGTCCAGTATGGTCTCCCAACGGTCGACTTATGGCGTACGTGTCTACTGGCGTGCTTTGGGTGATCCCAGTGACACCGGGTGGAGACCCGCTTGGACCTTCGAGACGACTCACTAACGAACTTGCAGATGACCCGACATGGGCTGGTGACTCAGAGTCTATCGTATACCTGACTACCGACCGCCTACGTCGTGTCTGGCTGACTGATGGACGCATCGAGGATATTCCGGTAGCGCTCTGGTGGCAGCGGTCGACCCCCACTGGGCGGGTGGTCGTCCATGCAGGTGCTCTCTTCGACGGTGTCTCAGAGTCATTGCATCGAAATATCGACATCGTCATTGATGGAAACAGGATTGTCCGTGTCGATCCCCACGATGAGGCACTGCACGTGGGAGAGATTGTGGATGCGACAGATGGGGTAGTATCACCTGGATTGATTGAGATGCACACGCACGGGGATTTGGCCTCAGGCGAGCAATTAGGCAGGACTTGGCTCTCCTACGGCATCACCAGTATCCGCATACCTGCGGGTGACCCTTATGATGTGGTAGAGGCGCGTGAATCGATTGGCTCAGGTCGAAGGATAGGGCCGCGCATCTTCGGGACAGGCGGCACTATAGACGGTAGTCGGATCTATTACAGTGGAGCCCCTTCTCTTGCGAGTTCTGCACAGGTTGCGCTGGAGATGGAGCGAGCGGCGGCTTTGCGTTATGACCTCGTGAAGACCTATGTGCGGCTCCCGGATGCAGTCCAGCGTAGGGTGATTACTGAAGCGCACGCTCTCGGAATGCCGGTAACATCGCATGAACTGTACCCCGCCGTCGCCAATGGCGCGGATGGGGTCGAGCACGTAAGTGGAACAAGCCGGAGGGGATATTCCACTAAGGTTACCGCGCTCAACCGTAGCTATCAGGACGTAGTGCAGCTCTTGGCGCAATCCGGCATGACGATTACTCCGACAGTTGGTATCTCTGGCGGTTACGCGTTGGTTACCGTGGATGACCCATCTCTGTTCGATGATCCCCGGGTTACGACCTTCTCTCCGTCGGCTCCTCAAGCGGTGAGGCTCCGAGGTGATCTAGAGACTTCACGGCGTCTGGTTCAGGATATGGCGTCAACTTTGCGCAGGGTCGTAGAGGCAGGAGGAGTGGTGGTGATGGGCACGGATTCACCGATCAATCCACAAGGACTCAGCTTGATTACAGAGATGGAGGCCCTCGTGCGGTATGGAGGCATGTCCACTATCGATGTTATGCGTGCGACTACGTCAATTTCTGCTGCTGCAATGGGTTACGGACGAGAATTCGGTTCCGTTCGGCCAGGGATGTTAGCTGATCTTGTGGTGTTTGGGGCCAATCCCCTAGAGAATATTCGGGCGGCACGAGATGTGCGAACCGTGGTAAAAAATGGTCGCGTATTCCAACTTGATCAGCTGTTACAAGGACCTTCTAGGTAGCTTGATCCTCCGAACGAGCGGTTGCTACTGCTAGCCCTCAGTCTTGGTTCGTATCGGTTGGCCTGCGACGTATACCTGATCAATCAACTGTGTATATGTGATGTCCCGGGTAGGGTCTTCATCCAGCACGATGAAGTCAGCCCACTTTCCTGGCTCTAGGGTTCCAATATCATCTAGGCCAAGGCATGAAGCAGCCACACTTGTGGCTGCTAACAGGGCCTGTGTTGGGGTTAGTCCACCTCCGACCATCAGTGCTAGCTCCATATGCTCGAAGTAGCCGGGGAATCGGCCTGCAGGCCCCGCGTCAGTCCCGAACGTGACGGGCGCGCCGGCATCTTGGAGGATGACCATGTTCTCCATTGCCTGAACGAGCGCGACTCTGTAGGCCGCACCGGAGGCGCTCGCCAGGGTACGTTCCATGTAAGCAGGCTCACTCAGTCGCTCGATTTCGCTCTCGTTGGCATACTCTGTGAAAAACTCGTCGTCAAAAAATCCTGGTCTTGTGCCGTAGATATATGTGCTTACTTCACGAGTAAGAGTCGGAACATAGCAGATGCCACTTTCGAGAAGACTATCTATGAACTCCTGATCCACGTCCGTGTCCCTTACGGAGTGCGCGATCATCCCAGTTCCCATATCAATCAGGCGCTTGGCATCTTCAAGGTAGAAAAGGTGTGTGGCAACCTGGAGCCCTCTTTCGTTCCCGACGTTCATCACAGCCTGGACGGCATCCCAGGGCATTTTACGGGACGAGCCAAGATTGTCATCTACCCTGAGCTTGAGCCAATCAACACCCGCGTCTGCATTAGCGATCGCTTGATTGCGGGCTGCCTCTGGAGTATTGCCAGCGATTACCGCTCCGGCTGATAGCAGCCGAGCTCGTGGATCCAGGGGGCTTGAAGATTTCCGCGCTTCTATCACGGCCAGGCCGTCGCCGAGACTATTCACTGTTGTGACTCCGTACTTCGCAAAGAGTTCGAGGTCACCACGGATACGGTCTTGCTCATCGACAACGTCCTCGGCTGCCCATAGACCACTTACATGACCGTGGGTGTTAATCAGCCCCGGGATCAAGACTTTACCCTCAAGGAACACGATCTCTGTCCCAGCTGGAATTTCGGCTGACGGTGACACCGCTGTAATGCGACCGTCCTCTACAACCATTGTCGCGTTCCGGATGATAGAAGCACCGGTGCCATCCCATATGGAACCGCCGACGTAGGCTGTCGTTTGGGCTTCAAGGTTAGAGCCCGCCGCGAGGAGGACGGCGGTGAGAGTCGAAAGCGAGCGTAGTCTAATCATAATCCGACCTTACTTCGAAACTGCAGTTGGTGGCAAGGGGCTTCGTCTGGTGGATGATTAAATATAAGCATTCCAGAGACACCTTGAATTGTTGTTAGACTGGCTCCTTGGGGGTGGCGAGTTCATCTTACTTAGTCATTATTGCTGGTGAGCTCCGCCCAAGCCAAGGGTGATTTGCCGTGGGCATTTCAACGAAATATAGGAATAGAATCACACACGAAAGATGGGGACCATGAAGATACTCACCGTGCTATCAGCAATGCTCGGGGTGCTACTCGCCTCTGTGGGAGAGCATTACATAGAGACTGAGCGAGTTGATCTTCCCATCCCAATAGTCCAAGGAGGCCAGGCCTCAAGTAATGATGTCATCCAGCAGTATTGCGTACGTTGTCATAATGACAGCGCATTGCGGGGAAATATGACTCTTGAGCAGTTCGATTTGGCCACCGCTGAAGACAATGCAGAGCTAGCTGAGAAAATGATCAGGAAGGTCCGTGCCGGGATGATGCCCCCCCCGGGTGCGAGGCGTCCAGCGGGCGACACTCTCCGAGTTCTAGCTGAAGAACTTGAGACACATATGGATGGATTTGCCGCACGTAGTCCCAACCCAGGTGGCCGGACGTTCCAGCGCCTTAATCGGTCGGAATATGAGAGTGCAGTCCATGATTTACTTGGTCTCAAAGTTGATGCGGGAGCATACCTACCCCTTGATACCAAGAGTGAAAATTTCGACAACATCGCTGACGTGCAGCTTCTGTCCCCAACACTACTCGATGCCTATCTGAATGCGGCAGCAGATATCAGCCGCCTCGCTTTGGGTGACCCCAATGCAAGACCGGCTGAGCATACCTACAACGTTTCCGGCTACCGCTCTCAGACAGAACGGGTTCCTGGTGCGCCATTTGGTACACGAGGGGGCGTGTCCGTCGTGCATACGTTCCCAGCAGACGGAGAGTATATTTTCCGGATTGCTTTTGAACATACCACGACCGGTGACGGTTTTGTTGGCCAGATCATGAGATTCGAGCAGGTCGAGGTCTCTGTGAATGGATCACGAGCTGCACTCTTGGATCTAGATCAATGGATGCGCATATCCGATCCCGAAGGCATTTCGATGCGGACTGATCCGATCTTTGTGCGTGCCGGACCACAACGTGTGACAGCTGCTTTCATCCGGAGAACAGAAGGACCAGTGGAGGACCTGATGTCCCCACATGACTGGTCTCTTGCTGATCGTCATACCGGTATCAGTGGTTATGGTTTGACTCTTCTACCGCATGTCCGCGACCTGATCATTTCAGGTCCGAGCAAGGTTACTGGTATTTCTGAATCTCCGATTCGGGAGAATGTTTTTACCTGTCGTCCTACTTTGGCTGATGAGGCATATCCTTGCGCTGAGGAGATTATCTCCGGACTAGCCAGACGAGCATACCGAAGACCGCTTAATGAACGGGATCTTGAATTCCTAATGTCGTTTTATGAGGAAGGTGCGAGTGGTGGTTTCGAGGTTGGAATCCGTACCGCACTTCAAGCGATTCTAGCAAGTCCTCACTTCGTATTCCGTTTTGAAGAAGCTCCTCCGAACATGCAGCCGGGAGAAAGCTATCGAATTAATGACGTCGATTTAGCGTCACGACTTTCTTTCTTCCTGTGGGGAACCGCGCCTGACCCCGAACTGCTGGGAGTGGCTGAGCGAGGGGAACTCTCTGATCCGGAAGAGCTTAAGAATCAAGTCCTTAGGATGCTGAGCGATAGGCGTGCTGAGTCTCTTGGCCCGAGGTTCGCAGGGCAGTGGCTTCGCTTACAGGACCTTGATAAGGTCCATCCTGATCAATTCTGGTTCCCTGATTTCGATCAACAGCTTGCAGAAGCAATGCGGCAAGAGACCGAGCTGTTGTTCAACTATTTAGTACGTGAGGATAGGAGTATTTTAGACCTCTATTCAGCGGACTACACATTCGTAAACGAGCGGTTGGCTCGGCACTACGGTATCGCAGGCGTTGTGGGTAATAATTTCCGTCGGATTGTATATCCGGATGATCACAGGAGAGGAGTGCTGGGGCATGGAAGCGTGCTTACGCTGACTTCTAACGCCAATCGCACGTCACCTGTGCTTCGCGGTAAGTGGGTGATGGAGGTTCTTCTTGGATCTCCGCCACCGCCTCCTCCACCAGGAGTTCCAGACCTTGAGGAAACTGAAGGCTCTGAAGCGGGAAGGATGTTGACCACTCGTGAACGTATGGAGCTACACAGAACAAGTCCTACCTGTAATTCCTGTCACAGGTTTATTGATCCAATTGGTCTCGCACTAGACAACTTTGATGTCACGGGCCGGTGGCGGATACGAGAGAATGGCGTACCCCTCGACACTAGAGGCGAGCTCTACGATGGTACGCCTATTTCAAATCCAAAGGAGCTTAAGGATGCTCTCTTGAAGCGGCCGATACCCCTAATTCGGACATTTACTGAAAATTTGATGGCGTACGCCCTGGGAAGAAGGGTAGAATACTATGATCAGCCAACTGTTCGATCGATAACCCGGGCTGCTGCTACCGAGGGATACAGAATGTCCGCTTTTATTCTGGGGGTAGTTGAAAGCGAGGCGTTTCAGGTTCAGCAAGTGGCAAGTGTAGTCGACAATCAGCTGCAAGATCTGCCAAATTAGGTGTGAGGAGACGAGCTATATGAATTTTGTCACGGGAAAGCAGATACCGCGCCGTACCTTCATGAAAGGTGTCGGTGCTTCGATGGCCTTACCTTTTCTGGATGCCATGGTCCCAGCTGGTAGGGTGTGGTCGAAGGCGTTACCGGAGGTAGATCCAACCCGTGTGATCGCAATTGAGATGGTCCATGGAGCCGCTGGATGTAACGAGTGGGGTGCTACCCAAAACTTATGGTCCCCTGCCCAGGTTGGGCGTGATTTTGACTTAGCGCCAAGTGCGCTTAGCCCTCTCGAGTCTTTCCGCGACTATTTGACGATTATTAGTAACACTGACGTAAAGATGGCTGAGGCATTCGAGCCGCCCGAGATTGGGGGTGACCACTTCCGATCGAGTGCAGTCTATCTCACCCAGTCTCACCCAAAGCAAACCAGGGGCTCAGACCTTTACGCGGGAACATCTTTTGATCAACTGTGTGCGCAGCGATTCGGTCAGGAGACATCGATTCCGTCAATGCAGCTGTGTATTGAACCGGTAGATCAATCTGGTGGGTGCGCTTATGGCTACGCCTGTGCCTATACAGATTCGATAAGCTGGGCGTCACCGAGTGAACCACTCCCAATGATCCGGGATCCTCGTGTGGCGTTTGAGATGCTATTCGGGGCAGGTGGGACTGCAGAAGAACGCGCAGCTCGTAGGAAGACGAATAAGAGTATTCTTGATTGGATCACGGAAGAAATTGCTTTTCTTAGGAAAGATTTAGGACCCACGGACCACGCTAGGTTGGACCGTTATCTGGACAACGTTCGTGAATTGGAGCGACGTATCCAGACAATTGAAGCCCGGAACATGAATGGAGAATCTCGCGAGCTACCTGAGTCTCCTGCGGGTGTGCCCGACTCTTTTGAAGAGCACGTCAAGCTGATGTTTGACCTTCAGGTTCTTGCTTTTGCGTCAGACGTTACTCGTGTGTTTTCCTTCAAGACTGGTCGGGACGCTTCTGGTCGTGTGTATCCGGAGAGCGGCACTGATCGGCCGTTCCATGGAGCTTCACACCACGGAGGACGTGAGGAGGCAATTCTTGAGTTCTTTAAGATCAACAAGTACCACACGAGCCTACTCCCCTACCTCTTGAACAACCTCGCGAGCGTTGAAGAAGCCGACGGTAATCTGCTGGACAACACGATGATCATCTATGGGTCACCGATGGCGGACGGAAATCTCCACAACCACCGACGTTGCCCCTTGACCGTTCTCGGGGGTGCAGGGGGGCACAACCCTGGAAATCTTCACTTAAAAGCTCCGGACGGGACCCCAATGGCCAACGTAATGCTGAGCTTGCTCCATGATCTCGGGGTTGATGACTTGGAGAACTTCGGAGACAGCAGTGGGGAGTTCTCATTGTCGATGCCGGTGCCTTTGTCTACTAATAACTAAGGAGCGAGCATTGATAGGGCGTGACGTAAGTCTGAAGGTTGTGGGCTTACTATGCTTTAGCTTGCTGATTCTTGCAGGCACACCCGGAGATTCACCAGTCGCCGATGCAGCGATGATGGGGGATCTCGACGAGGTGCGCTTGCTTTTGAGTGGGGGAGCAGATGTGAACGCTGCTCACGCAGATGGTATGACCGCGCTCCACTGGGCCGCAGAAAACGCGCATACAGAAATGAGTTCGCTGCTTGTCGCAGCTGGTGCAAACCTTGAGGCTGTGACGCGTATAGGCGGTTACACCCCTCTTCATTTGGCGACGAGGAAGGGTTCCAGAGGGGTTGCCTCGAGTCTCCTTGAGGCAGGCGCTGATCCACGAGCTGAAACCGAGACAGGTAAGGTTACCCCACTCCACTTTGCTGCAGCTGCCGGAGAGGTTGGGTTGACGTCTTCTTTAATAACCCATGGTGTGGATGTAGATGTACGGGAATCGACTTGGGGCCAAACACCTTTAATTTTTGCATCTTCAGCCGGCCATCTGGATGTCGTGCAGGTGTTGCTCTCGAATGGAGCTGATGCTTCACTGACGACGAAGGTCGTCGACATTCCTGTGCTAGATGAGGTAGACCGAACGGCGCGCGCTGTTCGTAACGAAATACTGGAGACCTTCAAATCTGCAGCAATGGGAGGGCCTAGTTGGCGGCCAGAGCCCAGCCAGGTGCGTGCAGCAGTGCGGGCAGCCCAGCAAGTTCAGCACTCCCTGATGAGCGTACCGGATGCCCCAGAGCGGGAAGAGCAACCGGGTGCTCAGCTGGAGGCCCCACTCGGTTACACGGAGTTGGTAGGCAGGCAGGGAGGGCTTACACCGCTACTCCATGCGGTACGCGAAGGTCACGTCGATGTGGTACTCGCTCTTGTGGATTTCGGAGCGGACATCAATCAGGTAAGCGACGGAGACCGCACTAGCTCGATCTTAATGGCAACAATAAACGGGCACTTTGATCTAGCGCTGCTACTCCTTGATCGCGGTGCGGACCCGACACTCGCTAGCGATGCTGGTGCAACACCACTCTTTTCGTCCCTGAACACACACTGGGCGCCCAAATCCCGTTATCCTCAACAGCACGCGTATCGTCAGCAGGATGCGACGTACCTAGATGTGATGAAGAGGCTGTTAGAAGCTGGTGTAGATCCGAACGTCAGGCTCAGGAAGCATATTTGGTACATGTCCTACACTTTCGATCTGCTTCGAGTGAACACAATTGGTGCAACTCCTTTCTGGCGTGCGGCTTACGCTACCGATGTCGACGCGATGAAGCTTCTTGTAGAGTACGGGGCAGAGTACGGGGTTCCAACACTGAAACCACCTGGTCGTGGACGTGGTGGACGTGGTGGGGCCAGTTCGAGCGAAGATCCTTCGGGGTTAGCACCTGTTCCTGAGGGCGGGCCAGGAGTGTTTCCTATCCACGCTGCAAGTGGGGTCGGATATGGAGAGGGATATGCAGGCAATTCACATCGGCATGTGCCAGATGGTTGGGTACCTGCGGTGAAATACTTGGTCGGAGAACTAGGGGTAGATGTAAACGCTAGGGACCATAACGGCTACAGTCCGGTTCATCATGCAGCAGCTCGCGGTGACAACGAACTTATCCATTACCTGGTCCAGCAAGGTGCTGATGTGACGTTTATTAGCCGTCGAGGGCAGACAACAGTTGATATGGCGAACGGCCCACAGCAACGGATCAGTCCATTTCCAGAGACGATCTCGTTGCTGGAAAGCCTGGGTGCGAAGAACAACCACAACTGCTTGTCTTGCTGATCACCCAGTCGGTCTGCTAGCCCGAACCTTCGCCGCTAGAAAGTTCTTCTAACATACGCTCAAAAATTAAGCGCTGTTCTTCATCAATGCTGATCACGAGCGTGATTTCGTCGTATTCGAGCTGGGTTATCTCGTTTTCAGCGAGAATCCCTTGAATTCTTTCCTGAAAACGGACTCGTATGCGTTCACGCTCTTGAAGTTCGTGTGTGCGGCCGAGCTCTGCGTGAAAGTCGTTCCGCTGCTCGCTGATTGCTATGTAAGCTTCAACGAACACGGTCATGCGCTCTGTCGTTACCTGAGGAAGTTCCTGGGTCTGTGCTGCCAAGGGCAAAGGGGGCACCACAAATAGCGATGTCATCACGACCATGACAGCAGTGACACTAAAAGCTCTCCAGACTTCAGTTTTCACTATATCTCCTCCGAGATCACTCCCAGGCTGGATGCCTAAGGATCATACTGTCGATTCCCTCTCTTGCCAAAAATCTGGTGGCTTGATGGTCTGCCATTTGTAGTAGTTCTTGTGGCTGGCTAGGGCTCTCCTACCTATAATACATTTGGAAAATTCTTAGCTAACAAGCAAGACCCCTCTCAGAGGACATGTATGAAGACCTTGGCCGGCGTCTCTGCGGTTTTGGGTTTTACCCTAGTGCTCATCGGTGGCGAAGCCTATGTGCCTCATTTGCCCCTGGAGTCATCACCCGAGTTTGTGCACCTGAGCTTGGGGAGCTATACAGGGTCGGCTGAGACGGATATCGACTATACCGAGGTTGTTGAACAGTACTGCGTACGGTGCCATAACGACCGCAGAATGACTGGCAATATGTCGCTTGAGCAGTTTGATGCTTCAGCTCCGGAACGGAACGCTGAATTGTCAGAGAAGATGATCCGGAAGCTCCGAGCGGAGATGATGCCGCCACCGGGTGTGCCCCGACCGCCGGTGGCCGACTACGAGGCGTTCAGGGACTGGCTGGAAGCGGAAATCGATCGCACGGCTGTCGTGAATCCTGCCGGAGACACACTCTTATCGCTTGTTCTAGCCCTCGAATCCAGCATCGATGCTGCAGCGGTAGCGAACCCAAACCCGGGGGGACGCAGTTTTCAAAGGCTAAACCAAGCCGAGTATGGGCGCTCTATTCTTGAACTGCTCGACCTAGAGATAGATGCTGGTGATTACCTCCCACTCGATACTAAGAGTGCGAATTTCGACAATATCGCTGACGCTCAGATGCTTTCACCGATGTTGCTTGATATGTACTTCCGTGCTGCTGCTGAGATTAGCCGACTCGCTGTCGG